>CAZLRU010000009.1:0-9692 GCA_964562155.1 uncultured Gammaproteobacteria bacterium
GATATTGGCACGAAAAACAAAAAACGCCTTTGTTTAGGCATTTTTTTGTTGGCTCCGGGGCAGGGATTCGAACCCTGGACCAATGGATTACATTTTCCCCTCGTGTTTCCACAAGGAATGGACTATATCTTCTTCGATAACGCTATCGAAGTGAGGCGCTTCGAACCGACTCTTCGAGTCAGCCCTACTCCCCGAAGGGATAGTCTCTGAACCTTCCCCGTAAAATCACTACGTGATGACGGGGCTTGGCTGCTGATTACCTTGATCGTTCGATTGACGATGACAGGCTTCCAGCAATTCACCTCAAGTTCAATCTCGATTACTCGAGAAAGCTGCGTAATACCCGCGTGCACCTCTCGATGACAGTTTGCGCACACAAGAACACATTTTTCGATCTCTGCCTGCACCCGCTTCCATGATCTGGTAGATCCATCCGCAGAAATACTAAAGTCTTTCTTGGTTGGATCTGGATGATGGAACTCAAGTGCGGCATGGCACCGACTGTATCCGCAGATTTGGCATTGGCCCCCTTTATAGGAAACCGCCATTTCACGGATTTTCTTGCGACGCTTTATAACCGCCTTCTTAAGGTAATCGGCACGTTGGGCATAGGACCGGCGATCTTTGATCGGCATGCACCAATCGTAGAATACCGTATGTTCACAGTCCACTGCTCTACCGCTGAGCTACCCCGGAATGTGGTAGCCGCACAATCCTAACATTTCGCTTCCCTGAAGACAAGAGGACGCCCCTAGGAGCGTCCTCTTGTGTTTTTGACCTTATATTAGCCTATTTCTCTATCACCTTAAACACCTTCCCTTCGTTGTGCGCGTTTGAGGTTGGGTTGTAGAACTCGTAGACGCGAGTAGGAGGGACGCGGTACTCCCCTGGAGTCGTGGCCTGGGCAATGAAGCTGTATTCATAGACTCCCGGCTCGAGCGTGTCTGCGAACAAGAAGACGCGATCATCGCGATACTCGATATGGCGCCAGATGTTTTCCCACCACCACGATGTATCACTATCCCCTAAACAGCGCTGCTTGCCTTGCCAATCCGGATAGCATTGCTGCTCTTTGCCGGCGATGGTCTGAGGACTGGTCTTGAGACTGAAGTCGATCCCCTCTAACCCAGCCGGTAAATGATACTCGAGCGCGACATAGCGGCGGCGTTTTGGCACAAGCACTTTCATTCGTACCAATACGTTCTCTCCTTGTTTGACTTCCGTGAGCGGCTGTTGGTTCTTCGCATCTGTTAACGCATAGACGTCTGCGACTACCGTCATGCCGTTATCGAATGGTTCAATATCCTGTATCTCTCGATACACCTTCATGTTGATATCATAGAAGTAGCGCTTGTCCGAATCCTTCTCTAGACCGATTTGATGATCTGCTCCTGTTTTTGAGAGCTCACTCAACGGAAGGACTTTGGTTTGTGCCGCAGACACGTCCCCTTGCGCAAACTTGAGCGTGTCCTTCAATTGATTGTCGAGATACAGGGAGACCATGGCCGTGGACTGATCAACCGGATTCGCGCGTGCGTACTGCACTAAACTCAGGAGCGTCAGGGCCGTGTCGTTGGTTGTGTACCAATACCCATCTTTCCGATTTTGGACGAGGTAGCGTAACAACCGTTCTACTTCCACATTCTTTGGATCGATGCGCAGCAATGCCTGCAGGTACAGGCTGGTGGTGCGCAAATCTGAGCTGAGCAGATCCTCGTACCCTACCTGTTCTTTTACATAAGCCGTGCTTGGGTTGAGGTAGATGACCTTGTTTTTTACGTTGTTTATGAGCTCGGTTGCGTGTACAGAGGTGGTGGTTCGACCATCTAAGTTTGTATACGCCATCGCGAGGAATAGCTTCGCGAATTCTGGCAGAGTACTGCGACGTTCATAGAGTGCCGATGCATATCCGGACAGGTCCTTGGTGTTCCGCTCCGACAACATGAACAAGATCTGCGCGCGCTCAGCGTCTGATAACGTACGGACGGCGCCATTGTTTCGTAAGGCTTCACGGAGAAACTGATCCGCCCGATCCAATGCCGCTGCATCCACTTCGAAGCCGGCTTGCTGCGCCTGGGTTAATCCCCACATGACATATCCCGTGAGCCATGGGTAGTCATAGTCGTACTCCGGCCAAAAGCCCCAGCCTCCATTACCATGTTGCGTAGCCAGCAAAATCTTGATGGCGTCACGCACATTTTGTCCCGCCGCTCGCAACACATCCTCACTTGGTTTACTGACGCCTAATGTTCCTAATTCGACATACATCAAGTTCGCTAACAAGCCGCTGGTTTTTTGTTCGGAACATCCGTATGGGTAGTGAACCAGGTACTCAAGGCCGGCCTGTAAACTGTTGCCGATATTTGGCTGGACAGAGATATCTACTTGGCCTCGGTCGGGCAAGATTCCGTCAGGGATTTGCAGCTGTTCGGTGACGTTCTTTTCTAAGATCCCTGAAGCGGATACCACTTCCGGGACGGAGAAATCCAGGATCGGCACCTTCATTTCAAATCCATCTTGATACCCGCCTCCATTGACCGTTACCGTAAACTTCGCCTGCGTCCCAGAGGTGGGGACGCTGATCGTCCAGCGCACGACCGCGCGTTCTTGCGGCTTGAGATGAACCGTGCGCGTTCCATTATCTTTGATCGCTACCCCGTCCGCCTTGAGCACAGCTTGAGCATCCAGCTCTTTCTCAGTGGCATTCACCACGGTTGCGCCCACGGTGACGGTATCCTGCTTACGTAGAATGCGGGGCAACAGAGGTTCTGCCATGAGCTCGCGACGCGTGATCAATTTTGTCTGCGCATGCCCTACTTCCGTATTTTTTGTTTCTCCAATCGCGAGCACATTCCACGCCGTGAGATTATCCGGCAGCTTGAAGGTGGCTTGCGCTTTTCCGTCTGCACCCGTTACGACCGTCGCATTCCAATAGGCGGTATCCTGAAAATTTCCACGGACCGCCGGGCCACTCCCTCCATCCCCCTTCCCGCCACCACCACCTTCGGTAGGAGAGAAAAAGACTTTTTTCACGAGCATGGTGAGCGATTGACCCGTGTCGACGCCTAGGAGGCGTGGGAACCAGAACTTACCCAAAATATCTTTGTCGATATTCCCAAGCAACGCGATCACCCGTTCATCGACAACAGCCAATGAGACTTCAGCGGAGACCGGAGCTCCTGCGCTGTTTTTGGATTCAACAAAGAGGGTCACGGATTCGCCCGGTCGATGCGCTTCGCGATCCGGCGTCACGGTCAGGTTCAAGATCTTTTTGGTCGTATTTACTTGTAGATTTGCGTACCCCAAACGGAATTCCGGGATCCCATTCTCACCTCCACCCTTTACCGCCAACACGGAGACGTAGATATTTGGGGTGTCTGCGTCCGTGATTTTTACCTCGACGGTGCGCTGCTTACTCCCTAAATCAATCACTCGATACTCTCGGATTGTATTACGCTCGATCGTGACTAAGGCTTTCGTGTTTTCGTACGGGGTTTGCACCGCTAAGATCGCTGTGTCCCCCACTTCATAACTCGCCTTGGTTTGGACGATCTTCATCTGATGGTCATCAGAGGTACGGACAGATTCTCCGCTACCACGGTACACGTAGCGCGATACGGAAGAGGTGATCTGCTGCCCGCGACTATCGCGCGATTCGGCGATCGCTACATATTCTCCATCTTGTTGCGTGCCGAATGAGACACGGGCCTTCCCTTGTCCATCCGTAGTCACGGTTTTTGTTTCCAGCAAGGTGTCGTTCTTTTGCCAGTCATAGGTGGTGTTTCCATCGAGCCCTACCTTTCCGTTATTGTTCCAGACGCGTTTATAGAATTTGATCGTCGTGTTCACGTTCGCGCGCGCTGATCCATCAACATTCACACTCACGAGTTCAAAATCTGCATTTGGTGCGTTCCAACCGGAGGCGTAATCCGCACGGATGCCAACATAATACTGACCTTTATAGACCGGAAATTCGAGACGCGAGGAAACCGTGCGTTGATTCACGTCGGTCACGGTGACATCGACCGCGTAGGTGGCACTCGTTTTATAATCGCTCAGGTTTGCAGGCAGAGTAATAACGAGGTTTCCTTTTTCATCCAAAACCCCATCTCCGTTTTGCACACTCTCAAATCCCCCTGCGCTTGGACAATACCAATAACAATTGCTCTCCTCATCCGGGGCAAAACTGTACCAATCGTTCCACCAGTTCCCTTGCATTGGCTGAAAGAACAGCTTGCTGCGAGTGATGGAGTAGCTCACCTTCGCGCCTTTGAGAGGGGTTCCATAGTAATACGCGCCTTGGACGGGGATACGAATCTCCTGACCGGCAAAGACCGTTTCTTGAGGAGCGGTGGCCTCGACTTTAAAGTCCGGTCGACGATATTCGCGAACGTCAAAGTAGGTCTCAAAATTCTTGGCCTCATCCGTATCGCTCGCGATCGCGCTCAACCGATACGAGCCCAGCTTCATCGATGAATCTAATTGCAAGCTTCCGTTGAACGTTCCGTATGCATTGAGAGGGAGCTTATCGGAAAAAACCTGATTCCCTTGTCCGTCTTCGATGGTTACCTGAACTTGGCGTACCGTGGGCAATGATAGGCGCGCGTCTTCATCGAGGCGCATCACTCCCTTAAAGAAGACTTTTTGATCGGGTCGATAGATGCGTCGCTCGGTATACAGGTAGCCAATATGATATTTCGTTCCTTGATCATAGTTGCGATCGAGGCCGTAATTCCAAACAGAGATTCCCTCATTCCAATCCGTTTCCACATATCCCAAACGACCTCCACCCGATCCCTCCACGATGATATCCTGCAAATTCGTGGTGGCATCGGTCGATAAAGCAGCGATCCCCTGTGCATTTGTTTTTCCTTCGGCCAGTTTTCGTAGATTGGTCCGATCGTAGTTACTGGATGGAAATGACCAGACACGAACAGCGAGATCAGGAACGACTGCTCCGGTTTTTAGGTCATTCGCCCAGACCAGAATCTTGCCGGCACGATCACGTTTTACCGTAAGGGCCGTATCGGTAATCACGAGGGCACGTGACTGAGGCTGAATCTTGTCTATCGCGTGAGGATTTACCGCAAGGACGTAATATCCGTTGGCGAGCTTTTGGCCAGCTACTTGGTCTAGATCAACATCGAGAATTTTAGCCGTATTTAAGGGCGCTTGGGTATCGAACGTCTTTCTCCCCTTTTCCGCCCCCGCTGTTCCTCCTGCGACATATCCCTCGAATGTGCTATTGGACACGGTCACATCAACCGGTTTTTCCCAGTTCATCGTCCGTAATTGGTAAATACGGGGAAGGTGTGAAGCGAGGACACCGTAAATACTGTACGTCGATAAACTAAACGTGGAACGATAGGGATTGGTCGTGAAGTGGATAACGCGGTCAGCCGGAAGTTTTTGGCCGTAAATATCTGCCAACGAAGTTTTGAGCGTGATCGTATACGCCGTGGAAGGCTTAAAACGACCGTTTATCATCATGGTCGCATCAGGGTTTGCACACCCGTTAGGCAGATATGCATAAGGAGACATCTCCAGATTCTCCAGAGGAGGGGTGATTTCTACACTCGCCTTCGCTGTCCCTGTATCAACAGGATTGTTAAAACACAGCGAGACCGCTTCATCGACGTATTTATTGCTTGCCTCATTCGGATAGGAGCTCAGGAGCTTGAATTCTTTCTCATCCATGAATGCCGTACCCTGCCAGTCCTGCTCCAAGCCAAGTGGACCAAGACCAAGCGTCTCTCCCTTCGAGAGCTTAAACGTGTACGCATCTCCCAACTCAAAATCTTGTTTGCGAAGAATGGAGACTACTTTTGGATCGTCTTTATCGGTGGTTATTTCAAAATCCGCACTTGAGAGACGATTCTTCTCATCGACCTGAATCACAAGACTCTTTGCGAGCGCCGCCGGATCGACAACGTAATTAAAGGCCAGCTTTACCGGCTGCTTTGGTTTATGATGTTCGTAGGAACCGGAAAGGGCCACAGTGAGGGCTGGGGTGGAAAACCCCCAGGTTTTATCCTGAACCGTCGAACCGCCGTCTGCCATTTTTGTTCCGGCCGGAATCGTGATGGTGAAGTTCGTTGAGGCGGGCCATCCATTTTCTGGCACAAATTCAAACCCACTTGTTCCTAACCAATGATACTCTCCCTTAACCGCAGGGTTCATGCGCAACATCTCAGGAACCCGAAGATCACCTGTTAACACGCGGAGAGGTCGATCAAATAACACCGTGAGGATCTGATCTTGCTGAATAATACTTTTATCCACGGGAGCAACGACAGACACTTCTGGAAAATCGATGATCGAGAATGATTGACGATATTCTTCCGTAAGGTTTTTCCAGAACAGACTCTTGGCCTGTGTGCTCACGACCACCTCATACGTTTTCCCTTTTTCAAATTCAGTCTTTGGAACAAAATCAAGCTCCTTCCCCTTCCACACAAAGGAACCATCGAGCGCCGGTGAAATACGGAATGCCCGTTCCGTGCTTGGGTGCTGCATCCATTGCGAAAAGAGCACACGGATGACGCCATTGCGAGAAATTTGGACCGTATGGCCCTTGAGAGCGCCCTGCGCACTCGGAGCCGGACTCGCGACCACATATCCGACACCGGCAACAACAAGCACAGCGAGGCCCAGCAGGGCTTTTTTGGCATGCTGTTTGATCGCACCGACCACGGTCTGAAAAGAAAGTGACATAAGAGAAAAAGATGGGTTAGTTGTCTTTATTATTGCACGGAAAACTGAACGGCGCGACTCGCCCCCTCAAGCTCCAGTGTGAAGGTTCCCGGCTCAGGCTTCCAGAAGTAGGTTGGCGTATTTGCTTCGATGATTCGGCCATTCAATTTCCAACGATAGCGATCCCCACTCCCCCCGCCGGCAATAAAGGGAATGGCGGCTGATTCTGCTCGATAGGATGTAGCTTGTTCGAACTGATCCCCATCCAGCGGAGAGAGAATGGTTCGTGATGGATCAGATGACACGCTCCGTCCCTCACAATCTTTGGTAGGCATACGCTCGAATGACTTGGTGGCGATCCAGGCGTCATACTCAGGCGGAGGATGGAAGAACGTCTTCCGCATCATCTGCGTCCGACACGCGTTCGTCGCGATGAATCCCGTCTTGGCATCAAGATCCACCCGCTGATACCAATCATCCACTTCTGTTGGTTCCGTTCCGCTGATAAACCGTTCGCGGCGTGACTTAGGACACACTTCACTCACAAGCTTTCCCGAAGGAATACAGATCTGCTTGGTCACGATTCCCTTTACCGGAGGCCAGACTACGTCTTTCTCATTTTGTAAGGCAAACTGCATCACGTCATGCAAGATAGGCACCGCTCCTGTTATCCCAGACACTCCTTGCATCGCGGTGTTATCGGCATTTCCCACCCACACCCCAATGACCAGATCCGGCGTATACCCAAACGCCCAATTATCCCGAAAATCTTTGGTCGTGCCCGTTTTAGCGGCGACAGCCTTCCCCATATCTAACAGATTCGCTTCTCCAAACGAAATGAAGCGGGCCTGAACATCAGATAGGACATTTGTGACAAGCCAAGCCGCTTGCTCCGCCTGAGGCGCGAGAGGAAATAGAGGCACTTGTTTTGGCGCACCCTGAATGACCTGTTGTTTATTCTTTTGATCACGTACCTCAAGGATTGTTCTCGGAGGAACGGATTTCGCATATCGCGCCAGGCTCGCATACGCCTGCGTGACATCTGCAAGGGTTGTCTCTCCTCCGCCCAAGACAAGGCTAAGGCCGTAGTGATCCGGTGATTCCGGAAACCGGATGCCAAATCGTCCCAAGGTCCCCACAAAAGAGGATATTCCTAACGTATCCAAGAGCTTCACCGCCGGGATATTGAGCGAACTCCCTAACGCTTCGCGCAGAGATACGGGGCCATGGTATTGATAGCCGTAATTACGCGGGTAGTAGCTTTTTCCTTCGCTCGTAGAAAAGCGAACCGGAACATCCGCGATGACGCTGGCGGGCGTAAACCCCTGTTGGAAGGCTTGAAAATATAAAAATGGTTTGAGCGCGGAGCCGGGTTGGCGTCTGGCCTGAACCATGTCCACCTGACCTTGGATAGAAGGATCAAAATAATCGCGACTCCCCACGTAGGCCAACACATCTCCCGTACGTGGATCCAGAGCGAGTAATGCCCCATCCGTCACATGCTCGTCCGCCAAACGCGATAAACGCCGACGGATCGTTTCTTCCGCAAAGCGCTGAAGCGTTGGATCCAACGTCGTGTGAATCACGAATCCCCCCTCACGAATCCCGGGATACTCCCCCTCTCCCTCGCTCAGCACATGAAAGACAAAATGAGGAGCTTGAATATCATGTCGCGGCGGAAAAATATCGATAGCCGCTGCGAGCGCCTCATCGTGTTCTTCTTTTGTGATAACCCCCTTGCTAAGCATGCGATCAAGCACTTTCTGCTGCCCCAGACGAGCCACTTTCCAATGATGATACGGATCGCTCTCTGAAGGAGCAGGGATGACACCCACCAGGAGCGCGCTTTCCGCCAAGGTAAGATCGTGCACGGATTTATGAAAATAGCCCTGGGCAGCCGCCTCAAGGCCCGAGCTACGACTTCCAAAAAATACTACATTGCTATAGGTCTCCAATGTCTGTTCTTTGGTATGCGTATATGACCAGTACACGCTCGCGATCATCTCTCGCACCTTGTGCAAGATAGAGCGTGGCTGGTTGGGAAAATAGAGATTTTTCACCACTTGTTGCTCAAGCGTACTAGCACCACTTATCACCCTTCCTTCCAAGATCAGATCTTTGAGCGCGCGAAGAGTGGCGGCCACATCCACTCCATGATGATCATAGAAGCGCGCGTCTTCCGAGGCGATCAGCGCGTTTTTAAAGACTTGTGGAATCGTATCGAGTGTTACGAGTGTTCGTCTTTCCCCTTGGTCGCTCGTGACTTCGTATAAGACGGTTCCTTCTCGATCAAGAATCTTGGTTGAGCCTACGGGGGTCACGGGTCGTCGAAGCGGCTCGATGGCATAGGCGATATATCCCAAAAGGAGCGCTATGGTGAGCGCTCCTAAGATAACCATTCTCTTCTTCCATCGAGACATATGCGATTTCCTTCTGTCTCCCTGTCCCCTTGTGTCGAGCTATCCCCTTGGAAAGAGGGCGTAACTAGTAGTCCGCCAGGCGTTTGATAAGAGGATGTTGTTGAATCTTCTCTAAGGCCTTGGCTTCAATCTGACGAATACGTTCACGCGTCACATCGAATTCTTTTCCGACTTCTTCAAGCGTATGTCCTACCCCATCGGTGAGACCAAAGCGCATCTCAAGAATTTTTTGTTCGCGTGGATTGAGATCTTTGATGATGTCACGTACATAATCACGCAGTAATTGAAGAGCAGCAGAACGATCAGGCGTGACATTTTTTACATCCTCAATAAAGTCTTCGAGCGTTGAATCATCGTCATCGTCACCCACGGATGTTTCAAGTGAGACCGTATCCTGCGAGATCTTGATAATATGACGCACCTTATCGACTTCTTGGTTCATTTCAGCGGCAATTTCTTCCGGCAATGGTTCACGGCCTAATTCTTGGATCAATTCACGCTCAACCTGCTGGAACTTGTTAATAGTTTCCACCATGTGAACCGGAATACGGATCGTACGTGATTGGTCTGCAAGCGCGC
>CAZLRU010000009.1:9792-55609 GCA_964562155.1 uncultured Gammaproteobacteria bacterium
GTTTCCACCATGTGAACCGGAATACGGATCGTACGTGATTGGTCTGCAAGCGCGCGTGTGATCGCCTGGCGAATCCACCAGGTGGCGTAGGTCGAGAATTTAAACCCTTTGCGATATTCGAACTTTTTTACGGCACGAAATAATCCAATATTTCCTTCTTGGATCAAATCGAGAAGCGACAGGGACTTTCCTTGAAATTTTTTCGCAATAGAGACCACCAAACGCAAGTTCGCCTCGATGAGCATGCGCTCTGCTTCTTTTTCGCCTTTTTCTTTTCTCTTTGCCAAACTGATTTCTTCGTCGGCGGTCAAAAGAGGAATTTTTCCAATTTCTCGCAAGTAAATCTGAATGGATTCAGCCGTGAGCTCAAGCGGATCAACCTTGCCGCGCTTCCCCTCTTCTGAGCTATGCAACGTATGAAGAATCTCTTGGCGTTCTTTTCCGCGTCCAAGAATCCCCTCTTTTTGCTCAACCATGCTGATACCGGCCGCATCAAGGCGATCAACAAAGGCTTCGTAGGTATCCAAATAGTCTTCTACCTCGGTGAAAACGTAGAGAATTTCATTCTCAGTAATAAAGCCTCGACCGCGTGCTTTTTCAAACAATTTTTCCAACGCTTCCGTTGAGGGCGGCTTGCCCTTGATATAAGGACCAAGCCGAACCGGACCCGTGCGGAGCTCGGGTTTTTTAGGTAGGGGTTTTTTGGCCGTTTTTTTTGGGAGCGCTGCGTCTGGTTTACGTGTCGTTTTTGCTGGGGCGAAATTTTTTTTCTTCACAGAAGGTGTCTTCACGGGCATAGGAAAATAGTGGATGAAACCGATAACGAAGGATACTTAATTTATTTCGTTGAATGTACGCGCCAGTTCAGCAATCAACGTTGCGTCACCAACACGCTCGGCATCGCGCATGGCCGCTTCGAGATCTTTGCGTGTACGCGCTTTGGTAAGCGCGAATAGATGCTCGATGAGGCTCTTCTGTTCTCCCGCCCATTGGGCACGGGACATGTCCTGAAATTCACGTTCGGCCAGGAAGGCCAATCCATCATAAAGGCTCGCTTGTTCCGGCGTCAGGTTCGACGGAGGCGGCAAGATTCGATCCGCCTGAGCGGATACTTGTAAGAGATTGGCGCTAGCATACGCTACACCACACGTTTCGTAAAGAGTCTTTACCGCTTGATCCTGGAAGAGGGTGGCGGACCCCTTCGCTGCCAATTCAGACCATAAAAACGGTCTAAACAAGCTTAGCGCCAGCAATCGTCGCTCTATTTGCTCTTGGGTGGTCGGTTTTTGTGCCGGGACCGCCTTCTGCGGCTGCGCCTGTGGCGTATGGGACAAGGGCTTGGGGGTAGGTTTTTGAGGCGTTCTTTTTAAGGATTCTCGTAATGCTTCCTCCCCTACCGCTAAGTCTTTTGCTAATCGCTTTAGCCAATGATCACGCTCCACAGGGTCCACAATCTGACGAATTTCAGGCAAAACTTCTTGCGCGATCTGTTTTTTCTCTTCCGGATTTTGCCAGGATCTGTTTTTGAAGGCCTGACGGTATACCCACTCCATGATACTGATGGACTGCTTGATAGCCGTACGCCAAAGCTCCGGATCTTTACGCACGGCCTCGTCCGGATCTTTGCCTGCCTCAGGGGGTAGGGTGATGATGTTGATGGAAAAATCCTGAGCGCGAGCGAGATCGAGTCCGCGTAGGGTGGCGGCTTTTCCGGCCGCGTCTTGATCAAAAGCAATGGCGAGCTGATTAGTAAACCGCTTGATAAGGGCAAGCTGCTCTCCCGTGAGGGCTGTGCCGCTGGCAGCCACAACATTCGCAACTCCAAACTGGTGGGAACTCACCACATCCATATTTCCTTCAACGATGACCGCCAAGTCTTGGCGTCGGATCTCCCCTTTTGCTTTATCCAGTCCGTATAAAATGGAGGATTTTTTGTAGATGAGGGTTTCTGGTGTGTTGACGTACTTAGCCTGTGTTTTATCGTCGCTCAAAATACGGCCGGTAAATCCAACGATATTGCCGTGCACATCCGTGATCGTAAACATGATTCGATCACGAAACCGATCATACACACCACTCCCTTTATCACGACGTGCAACGAGACCGGCTTGCAATAGCTCGTCTTCGGTCACACCTCTGGCCTTGAGCGCATCCGTAAGGCTCGACCAACCATCAGGTGCATAGCCGATCTTAAAGAGATCTGTGGTGAGATCATCAAGACCGCGCTTGATGACATAGTCTCGTGCCGACTGCGCGGCCGGGAGCGTGAGGAGCGTGGCGCGAAAAAACCGCGCCGCGAGATCATTTACTTCATGCAGGCGTTTTCGTAAGCTGCTTTTTTGTGCGTCAAATGTTGGGAGGGTAACCCCGGCCTTTTGCGCTAACAACTCAAGAGCTTCAGGAAACTCCATCCCCTCCATTTTCATGATGAAGGAAAAGATATCACCCCCTGTATCACAGCCAAAACAATGCCAGGACTGCCGAGGCCGGGAAATGTGGAAAGATGGGGTGTTTTCCGCGTGAAATGGACAGAGCGCCTTAAAGGCGCCGGATCCGGCCGGCTTAAGCGGAAGATAGTCGCCCAGAACATCGACGACATCAAGGCGGGTTTTAATATCTTCAGCGGGAGACATAGGGGTAGCTTGACATACGGATACAAAGACGCAAGGGTTGAGCAGGTCACGCACCAGGGAGGTAGCCATGGATACTGGTACCCGTAAGGAGATTCGTAAACTCCTGCATGCCTTGAGGGTCCTTACCGTCGTTCTCGATGCGGCCTACGAAGATGGGGCGCTTAGAGACGAGGAGCCGAGGCCTGATACCTTCGTACAGGGCCTGTTTCCTTTTCGTCGCCAACCAGCGACGGTCATCTGCAAGCTCGAGGAACGTGTCCGGAGCATGCTTCGCCGAGCGCTTTCGGTGCAACGAACCTGGCGGTTTCCAACTCATAGCGGGCGTCATAGTACGCTCGTCGCCACCATCCGCTTTCAGCTTCTGTCCAATCAGAAACTCAGTCATCTGTCTTCGGACCGATATCTGAGAACCGCTCTTCAGTGGATCGAACAACGCGCGAATGGAACGCGCTAACCTCTTTTTTCCCCGCCGCCTCGTCGCGCGGGCTTCTGCTTTTTATACACCTTCATCCGCATACACCATAGGGAGCTGTGGTGATCTTTATTTAGGGAAGAGGCACGTGTTTAATCATGATCGGCAAACGCTCATCTGATTCATCACGCTTCATACTTGGACGCGCTGCATACACTTCTACGCTGCCCGTTGATTTGTCAGACAAAAACCCTTGGCCCGGCCCATAATCTTCCAAGATACGAATATACGTTGCCTCTTTTGGTAGTCTGCCAATCTCCATGCGCGTTCCACTCGCATCAATCATAATAAGACTGCGTACCTCACCGTCAGCATCCTCTTCTCCAAGAAACAACTGAGATCCCTGCCCGAGATCACAGCCTTTAACTCCTTGATTATTTGCTAAAATGGGTATACCGCAATCTTGAACGTCGTATACAGATTCTGTTGTACTGACACGACGCATTAAATCAGCTTGTTCACGGTGTAGCTCCTCTATCCGTCTTGATTGAAACCCAAATACTCCAATCACTCCTATACAGGCGATGATCGCCATCCCACACGCAATAAGAGGCAGGCGCTGCATACTCTTCATAGTAACAGAGGTTGCAGAAAGCGCCTATCGTGTCCGACCGTGGCGAACCGGGCGCTTGGGACGAGGAGCGTCACGATGAACGCCCGGCTCATCGCCTGGGAGCGGAGAAGCTTTTTGGCGTTTTTTGAGTTCTTTAGTAATGACCGTCACCTCATCACGTAAAATGGCGGCTAACTCAAATTCCAGATTCAGTGCGGCTTCTTTCATTTCTTTTTCCTTCTGTTTTTTTACTTCGTTAAGATTGTGCGTTTCCGCTGTTAACTCTAACTTTAAGATCTCTTTAACATCTTTATCCTTGATATCCAATCCCAGCATGGCGCGTAGATCCTCTTGCTCCTTAATAATCGTCTTGGGGGTGATGCCGTGTATTTTATTATAGGCCAGCTGCTTTTCCCGGCGGCGTTCTGTTTCGGCGATGGCACGCTGCATGGAACCCGTGATTTGATCGGCGTACAACACAACTTGGCCTAACACATTACGGGCGGCACGACCAATTGTTTGAATAAGAGAGGTATCAGAACGCAAGAATCCTTCTTTATCGGCATCCAAGATCGCCACCAGCGATACTTCCGGAATATCCAACCCTTCACGCAACAAGTTTACCCCAACCACTGTATCATAGGCTCCCTTGCGAAAATCCGACAGAATTTCTAACCGCTCAACGGTATCAATATCGCTATGCAGGTAGCGGACTTTATAACCGCGTTCTTTCATGAACTCGGTTAAATCTTCCGCCATTTTTTTGGTGAGGGTTGTAGCCAGCACCCGCTCTCCTCGCTCGATCACCGGCTTCACACGCTCTAAGAGATCCGCGATTTGTCCGGGGTATGGATCAGGGACATAGATCGGCTCCGCGGAATCGTCTTGCTTAAGATAAGGAGAGAATTCTGTTGCCATTGGGTTTTTACCGGGCGTGACTGGCAAAATAATCACCCGAGGATCCACGAGACCCGTGGGACGAATGACTTGATCGACGATTTGAGCCGAGCGCTCATACTCAAATTTCCCTGGAGTTGCCGAGACAAAAATGGCCTGCTGGATTTTTGCTTCCAACTCGGAAAACTGGAGTGGACGATTATCGGCCGCGGAAGGAAGACGAAAACCATGCTCGATGAGCGTCTGTTTACGTGAACGGTCCCCTTCATACATCCCCCCTAATTGCGGCACGGTGACGTGTGACTCGTCGACAACGAGAAGAAAGTCTTTTGGAAAGTAGGCAAACAACGTGTCTGGAGCAGCGCCACGCGGCCGACCTGATAATGGCTGTGAATAGTTTTCAATCCCATTACAATACCCAAGATTTTCCATCATCTCCAGATCGTACTTGGTTCGACGATCGAGACGTTCTGCCTCAAGGAGCTTGCCGTTTTTTTCAAAATACTCTAAGCGCTCTTTGAGTTCCGTACGAATGAGTTTTATGGCCCGTTCGCGTTCAGGACCCAGGGTCACAAAATGCTTGGCAGGAAAAATCCAAAGATCTTCTTGCTCACGCAACGGAGCTTTTGAAACCGGATCGGAAGCTGTGATCCGATCTAGTACCCCATTAGGAAACTCTAAACGATACACCTTTTCTTCATGTGCCGGCATGATTTCTATTACCTCTCCTCGGGCCCGAAAACTGCCTCGGATCAGGTCTGCCGGGGTGCGTGTAAATTGGGTATCCACGAGATGACGAATCACTCCTTCACGATCGATACGTTGGCCACGCTCAAGATGTAAAACGGTTTGGAGATAGGCCTCCGGAGCTCCCAACCCGTAAATACATGAGACAGAGGCAACAATGATGACATCTTTGCGCGTTAACAATGCCTGAGTAGCCGCGTGACGTAACCGATCAATCTCTTGATTGATCATGGCCTCTTTTTCTATGTAGGTATCCGTGCGTGCAATGTAGGCCTCCGGTTGATAATAATCGTAATACGAAACAAAATACTCAACGGCATTCTGAGGAAAAAAATGACGGAATTCGTTACATAACTGAGCGGCAAGCGTTTTATTATGCGCGATCACGAGGGTTGGTCTTTGCACGGCTTGAATCACATTCGCCACCGTGAAGGTCTTTCCTGTACCGGTCGCGCCTAACAACGTCTGAAACCGATCGCCCGCCTTCAATCCTTTGACCAACGCCTCAATCGCCGCGGGTTGATCACCCGAGGGCTTATAGGGAGAGGTGAGTTGAAAGGAGGTGGCCATAGCTTATTCTACACTCTTTGCCACTGCTTCATGCAAGCCCTGTTCAAAAATCGTCGGAATGATTTTCTCCGCGGTAGGTGTTTTGATGAAGTTCGCAATCGCGTGAGCAGCCCGTACCTTGATTTCATCTGTAACCTTGATGACTCCGTGATCAAGCATCCCGCGAAATAATCCTGGATAACAGAGCGCGTTATTCACTTGGTTAGCAAAATCGCTGCGTCCGGTCGCGAGGACCGCTACTCCCGCTTCGCGCGCGACCTCGGGAAGAATCTCAGGCACCGGATTCGCAATCGCAAAAATGATGGAGTTTGGAGCCATCGTTTGTACGAGCTCTTTAGAGAACGCACCAGCGGCACTCACACCGATTAAGACATCTGCCCCCTTAACTACGTCTGCCAAGGTTTGACCCGCGCTTACCTGAGTCGACATGTCCGCCAACCACTGTTTTTCTTGATTCAATCCTTCACGTCCGGGATAGATGGCGCCGGTTCGATCAACCGCGACAAAGGAACGAACCCCCGCCACCTTCAATAACTTAGCGGTTGCAACACCAGCAGCACCCGCACCGTTTAATACAACGCGCACATCTTCCATTTTTTTGCCGACAACCTTTAGGGCGTTGAGCAACCCCGCCAAGATCACGATCGCCGTTCCGTGTTGATCGTCATGCATGACAGGAATTTTGAGACGCTCTTGTAAACGCGCTTCGATTTCAAAGCACCGCGGCGCGGCGATATCTTCCAATTGAATTGCTCCAAAACTTGGTTCCAGGGCACTGATCGTCGTGATCAATTCTTCCACGTCTTGTGTATTGAGGACCAGCGGCACCGCGTTAATATCCGCAAAGTGCTTGAAGATCGCCGATTTTCCTTCCATCACAGGCAACGCCGCTGCAGGGCCAATATTTCCCAAACCCAGAACGGCGGATCCGTCAGAAATAATCGCAACCGTGTTTTTACGCCACGTGAGAGCATCCGCTTCAGCGGGATTGTCGGCAATGCATTGTGAAACCGCCCCAACACCCGGCGTATAGATTTGGGTGAGGTCTTGGAGAGTTTCAATTGGAGTCGTGGCCTCGATGCGAATCTTGCCTTGTAACCGACGATGCAGATCGATCGCTTGTTGTGCGAGAGGAGAAAGTGGCTGAGTCATAGGGAAGATTTGAACGTAACGCAGTCACGAGAAAAGAGCAAGTCTGGTATTATGTGCACGTATGTCATTTGCTTCGTTTACCTCTATTTCCCCTCAGGTTGCTTTGCAGACCGTCGACAGTCGTTCCATAGGCCTATCCCTGGGAGAGGCTCAGACGCGCTTGGCGCGCGATGGCGTGAACGAACTTCCTTCCAAAACCTCTGGACCGTGGCAGCTTTTCCTGCGTCAATTACGCTCACCGTTTATTTATCTCTTAGGCGGTGCTGCCGTTGTCTCTTTTGCCCTCCATAACACCATCGAAGGGTGTTTTATTTTATTATTTGTCTTGATTAATACTGCTCTCGCCTTTTCTCAAGAATATCATTCCGCTAAAGCCTTGGAAGCGTTAAAACAATTCGTGGTAGCCACCGCTCGCGTCAAACGAGATGGGTATACCTTGTCCGTTCCCAGCCGGGAATTAGTAAAAGGAGACGTGATTCTCCTAGAAGCCGGTGATGTGGTACCGGCCGATGCTCGTTTGATCGACATACAATCGTTAACAGTCGATGAAAGCGTTTTAACCGGTGAATCGATTCAAGCCATCAAAACAGTCGAGGCACTGGCTCACGAAACCGCTCAACCCTATGAAGCCGCGAATATTGTTTTTTCCGGTACAACCATTGCGAGTGGGCGAGGGACGGCGGTTGTGATTGCGACCGCTCACGAAACGGCGCTTGGGTCCATTTCACGTCTGACGGGAGAGACGGTCCATCAAAGCAGCTTCGAGAAAGGCCTGAGTCGATTTAGCGCCTTTATTCTTCGTTTAGTTGTGATTACCTTGGTGCTCATGTTTGGGGCGCATCTGCTTTTGCCGGGACGCGGCGCCCATCCGCTTGAGTTGCTTTTATTTTCCATCGCGCTGGCTGTGAGCGTCATTCCTGAAGCGTTACCGGTCGTCACAACGATCTCTCTTTCCAAAGGTGCTCTCCAACTCGCCAAACGAAGCGTGGTGGTCAAGCGACTCTCCGCACTGGAAGACTTGGGAAGCTTGGAGGTTTTGTGCACCGATAAAACGGGTACAATTACCGAGAATCGATTACGCGTCAGTAGCGTCTACCCCCTCCAACAAGACCATGTTCTTTGGTATGCAGCGCTTCCTTCGGCTTGTTTGGGAGACACAAAACAGCAAGCGAATAATAGCTTTGATATTGCTCTCTGGAAAGCACTGGATACCACCGATCGCGAACACACAAAAACCGTGACGCGCTTGGCGGAACTTCCGTTTGATCCTACGCGTCGACGTAATAGCGTGCTCATTCAAGAAGGGACCGGCTCCGTCCTTATTCAACGTGGAGCACCGGAAACCATCCTTGCCAGCTGCCTTGCGAATAAAAAAGACGTAACGGACGCGCTGGCTTGGGCCGACGAACAAGGGCGTGCCGGCTGTCGAGTCCTTGCCATTGCCACGAAAGCGATGGGTGACGCTCGCTCGTACACTCCTTCCCAGGAGGAACAAGGGTTCACTTTTCAAGGGCTCGTTTCTTTTGAGGACCCCATTAAAGCCAGCACATTGCAGGCCGTCAAAGACGCTCAATTGCTCGGGGTGCGCGTAAAAATCTTAACGGGTGACAGCGTGGAAGTGGCGGGGGCAGTGGCGCGCACCATCGGTCTCATGACCCAGAATGAGAACGCTATGACAGGCGCGATCTTTTCCGCCCTCTCCCCTGAAGATCAACAAGAGGCGGTGCGCGTGAACAACGTCTTTGCACGCGTTTCTCCCGACCAAAAGCACGCCATTATTCAAGCTCTGGAAAAACAATTTGAGGTTGGATTTTTGGGAGAAGGGATCAACGATGCTCCGGCTTTGAAAGCCGCGAATGTTGGTATCGTCGTGCAAGGCGCATCTGACGTGGCACGAGAGGCGGCGGATGTCATTCTCCTTGAACAAAGTTTGGGGGTCATTATTGGTGGTATTCGTGAAGGACGCGAAGTCTTTACCAATACACTTAAGTACATTAAAGCTACACTCGCTTCTAATTTTGGGAACTTTTATGCGGTGGCCATCTCTTCGTTTTTGATTCCGACGCTCCCCATGCTTCCCTTGCAGATTCTGCTACTGAACCTGTTATCAGACTTTCCGATGATCGCGATTGCCACGGATACCGTGGATACTCAAGAGCTCCGCCGACCGCGTTCGTATCATGTCCGTGAAATCATTATCTTTTCTACGCTTCTAGGTCTTACAAGCACGGTGTTTGATTTTGTGTTTTTCGGCCTCTTCTATCGATCCTCTCCTGAAATTTTACAAACAAATTGGTTCATTGGGAGCATCTTAACGGAATTGATTTTTATCTATTCTATTCGCACAAAACTCCCTTTTTGGCGCGCTCGCCGTCCGGCCTGGACACTAACACTCCTTACGAGTGTGGCTGCGTGCGCGACGCTCATCTTACCGTACACCGACCTTGGCGCGCGTGTATTCGCCTTTCGAGCACCTTCTATTCCGCATCTCCTCCTCATCTTAACGGTAGTTTTTATGTACTTCTTCTCGACGGAAGCGGTTAAACTTTCCTATGAAGCATACGTAAAGAGACGCTCGGCTCCCACCATGTAGATGGTGTTAGGCCTTCTTCCCCCTGCACGCAAGGCACACGCCAAAAAAATCTACCGAATGGCTGATGGTGCCAAAATGTGTTTGCTTTTGCACCAATGCGATCAGCTCATCGATCTTTTTCTCAACCTCGCTGGGGGCCTCAAAGTCCTCCAAGCGTTTGCAGTGATGACAAATTAGGTGATGGTGATGATCGTTCTCATCGATAAGTTCAACATATTGCGATTTACCATCAATCAAAACCTCGCGGATCACTCCTTCTTCTTTGAGTCGTTCAATCTCTCGATAAATAGTTGTTTTATTGGGCGCGAGGCGGCGAGACGCCATCATCAGGAGAATATCCCCCACGCTGAGCGGCTGCTGTTGGGCCGACAGAATTTCCGCCAACGCCCGTCTGGCAGGCGTGATACGCCAACCTTTTTGTTGAAGCTTTTGGACCAGGAGAGAGGGTGACTTCATACATTATTTTCAGCTTAACCCCAAGCAGAGCCGTCTGCAACAAAAGAACGCGCCTATAGCGCGTTCTTTTTAGCATCTTCCGCAACTATTTCTTTGCCAAAGCTGCTTGGATCTGGCTCTTTAGGGTGGCGTAAGGAACGGCACCGCTGACCAATTGACCGTTGATAAAGGTGGCAGGGGTTCCTTCTACGCCGGAATCGTTTCCTGAGGCAACGTCGCTATCAACACGACCAGCCATTTCTCCGGAGTCAAGACATTTCTTAAAGTTTGCTTCGTTGAGCCCGACCGCCTTGGCCGCGTTCACAAGACCTGCTGCATCTAACGCAGGAGAGACCTCGAACAATTTATCATGCAGCTTCCAGAAGGCATCGTTTCCACCCAATTTTGCTGCACATTCAGCTGCTTCAGCTGATTTTTGCGCATGTTGATGGATAGAGGTGAGCGGATAGTGACGATAGACAACGCGAACATCGTTTGGAAAATCCTTGAGCGCCTGCACCATGCTTGGCTCGTGGCGTTTACAGAATGGACATTCGTAATCGGAGTATTCAATCAAGGTAACTTTTGCGTTCTTGTTCCCACGTACGTGATCTTCCGCTCCCACTTCTTTCACAGGCTTGCTTGGCAAGGCCGGTGGAGCTGCGTTAGGGTCGGCAGAAGGCAGAGGAGCGCTAGGAGCTTGAGCAACAACGGCGCCTTGTCCATTCCCCATCCCCAACTTACCACTCCAAGCCATGCCGAGCACGCTGGCAAGAGCAATGGTGGTGGTTACGGCAACACCGAGGAACAACCCCATACAAAACATGGATTTGGGACTACCTGCCCAAAAGGACTGATTCTCCATAGAAGATTGAAAAACAAACTGAAGAGCGAATTAAATTGGTGCACGTATTTTACGCACAGAGGATGGGTAACTCAAGACTCTCGTCAAGCCTAAGGCCGCGTTGAGGACACGGCCAGCAGAGCCGCATCAAGATTTTTTTTCCATTCAGCACTACTCATTGCAAAATAGCGACGATCATTAATGAAGACGGTAGGGGTGCGGTCAACATCGTTCGCGAATCCCTCGCTCACATCACGTTTAACGAGATCATCGTGCGAACGAGCCTGCAAACAGGCAGAAAAAGGGGCCGAATTCATACCCACGACCGTCGCTTCTTCTACGAGCTTTGCGAATGGATTGGCTAACCCGCTCCATTCCGATTGCTTGGCAAAAAGCTGATCGTGATACTCCCAAAATTTCCCTTGATCGACCGCACATCGACCCGCCTCTGCCGCGATACGTGCGTTCGCATGAATCGTTTCGAGCGGAAAATCTTTCCAGATAAAACGTACCCGATCCTTGTACGCGTCTATAGCGGCTTTGATGGCCGGTTCGGCGTAGCGGCACGCAGGACACTGAAAATCACTATACAGACGAACAACCACCTTGGCATCCGCCGCCCCAATCGAAGGACTGTTCGCGTCATTGAAGGAAACGTTTTCCGGTTGACCCGCATTCTTTACCGAAGGGTCAGCCGGCGCTCGTGCAACCAACCACGCTAATCCAACGAATAACAGAACGGTGACCGCGACGATTCCCGCGATCAAGGAGGTGTTTTTTGCTTCAGCCATAGGTTTTATAGGGTTTGTGTTTGAAAATACTGAATAATGGATAAAGCCGCCTTTGCCCCCTCCCCCACGGCCACCGCAATTTGTTTTTGCGTGACATCGGTGACATCCCCCGCTGCCCAAATACCTTCTACATTCGTAGCATTGGTTTTGCTGACGATGATTTGGCCTCGTTTATCTTTTGCCACAAAATCCACCATTTGAGAAGCTGGAACAAGCCCTATCTCAATACATACCCCGTCTGCGACCTCGATACTCTCGGCTCCATCCATCGTCTGCAATTTAATCCCCGTCACGTTCTTTTCCCCGATAATTTCGATGACTTTTGTCAGGGGCTTGATGCGAATCTTGGAAGAAGCATTAATTTTTTTCTGCATGATTTCGTCTCCCTTTAAGCTAGCGTTTACGGTAACCACCGTCACACGATCTGCGTATTTTTCTAAGAGAAGCGCAGCGTCCATTGCGGAATTTCCTCCTCCAATAACAAAGACGACGCGATTACGAAACAAAGGAGCATCGCAGGTAGCGCAGTAGGTGACGCCGCGACCATAGAGCTTTTTTTCACCCGGAACATTTAAGGCCCGATGCTCGGAACCCGTCGCGAGCAGAACTGTTTTTCCATCGTATGTTTGCCCTGTTGCGGTCGTGGCTCGGAAGCCTGTGTCGGTTTTTTCTAGGGTAGTGACTGTCTCCCCTTCTTTCAAGACAAACGCTTGTTGGTAATCTTCCAAATGAGCTCTGAATCGCTTCACAAGCTCTACCCCATCTAATAGATGGAATCCAAGGTAGTTTTCAACATCCGACGACCAGCTCACCTGTCCGCCAATGGTAGGCGCGATCAATGCGAACGAGTGTTTTTGACGCGCAAGATAGACGGCTCCCGCCAAGGCCGCTGGGCCACCTCCAACAATAAGGACATCGAACATAGAAGAATGGGGAGAGTATAGCATGAGGCAAGAAAAGAGAGGATTACGCTCCCCTTTGTCGCTTCACAAGCCATACTCCCGCCAGCAAAAGCGGCAGAGAAAGGTATTGAGTTGGCGTTAAACCTAAATACCGAGCATCAACCACACGAAAAAAATCCAGACTAAATCGACTCATAGCTTCAATAATCATGTACGTTCCAAACCAAAATCCTGGCTGACGAGGCTTACGATTCAGATAGAGAAATAGCCCCCCGGTGACAAAGCCAAGAAGAGAGAGGTAGAGACCGAGATCGTGACGAGTAGAGCCGTCGGGGTATTTTACCCCGAGCACAAAGTGCGTCAGTGTACCCGGATGATCATGAATCAAAAAACAACCAATCCGCCCGACTCCGCAGCCCCAGGGCAACCCCCAAATCAGCACGTCTGCGTATTCAATCCAGCGGAGAGCGTGTCGATATCCATACGTAAAGAACGCAATAGCCGCTCCGATGAACCCTCCAAAAATAGCAAAACCCGGCTTACGTGGGTCAAGCGCTTCCCACGGATGATTCGTATAATACTGCGGCTCGTAGACCAAGACATGGAATACACGAGAGCCGATGAAACTAGCAAGAAAAATCCAAAAGGCTAATTCTAGAACATGATTTGGATCAAGATGTTTTTCTTTGGCTCGCCGATACGCGACCCCGGTTCCCAGCAAGAAGCCGAGCGCGACAAACGTTCCCCACGTTTGAAACGTGAGGCCAAATAAGGTGTATGTTTGAGAAGAAATAAAGGGGAGCATGCGATCACAGTACATTGAGAACCCGGAGAGCTGCCTTAAAATCATCCAACGCATGCCTTGCTTGACGCGTGCCCATTTCAAAGGAAGTGTCGTGGACCAGTTGATTACGCAAACGATGCGCTCCCCAGACATTACGGATGTTCGGATAACGATACGCGGTGGACTTGAGACGTTCGCCCAATGTTTCTCCGGGCATCGCCATGGAACGAAGCACTTGATCAAGGAGCTTGTCGGCCTCGATGATCGCTAGCTTTGATCCCATGACTCCTTGCGTCGCTGTCTGCTCGATTTGTTCCCATCGCTTCAGAATTTGCTCACGGGATGTACCGTGCAACTCAGGTCGGCGAAGGACCCGCGCCATACGGTAGACAGCGATTCCTAAGAGTGTTATCAAAACCACCCCACCAATAAATAATCCGATCACCGTCCCTGCCTCGGGGTTGGTAGTGGAGATGGGTTCTTCGATCTTAGGCGCAGAAGGTTCGAGGATGATTTGCAACATAGCGCAAGGCTAGTTTGTTTGCTGTTCGAAGGCGTAGGCAATGGACAGAAGCTGGCTGTCCGCGAAGTGGTTACCGATAAACTGGATTCCCACGGGCAAGCCTTCGTGAAGACCGCATGGAACCGAGACCGCCGGGAGTCCGGCGACATTTACTCCGACCGTAAAGACATCCTCCAAATACATCGCTAGTGGGTCAGACAGCTTTTCGCCGATTTTAAACGCCGTTGATGGGGTGGTAGGGGTGACGAGCACATCGACATCCGCAAAGGCTGCCGTGTATGCACGGCGAATCAAGGTCTGTACTTTACGAGCTTGGCGATAGTATGCGTCGTAATACCCCTTGGATAACGCGTATGCCCCCAATAAAATACGACGACGCGCTTCTGCTCCAAGGCCCTGACTGCGTGATTGCGTATAGACCTCAAGCAGGTTCGCTCCCTCGAGACGGTGGCCGTACCTCATTCCGTCGAAGCGAGAGAGATTGGCCGATACCTCACAAGGCATAATAATATAATAGACAGCCAATGCTTCGTCCGCATAGGGAAGATCTACTTCTTTGACCTCGGCTCCCAAGCCCAGGAGTGTTTCGACGGCCCGCTCTGTATGCACCCGAACGCCATCCGTAATCCCCTGTCCCCAGGCTTGGCGCGGAAGACCGACACGTACCCCTTTTAAATCTTTCCGTTTTTCTAAAGAGACCGGTGGGGTTGTGACGGTGGTTTGATCTTGTGAGTCCTGACTTCGGAGGACATCAAATAAACAAGCGGCGTCTTCAACGGTTTTGGTCATGGGACCGACCTGATCAAGAGAAGAAGCCATCGCCATTACTCCATAGCGGGACACGCTCCCGTAGGTAGGCTTGTGTCCGACAATGCCACAAAATGCCGCAGGCTGACGAATTGATCCGCCCGTGTCAGAACCAAGCGCAGCGACACACATATCACCCGCAACCACTGCCGCAGAACCACCTGATGATCCACCCGGTACACGCTCAACATCGCCAGGATGTTTGGTTGGACCATAGGCCGAATGCTCTGTTGAGGAACCCATGGCGAACTCATCAAGATTCGTTTTTCCCAGAAACACCGCTCCCGCCGCCTTCAAACGCTGAATGACGGTCGCATCGTAGGGAGCGATATAGTTGTCGAGAATCTTTGATCCTCCTGTTGCTCGGACACCTTGTATTAAAATATTATCTTTAATCGCGAGCGGGATACCGTCGAGGGAGCCTAAACTCTTACCGGAAGCGCGACGAACATCAGACGCGCGAGCAGCAGCCAACGCTCCCTCCTCGTCGATTGTGAGATACGCATTCAGCGCCACGTTTAAGCCACGCGCCTGAACAAGATAGGCGCGCGTTAATTCTTCTGCCGACAAGGTTTTGTTTGTGAGTGCCTCCGCAGCGGAAATAATCGTTTGATTGAGGGGCGTCATATTATTTTTTTGGTTTTTCAAAGACCGCGGGTACACGCAATGCTCCCGCGAGACTATCAGGAAAGTTTTTTACAATGATCTCTCGACACTCTGGGCCAGCGGAAGCGAGGGCGTCAGGCCGACCCGTAAATACCTCGCGCGTTCCTTCTGCCTCCGGAATACCTTGCGTATCGACCTTCGCGAGACGCTCAACATAGCCCAAAATTGAACCGAGCTCTGTGCACAAACGCTCTTTCTCATCATCCGTTAACGCTAGGCGCGTTAAGACAGCCAATCGGTCTATTTCTTGATAAGTCAACTCCATATGAGCGTAGGGTACCTGGGAGAGGCTATGGGGTCAAAATCTGTCGACAATCACTAAACATATTGGTATCTTTCTTTTTAGTATGTCTGAACACCCTCCTATCCAAGAAGACCCTGGAGCAACTCGACGAGCACCCCCACCGCGCCGCATGCGTGAAAGCGAAATGACACGACTGGAACAGGCTGCTATGGCAGGCATTAAAGCTGAACTCGTAGAGCAAGCGCGCGAAGTCGTCCCCGAGAAAACCGACCAAATCGGTGTCGTTGTCGATGAAAATCAAGAACTCCTTTCTTTGGCGCACTTGGGTAGCCCTAACGTTCCCAAGGAAATTCGACCAAGCCAACTCCCTCCTTCCGCCTTCCAACCCAGCGGCTCAATGCCTAGGCCAGAGAACGCTCCCCGTAAAGGATTTTTACCCCCTCCCCCTCCACGAGCTGGGGTAGCCAATCTGGAATCGCACATCCCTATCTCCATACCTTCCGAAACCCCTCCCAGACTAGATGAAGATAGCGAAGAGATGTAGCAGCCTATCCTGCAAAAAAATACAACATCCAACCGGATATTGTACTGCCTTATAACATCTCAATCTTTTTTAGAAATGCCTGCTCATCGAGGATCGTTACTCCCAATTTTTCTGCTTTATCTGCTTTTGATCCGGCCTCCTCCCCTACAACGACAACGTTTGTTTTTTTGGAAACGGATTCGGAAACCGTCGCACCCAGCGCTCGAACCTTTTCTTTCGCTTGATCGCGAGACATGGATGACAGCGTTCCTGTAAACACCCAACTTGTTCCCGTGAGGGGGCCAGCCGCTTTAGGTATCACCGTCTCAACCTGAACCTCGGCAAGGAGGTTGGTCAAACGGTTTTGCTCAATAGGGTCTTGAAAAAAGTTGAGGACGGAGCGAGCCACCACCTCTCCGATTCCATCGACGGCGAATAATTGCTCTTCCGTGGCACACCGAAGAGCCTCTATCGATCCAAACGCGTGCGCGAGATCGATCGCTGTTTGCGCACCCACATGACGAATACCAAGAGCGAGAATAAAACGCTCAAGCCCAATCGAGCGATGAGACTGAATCTGTTGAACCAACTTATTGGCCGATACTTCCGCAAAGCGTTCAAGCGCCTCAAGATCACCAGCGGTTAATTTGAAGAGATCGGCTGGTTCATGAACCAGCCCTTCTTGGATGAGCTGCTCCATGATTTTGTCGCCAAGGCCTCGCATATCGAACGCATCACGCGCGACGAAGTGCAGGAGCCGCGCTAACTCTTGCGCAAAGCACTGACGATTCACACAGACGGTGGCGACCTCATCTTCTCGTCGTTCGACGGGAGAGCCACAGATCGGACACTGTTTTGGCATTTGAAAAACCGTCTCTTTGCCGGTGCGTAAGGCGGGCAGGACTTGGATAATTTTTGGAATGATATCCCCCGCTTTTTCAACGATGACCGTGTCCCCTATTCTCAGATCGAGACGATCAATTTCATCCTGATTATGCAAAGACGCACGAGTCACCGTCGTGCCCGCCAAGGCAACTGGATCCATGATTGCGACCGGGGTCAGTGCACCGGTACGGCCAACGGATACCTGAATGTCTCGCACAATGGTTGTTCCTTGTTCAGCAGGGAACTTCCAAGCAATGGCCCCACGAGGGGTTTTGCCAACCACTCCCAACCGCTCAAATACCTCATCACTATCCACGTTCACAACGATTCCGTCTGTCCAATACCCCAACTTTTCTCGTTGCTCGATAATTTCTGCATGAAATCGCTCGACATCGGCAAGCGTTTTACATAAATGGTTGCGCGGATTCTGAGGGATACCAAGCAATTCTATGAGCCGATGCGCTTGATGGTGAGTGGTTAACCCCATCTCGCCGATAGCACCGTAGCCAAAGAAGGAAAGTTTACGGGCGGCCGCGATACGCGAATCAAGTTGACGAATAGAGCCCGCTGAGGCATTTCGGGGGTTAGCAAAGACGGGCTGTCCCGTTTTTACCAACTCTTCGTTCATTGTCTTGAATTGTCGTTCTGACATGTACACTTCTCCCCGAACTTCAAATCGACCTCGTGGATTCAGGAGAAAACTCCTCACGTGTTTAGGATCTTTAACTACTTCCGTTGCGAGAAACTCGTCAATTTCTTTTTCTGATGGTTGACGTAAACGCAAGGGGATCGACTCAATCGTTTTGAGATTTTCTGTGACATCTTCCCCTACTCGCCCATCGCCCCGTGTTGACCCCTCCACAAACACACCGTCTTGATACACGAGCGAGACGGCTAACCCGTCCATTTTTACTTCGGTAAAAAATTCAAATTCTGTTTGTGGAACAAGTTTTTGTAAGCGCACCAACCATTCATCCATTTCTTGACGCGAGAACGCATCCTCCAATGACAACATAGGCACCAAATGAGGAACTTTTTGAAATCCCGCCGCAACCGTGCCAGCAACCCGTTGGGTGGGAGAATCCGGACGAATATATTCAGGATAGGCTTGCTCTAGCGTGTAGAGCTCGTGCTTCAGGGCATCGAGAGCGGCTGGAGAAATCGAAAGAGCGTCGAGGACATGCTCCTCGTATCGATAGCGATCGATTTCGCTGGTCAGTTTCGCGATACGGTGTTTGGCTTCCGCTTGCGTCATAATACGGCTCTTACCCACGCCTCCATCATGGTTCCTGCGAGCATGGAACCCAGTGTACCCAGTGCGAGCAGGGGCGCAAAGGGGATGCGAGAACCCTTACGCACAATCCCTAGTAAAAAGAGGATCAACATCAAACCTCCCCCAACGATGTAGGTAAAATATAAAGCGATCCCTATCTGCGGCCATCCCAGCATTGCTCCCAATAGCATCCCAAGCCACGGATCCCCTCCCCCCATTGCCCGGCCGCGGCTGAGGAGCACCTGAACCCCAAGGAACCCGCCTCCCACGAGCGCGCCCACGATGACCGACGTCCAAGGCAGCGTTCCTGACATGATATTCCACACAGCAAAGGCGAGGGTCGCAGCCGCAATTGGCTCAATCGGCAACAGTTTCCAACGAAGATCAAAAACAACCAGAGCAAGCAGGAAGAGGAGAAAGCAACTTTCGACTATAAACACAGGCCAATTCGCTGAGGCTGCGAATACTGGATGCCGGACATAGGCAAACAGCAAAAGAATCGCTGAGGCTAATTCAACCAGAGGGTATTGAATATGGATCGGATGCCGACAGAATGCGCAGCGCCCACGCAGCGCAATCCATGAAAGCACGGGCACGAGGTGTTTTGCAGGTAAGGTGGTTTGACAGTTGGTACACTGTGATCGACCAAAAAGCGTCATGTTTTTTCGCAGACGCAGAATCAGAACGTTCAAAAACGAACCGAAGATCAGTCCCAGTATCACGATACATCCAACTTCAAGCGCCTCCATGTGAGATTCGTCTACTTTTCTTCATCTTTTCCATCGATCACTCCGTTCGCATGCGCGTAAAAAACATTTGCCTTTCCGAGATCGGTATCACTTTCTGTTACAAAACGAATGGAGTACCCATTAGCCCCGCCTTTGTAGCGGTAATATTCGTTTAGATTTGGGCCCGTTGGTAATCGATCAAGGTAGATAGGAGATTGAGCGCTTTGACGCTTTTCAAACCCACCCGCCGATAACACCTCCGCATTTGTTCCAGGCGTCCCGAGATCTATCCCTGCGCTGGCAGGATAGGTGGCTTTTTCCAGCCAGTAGCGGCTTAACCCGGCGGAAATCGTACTGACATCAGACAGACGCTGCGCATCCCGCACCCGAGCTCTGGCGCTATTGAGCGAAAGCACGGCCAAGGTTGCCAGCAACCCAAAGACGGCCAAGACAATTAATATTTCTAGGATGGTAAATCCAGGTTTTTGCCTTCTCATGAACATATGATCCAAGTATAGCATCCTTGTCTTATTCTATCACTCCTTGCTCGTTTATGGTGTGAGTCCGGCCTCCGGCAAGACCATTGCGCGCGCGAGCCAAAAAAAAGCGCAGCTTAAATGCGTCCGTAGACAGGGGTTGAGTGCCATTTTTCTCAATGGAGACATGACACGGATACGTGCTTGCGGGGCTGCACACGTGTTCGGGGTCTAGACTTGTTCGTTCGTAGGCTGGCGCACTGGTCCACGGTACCGTGAGGGGTGTTTCACAACTCTCTTCTTTGCAAAGCCTACACGCATACAAAGCATGCGGCACCCCCTCTGACTGCGCACAGCTCGTCAATACTCCGCGCTCTTGTTTCGCGGCAAGAATCGCCGAAACATAGGAGCGAACTGCTGCTAGTTGACCGTCGTCGCGACGAACGTCGAGAACGCGATTCACCTGCCAAATAACCAGCCATACCGCCAAAAGCAACCCACCCATAACCACTAACCATTCGGGCAACGTAAACCCATCTTTTGCCTCAAAACGGCGAGCAATGTGACGTGCGACTTCTTGAGGATGATGCTGTCCTTTTAAAAAATATTCACAGGCCCCAAGCGCAAAGCAACGACGGATATCTTCTTGTGAGGCTAATTGCGACCACACCATGAGCGGGACGTCTTGCGTGTCTGGGTGCTCTTTTAATGCCTGCAATAATTCAAACCCGTTAAGGTGTGCCAGGCGCAAATCCAAAACAACTGCTGACGGGCTATGCTCCGTCATCAAATCAGCGACTTCGTTCGCATTCGTGGTATGAATAAGATCAATTCCCTGACTTGCGAACGCTCGTTTGACCGTGTCAGCAAAAAAACGGTCTTCTTCGACGTAGAGAATATTCATACATTAGGCGTTTACCTGGCGAGCTGTCCAAGCCATCCCCTCCGGCACGCGATGCTGCTCGATGATCGATATAGGAACGCGAGTCGTCGTCAAAGCCTCAAGCCAATCTACCTCCGCATTGCTTTGCCGTGCAACTACCGGACGACCACTTAAGACGGCGTGCGTCGCCAGCTCCCTCTGCTCGGCTGTATCAACCGAGTACAGATATGGTTGCGCAGGATCATGGCGCCAATAGGCTTCTTCATCGACCATGCTCCAATCATGACGCTTGGCATAGTCTTCCGCTTCTTGATGGGCGTTGATAAAAATCAACATCCCTGAAGGTTTCTGCAGAAAAGAGGAGAAGAGCGTAGACCAGTTGAGCGGGTGCTTATGCACCTCCATCGACCCCGTGCGAATTAGCTGTACTGAGGATCCGTGGCTTGTGCGTTCGTGACGTATCTCCCACGAAGGTCTTTTATGACGATGGAGATGGAGGGCAAGCGCTGCACTGGCCGCGGGCAACAGATCCTGCCAAACGCGAGGCAACGATTCCACGCTCCGATGAGAGACCTGCCACCCATCTCCATGCGTCCCTATTTCTATCTGAGAAGCAGAGGCTTCATCCAGTGCCTGATATAAACGTCGACGAACACTTCCTATACTTACCGCAGGAGGAGGAGAAGGTTGCTTAAGCCTCATATCAGACCATAGCATGACTGCCGGAACCAATTGAAGACCGCGTGATTGCGCCATCTCTGCCACCTGCTTTATCACCGTTGCATCGGAAGGATCGGTGAACGCTACTAACAACGTCTTTCCTTCCTGATCAATGATCTGCGCTCCTTGTTGTGCGAGATCTTGTTTATTCAGTACCGAGGCGCCTCGAAGAGCAGAGGAAGTGGACGGCGAGACTCTGACAAACGGGATATCAAATAATTGTGTCAATGCTTCTCCGTACTGATCGGGGGATATGAGTCCACTCCCAATCAAGGCCTGCTCAGGATGTACGCCGTGCTCTATCAAAATACGAGCTTTTTCTCTTACTTTTGGCATGATCCATCCCTCTCCTTGGCAAATAGCCAGGAGATCCGAAACGACCTGCGGGTCGTGAAAAAACGACGAGGACATCTTTTTTATTTACTCGATATCCCTCATAGCGCAACCGATAGCAACCGCGTATCGTGGACCCATTTCTTCGAGCGTCGGGCGCAGATCCTGAGGATACACAATACGTGCCCAGGGATTTCCAAGGTAGGTATTAACACTCATTTGTTGGGTAAGAAATTCTGGTAAACGCGGCAAGAGCGAGGAGCCGCCGGTGAGAATAATTTTGTCGATGCGCTTCGGCACTCCCCCCATGGTTTCATGTTGCGATTGATAGAGGCTGAACGAATATTTTATCTCTTCAAGAATCGGCTTGATCAGAACCGAGAGAATGGGTGAAATATCCCCAGCAGGGGCAAATGACTGCATGGATTTAATATCGCGCTTCATTGATTCTGCCTGCTCCATAGGAAGCCCGAGTGTTTTTGCGATGGTTTGTGTGATAGCGTTTCCTCCGGTGGCAATGGAGCGGGTGACAAACGGAACCCCTTGCTCAACGATAATGACATTCGTGCGCAACATCCCCATATCCACAATCATGATCGTTGAACGATCTTTACCGATCAGGGAACGAATCTCGGCGAAGGCCTCGGTTTCTAATGAGATCAACTCGAGCCCGGATTGCTTGAATATTTCTACGTATTTATTGACCAGGGTTTTGGGAGCAGCCGTTACAAGCAGGCGCGTGGAAGATTTTACCCCTTCTTTCTTCTCGCTTTTTTCGATGACTTTTACATCAAGCGAAACTTCTTCCATGGGCATAGGGATGAGTTTTTTGGCCTGTGCAGCCGCCAAATCCTTCATTTCTTTTTCGTCGATGGTTGGTACGTTTAAGACCGACGAAAAAATTGCAGAGATGGGTAAGGCGGTTACCACCCGTTTGGTGGTAGTACGTGCCTTCGCCAACATATCTTTGATGATTTGTGAGGCATTCACGGGATCGTTCACCAGCGATTGATCCATGCTGTCAGAAGGCACGTTGGCATACGCATACGTATTTAAGCGCGCTCGACCTTTTTCATTGCGTAGCTCAACGAGCTTCACACCACCAAACCCAACATCAATCCCAAGATAGCTTGAATGCTTTTCGTGAGAGAACAAATTGAAGAGACCCATAGAGACGTTCTAAGAATACCATACTTGCGGCAGCCGCGTCTTGTTCCGTATTCCCCCGGTGTACCCTGATTTATCTTCCCCTATCCATGGCTTGATTAGCGAGTTTATCTGCCGCTTTATTGAACTCGCGGCGGACGTGACGATACGTGACACGATCCAATTGAGCCTCAAGACCTTTCATCTCCCGAAAACGAAGTTGCAGATCAGGGTTTTTTACCTTGTATTCTCCATTAGCCTGTTTGATGAGCAGTTCACTATCAGCAACAATCTCTATGTGTTTGGCGCCAAGCGCAACCGCTCGCGTAAGCGCGAGAACAACTGCTTGATACTCAGCCTGATTATTGGTGGTGTGCCCTAGGAACTTGGCATGTTCTTCCAACACCTCGCCCGTTTTTGCATCTTCAATCACAACCCCAATCCCCGAAGGTCCAGGGTTCCCCCGCGATCCCCCATCTGTGCGCGCGATCAGATTCATACTCGTTTAAAATCAATCAATCGACATTCCGCGTCCCGACGACCATTCCATTCATTAATAGCAACAGTATAAACCAGATCAATAGCCGCACCAACTTCGAGCTCCATCACCCGCTCTCCGAGTTTGAAGCCAAGGGCTTTGACACGCCGACCGCCGGGTGTTGCAACCGTTAAACGTAAATGATTTTTTGCCGCCCCAATCAGATCTATGGCAATAACACGCACATTTCGTGATATGAAAACCGGGCGACGATTCCCCTCTCCAAAAGGAGCGAGACGATCAAGATCTTCCGCCAGAGGGAGTTCGACCGCCTGGAGGGAAATTTCCGCATCGACATCAACGCTAGGCACAAGCTGAGTCATTTCTAATACCTTTCCTGCATGTTTCGCTAACGCGTCAGCAAAGGCGGGTAGCAATGATTCGTCTTTGAGAGCAAACCCGCAAGCCTGCACGTGCCCTCCCGCACGCGTCAGAATCCCCTCCCCAGCCAGACGGACCCCTTGGGTAATATCGTAGACCGGAATGGATCGACCGGATCCTATCCACGTCCCTTCATGCTGACCCACAACCGTGATTGGTCGTGCAAAGCGTTCCAAAAGCTTGCCGGCCACAAGGCCAACAAGCGCAGGTGACCAGTTGGCGTTCCACAGAGTAATGGCGTTTGGAAGATTCGTCAGATCATAGCGCTCTTGTAGCTGTGCCTCCGCTTCGACCATCATGCGTTTGGTCGTCTCTTGGCGTTCACGATTACAGCGCTCGACTTGTTTCGCCAGCTCTTTTGCCTCTTCTTCGGTCTCGGCTAGCATTAGTCGAAGCGCAAGCTCCGCATGATCCATACGACCCGCCGCGTTAATCCGCGGACCGAGCGCAAAGCCGATCGATTCCGTATCCATCTTTCCATACTCTAAACTGGAAGCTTCAATCAGCGCGCGAAGTCCCGGACGACGTGTTTTGTTTAATACTTTTAGCCCATAGATCTCCAACACGCGATTCTCTCCAACGAGAGGAACGATATCCGTTACGGTTGCGATGGAAACCAGATCCAATAGCCACTTTTCCCAGCCCGCCTGGATACCGAGTCCACGAGCACGGGCCGCTTCCAGTAAGGAGCAGGCAAACTTGTAGGCCACGCCAACCGCGGCAAGTTTTTTGAAGGGATAGGTTTCCTCGGGCAACCCCGGATGAATCAAAAATCCATCTGGAAGTACTTCACCAAATTGGTGATGATCGACCACAATCGTGTCTATATCGTGTTGTTTTGCCAGAGCAATTTCATCGACACAAGCGATTCCACAATCCACCGTAATAATGAGACGCGTGTCCCGATCTTTGAGTTTTGGAATGGTTCCCTTGTGCAAACCGTATCCCTCTTTATCACGATGAGGGATATAAAAATCGACAAGCGATGATTGGCTTGGACGTACATGTTTCTCAATCTCACGGATCGTGGTGATTAAAACGGTTGAGCCCGTAACCCCATCCGCGTCATAATCGCCATGAACAGTGATGCGTTCGTTTGACTCGAGCGCACGAAAGATACGCTCGATCGCCCCCGACATGTGACGGAATTGCTTAGGGTTGTGAACGTGCTCATCCCAAGAAGGAGATAAAAAATCTTGCGCGTCTTGCTTAGTACGCAAGCCACGATTCCACAATAATTGAGCGATGACAGGTGATGGGGCGTCGATCGTCTGCGTAAACTCTACCGGGGCTGGTTCAGCCGTTTTCCAAGTGAGGGGCATGAATGCATCATGACGATCCGACCGAGACCAGGCAAGACCGGGTTCATGATCCAAAAAACCCCTCTAAAATCCTCCTCCTAAAAATGGGGCGACCAAAAAGAGAATGGTCGCGAACACCATGAAGGTAGCAAAGACCTTTGTCATGATGTTAAGATACTTACGTTTCATAGATGTAATATTATCCACGGCGCAGAACTTTGATAAAGGCCTCGGAAGGAATTTCGACACCGCCTTTACCGTGTTCGAGCATGCGCTTCTTCCCCTTCTTCTGTTTCTGCAAGAGCTTTGATTTACGCGAATAGTCTCCACCGGACATTTTGGCCAACACGTCTTTGCGGAAGGCTTGGATGCGATCGGAAGCGATGATCTTAGCCCCAATGGCTGCTTGTAACTTTACCACAAATTGCTGACGAGGGATTTCTTCCGCCAAGGTTTCGACGATTTCTTTACCACGACGATATGCCTCACTCTCATGCAACAAGGTGGCAAACGCCTCCATCGGCTCATCGGCGACGAGAATATCGAGCTTTACAACATGAGAAGAACGATAGTCGAGAAAATCGTAGTTCAGCGAGGCGTAGCCGGCAGTCACACCTTTGAGCTTATCGTAAAAGTCGACGATGACAGAGGCGAGCGGCATGTGATAATGCAGAAGCGCGCGATTTGCGTCGATATATTCTGTATTTTTATATTCACCACGACGGTCTTGGACGAGCGCCATGACATTCCCGATGTAGTCTTTGGGGCACAAAATATCAACGGTCACGTATGGTTCACGCGTTTCTTGAATGCGTGACGGCTCAGGAAATGCAGCTGGAGCTTTAACCAGCATTTCCGTTCCATCGGTCTTGGTGACTTCGTATCCTACGGAGGGCGTTGTCACAACCACATCCATATCAAACTCGCGCGACAACCGTTCTTGCACGATTTCAAGATGCAGCATTCCAAGCAACCCACAACGAAAACCAAATCCGAGGGCGATTGAATGCTCCGGTTCGAAGGTTAGCGCTGCATCACTTAGTTTTAATTTAAGAATCGCATCACGGAGTTTTTCGTATTCGCTTCCATCCATCGGAAACAACCCCGCATACACCATGGGATGCACTTCTTTATACCCGGGCAACCCTTCAAGGCGTTCGCCCGCCGCAGAAATCGTGTCACCAACACGGACAGCGGAAATATCTTTGAGTCCCGTGACCACGTAGCCGATATCCCCCGCTTCCATGCGTTCAGCCGCCACGTGGTCAGGCTTCATGTATCCAAGTTCAAGCGCCGTGCCCGGCGAATCCGTGGCCACAAAATGAATAGGAGCTTGTTTTACCAATGACCCATCCACACAACGGACATAGGCGATCACCCCCTGATAATCGTTGTACTTTGAATCGAAAATGATCGCTCGAAACGGAGCGGCGGGATTACCGGAGGGAGGAGGAACGTCCTTGACCACGCGCTCGAGAATCAGATCAACACCGACACCTGTTTTTCCGGACGCACAAATAATTTCTTCGCGCTTGCAACCGATCAGATGCATGAGCTCAGCGGCACGCGTCTCAACATCGGAATTTGGAAGGTCGATTTTGTTTAAAACGGGAATAATGGTGAGATTTTGTTCAATCGCGAGATACAAGTTTGCAATGGTTTGTGCTTGAACGCCCTGAGTTGAGTCGACGAGTAAAACAGCGCCTTCAACGGCGGCAAGGGAGCGGGAGACTTCGTAGGTAAAATCGACGTGACCGGGGGTATCGATTAAATTCAACTCATACTCCTGCCCGTCTTTGGCCTTGTACTGCATGCGCGCCGGCTGCAGCTTAATCGTAATACCACGCTCGCGTTCAAGCTCCATCGTATCAAGGAGCTGTTCCTTCATTTTGCGTTTTTCAATGGTTCCGGTGATTTCTAAAAGACGATCAGAAAGCGTCGACTTCCCGTGATCGATGTGAGCAATAATACAAAAATTGCGAATACGTGCTTGATCCATGGCCGTAGAATGCCCGAATCTTAGCGAAAAAGCAAGGGTTTTATTTGATGAGTCCCTACCCAGCTTTCTCCTCTGAATATAAAACTCCTCCGAACATGGTCGGAGGAGTTTTATATTCTTTTATTTTGCTGCTTTCATGGCCGCTTGGAAGGCTGCGCGAGCAGTGGTTGCATTTGTACGATACTGCGTGCGTGCTTGCGCTTCTGCTGCGAGGCGTGTCGATTTTGCTTGCTTCATGCTCGCTTGGTAGGCAGTCATTGCTCCATTTGCGGCTTGGCGATACGTCGCTTGAGCGGCGTGGATTGCGTCACGAAACGCTTTATTTGCTGCCGTGCGCTCATTTTTATTGGCTGAGGTGCATTTACCTTTCCACGTGGCTTCGGCGGCGTTTATGGCCGCACGGCGAGCCGTGAGAGCCGTGTCCATAGCCGTACGTCGCGTAGCTAATGCCTGTGCGTGCGTTTGACGATACACCTGCAGAGCTTGATCGAGCACATCTCGGCGGTTTTGAATGGCAATGCTCATGGAGACTCGGTACGTTGCAACAGCGCGTTTTTGCCCCTCATTCTTTGCAACACGTTCGTCTTGTTTTACTTGACGCTGCATGGCCGCCGCATCTGCTTCCGCACGACGCGTTTCCAGGCGGGTATCCACCTGCGCTTGGGCGCTTACCATGCGCGCGTCTGCGTCGGCGCGAGCCATCGCAAGTTTTGCGTCTGCGTCGGAGCGAGTATGTTCAAGACGGGCTTCAAGATTTGCGACTCGATCCGTACAGGTAACGGTCGGCGTAGGCGCCATTATTAAAGAGGAGGATGAAGCCGTTGCCGTTTGCGCGAATGAAGCGACAGGAGCAAAAAGCGTAGCAGCTAATACACCGGTCGAGAGAGCGGAAGTGAAGCGTTTATTCATATACGTAAATAATGAGGGAATGTTTAATTATTCGCAAGAACCTGAGCGCGCTCAGTATATACCGTTTCTTATCAAAAAAGTTACCTTTTTATCTGGCGTCGGCCTGTGATTCGGTTGCATCCACATCCGTGGGCGGCTTCATTCGACGCCAGATACGAGCACTTACCATCCCCCGCATATCATGCCATTCTTTCATCCTTGTCCCCTCCATCACAGCCGCATATGTCGCCACACAAGCGATTCCCGTCACACTCATCTGCAAAAACACTTGCCACACATATCTAAGCGGCACCAGAGTCCCTATGAGATACTTGACCGCGTATCCCACAACAAGACTCACGGATAAACCGAGGAACAGCTTCCACACCTCCGCCCAGACAGGCGATTTATCAATCATTTTATATCTGACTAGCAAAACGCGTAGACCAATGACCTGTACAAAAGCTGCGAGGGAAAACGCCATCGCGAGACCCGCCACCCCAAAATACTTTCGCAAGATCAGAGCGCTCACGATATTTACCCCCTCCCCCACGATTCCCACCATCAAAGGGATGCGCGCATTCTGATAGGCGTACCAGACACGAGCAAATAAAGGGATGAGGGCCTGGGCAGGCAAAGACACCGCAAACCAACCAACAAGAAGAGCTGTTTGGCGCGTATCGTCCCAATCGAACGCCCCCTGACCCAGGAGAAGACGCACTGTTTGCGCTCGCAAGAGAATCAACCAAGCAGCGAGAGGAATGATCAAAAACAACACTTGGCGCGTGATCCGCATCACCAGTTCTGTGGTTTGTGTTCGATCTTTTTTTGCAACCGATTCAGCCAAGGCGGGGAGCGCGGCAACCGCAAACGAAATCCCAATCAGACCCAGCGGCACGCTTTGCACATTGTTTGCAAAGGAGAGAACGGAGACGGATCCGTCTGCCAGAGATGACGCCATGGCTAGCAACACCAATAGATTGAGCTGCGTAATCGCGAGCCCAATGGTGCGCGGCCCCATGAGCGCGAGCACCCGTCGAAGATGCGCGTCTTGTCGTCGTGGCAACGAAAAATGGAAGGCATGCGTACGTAGAACAGGCCAGGCCTGAATCAGTGCGTGCAGAGCCGCTCCCAACACCACCCCCATCGCGACGCCACGAATCCCAAAACGCGGAGCAAGAACAACGATCCCAAGAATAATACCTATGTTGTAGAAAACCGGTGCCGTCGCAAAGGCGATGAAGCGCTTTGTAGCTTGCAACACTCCCCCCATTACGGCCGAGACACCCAAGAGCAGCGGCGACCAGGCCATGATGCGCGTGAGAGCGATCGTTTCTTGTATCTGTGTCACTGAAAATCCTTTGACCGTAGCCGGAACAATCCAATCCGCAGCCAAGATCAAAAAACCGGCAAGCACCGTCATCACGATCGCCACGAGGCTCAACATGCGGCCCGCGAAATCGGCGGCGGCACCCTCCCCTTCTTGCTCACGACATGCGGTGAAAACGGGAATAAACCCAGCAGTTAACGCTCCTACAATAAATAAATTATAGAGTGCGTCCGGCCAACGGAAGGCGGCGTAGTAAGCGTCGAGAATCGGACCAGCTCCGAAGGACGCTGCCAACAAATGATCTCGCAACAATCCAATCACGCGCGACCCCAAAGAAGCGATTCCCAAGAGGAGCGCCGCCGAAGTGACGTGAGCCGTTTGACGATGGAAGAGACGTGATAAAAAACGCAACATGCAATCTAGAACGCAAAAGGATCAGGAGGGAGTTCAAGCGTAGCAAAAATCTGATCACCTTCAATTGTAAGAGAAATCGGCGTCAACATACTTCCGGCGGGAGCTTCCCCCTTGAGAGCCGCTCCCGTTGAAGGATTGAATTCAGCTTCATGCCAACGACAGCGAAAGACGGGTTGATCCGCCGCTTTCTTCAGTTCAACCGGTCCACCCATGTGCGTGCATTTATTCACAAATGCTTTAATAACTCCTTTATCATTATACGCAATCCCCTGTGCGATCCCAAATCGAAAGGCTTTTGTATGCCCTATCGCTATTTCACCAACCTTGGCGACGAGCAATTTACGCGTCAAAGACATAGGAATATATTATTTCTGATATCGTCTAAGAATATCTCGGACAATCATCGAGGTTTCATCAGGAAAATCGACCCGAATATGTTCATCATTGGCGAGCCAAGACTCCACTCGTTCCACAAAATCCTTACTCACCTCATCCAAGGTTGTCACCCTCATGCGGCGTAAGGCCTCCGCATTACACAGTTGTTCATATTGCCCCTTCATGGGTATGACGAGCAGTTTTTTTCCTAAGAAGAGTGTTTCGGCCGCCGTTTCAAACCCACCTGCCGTGACCACTCCAAGACACTGCTCCAAACTTGATAAAAACTGCGTCGCGGATACGGGATGAACGTGCACATTCCCTTGCTGGTAAGGCGTCTTCACGTGCTTAGAGAACACGCGCCACTCCACTCCCTTGATCCGCTGAAAATGACGCACCAGCATTCTATCATCATGCGCTGGCAAGTAGACCGTTACCTGCGCGTGTTCGGTAGGAGATAATTGCCGTACTTCTTCGCGAATAATAGGTGTATGAATAAAGGTGTCATATCGCTGAAAATGAAATCCGATGGTTTCTGATCCGGGAGCGAAGTAACGCAAGACCAATTCTGAAACACTTGGCCCTCCATCAGGACGAGGAGTTTTGGGCGAAAGAAAAGCCGCCTGATTACTCATCGCCACACAAGGCACATGATGCAGTTGCGCCGCCCAGGAACTAATCGGCTCAAAATCACTAATAATGAGATCGTACCGTTTGATGGGGAAGGAGCGGATATTTTTTAAAAAACTTCTGACATGCAAGGCTTTTAAGGTGCGCGTGTAATCAATCCCCCCTTTCTTTCCGAAAAAAAACCCCAGACCGTCCAATCGATAGGTCCAAGGCTCACCCAGACTGACTTCGGAGTGTAGGCCGCTTACCAATGTATCAACGTCCTGACCGTATTCTTGCAAACACCGAAATACATCGCGCGCGCGACTAATATGACCGTTGCCAGTCCCTTGAACAGCGAGGAGAATTTTCATATCTGAAGCCTATCCTTTTATACGGTATCAGCAAGTATTCGCCAACTTGCAATCGCAGCAGCCACCGCCACATTCATCGATTCTTTGATCCCTCGTTGAGTAATCTTCACCGCCCCTCCATCGCAAAGACTGAGGAGGGAAGGCGGAATACCGGTTACCTCGGTTCCCAGGAGAAGAGCCAGACGATCAGGAGCGACAAAGTTTTTCAAGTCGACCGCCTCTTCCGTCAATTCTAGAGCATAGACTGGAACTCCTTCTTTTTTTAAACGCTCTATAAGTTCGTGGACATCCAATACCTGTTCCCAGGCGACGGAGCGCTCGGCTCCTAGGGCGACCTTCGAGATCTTTTCATCCGGGGGAACGGGCGTATATCCGCTAAACCAAAGCTTAGACACGCCTAACGAGTCAGCCGTCCGAAACAGAGAGCCGACATTTTCACGGGAACGGAGATCGTGGGCGATAAGATGGAGTTCGCGCATGTATTTTTATTATGTATTTTCTTCTTAGATAAAATACGACCTCGGGAAATCCCAAGGTGATTCAGAAATGAGAGGGAAGAATTCTAGTTGGCGCCGCAGCCACCGCTAGATCGATCATGCGGCCAGTCGTCAGCGCTACAGGCACCCCTCAGGGCCCTCAGACGGGCCGAGAGGAACCATGCCGCCAGGAAAGGGCTGGGGAAGACGAGGGCGCGGAGGATCGTCGGGTTGCTGCGGAACCTGCTTCTGGGGGGTGGGCTTGATGGGAACGACGGGTCGAGGGCGACTAGTTCCAGCCATGAGCGGACCATCCTTTCTCATTATTCTTTTATCAAGTTTCTAAGCCCTTCGTCAATCAACCCCTATGTATCTAGACGTATTCGCCAATCCCAGCTACCCTCCCCACATGAAATTTGGCGATAACCTTCAAGGCAAGATTGATCGTGTTGATGAGAAGGGGCGCGGCGTTTTTACGTACGCGATGCCCCAAGCACAGGATGGGACACGGGAAGTCGTTGTTCCGTTTACGGTACCGGGCGATGAAATCGATGCGACGTTTATAAAACGCGATTCTGGAACATGGATTGGAGCACTAGAAGAAGTAACCACGCCATCTACGGATCGTGTAGACACCCCTTGCCCGCATGCGGGTGTGTGTGGAGGGTGTTTGTGGCAACACATGGCCTATGAAGCTCAGATCACGTTGAAGCAACAACAAATTAATCGAGCCTTCGAACAAGCGGGGCATGAAGAGCGCATCACGTCAGTCGTACCATCCTCAGATACCCTCTACTATCGTAATCGAATGGATTATGTGGTGGGGTGGCAAGGAACGATTGGCTTGAAGGAATATGGTTCCTGGAATCGATATCTTGATTTGTCGACCTGTCTTCTGCTTGATAAAGAAACGCCTACGATCCTTGAACAGGTCCGTGCATGGATGAAAGAATTTGATCTTGCTCCTTGGGATGCGCGACGGCATACCGGTCTGTTACGCTATTGCGTAATTCGGTTAGGAAAAAATACACGTGAACGAATGGTGACGTTGATTGTGAAGGATGCTGCCTCAATCAATGAAGCGGCTCGTGCTGGACTTATCAAAAGACTCGCTCCCCTTACCACAACACTCTACCTTGGAGAGAATCCTGAAATCACCGATTTGTCATTAGCAAAAACATTTACTCTGTTACATGGCAACGAATATCTGACCGAGGAAGTGAATGGTTTGCGTTATTTGGTCCATCCAAATTCCTTCTTTCAAACCAACACAAGCATGGCGGCAACATTACAAGATACCGTCCTACGCCTGTTATCCCTTTCTCTTACGACAAAACCCTCGAACAAGGCTCCACTCATTCTTGATCTATATTGCGGCTCCGGGTTCTTCGGGATCGCCTGCGCCAAAGCAGGAGCGACCGTGTACGGGCACGAATTAGACGCTCCGGCCATTGAGCTCGCAAAACAAAATGCGGCACGGAACGCTATCGAAGATAAAGCGACCTTTGGCGCAGGACCGACCGAGGATCTGGATTGGCAAACACTGAATCCGGACGCGGTCATTATTGATCCACCCCGCTCCGGACTCCACCCGCGTGCTCTCGCAACCCTGCTTGAAAAAAGACCGCCTACCATTGTCTACGTCTCATGCAACTATCATCGGTTGGTTGAGGAGCTCAAGCAATTGAAGACCGCCTATCGCGTCGAATCGGTAGAAGCCCTTGATCTCTTTCCTCAAACGCCCCATGTCGAGGTCGTGGTAAAACTTGTGCGGAATCCATAAATACTAGATACTCTTGCTATCCATCCCTTTTGCGAAAAGATGGCAAAAGATTATTCATCATCGCTATACGCCTTCTCGTATGACCACCTCAAAAAAATCAGGCTTTGTAACCCTTGTCGGCCGTTCAAATGTCGGTAAATCCACCCTTCTTAATGCTCTCATTGGCACAAAAGTTGCCATCGTTACCCCCAAACCCCAAACAACCCGTGAACCGGTACGAGGTATTTTTAGCGAAGCGCGTGGCCAACTTGTGTTCGTTGATACCCCGGGGGTGTTTTTAGGAAAACGCGATCTTTTATCCAAACACTTAAACACGCTCGTTGATACGCAACTCGAAGGAATCGATGCGATTGTCTACGTTGTTGATCCCGCCCGTGAACCCGGTCCGGAAGAAGAACTCATTCAACAAAAACTCCGCGCGCTCACCACCCCCATTGTCTTGGTGATTAATAAAAGCGATCTTACGGAAACACAGCGGCCATTTTTGCAAGTCGCACGCGAGATTGACGTCGGACAACTGAGCACACTTGAAATCTCCGCTTTGCGGGGTACGGACGTGAACCGTCTGGTAGATACTTTGTTCGCCCTCATGCCCGAAGGCGAAGCTCATTACCCCAAAGAACAACGCACGGATCTCACACATCCGCGTTGGTTAGCGGAGTTGATTCGAGAAAAATGCTTCGTGCATTTACGCGAGGAAGTCCCCTACTCTATCCATGTAGAAGTACAGCAGCTGGAAGAACGCAATCCGGAACTCATGTACGCGGCAGCAATGGTCTATACCTCTGATGAACGTTACAAGCGCATGATCATTGGCGCGGGAGGAAGCATGCTCAAAACCATTGGAAGTGAAGTACGTAAAGAGTGGCAAGCCTCAACCAATCGTCGGCTTTATCTGGATCTACAGGTCGTCGTGGACCCTAAGTGGATGATGCGGGTTACACAACAAGCCTAGCCACCATCTATTTTACCCCCAAGAGAAAACGAACGTTCACCGTTTCTACACCAGGGAGTTGCAATCCAAATTGACTGAGTGTAAGCGGAAATGATCCCCGCAACCCTCCTCCTTCGCGCACAAACGGCGCTTGAATTTCTTGGGTGATTTGATTCAGGGTTAGATTACCCACCGCGATCGCGCCCCTTTCAATCCCTCGATTAATGTGGGTGATGACGAATGTCGCCTGTGCGTACTCGGGTTGGTTGAGGCGCGTTCCAAAGACCGCAAGCAAGCGCTGATTTGCTTCCGACGAACCCATATTCAAGCTCTTAAGATCAACCGTCACGGTACCAGCCTTCAATCCACGATTCTCAACAAGCACATCAGCGGTCACCTTATCGAATGATCCGCGCATGGTTCCGGCCGGAGAGGCGACCTCCACGATCAGGTCCGTAAGAGAAGGGTCGATCACTTCTTTGGCTTGCCCACTCACCGTGACAGCCTGACCTTTTTTCTCTAAGTGCACATTCGTCACGTTAGGAGCGGAGGGGGTAGAGGTGGCTGAGGCCGTAGGTTGTTCGACTTGTTTCCGCGGAGCCGGAGGGGTGGTGCTGTACATTACATAGCCGCCCACTCCCAGCATCAGAAGAATAAGAAGGAATAATTTAATATGAGATGGTTGCATAGACAGATGGAGTGATAGATATTGCGTATTCTTATGAGCGTGCGCGGGTCATGATCTCTTTAATTTCGTAGCCAAATAAGGTATTCCAGTCTGTGCTTTTTTGGGCAGCGTTCCCGATTCCAGGAAATACCGGATTGACCGTGGTTTTTAAAATCAATGGGTTCTGTTCATTCGCCAGAATCACGAGCTGCCCGAAGGCGCTTGTCGCTTTCCAAACATTGACCGTTTCTTGATGACCGTTGACGATGAGTGGCCATTCGCTCATCGGCCCATCGAGATGGAGGCGGGCGGGATCTTGTCTGGTCTCGACACGAGCGGCTTGTGTACGCAGACGGGAGACCGCGTCTACCCAATCTTTGGAGGATTGCAAAAGCTGTGCGGCGGCATCGCTCGAAACATCAAAGTACACATTGGTCGAGCTACTACGCGTGAGTTCAAGGTAGGCATTTTGCGATAGCCAGACTCCACTGCGTTGCCCTTGAAGATCGATGATCCCCGGCGTCCAATACGCGGGGAGCGATAAGGTTTGGCTATTAAGCAAATCAATTTTATTTACACTCCCACGCGCCGTTACAATTTCTGTGTGTACGGCCGGAGGGGGCGGGTAGTCATCCCCTTTTTTGCGTTCCGCGATACGAGCCTCATAATTTGCTCGTGCTCGCGCAGAGTCTTCGGTCTCCTGATCCGTTTCAGCCAACCACGAAATACTCGCTTGAACTTTTGGCTCAAATGCGTCCACCGTCACACCTCGACGAAGACTTTTTGCTTTCCATAACAAGGAAGGAAGCCCTCCCAACCCAAAAAACGTTTGCTCAATCTCCAAGCGATCACCTGCATGAAAGACGAGCTGCTCCGTCAACGTGGCAGGCGAAAGACCGCTTGGAGCACCGACCTCGGGAGCCTCTCCCCTCATACAGCCAGCCCCCATAAAAACGAGGAACGCACTTAAAACTCCCGCCGCAAGAATACGAGTCGACATAGATAGTGTATAAGATACGCCAGCAGACTAGGGGATGTCGAGTCACGCCACTCGCGCGCGACGTGACGAGCAGTAGGCGTGGACAAGTGAGTGACAAAGAGGTATAGAAGAGAGGCAGCCTCCGGCTGTTTATTCCTCATGGAAGACCTATGAACAATGAACCAAAACCTCTCCCCTTTAGCGGTGGATTGAACGGAATATCAGAAAAGACCCTGACCATCCATCATGACAAATTATACGCAGGCTACGTCGCCAAAAAGAAAGAGATCCATGAAAAACTCTCCGTTCTTTCTCATGGTGGCGATGTCTCAAGCGCGAACCAATCCTACTCCGAATTACGCGGCCTTAAGGACGGTGAAACCTTTGCTGTCAATGGCGTGTATCTGCATGAATGGTATTTTGATGTCCTCGCTGGTGATGGAAAGCCTGCGGGCGCTCTCGTAGACGCCTTAACAGAAAAATACGGCTCGCTTGAAAACTTCACGAACTACTTTTCCGCCTGTGGCATGGCCGCACGTGGTTGGGTCGTCTTATGCTGGGACACGCACGATGAGACCCTTCGCATCTACACCGCCGACACTCATAATCAGGGGGGTGTGTGGGGATGCTTGCCGATTCTTGTGCTCGATGTCTACGAACACGCCTACTTCATTGATTACGGCTCCGATCGCAAGGCCTACATCGCCGAATGGTGGAAGCACCTTAACTGGAACAAGGTAAACGAACTCTACGCAAAAGCAAAGCGATAATTCACTCCTTTCTCCATCTCTATGATTCAAGTTGGCGCAAAAGCTCCTGAGTTCTCAAATATTACGACCTATAAAAAAGGCAGCAATCCTTCAAATAACGACTTCACTAAAGTCAGTCTCTCCGACTACAAAGGTAAATGGCTGGTTTTCTTCTTTTATCCGCGCGATTTCACCTTTATCTGCCCGACGGAGTTAAAAGGATTCTCCAAACACGAACCCGACTTCAAAAAATTAAACTGCGAGGTCCTGTCCGCCTCCACCGATTCTGAATGGAGCCATAAAGCATGGTTTGAACGTGATCTTCAAGACGTCACCTACCCTATCTTGGCGGACACTACCCACAAAGTGTCACGTGACTATCAAGTCTTCAATGAACAAGACGGCCTTGCTGAACGCGGTCTCTTTATCATCGATCCAGAAGGAGTCATCAAATACTCCCTGATCAGCTCAGGCTCCGTCGGTCGCTCAGTAACGGAAGTCTTGCGCGTGGTACAAGCTCTCCAAAGTGGAGACCTGTGTCCAATGGAATGGCATCCAGGCGAGAAAACTCTCGGAAAAGCCTAACCCCACAATCACGCATCCAACACCCGCCCCCAAAGCGGGTGTGTTTGTTCCCTTGTGAATTCATTGACCTTTGCAGCCATCCTGTGTACCTTTGTCTGTCGTCCGTGCGACACCCGGTGGCAGGGATTTGCCACATCAAAAGATAGAAAAGCGAGAGCATCATGCCGAAGCGCTCGATCGTGATTCTGTTCACTCTCCTCGGGTGGTGCCTTACGGGATGGGCTCATAAAATCCACCGAGAGGGCGACTGGTCGATGGGACTGATGGTTGCCAGCATGATGGCTGGCTTCTGTCTCTGGCTGTTCTGGCGGAGCAACTCCCGAATCCATCACGCGCTCGCCATGGTGATCGCATCCGTACTGCTGGGGTGCTCGCTCTGGTTTGCGCAATCATTCTTGTTCATCTACCCCCCGGCCCACCGCTTTACCGCAGCGGAACTCGAGCTCGCCGTGATTTTTGCCGCGCCCGGCATCGGCGCGGCGACCGTCATTTTCCTCCTCGGACCGATGCGGAACCAGCCCTTTTCTGATCAAGATCAAGCATCTCAATCCCAGATGAAAACCACCTGGAAAGAACGTGCTTGGAAGCGCAAAGAACGCTATTGGACGCGCATCTCGCTCTTCCTTGTCATCGTGGTCGCGCTGGAAGCCATCTTCATCGAACACAGGCGAGTCCTGCAACTGACTCAAGCGATCACCAGCGCGCTCGGGATCGTCATCGCCTGCATCACCATGCTTGGTTTCGTGAGCCAGCGCATCGATATGCAAGAGAGCATGCGCGACGAGTAAGCAAAACACTCCTCCTTTTCATGCGCATCCGCACGACTTAGCTCTTCTTGATTCAAAGAAGCACTGAGTCATCGGATGCGCTATTTATTCACAAAACTCGCTTCGGCATGCGCTGAAGCGAGTTTGTTTGCTTTTTTGTTTTACGCAGCTAGCGCTTGTTTTTGATGCATGATGACATCTTCCAACGCCTGCTTGTTCCAACCCACAATGATTTGACCATTCACATCGACAACGGGAACGCCCATTTGACCGGAAATCTTCACCATTTCTTTTGCCGCTTCCCCATTGGCAGCAACATCGATTTCTTCAAAGGGAAGTTGCTTTTCGCGTAAATAGTCTTTGACGAGTTTGCAGTACGGGCAGGTTGGTGTTGAGTAGACATTAATCTTCATAGAAGGTTCGAAATAACAATACATTGCCATGATAGCAGACTTCGACTCCTTGAACGAGGTCGGCTGTGTATAACCTTCCCCACTTCTCCCCCAGCTTACCCGCACCTTCTTCTCTTGCTTCCTTGGCCCAACCCTCCTAAGATGCGAACGTATGGCCAATCTTGAACGTCTGACTCCCCAAAATCTTGAAGCCGAGCAGTCGTTTTTAGGCTCTTTATTACTCGATAAAGACGCCATGATTAAGGTGGCTGATTTATTAAGTGCAGAAGATTTTTACCTGGATAAACATCGTCGTATTTATGAGGCGATGCTTGATCTGTATCGCCGCAATGAACCCATCGACCTTTTGTCACTAGGAAATCGTTTAACGGAACGTGGAGAGCTGGAACAGATTGGGGGAAGAGCTGAACTCATCGCCCTCGCAAATGCCGTCCCTACCGCGAGCCACGTAGTGCACTACGGTGAGATCATTCAAAAAAAGGCAACCCTGCGACGCCTGCTTCAAGCAGCCGGTGAGATCACTTCGCTTGGGTACGAAGAAGCGGAAGACGTAGAAAATCTTCTCGATCAAGCAGAGCGTACGTTATTTGATGTTTCTCAGCGCTTCTTGAAACGCTCGTTCACGGCGATTCGTGATGTATTGGCAGATGCCTTTGACCGTATCGACGAGCTGCATCGCGAGAAGGGAAAACTACGCGGCATTTCCACCGGCTACCCTGATCTCGATCAATTACTGGGTGGGTTACAAAAAAGTGATTTAATCATTTTAGCCGCGCGTCCCGCGTGTGGAAAAAGCTCATTTGCTCTGGACCTCGTGCGTCATGCAGCGGTTAAAAGTAAGGTTCCCGTAGGACTCTTTTCCCTGGAAATGTCTAAGGAGCAGCTGGTTGATCGTATGATTTGTGCGGAAGCCAACGTCGATCTTTGGAAAATGCGTACCGGCAAACTCTCTGAAGACCCCGGCAACGATGACTTTCCTCGCATTGGACACGCCCTCGGTATTTTGTCAGAAGCTCCCATTTATATTGATGATACAGCCAACGCCAATATCATGGAGATTCGCACCAAATGTCGACGCCTACAGATGGAGCACGGCCTAGGCATGATCGTGATCGACTACTTGCAGCTCATGGAGAGTCGCAATAAAAGCAATGGCGAGGCAAATCGTACTCAAGAGGTTGCAGAAATCACCCGTGGATTAAAATCGATTGCCCGCGAATTAAACGTACCGGTTATCGCCCTCTCTCAGCTCTCGCGTAGCGTGGAATTACAAAAGCCGGCTATTCCTCGTTTGGCCCACCTCCGTGAATCCGGTTCTATCGAGCAGGATGCGGATATCGTCATGTTCATCTATCGTAAAGCTGCCGATAGAAACTACCGTCCGGAAGACTTATCGCCTGAGGAACAGAATCTCGCTGAAATTCATATCGCCAAACATCGTAATGGCCCCGTTGGAGTCGTGAAACTGTATTTTGATGCCGCCCGTACCAGCTTCCGCTCTCTTCAGAAATCCCCCATGGGAATGCCGCCCGGCATGAATAGGCCACCCTTGCCACCCTCCGGCGCAGGGCCCATGATAGGCTCAGGAAATCCATTTTAACTAGGGGAGTAGGAGAGTAGGTAGTAGGCGAGTAGCTCTACCACTACCTACTACCTACTACCTACCTATACCCTTCTACTATGTCCATGTTCTCTAAACTCAAGCAATTTAAAGACTTGAAAGATCGTGCCAAGGAAATTCAGAGTGCTCTCTCTCAGGAAACAGCGGAGGGAGCGGCCGGCTGGGGGAAAGTAAAGGTTGTTATTAATGGCAATCAAAAAGTGTTGTCGGTAACGATTGATGAGGGCGCTATGTCTGATCGACTAAAGCTCCAAGAAATGATCGCCGAAGCAACGAATGACGCCATCGAAAAGATCCAGCGCGTAATGGCGACCAAGCTCAAAGACATTGGAGGACTTGATTTGGCCCAGGAATTTGGAGATGCCATGAAGGGCTAGACGAAAGACTGAGCTATGGCTCTGCCTGAACCCATCCATGACGCTGCGGGGGCGTTTGACAGCTTACCTGGAGTGGGGCCACGGGCAGCTTTGCGGTACGCGTATTGGCTCGTGACCCAACCACGGGAGACGATTGAGCGCTTTGCTCGCACGATTCATAAACTCTCTTCCGCGATTGCTCACTGCTCGATCTGTCATCAATGGTCAGATCGATCACCTTGTAGCATTTGCACCAACTCGAGTCGCGATCAAGCAACCCTTTGCGTTTTAGCAACAAGCCAAGATGTGCAATCGGTCGAAGAGACGGGGGTTTTTAAAGGGCGGTATCATGTACTAGGTGGCACCCTCGACCCCATTGAAGGCCGCACGCCCGATACACTAACCATTGCCTCTCTCCTGTCTCGACTTCGAGACCCGAGCTCAACCATCCGCGAAGTTATTTTGGCCTTAGACGCGGATTTACCCGGAGACACAACGGCGTTGTATCTCAAAAAACAATTGACTCCCCTATCTTTAAAAATTACGCGTCTTGCGCGTGGCCTACCGACCGGAGCCGCTCTTGAGTACGCAGACGCACACACGTTAGCGGATGCCCTCGTGAATAGAAAAGAGTCCTAACAAACTTATTTGTTAGGACTCTTTTTACGCAACCTGGTTTTCCATTGGCTTGCGCCGTTTAGACAATTTTTACTTTGGTGAAGGATTGACGGTGACCGGTGCGACGGGTGTAGCGGGATTTTGCCTTGTATTTGACCACCTCGACCTTAGCAGCGCGTCCTTGCTCTACAACCTCTCCTGCGACTTTTTGACCCAGAGAAGGGGTTCCGATTTGGACGTTTTCGCCTTCTGCGGACATCAAGGTCTCAAACATGACCTTGTCGCCAACCTTGGCCTCAAGTTTCTCAATTTTCACAATATCGCCTGGTTTTACGATATATTGTTTACCTCCAGTGTGGATGACGGAAATCATAGATAAAATAGCCAAGGGCTTCAAAAGATGGCCAAATACTACGGGATTTCCTCTAACCTGTCAATGCCTTGCCTGTTACTGAGACTATCCATAACAAAGTGGGCGTTTCTTGAGGATTCTCTCTAGGATAGAGGGGAAAAATAAAAACGGCTGCCGAAGGAGAGCTAAGGAAAGCCGTGGAGCTGAAGCGGATAGGTAAAGGACACTTTATGCGGTACCGGTAACGGCCTGCCTTCCGGACAGCGCCCAGTGAGCGCCGCTGTACTGGTAGGCCATTGATACAGCTTCATCAACCCGACAAAGAGTCACCTCGTTGGTATCGGTCAGTTCCGCCAGGGCCAGCCGCAGCCCTTCAAAGAAGTGTGCATTCCCCCGCTGGCGCCACATGGCGTCAATGAGCATAACACGCATATCCAATCTTCCCAGAATATAGTCCAGAACGGAATAGAAATTTGCATCTTGTTGAACGCGCTCGTCCATTTCTCCCGAGTCCCGTTCTACGGCGATATCGACCACCAGCCCCATGCGCTCATCGGGAGGGTAGCCGCATGCTTCTTCAGCGGCGTTGATAGCCTGCATGAGATTGACGCCACTCACCTCCCCTTCGAGAGAAGCCAGCTGTTCGTGAAGCGCGGGCTGAAATCGGTCATCTGCGTCCGCATGGAGGACGAGAGCCTTGGCCAAGACGAGGGCCAGCTCAGCATCATTCATGATGACGAGAAGTGCGCTGTACAGGTCGGCTTGTACCGCTTCATCCAGGGACATCGTAGCTACTTCATCGTCCGCGACCCCCTCCTCTCCCTGGATCTCCTTGTCGAGACACGCGGCCCCGAACAACCCCAGGAGATCAGTGATCTGTTCACGGACTTCTTCCTGAAGGAGGTACTGACGAGGCGTGAGATCGAAGCCGTCTCTGCCGAGCAGACCTTGGAGGACGAGCCGGATGACGAGATCAGCGACCGTATCCTGAATGGAAAGCTCCGGATCCGTCCCATAGACGACCCCGTAATGCTTACTCCCCACCTCCACGAGTTGTGCGAACGCCTGAGCGAGCATGTGCGTCGTCGTGGGTGTCTGCAGGAGAGCGACCTCGCCTTCATGAGCGAGTTCGAGAACCGCCGCCTCGCTGATAGCGGGGGGATCCGAGGCCCCACCATGAGCCAGGACCTCGTTTACGATTCCCACCAGCTGAGATAGAAACCGATTGAGCGTCGTGGAAGGCAGTTTTTTTCGATTCTTTGCCATACCCCACCTCTTTCCGCCACCTTTGTTTAGCAAACGATCGCCTTTCCTGCAATCATCTGCGCTATAAAACGCAAAAAACGACCGCCATAGCGAATCGTTCGGGAGAAGAAAGGACGCTCTAAGCCGAACCAATGGGTTGCCGGTCGCAACGAAAAGGAGTGAGCGCAGCCCACATGATGAGCGTCCAGGCCTCGCGACCCGTTTGCCGCTCGATGAGATTGGCGACGTTCAGAAAGTAGGCAGCAGCCTGTGCCGGGGTCCGCGGAAGGTCCATTACGGGTAGCGAGGTTATGCGAGTAGCGATCAGCTCCACCTGTGCGATAGCGCCAGCCATGAGTAGGAGATCCTTCTCCGTCATAGGCTGCGTGATCTGCAGATACGGACGTCTTCTGTGCAGGAGCCATCGACAGCCCGCCTCAAAATCCTCTGACCTATTCATACAGGCCACCGTCGCCAGCAAAAATTCAAACCTATCTTCTGCTACGCTCGATTTTTTCATGTACACCTCCTGGGATCGAGCCTTTAAGGATTATCAGATCCGTGCCCTATCTGCAACTCAGGCACGCTGACTCCGGCAGATAATCCATAGACCGCTGCTTGGCCGGCTACAAGTTCGAGTACACGATCGGCCGGTTCAACCGGCGTGTGGCGCGCGGGGGTCTCGCCGGAGGTTCGAGGCGCGGGTAGGCGTACGACATCTACGACACGACTCCCCTGTAACCAAATAATATCCAAATCAAAGTGCATGCGCGGCATCCAAAAGGTGTAGGTATCGGGTTTAGGAAAAACGAAAAGCATTCCATGATCGGTGCGCATGGAAGAACGATCGCTTAAGCCCCGCTCACGCTCTGCGGGCGTGTCCGCCAGCTCAAGCATCAGCACTCGATCATGAAGGCGAATTTCGCGTGTATTCATTTGCTCTACATGGACTCGCCAAAGACCCGCGATCGACCAAAGACTTACGATGACTGTGGCCACGCTCATGAACAGAAAAATATGCTTGCGCATCTTTACACTCAGATCTTTTCTTACTTGAGCCAGAAACGCGACACCTAACGTTGTGGCAATCAAACCAAAGATTAAGACAGCCTTCCCTCGCGTCTGCAAACCAAGAGCGGTTAACCCGAAGATAACCGTAAGCATCCAAAACAAGCTCACCGCTTGTCGTTGGGTAAAACCAAGACGCAAGAGCTGGAAGTGTAGATGGGTGTCATCTCCCCGAAAGGGCGAGCGACCCGCTCGTACGCGCGTGATGATGACGCGTAAAAAATCAATAAGTGGGAGACCGAGGGCCATAAACGCGGTGGCTACTTTGGCTCCTGAGACAATAGCCAAAAATCCTAAACTAAACCCCGCCAAGGTACTGCCGGCCTCGCCAAGAAACTGACGAGCGGGAAAGAAATTCCAAGGAAGGAATCCAGCGAATGCCCCCAAAATGACGAGTGCAATGATCACTACTTCCGGTTGATAAAAACGTGGGCTCAGAGCCAACAAGATCACAAGGAGTGCGCCAAGCATCGTCTGACCCGTAACCAATCCATCAAGCCCATCTAAGGTTTTAGTAGCGTAGGTCACCCCCATGAGCCAACCAAACGTTAGGAGATCTGCAGGAAAGACGAATCGCCCTACCGATCCGAACATCGTGGTTGACCAATGCCACCAATCCAGTTTCCACGTACCGCTCCCGGTCAAACTCGAAATTTCATGAATACCGGTGCCCGTTACCATGACACAAACCGAGGCTAACGCCGGAAACAGAATTTGTACCCAGGGAGGAAGATCGTAACGATCATCCAAGGTTCCTCCAATGACCAATATAAGAACACTGAAAAAAAATCCGACCATTCGTCTCAGCATGATGGGATCCACGATTGTATGGCTAGCCAGCGCTGCTCCACCTAAAACACTCAGAATCGTGACACCAATCCCCAATCCTCCCAACAATGGGATGGTGTGGGTGTGAATCTTTCGGGAATCGCGTGGAGCATCGACGACATGAAATCGAAGAGCTAACCGACGGGCGAGGTAGGTAAAGACAAAAGAACATGAGGCGGCGAGAAGGGCGATGAACATGCGATGCTAAAGGCTATGGACCAGTCGTCTAAATGTATCACCCCGATCAAACTCATTCTTAAATAGACCAAAACTCGCACAACCGGGTGATAGCAGGACGATGTCACCTTTTTTTGTTTGATGCTTGAGATGCGCGAATACCTCCGCCAAATCACTCACTTCGATCCATGAAATTTTTGCGCGGGTAAAGACCTTTTTAATTTTCTCATGCGCGGTGCCCGGAAGAAGATAGATCCTTGGCTTTACACGCTTTATAACAGATACCACCTCTTCAAACTCCAACTCTTTATCCGCGCCACCAAAGATGAGATGGATGGGCGATGATGCAAACGCCTCAAGAGCGGCGATGGTGGCATCGGGCGTCGTTGAGGTTGTGTCGTTGATGTAACGGACCCCGTTCTTATTAGCTATTTCCTCTAGGCGATTTGGTAGGCCCGCGAATGTTGTTAGCACGCTCTTTATTGCAGAGGCTCTCACACGAAGCCTCTGGCAGAGGGCGACGGCGAAGGCTGCGTTTTGCTTATTGTGTTCGCCCAGGAGCTTTACCTTTGTTTTTTCAACCAACAAGCGTGCTGCATCTGTTTTCTTGCCAACACGAATCACTTCTCCTGCCGCGCTTTGTGCATAGGGGGTGAAGGCCTTGTCCGCGGGCAAGACCACTACATCGTCTGCGTGCTGATGACGAAAAATCTGTGCTTTGGCTTCGGCGTATTCTTCCATGCTGCTATAGGTATTCAGATGATCTCGCATGAGATTTGTCCAAACCGCATACCTCGGAGAAACCCCTTTCCGACCGGTAAGCTCGAGTTGCCAGCTACTTAATTCCAAGACGACCCAATCGGTTTTTTTTACCTGAGATAAAAAAACCAGAGGTGATATTAAAATATTTCCACCAAGATAGACGGTCCGTCCATCGGCTTTAAGCATCTCGGCGATCAGGGTTGAGGTCGTGCTTTTTCCTCGCGTACCCGTTACTCCAATGACCGCCGCAGGACAATGAGCCAAAAATAATGAAATATCAGATTCAATGACCTTGCCCAGGCGTAGCGCTTCTTGAACATACGGACTCTCCGGTCGCACACGCGGATTAGGGACGACAATATCCGCCCAAGCCACATCTTCTAAGCGATGCTCACCAAACACAAACCGAATATTCTTATACGAAGACAAGCGCTTTACATTATCGGATAGATCTTGTTTTGATTTAAGGTCCGTTACCACGAGCTCAGCCCCCTGCTCAGCAAAAAAGACAGCGGCTTCGACACCGCTTCCATGAGGATATTGGCCAAGACCAAGAATGAGGACCTTCATACATGTTACCCACCCTTCTCCCTACTGCCCTCTGAGCGATACATCGTACCGAATCTCTTCCAATTTCCGTAAGTTCTG
>CAZLRU010000010.1:0-55177 GCA_964562155.1 uncultured Gammaproteobacteria bacterium
ACAGAAGCTCTTTCGAGTTTTACAAACAGGGCTGGGGCCTCATCGGATACTTCTTGGGGTGCTTATATCAACCGTTTACTTGTTGGTCCCAATAGTGCGGCGACCGGCACGGCAAGCTATTCCATGGTACTGAATTATAATGCTCTTACCTCGAATGGATTATGTTTAACGAGAGACAATAGTACAGCGTGTCCTGGGATTGGTGGTTCCGTCTTTAGCTTGGTGGCTGATGATGTGATTTCTTCGTCGGATGCTTTTGACTTGGCTGAGTCCTATCGATTACAAGGGGCGGCTACGACGACAGATGTCTTGGTGTTTGGTTCCGCTTCGACTACGGTCGCGCAAAGTTCCGGTATCGCCTATGATCCGCATATTGCCGGTGTGTACTCGAGTGATCCTGGATTTTTGTTAGGTATTCTTCCGTCCGGGGTGCCTGTGGCTTTGACGGGACGCGTACCAACGAAAGTGTCGCCCGTAAATGGACCGATTGCGATTGGCGACCCGCTCACAACGTCTGAGTATCCGGGGGTCGCGATGAAGGCGACGAAGCCCGGGATGATTCTTGGATATGCGTTAGAGGCCACGACTGCTACATCTACGATTGAAGTGTTTGTAAAAACGGGTTATTCGGCTGCCAGTATTCTGAATACGGACGGACGCATTGCGCGGTTGACTGATGATTTGACGGTTGATGCTCGTACAACGGCTACCGCGGGAACGCCAGCGGTTCATTCTTGGGGACTGACGTTTCGCGGGAGTGCGTGGAGTGGGGCAGGGGTTACGACGCCAAGTTTTGGCTTGTTGACTGAAGTTGCTACGCCAACTTCCTCCTCTTTCGTCATACGTAATTCCTCCTCTTCCAATATTTTTGCGATTAATCAGTATGGTACGGCTACGATAGGCGGTGATCTGTTTCTTGGTGGGCGGTTATATCCGGGTGGTCGTGGAGGAGCGCAGCAATCGAAGTACCTCTTCTTAGAGGATACGAGTACGTCTACGCAATATATTGCGACGAATGCGGATGGGTGGCAGGCAAATGACTCTTACGACTTCGCTGAACGCTACTATTCTCCAGATCGATTGGAGATGGGGGACCTTGTGGTTGCTAGTGATCGAGGTCGGTTTCATGTTCAGCGTTCTTTGAGCGAAACAGGGTTGCTCATGGGCATTGTGTCGACGAAGCCTGCCTTTGTAGCCGGTCGGCCGGATCCTGATACGTACCCAATCGCGCTTGCAGGACGTGTTCCTACTAAAGTATCGACCATGAATGGAGCGATTCATGTAGGTGATCCTCTTGGTCCATCAACGATTCCTGGAACGGCGGTTAAGGCTACGAAAGCTGGGCCTATCGTGGGCTTGGCGCTGGAAGCTTATGACGTGCCTACGGTTGGGAAGATTGAAGTATTTGTGAATCCTGGTTGGTGGGGAGGGCCTAAACAGGATGAGGTCATCGCTCCACCTTCTGGTACCCAAATCACGCCTCCTCCATCAGATGATGCAGCTAAGGGGGTTGCGTACCGTGGGTTTGCTCTCGTCGAAAGCGGTTCAAAGCGTGTTCATGTGGCCTATGATTCTGTGCTCAGCTATCCGAATATTCAGGTCACTCCTCGTGGACAGGTTCAGGGAGGATGGTGGACGGATAATTATACTGATATCGGGTTTGATATTTTCTTGCACCAATCTCAGTTGCGCGATGTGACGTTTGCCTGGAGTGCTGAGGGGACGCCTACAGGTGCCCGTGTGTATCGTTCGGATGGAACGTATGCCTTGGTTAATCCGACAACAGGAGAGGCACTTATTCAGACCTTGGCGACGAGTACGGAAGCAATTTCTCCGGAACCGGTTGAATCTCCACGCGTGGCGCCTATTGAAGAGCATACAACCACAACGGTGCCATCTATCCTTGTTCCCGTGAGTGAAGTATCCAGCTCTACACCTTCGGCCGTATTGGAACCGGACACGCCATCGTCAACGATAGATACATCTTCGACCGTGGAAGAGTTGGTACAAGAGTCTACTACGGTACCTTTAGAGATCGTATCGAGTTCCGAAGAATAACATTCTCCGTCCAGGCGCGCGCTTAGTCTGTTCCGCTGTATGCTATACTGACAGTGATTATATGTCTGTTTCTCCCGTTCTTTCTGCTGCGATGCAGCGTGCCCGTGCCGGGCAATGGTTTGCCATACTATCGGACGCGTGTCTCGCGTTTACTATTGTTGTCGTGCCCGGACTGGCCGCTGCTACCTTTGAGCGGGGTGAGTTAGTGAAGCAGGCTTTGTTTATTGGTTGTGTTGCGTTGGCGTTCGTGCTGCGAGCGTGTCGAGCCGCGCTCAGTCGTCGATTGGAACTGCGGCTTGGATGGACGCATGTTGTGCTGGCTGTTTTTGGATTGACTACGTTGGTTTCATCTCTTCAATCCGTTCATCCATATCTGTCTATCGTTGGTCAGTTTGGTCAGCGTTCATTGGCTTTATCGACGGTGATGGCTTTATTTGTTTTTGCGTATTTGATTGCTGAGCGAGCACAGATGCCTTTATCGGGTTCCTCCTTCCTTTTTCTCTCTATCCTTGGCTCTCTTGGATTAGCAGGGGCATCGACAGGAGTTTTTTTTCAAGGTGCTCCTTTTACGTCGGTGGGAAGCGTCTACGCTTTAACTGTGTATCTTGCCGTTGGATGTGTGATTGCGCTTGGTTGTGTTATGGCCGATCATCGTCGTTTAGGAGCTCTGTTTACCCTTTCTTCTTGGCCCGGGGTGGTTGTTCGGGGTAGTGCTTGGTTTTTGTTGATCGTAGCGCTACTTGTTCTCACGGTTGTGAATTTTTGGGTGGCATGGGTGATGGTGCTTGTAGGGGCAGGAGTCTTGTTGTCTGCTTCTCTGTTGCGAGGAAGGGGGTGGGTGGGTGCTCCCTGGCGATTCATGGTACCGATGGTTGTTGTTTTTGTGGCGATCGGTAGTTTGCTTTTCTCCAAGCCGCTCATTTCTTCTTTGCCGGGCGAGGTTTCGTTGTCTCAGCGTGCTTCTTGGGAGGTTGTGCAGCAGACCTTGGTTGCCCATCCGTGGCTTGGGAGTGGTCCAGGTACCTGGGTGTATGATTATGCGTTATATCGTCCCTCTGTTTTTAACGCCTCGCCGTTTTGGGCAACGCGATTTGATCGAGGGGTTTCCTTTCTTTTAACGTTGTTTGCGACTACGGGCATGGTGGGAGGAGCGGTTTTTCTTGCATTGGTTTTATGTGTTTTTGGTGTGTGTGTTCGTTCCTTTTTGTCTGGTGGCGCTCGATCTGTTCAACATGGATCATGGGATGAGACCACTCTTGTTCGGGTCATTGTTTTTAGTGGTTGGCTTATGATGGTGGTGGCAACAGTGTTTTATCCTTTTAATGTAGGTCATCAGGTGTTGTTTTGGTTACTTACCGGTTGTTTGATGGGGGAGTCCATATACGCTCGCGTGGTTATTGATGGTCATCGAGGCGTGTGGGCCTGGCTTCTTCCTCTTAAAGCCGTTGGCTTGGCGGTGGCGTTTCTTGCGCTTATGGTAACGGGTGGACAGACCGTGTGGGCCCAATGGCAAACCGAAACTATTTTGTCGGGTTATCAGCTGGGACGCGTTCCTCTTGCTCAGGTTATTGAACGTTTACAGGCGGTTCGTGTCATTCATCCATGGGATGATGTATCGGCTCGTGCCTTGGCGCAAGCTTATTTATTGGATGTGATGGCTCGCATAAAAGATAAGCCGGTGGCTGAGCGGGCTGCTGCCGTGGGTGACGAGGTGGCTAAAATGGTGGACCTTGCTCTTGAATCAACTCGGCGTGCCCCGGCTAATCCAGATAATTGGGCAAATGCTGGTCTGGTTTACGGAACGGTTGCCTCTTTTACGCAAGGGGCTGAGACATTTGCTCTTACGAACTACCAAGAGGCCATGAAACGTGATCCACAGAATCCTGAGTATCCTTATCAAGTAGGAAGTGTGTTGTTGTTGCGCGTTCAGCAGCTGGATGTGTTGGCGGAAGCAAAAGATATACCAACTCAACGACAAGCGGTGACTCAACGACAACAGGTTTTAGAGCAGGTTCTTCAGTGGACAGATCGATCGCTGGCTTTAAAGGCGGATTATTTACCCGCTCATTATCAGCGCGCCATCGTCTTCCATCGGATTGGTCGTACGCGTGAAGCTCTCCAAGAACTTGAACAAGTGGTAGCTCAGGATCCGAGCGTTGATCATTTATTTGAGCTGGGCGTTCTCTATGCTCAGTTGGATCAAAAACCTCAAGCGATGAACGTCTTTGAAAAGGTCTTGGGGTTGGATGCGGGTCAAGTTCGTGCTCGGTGGCAGTTAGCCTCTTTGTATGAAGAGGCGGGGCGACTCACGGATGCTGTGGCACAGCTACGTATCGTAGCGGGGACTGTTCCTACAAATACAGCCGTTCAAAAACGCCTACGTGTCCTAGAAGATCGTATTGGGCAAGTTCGCTAATTGCGTATGCGTTGGATCACTTGGTTTCAAAAGCAGATTTCGCTTGGAACTGCGTCTCATGGAGAGGCGCGTCGTGTTCGATTGGCGGGGACGCAGCGACAACTGTCTCAGCGAGTTGAGCGAGTTCTGCATCAAACAGAGCGTCATCTGTTGTCGATCGCAGAACGCATTCGTCGTTCCGATGGGAGCAGAGCCGAAGAGCATGAGTTGGAGTTAGAGCAACAATCTCTTGAGCGCTGGCTCGATCGTTGTGAGATTATGCAAACGACGACTAGTGAGTTGTTGCGTGAATGGCGAGATTGGTCACGAGCTCTTCGTCAGGGTATTGCAACGGATCTTGAGCGCGCCGAGCTTATTCGTTCGGAGCTACGCGTGCGCGGTGTGCTTCTTGAAGAAGATATGGGGGGAGGTTCTCTCGCGAATCAGGTGGTCGGACAAGAGGTACGGCAGGGGGAAGCGGAGCCGGACCTGTTTGAGGAATGGGACCAGTACTTGGGAGAGACATTGCCTTTAACGGCGCGTTTTTGGCAGGCACGCGTGCAGACCGCTCAGGAAAAAGGGGCAAGCGAACGTGCACTTCATATAGAGGTTAAGCGGATGCGGGAGGCGCATGGACACGCCAATGTGTGGAAGAGGATGCAGCAAGGGTTGGGTTGACGAGAGGGGCGTCTTTTGGCACACTCTGACCGTTTGAGAGGGCTCTTAGCTCAGCTGGTAGAGCGCTTCCATGGCATGGAAGAGGTCAGCGGTTCGATCCCGCTAGGGTCCACCACGTAAAATCTCCGCTTCAAAGGCGGAGATTTTTGTTGTAGGGGCTAACGGAAGATCTAATACAATATAAAAAACTTCGATTGACGAGATCATATCTTGAGATCATAGTTTCACTTATGAAAGCGGGTATTGATTTTACTGGGGTAGCAGTGAGCGTTTATTGCCATGATAAAGACGGCTATTTTCTTTTTCATAAGCGTAGTGAAAATTGTCGTGATGAACGTGGAACTTGGAACAATGGTGGCGGCAAGCTTGAATTCGGTGAATCGCCGGAAGAGACTTTGAAAAGAGAACTTTCAGAAGAATATGGTTGCAGCGGTTCTATCGAAGAGGCGCTTCCTCCACAATCTTTCTTGCAGGTTCTTCCGGATGGGACTAAGAAGCACTGGATTATATTACCTTATATTGTACTCGTAGATCGCTTAGAGGCCAAAATGAATGAACCGGAAAGTATGACAGAGATTGGATGGTATAAACTGAATGAGCTCCCTTCGCCTTTACACGCAGGCACAAAAGAAGATCTAGCTGCTTTAGAGAGACATTTCCGCAAATTTAGAAAGGACCAGTAACGGTATTTAGCTAATCGAAGTTAGAACTTCTTCCGCCAAGCTCCACCATATAAAATCTTCGCCTCAAAGGCGGGGATTTTATATATAAGCTATACTCTGTTACATGAAAATATCTTTGAGTTATGTTTGGGCGATTCTCGCGTCTCTCACTTGGGGAATGACATACGCGTTAGATCAAAAAATACTCACTTCAATTTCACCTTTGTATCTTGCCATTATAAATGCGATCGTAACGCTTGTTATTGCAGTACCCTTAGCGATCTTTGTCAAAAATGATTTGTCGATAAAGGAGGTCATTCATGGTGAGCAGTTCTGGCTCATAATCGTCTCTTCTGTTTTGGTGTCGTTAGCGGGGATTTTTATACTATATGGCATAAAAAATCTGGGCGCATCAGCCGCTTCGATCATTGAAATCAGTTATCCTGTATTTGTCATATTGTTCACTGCGCTTTTATGGCAAGAACGACTCAAACCCTCGTTTTTTGTCGGAGCTCTACTCATTCTATGCGGAGTGGTTATTGTTATTAGGGGGCGCGCATAAGGTGCTTGATTGATTGGAACCTGTTCCGCCAAACTCCCCCATATAAAATCTCCGCTTGAACGGCGGAGATTTTGTTTTTTATTTGTTTATTCCTCAATCCACTTAGGGCGTTGATCGACTAGATTGTTGAGGTAGGCTTGCCACTTACTCATATGGCGCATGAAGCGTTGTTGGCGGTTCCAGAGATTTCGGCTGCGAGCGCCAATGATGAGCATGTACCAGAAGTGAACGAATCCAACCAACGCCATCCAGAAGATCCAAACGTAGAGCACCCAAATTTCTATGAAGATATAGAAGAATCGGAAGATGAAGAGGCGGGAGATGGTTTCTTGGTATTCGGCGGAGTAGGTGAGTTGGCTTTTGTTGGATGAGTTTTCCATAGAGGATGAAGAAAGAGGGGTTTAGCTGCTCGTACGGGAGATAAAAATGTTCGTTATGTGTTGTTGTGTGTCGTAGACGCAACGTACTTGCATCTGAACATTGTTTTTGTTGTACGTCGCTAAATAGAGGTCGGATGTATCTGTGAGGATGGTGGCTGTAAAACCGGTATCTTGGAATGAGGTATTCAATTTTGCTTTGACGGCGATGAGGTCTGCGTTTGCATCCTCCAATAGCGTGGCTGATGTTTGTGTTTCGTTACTTGTCGCGACACGGAGTGTGGCGTTTGGGTAGCGAGGAATATCAATCGGAAAGTTGGATGGAATACCGTTACTAATTGTGTCTGAAGAGTCATTGGTTACGGTGTTTGTTGTTTGTGGGTTGGTGGGAGGTGTTGTGCCACAACCCGTACCCACTAAAGACAGGAATAGAGCCCCAACGGAAAGATAGTGATGGTATGAGCGCATATGTGGCATAGTCTACTCGCTATGAAATCTCATGGCTAGCTTGGGTGTTTATTTTTTCAGCGCGTTATCCGCTACTTCGAGTTTATCTACTTGCCAGCCGTTGGGTTTATTTTCGCTTCGACGGACCGAGATAATGACGTCAAAATGTCGTTGGTCTTTGGTGATGATGTCACCTCTAAGGTCTGCTCCTGTGTCTGTCCAGCTGCCGGTGTCTAGGTTGATGGTTTTGCTTACACTTCGGTCGAAGAATGTTAATGAAGAGAATTCATGTAGACCTGGTTTTGTTTTGCTCCAGTTGGTCAATTCCTCTTTAGAAACGCGTTCTTGGAATAGACGACTTGTGCTTTGATCATACAAGGTTGCTACTTCCTCTTGAGACAAGCGCGTAAAGAAATCGGTTAAGAACCGTTCTGCTTGTTTTGCTTCCTGCTGTTGGTCCTCGGTTGGTGGTTTTCTTGGTTTTGGGGGTGTGTGGATGAACGTTGTATCATCTTGGACAATCTTTTTTGCCTGATTCATCAGGTCTTCGTCGGAGGTATTTTTCTGGGATTTCCCTGTTTCAGGATTGACTTCTAGACCAATGATGTCTGCTTCAGCAAACATCTTCCAACCATCTTTCTCGCGTACAAATGAACGGATGTAAATGGCGGGCGAATCTCGCTTTGAACCCATTTTTGTGAGTGCGTAATGGCCGGCTTTATCATTTTCCTGCTTCATGGCGATGAAAGTGCGAGGAGCATTTACATCGAAGCCAAAATCTTTTATGGATTGGATGAAGGCCGGTCTCACCCAATCTCTGCGTAGCGTTTCGATTTGGATGTCGTCGTATTCATCCTTTTTAATTAATGAAAGATATGTATCCGGGGTTGGTTCGTCCAATGAATTGAGGACTTGTTGTGACAGCTGTTCCATATCTGCTTGAGACAGGCGCTCAGTAGTGATCATGACCGCTCCGGTGTTTGAGGTTGTGGGTGTTTTTGGGGAGCATCCTGAACCCATGAATAGGATGAGAGATACGCAGCTTACGAGAGCGATGGAAGAATGTGACATGGTCTCATTTTAGCATAACGCGTTGTTTGTGCGATCGCTTTTGGGCGGCTCTTGTCAGACTGTCGGAGGGGAGTAAGGTCATAACTGAGCGTTCATTCTTAAGCTTTGAGCTGTATGAACACGAAAAATCCAGTATTATTCATGGGAGTTGTGTTTCTCGCCATTGGTATCCTTGGCTTCTTCAATAATCCGATTCTTGGATTATTTGAAGTCGACACACTCTACAATCTTATTCATCTAGCCTCCGGCATCATTGTTCTTGGAATGGCCATGAGCGGTGAAGATGGGGCGCGTACTTTTTCCAAAATGTTCGGTGTGGTCTACGCTGTGCTGGGTGTGTTCGGGCTTTTGTATCCGGGTGATACCCTCTTTGGGACGATGCCGGATACGGTGGCTGATAACGTTCTTCACCTAGTCCTAGGTGCGATTATGCTTGGCCTTGGTTATGCAACGCAGGCTAAGCGCATGTCTTCATCCTCGTCTTTTAGGTATAATCAGTAAGGATGTGTAGAACACAAAAGAGACCGGGTGGTCTCTTTTGTGTTTGGCTCACGACACGAATGAATCGTGGATTGAGTTTAGAAGAGGGCAGGGTTGCCCTGTGTAGAGAGGAAAGGGGCGATGGGTGGTGTCGCGGTCAGGCGGCCTTGGTGATCTGGAACAGGTAGTGCGTGTCCTCGAGGGTCCCGGAGCCCTCCTTGAACACGAGCACCACGACCTTGTCGCCGATCTTGGGCAGCGGCTCTCGGGTGGCGTCGTTGGTGGCGTCGGTGGCTGTCTTCTGCCGCTCGACGCCGAGTGCCGTCAGGGCCTGCTCGAGGCGCCAGCCGCTCTCGTTCCTCGCCAGCCGCTGGCTCTCCCTGAGGTGCCTCGCCGCCTCCCCCTTGTTCAGCGTGGTGATGCCGCTGCTCAGTGCCAGGATGGTGAAGAGCTTCTGGGTCTCCACCAGCATGACCAGCGTGCGAGGCGTGGCGGTGTCGTGATTCATCGGAGTGTCTCCTGGCTATTTCGGTCTTTGACCGTGGGTGCCGCCCTGAGTTTGTACTGGTCCCTTTGAGGATCGCGGGGCTCCAGTACGAGACGTTAGGGTGCCTTGAAGTTAGCCGGGTTGTCAAGAGAAAAGACCCTATCCTTGGCTAGGTTAGGGTCTTTTTGGTTCTCTAGACGCCGATGGCGTTTGGATTGATTGGTGGTTTGAACGGTTTGCCGCCGCCGAAGGGAGAGGAGGGTGGGCGTGGGGGTCTGGGACGGTCGGAAGGTCGAGATGATGGTTGATCGCCGCCGGTTGGGGCTGGTGGGTAGGTGTTGCCTTCAGCGCGTTTCATGGAGAGGTTTACCCGACCGAGGGAGTCGATTTCGTTTACGATCACATTGACCATGTCACCAACTTTGACGATATCGCCGACTTTGTTGACGCGGTAGGGAGCCATTTCTGAGATGTGTACCAGACCTTCTACCTTGGGAAGGATCTCTACGAAGGCGCCGAAGTCCATAAGACGTGTGACGGGGCCTTTGAAGGTTTCACCGACCTTAACTTCGCGCGTCAGTTGTTTAATCCAGTTCACCGCTGCTTCGAGCGATTCTGGATTTGCGCTTGTGACCATGACAAGGCCGTTGTCTTCGATGTCGATCTCGACTTTGTGGGTTGCGATAATCTCGTTGATCATCTTTCCGCCGGGACCGATCACATCGCGGATGCGATCAGGGTTGATCATGAAGGAGATGATGCGAGGTGCGTATTTAGACAGTTCGGCACGAGGGGCAGGAATTGTTTGCTCGATGAGATCAAGAATTTGGAGGCGAGCATCACGTGCTTGTGAGAAGGTTTGTTCGACGACGCTCCAAGGAAGGCCCGAGGTTTTGGTATCCATTTGAATTGCCGTAATGCCTTCGCGAGTACCGGCGATTTTGAAATCCATGCCGCCTTCGCCGTCTTCGAGATCTTGCAGATCGGTGATGACTTGATAGCGACCATTTTTTTCATCGCTCGCAAGACCCATGGCGATGCCGGCAACGGGGGCCGTGATTGGTACACCCGCATCCATGAGCGCTAAGGTTGAGCCACAGGTTGCTCCCATGGAGCTTGAGCCGTTGGAGCCCAACACTTCGGAAACTACGCGAATGGTGTAAGGAAAGGTTTCTTTAGTAGGAAGCACAGGGATGAGTGCGCGTTCTGCCAATGCTCCGTGGCCGATCTCGCGGCGACCTGGACCACGGTTTGGTTTTGTTTCGCCGACGGAATAGCTAGGGAAGTTGTAGTGATGAAAGTAACGCTTTTTGGCTTGGTATTCCATGGTGTCGAGCGTTTGTTCCATACCAGGAGCCCCGAGGGTGACACATGTCAGTACTTGCGTTGAGCCGCGTTCGAAGAGGCCGGAGCCGTGGGTACGAGGAACAAATGCAACAAGTGCACCAAGTGAACGAATCTCTGTGATTGAGCGACCGTCTGCGCGACGCTTCGTATCGAGAATTTGTTTGGTGATTTCAGATTCGACAAAATCATCGATAGCGACATCGGCTTTTTTACGCATGTCTTTGCCGATACCTTCTGCGGTGAGGTAGGTGTCTACTTCTTTCTTGAGACGCGCCACGGCAATCTTGCGATCCGCTTTGGTTTTGAGAGGTTCTGCAAACAGAACGCCTCCTTTTGTTGATAAGAAGGTTGTGACTTTATCATGCAGTGCTTGAAGTTCGGCGCGCTTGGCAGCTTCCTCCTCTGTTTTTGGTGTATCAAGATCAATTTTTTGTTTGCCGACGGCAGTACATACCTGGTTAATCAGATCGATGATGGGACCGAGGTGAGAGAGGGCTAATTTCATGGCTTCAAGAGCGATAGCTTCCGGCACGATGTTGGCGCCTGCTTCGACCATGATGGTTTTATCAGCGGTTCCGGCCACCACAAGATCAAGCTCTCCTTCATCTGTTTGACTGTAGGTTGGCATGACAATTAATTTTCCTTCTTTGCGACCAATACGAACGGCAGCAATAGGGCCGTTCCAAGGGATATTAGAAATGGCGAGCGCGCAGGCGGAGCCGATAAGGCCTGGAACGTCAGCGTCGTTTTCTTGATCGTGAGATAAAACAGTGGTGACGACGGCCACTTCGTTGCGCAGATTGTGTGGAAACAAAGGACGGATCGCGCGATCAATGAGACGGCCGGAAAGAACCGCTTCATCGGTGGGGCGACCTTCGCGTTTAATAAAGCGTGAGCCTTTGATGCGGCCCGCGGCATAGAGACGTTCTTCGAAGTCGACGCTTAACGGAAAAAATCCGGCGTCTTCGCGGGCTTCGCCTAAGGTTGCGGTACAGAGAGCGACGGTATCGCCATAGCGAACGACACAGGAACCGTTGGCTTGTTGGGCGAGTTGGCCGACGCTGATTGATAGTTTGCGGCCGGCGAGATCAATGGAGAACTCTTTGGGGACGGTGATCATAGAGAGGTATGAGGGGGTCCGCCAGCTGGCGGAGTGAGTAGAGGAGTGACTTTGGATTATGATTCGCCCGGAGACGAAAGGTGAGGGGGCTCAGCTCAGCGTCTCAGGACGAAAAAGGATGGGGGACAGGAACTCGTTTTTGATCAGACCATTAAATGGAGCGAGTGATCAAAAACGAGTTCCTGTCCTGAAAAATAAAGAAAAGAGGGTTAGAAGGTTACACGAATATTCCGTCCGGTTGGAGAAGGGAGCGGAGGGTTTTCGTCTAGGGGTAGAGTAGACGAAGAAGGGGGTTTTCGTCCACGGGTTGGTTTGGTAGGCGTCGGGCTTGAGGCGTCGGGCACTAGGAGGGAATCATTCATGTTCTGATTATCCTGGTGTCGGATTCCTGCTGTCGGAGCTCTCTCCAGGTTGAGGGGTTCGAAGACTTCTTCGAGCGCTTGAGCGCTTGATTTCTTGGTTTTTGGCGCTACGTGATGGCGTGAATGAAGGAGGAACTGTTGAGGGTTTTCGCTTAGATCAAGAAAACCGTCGACGGCTTCGCGTAGATGGGTATTGGTAGACGCGCCAAAGGCAACAGCTTCACACACGATTCCGTTGGCTTTGAGATAGTTTACGAGAGGAATGAAATCACCATCCCCGGTTACAAGAACGACCACGTCGACGCGAGGTGCGATGGCCATGGCATCAACGGCCATGCCGACATCCCAGTCGGCTTTTTTCTCGCCGCTGGCAAATTCTTGGACGTCTTTGACTTTGAGCTCGATACCGTTGGAGGTAAGGGCTTCAAAAAAAGCCGTTTCTTCACCGGTTTTGGATTTGGCGACGTAGGCGATGGCGCGAACAAGTTCGCGATTGCCAACGGCGGCTTGGACGAGTTCGGTAAAATTCACTCTTGAGCCATATAAGTGTTTGGCGGAGTGATACATGTTTTGGGTGTCGATGAAAACAGCGACACGCTGAGAAGGGCGGCGGATCATAAAAATGTCTAAAGAATGAAGTAGGGAGAGGGTAAAATATTACCTCTCGCAAAGATTGGGAGTTTTTATAGAAAGACTCAGAATCAATAAAATAATACTAGATTTTTCTCATTTTGTCCAGTTTGTCTAAAAAAACAAGAGGGCGACGAGTGGCGTCGGCCCGGTGTAGGTGTGTGGAGAGGGTGTCGTCAGCGGCCGTGCAGACTGGCTGTTATTCCCGTCAGGGACGGGATCGGGTGGATCTTGTAGTGGGTGCGAGCCAGCGGCATGACCGCCAGGACGCTCAGGAACCACAGGATCAGCACGCATTTTGTAGAAGCACGCATGATAGCCCCAGAATTTCTCGCGTGGCCCTTAGATGAGCAACGGACTATCCTCTCGCGGACAGCGCACCGGGCTCGAAGACTCGAGCACGAGGCGTTGACCACGATTAGATTTCCCATATAAAACTCCTTTTCTTTAGGATGTGCAAGGGGAACAAAGCGGCCCGATGAAGGGCCGCTTTATTTATTGGTTAGATTTTGAGCTTGGCCATCAACTCGTCGTACGCTTTGTTGTCCGTGCGTTTCAAGTAGCGCATGAGGCGGCGGCGTTCGCCGACTTTTTTGATAAGACCACGACGGGAGGAGAAGTCCTTTTTGTGGGTCTTCAAGTGATCGGTCAATTCCTTCACTTCTTCGCTCAAGATCGCGATTTGGACCTGAGGAGAACCGGTGTCGGTGTTATGGGTCTTAAATTTCTCAATGATCTTCTTTTTCTTCTGTGGGTCTAACATAGGCTCTATTCGGGACGTTATCGTGTGGATCGGATCCGGTTGAATCTCGGTCGACGCGATATCGTCGGGTAAGCGCGTTCGTCAGGGGTTCCGACGAGGCGTAGGAATAAGGTTAGGAAGGATGTTCCTAATGGCCGGAATGTAGCAGAACTTGGGGAAAAAAGCAAGCGCCCAGAGCTGGGCGTGCGAGGAAGTATAAAAATAGTTGGTCAGCGGAAGAGATTCTGCAGGGTGTGGCCGAGGGCGTTAGGATCCTGGACCCGTACGTGAATCCCCAGTTCCTGCATTTTAACGGTAGTCAGCAGGTCTCCCACGCAGATCTTGATGGTGTCTGGGAGCGCGAACATTGGGGTGTCGTTTTCGTCGTTTCCTGCGACGAGGGTTTTACTGAGGGGGATATCTAGATAGGTGCTTAGCCATGTTAGGGCGGTTCCCTTGTCTCCGATGGTGAGATCGGCGGAGGCTTCATTCCAGAGCACGCCAGGCCAGCTTGGCCGAGAATCGCGGGCGGCGGCCGCCTCACTGCCCCTGGTACGGAAATTGATCTTGCATACCCCGCTCTTCAAACCGTGCTCGAGGAATCGATCAAGCTCGGTGAAGATGGTCGCTCCACCGTACTTGGTGGGCAGGGTGTATCCCTCGCCAATGAAGAAGACGTAAGGAAGCCTTCCCTTGATGGCGTAGGAAGCGCAATCGAGTTGGATCTCTCTATCGCGCACGCGACGCCCGAAGTCCTCGATGGTTTTGCTGTCGAGTGGCCAGGCTTGAATGGTCTCGCCGCGTTCATTTACGATGCGGCCACCTCCTTCCGTGATCACGGGTGCTGTGCAAAGAGCGCGAATGCTCTTATGGATCCCCTCGAACATGCGACCGCTGGCTACCGTTACCATGTGAGGGGTGGTGCTGAAGAATGTTTTTACTGTGTTGGCTATCCCTTTTTTGTCTGCGATGGTGCCGTCGATGTCGGTCACCACCAGTTTGATCTCACTGGTGTCGATGATCTGACACACGGTCCACATCCTCCTTGAGCTGAAGGTCTCGTGCAGTTGAAGCAGCTCTCTTCAACTGGTAAGAGCCTTTCACGGGTGATTTTTGCTGTCAATTGTTTTTGGTTTTTTATTGCCTAAAAAAGAAGCAGAACCCGGGCGGGTTCTGTGAAGGAAGAAGGTAAGATGTTTGATCAGAATTCTGCGACGAATACAGTGATTCGCTGAAGTTCGGGGTGAAGCTCGTGAAACTCGTTGCGTGACAGCCTCGCAGTTTCACCTTTCACGACCATGTCGTAGGGGATTGATGCGCGTTCTTCAGCGAACTCGCCGTTAGGGTCGATGATCATGTCGGCGAGATCGACCACCTGGGGCGATGATCCGCGCTTGAGCGGGTGTACGATCACCTCTTGCCTGCCCCCATATTGCTGAAGTGACTTGAGGAGCGCCACCCGTCCGTTCATGCCGTCGATCCAGCCCAAGATGTTCTTGAGGTGGATCCGTGCGTATTCCGTCTGGTGTCTTGGTCCTCCGTGTGTCGCTGGACCCAGAAGGATCACCAGGACCGTCTCTCTTTGCCTCGTCATCGCGTCCTCCTGACCTCTCTGACTCTTGGAAGGAAGTTTCCTTGAGTCGGTTGAGGCCAGGATGAACGAAAAATCCTACCGGTTTGCGGTAGGATTTTTCCTGGTTGGTTTACGTAGATGTATAAATCTATGTAGCCATGGAAGTTCCACCGCGATGGGTCGTCTTAATGACGAGAAGCGTCGTAACGCAAAGATTCGTCCACTTGCTAAAGCGGGCGATCATTGGGTTGCAATACGCGCGGTGGTTCATAACGATATTTCTAATGTGCACGAGACAGAAAAAGCTGTCAAATGTGGATGGGGATAATCTTATTTTATTTCTGAGAGAAGGCGGTTAAAGCCACCTTTTGGATTTAGGAGTACGCGAGAGCCACGAGTGACTTTGGATAGACTTACGTGTAGATTTTGGGCTATTTCTCGTTGGGGCAATCCTTTGTGCAGGTCCTGCACGATCCGCCAGCGTTGGGCTAAATCATCGATTTCTGCCGGAGTCAGTAAATCCTCCAGGACATCTCGCAGGAGATGAGGGTTGTGTTGAGTTCTTTCAATAAGATCTCTGACGAATGATAAATTAGGATTTGACATAGTTTCTATGTACTGGTACAAGGTAACAGTGAGCTGATTTGGTTCACGTGGGTTCATTCACAACCATACGACGTGCACAGTGGTCTGTAAACGTCGTAGAAAGAGGTCGGTCATGTATAGCCTGGTCGAAGCGATGGATCTGTCTGTTGGGCGAATCGGTGGTAAGGCCGTTCGTCTCGCTGAGCTCGCGCGTTTGGGATATAGGGTCAAGCCGGCTCTTATTCTGGACGTTGATGAGGTCTCGGCGATTGCTCGAGGAACGTTCCCCTTTTCTTCTTTGCACCAGGCTCTGTCGTCTTATTCTGCTCCGACGTTCGCGGTACGAAGCTCGGCGGATGGAGAAGACGGTGAGCATTCGTGGGCTGGTCAGTTCATGACGGAGCTGTTCGTGATTCCGACCGAGCTGATCGGTGCCATTCAGCGCTGCGCTCAGGCTGTCGACGGAGCTACCGTGATGGCCTACGCCAAGTTGCATCACGCGCCCGTTCCTCCGCTCGCGCTTATCATTCAGGAGATGGTACCTGCGGTCATGTCGGGAGTCATGTTTACCTGCGATCCTACCCATGGAGCCAAGCAGATTCTTATCGAAATGGTTTCGGGCGTGGCCGAGGAACTCGTGTCTGGTACTCGTCAGCCTCGTCGCTATCGCATTTCTCGTGCTACGGGTGAGGTGGTTTCTGTCGAAGGAGCCGCTCTGCCTGAACTGTCCGAAGTATTGCTCGCAGAACTTCTGCAGGTCGCTGATGATCTCGATCGACACTTCGGTTGCCATCAGGATATCGAGTGGGCGGTTGATGCGGATGGGCGTCTCTTTCTGAATCAGTGTCGCAACATTACGGTTGACGCCGAGGGTGATGAGGTGACGATCGAGACCGCCGCGATTGCTCGGCATCGTCTTCATGCCTGTCTGGAGCTTGAGAGTGTTCGTCTTAAGACTTTGGGTGCGGAGATCGGCGAAGATGTTTTGACAGATCAGAATGTCTCCGAGATTCTTACGCCTCATCCCTGTCGCATGGCGTTTGGTTTGTTTACGTACGTGTTTGCTCACGACGATGGAGCCATTCGTGTTGGCCGCTGTCAGATGGGGTATGAGATTGGTGCTGAACTGAATGATGGGTTTTTTCGGTTGGTTGCTGGACAGCCTCGTTGCAGCATTATCCATGATGCGATGACATATCGTATTCAGGGTATCCCGCTCACTGATTACATGCTGATCGTTCGAGAATATCTTGCTCGTATTAAAGGCGATCTTCGCTGCGCGAGCTATCCTGAGATTGGTCTCTATGAACAGGATCCTGACGTGGGCTTTTTAGAGAAGATCTTCGGTCCGGAGAAGGCCGGGGTATATCTCCGCTGTTACGAGCAGTTCTTCCTCCGTTTCCATGAGGTTGAGACTCATCTTCTGTCTACGGGGCTTGATCCTTTTACCCAGAGCTGGCGTGAACGTATCGGTCTGCTGTCACAGATGGACGGCGACGATCTTTCTACCTTGGTCGCGGGCTATCGCGAGGTGTGTGATGCCTTGCGGACGGATGCCTGCGTGATGTTCGTGACGGTCGCTCGCTTGGCTTTTTTTGCCTATGCGCGACTCAAGCGTGTGCTTATCCGTTTGTATGGTGCAGCCCAGGCGGAAATGTTTTTGCCGGTTCTGTGTAGTCAGGCTGATCCGTCTCGGAATCCTAACCTCCGTTTTTCTGTTGCGCTGGCCGATCTGCGGGATGGTCGAGTGACGTTGGAGGAAGTGATGGAGGAGTTTGGTCATTTGGCTGCTCATCAGATGGAAATTTCCGTTCCGCGTTACCGTGAACAGCCTGAAGTTGTTCGGCAGATGGCGATGGGGTTGGAGGGAGACCCGCTCACGGACTATGCGCGGACCGCTAACCAGGGTGAGGAGTTGTTCTTGCGCTTGTCTGCAGAGGCGACCAGTGACGATCGTCGGGAGCTCGACTTTGCTGTGCGTGCAGCGCGTGCATTCTTGGTGGCTCGCGAGGCGGTCAAGTTCGAGTTTCTGCGTGGTTACGAACTTGCTCGTAGACTCGCTCTTCGTATCGCTCGTACGCTCAACTGGGAGGCGGACCTTGTCTTTCATCTCGATCCGCGCGATATCTTTACTCTTATCGGTCGTGAACACGCTCTTCAGGCACAGGCTTTGGAGGAGCAAGTTACCTGGCGTCGTCATCGACTGGTCTTCGTTCCTCAAGCATTCTTTGTTAATGATCTGACTGTTATTGGTCAAGCGCCGTTGACGGAAACGGGCGATGCTCTTCACGGAGTTGGTGTTACGAACTTTATCACTGAAGGTGAAGTTGTCGTGATTCACTCTCTGTCTGACAGGCGTCAGCTCGCCCTGCTGCGTCCTGGCTCTGTGCTCGTGACGGTCACGACTGATCCTGCCTGGACTGCTGCCATGTCGATCATTGGTCGTCAGGGCGCGCTCGTGACCGAGGTTGGTGGTGTTCTGGCTCACGCGGCTATTTATGCCCGTGAAGTGGGGTTTGCCGCCGTCCTCAATGTTTCGGGTGCTACTCACCGTCTGCGGACGGGTATGCGTGTCCGCGTTGATGGTCGAGCGGGTACCGTTCACATTCTTTAATCTTTTTCCTTTGAGGGCGGCTCTCGCCCTCTTCTGATTTTTTGCTATCTTGTTTTGTATGCCACGTTTTATTTTTCTGCGTCACAGTAAGTTGGATCTCCCTTATCCTTCCTATGATCAGATGCCATTCGCGTATCTCTGTGCCTTGGCCAGTGGGCAGGTGGATCCAACGATTGATAAAAAATTCTGCCGAGAGGCGTTTTGCCGGTTACCGTTGTCTTCTCTTTGCGATAGGTCTGTTCAAGTTTGGTCTAGTCCGGCTCAGAGGTGTCGTGATAGCGCTGAGATTTTACAAGAGGTATTGTCTGATCAAGGAGTGAATTGTTCTATGGATACAACTGTTTTATCTGAACTTGAGGAAGTTCGTTTTGACTTATCTCATTTGTATACGCCACCTGTTTCGGGTACGGATATGACACAGGTTAACTTGGCGGTGTTTCAGGGCATGTTGGATGGAGTATATGCCGAGGCGATTGATTTGGTTTATAGAAGGGCGCAGGTGGTGCTAGACGGTCTAGCTAGGGAGAATACGACGGTTATCTGTCTTACGCATGATTTTTTTATGAGGGTGATTGAGCTTTTGATTCGAGTTCCTGATCTTCACGCTTCATCGATATCTATGGAGATGCTGAAAGCTACTTGGAGAAACGTCTACTGTTCTGGATTTGCTTGTGATATAGAGGGTCGACGGTTGATTCAGGTGAGCTGACCGGTGTTTTTCTAGAAAAGAAACAAGCGCCGGCAACCATGATGGGTCGGGCGCCTTTTAAGGAAGAAGAGAGGTGTGTGGAGGGGTGCTCCTCAGAAGTGGGGGCTGTTCCCCTTGTTGCTGCCCCAGGTAGGGTTCCCGTGTTTGACGGGCGAGATCGTTGGTGATCTTTTGCGATCGTCCGACGGCCTCGTTCGTTTGGGGTCGGGCGCGTTGGTTGCGGTCGGCTCAGGATCGGGCGGCACGTTCTCGAACGGGTCGATTCCCATGGTTGCCTCCAGCTGGTGGTTCAGGTGCTGACCTGAACGAGGGGAGGGGCTGGCCTCTCGCCTCGGCACAAATCATCACTAGATACAAAAGGCCACCTTTTGTAGGTGGCCTTCAGATCAAACGTGTGTACGCTAATCTTTCGTCCACCTAGGGTGACGTAAAGTAGCTAAACGCGAACACGTTTGATCTCATGTGTTTTACGATAACGTTCAGAGAAGAGGGTGTCAAATGAGGGTTGCGCTGCGCGCGGCAGTGGAAGTAGGCGATGGGCTCGCACGGTGACAGTGTTTGTCGCCTGCGGAACTCGCTTCCCGCCTCCGAGGCGGGACCGGAGCTCTTCCTTCGGGCGCAACGACCGCATCGGAATAGTTCCTAGCTCAGATAGTCCTCGTCGACAAACACTGTCACCGTGCGAGCCCTAGATAGAAAAAGAGAAGAGAGGGGGAGGGGGAAAGGATAAAACGTTGAAGCCGACAGCGGAGGGGCTGTCGGCGGTGAGTAGGGGGTGTGTGGCACGAGGATGCTCGTGCGTTGTTGGTCAGACGGGGCCCACGTAGCAGCCGGCATCGACCGCTTCGGCGGTGCAGCCCGGCTCGATCTCCTCGGGACGTTGTTCGCTCGCAGGGGTCTGGGGTGCGTTGTTGGTGCTCGGGTCTCGTGCTGTCTCGTTCATCGCGCTTCTCCTCGGTTCTGACGTTGAGCGTCACCGCTGGACTGATCTCCTCGATCTGTGCCAGCGGCCACGACAACGAAAAAGCCTCCGATGGTCGTCGGAGGCTTTTTGCATTGTGTCGCACGCAAACTTAGCCACCGATCGGAGGAGAAATAATGATGAGGCTAATAACGCGGGCGAACATATCTGTTTCTAAGCTAATACACCTTGGAAATGGTGTCAAATGTTGAAAGGGGGATATAGGTGATGGGCTCGTATACACGTAGGTATTGATGCTTGTCTTTTGCCTTACGGGTCCTGCTACTGCGGTACCTTAGAATGCTCGCCGCCAATCACGTGGGGAGAGCGGACTGCGCGTTCTAAGGAATCCGCCTCCGTGTCACCCGTGCGGATTTTAGAGGAATATCAATCCCTATATGTGTGCGAGCCCTAGATAGGAGACAGAGAGTTATGAAGCGACTCGATCAATGTACTCGTGTACTACGTCGTAATATTGTTTTATGGAGGGGATGTGGACCCATTCGTCTTTGGCGTGGTGGTTGGCACCATCGGGTTGGCTGATGAGGACGGGGATGTTGTGGGCGGAGAAGAAACGGCCGTCGGAGGAGCCATGACCGTGGGAGACTTCCGGGGTGCGACCGTGTTGGCTAACGACATCGAAGAATGTTTTTACGAGTGGGTGTTGAAGGTCGACGTTGGTCATCGGTTCGAAGAACTTTATTTCGAGCGTAACGTGTTCCGGTAGGGAGTTTTTTATGTCTTCGATGAGGAGATTTGGGTTGCTGTGTTCGGTGTAGCGAATGTCACACGTGGCGCTTGCTGTTGATGGAACTTTGTTGACGGATTGACCCCCTTCGATGTGGCCAATGTTGATGGTTGAAACCCAGTGGTCATCTGGATGATTGGTGTGCGCGTCGGCAAAGTGTGCTTTCATCTTTTTTAGTGCTTCCATCAGTCGCTCGATGGCGTTGATGCCTTCCCAGGGGCGAGAGCCGTGGGCGGCGGCGCCAGTGGCTTCGAGACGAATCCAAATGACGCCTTTTTCTTTTTCGACGATTCGATGAACGGCGAGTCCGCCATCTGGAATGATCGCGACTTGGGGACGATAGCCTTGTTCGAGCAAAACTTTGACCCCATGCATGCCGCCGATTTCTTCGTCGCCGACGAGCATGAGGCCGACGTCGTGGGAGGTGCGTGCGAGATCTTTCATGAGGGCCATCATGACAGCAACGCCACTTTTCATGTCGACCGCTCCGCGACCGTAGAGACGTTCGCCATCGTGGCGGGGGATGAATTGTTCGTCGTCTCCGTCTACGACGTCTAGGTGGCCACAGAGAAAGACTTTGGGGGTTTTGGTGTGTTTGGTAATGACGAGGGAGGGGATACCGCCATATATATGAGGTTCAATGAGGAGGCCCGTGTCATCAAAATAATTGGCGGAAACATTGCGAGCGTGGAGAATTTGTTCGGGATTTGCGTGGGTTGAACGGATGCGGATGAGCTCTTCGGTCAGGTTGACGAGGTGTTCAAGGGAGGGCATATCGTTGGTTATCGTGGAGCGCGGATCGTTAATCGTCAAACCAGAGAGCTTGACGGTTATTTTATTATTTTGTACAACAATCTACCCGGAAGAGCGGCAGTTGGGCCGTGTCCGGCAGAGGAGAGACTGCATCATGCACATTCGGTTTTGGCTCTTCATGGGTGACAGGGCCGCCCATCCCTGCCTCTTGGAGGAGAGGCTTCTCGCGGAGGCGATGGATGCTGCCAAACGGCGGGAGCAGGGTGCTCTGCTCGTGCTGGAGGTCTGGCTGGCCTCCTTCCTGACGCTGACCACTCCTTCCGACGATCTCTGGGGCAGCGCTCTCCAGATCATCCAGCTGGTCGATGTCGATCAGCCCGGCCCGTCTGCCCGGGGAGCGTACTTCAACCAGGCTCTCCTGCAGAAGGCCGAGGCCTGTGGTCGCTCGAACGAGCGGATCGAAGCCATGCGGCATCGCACCTATGGCGGGCACCGTCCGAGCGGCAGCTCGGGACAGACCCACTCGCACTAGTCGACTTTCGATGGTCTCTATTCTTCTCTTTATTGATGGTGTTTCGCATATGTGCGGGGCGCCATCATTTGCTTTTTAGGGGGACTCTTTTCTTTTAGCTTTGATATTGATACCTTCCTTTATTATATGCAACCGCGTCCAATTCATGATATCGAGGCTAAGTGGCAGAAGCAGTGGGAAGAGGAGGGTGTTTATCATGCCGCCGAATCTGGCTCGGATAAATTTTATGGGTTGGTTGAGTTTCCGTATCCTTCGGGGGATGGGTTGCATGTAGGGCATCCGCGTTCGTATGTGGCGATTGATTTGGTGACGCGTAAACGTCGGATGGAGGGGAAGAATGTGTTGTATCCGATTGGCTGGGATGCGTTTGGATTGCCAACGGAGAACTATGCGATTAAGAATAAGATTCGACCTCAGGATGCAACCAAGAAAAATATTGCGAATTTTACACGGCAGATAAAATCGTTAGGGGTTGGGTTTGATTGGTCGCGCGAAATTGATACGACGGATCCGGCGTATTATAAGTGGACCCAATGGCAGTTTTTGCAGTTTTTTAAATATGGGATGGCGTATAAGGCGTCATCGACGATTAATTGGTGTCCACGTTGTAAGATTGGGTTAGCCAATGAAGAGGCGCAGGGTGGTGTGTGTGAACGGTGTGGGACGGCTGTTGAGAAGCGCGAGAAAGAGCAATGGATGATTCGGATTACCGATTATGCGGATCGATTGCTGACCGATTTGAATGCGGTCGACTATTTAGAGAAGGTAAAATCGCAACAAATTAATTGGATTGGGAAGAGTGAAGGGGCTGAGATCACATTTTCATTGGTTGTGCCCGGTCAGGCCGAGGGGAAGCACACGGTGACTGTGTTTACGACGCGCCCGGATACGATCTTTGGGGCAACATTTTTAGTGGTGAGTCCGGAAGTGGCGAAAACCTGGATGGATGTGGGTTGGTCGGCGAGTGAGGAGGTTCGTGCGTACGTTGCGCAATCGTTAGCTCGGGTTGAGGAAGAACGTACGGCCGATACCAAAGAGAAGACGGGGGTTGCGAGTGGGGTGATGGCTATCAATCCAGCGAATGATGAGCAGATTCCCGTTTGGATTGCGGATTACGTCTTGGGTTCGTATGGGACGGGGGCGATTATGGCGGTACCAGCGCATGATGAACGTGATTTTGCGTTTGCGCAGAAGTTTGGGTTGCCGATTAAGCAGGTTGTTCGTGGACCTGAGCTCGTTGAGCGCAGTCCTTTAGAGAGTTCGGGCTTGAGTGCGGGAGCGTATGGCCATGGTTCTCTTGAGATGGTTCATGCGTGTTGGACGGGGGAAGGGGAAGCGATTAATTCTGGTTTTTTGGATGGGGCACCTACCTGGAAAGCCAAGGATGACATGATGTCTTGGTTGGAGGAGAAGAAAGTGGGGAAGCGCAGATCGACCTATCGATTGCGCGATTGGGTGTTTTCGCGTCAGCGGTATTGGGGGGAGCCGATTCCACTCGTCCATTGTAAAGCGTGTGCCAAGAAGAAGCAGAAGGCGTTGTTGATTCATGGGTTTGGTGGGAGTGGAGAAGGGAATTGGTTTCCTTGGATGAAGGCTCAGCTTGAGAATGAGGGGTTTGAAGTATTCGCGCCTACGCTTTCAAGTGCCGATCATCCGACGGTTGAAGCTTGGATGGAAGAACTCAAACCGTTTGTGGATCAATTAAGTGAAGTAGATGTGGTTATTGGTCACAGTTTGGGGAGTAAGGCAGCGCTTCATCTGATTGAGAGAGCTGGAAAGAGCATTCGCGCTTTGTTTTTGGTGGCTTCTGCGATTGGAACACTGGAGGATCGTAATTGGGATGATTTGCGTCATCGGTGGCCAACAGCGGATATTGATGCGCTCAAGCGATTTTGGGAGGAACCGTTTTCTTGGGACCGTATCGGAGCGTTGGTTGAATCGAAACACATTGTTATTTCTGATGATGATCATTTGATTCCTTTGACGACTCATCGGGAGATTCCGTCGGGATGGTTTCGTCGTGTTTGGTCTGGATATAAGCATTTTCAAGCTCCTGAACAACCGGAATTGTTAAAACTTATTCTTACAAGCAAAAACACCGGATGGATTCCTGTTCCTGATGACCAACTGCCTTTGACATTGCCGGAGGTTGAGGCATATGAGCCCACGGATACGGGGGAATCGCCGCTTGCGAAGATGCGGGAGTGGGTAGAGACGACCTGTCCACGGTGTGCGGGCCCTGCGACGAGAGAGACGGATACCATGCCTAATTGGGCCGGGTCGAGTTGGTATTTTTTGCGGTATTGTGATCCGCATAATGATAAGGCGTTGGCTTCGCCGGAGGCGCTCAAGTATTGGATGCCCGTCGACTTATATAATGGTGGTATGGAGCACACCACGCTTCACCTTTTGTATTCGCGCTTTTGGCACAAGTTTTTGTGGGATGTGGGGATTGTGCCGGAAGAGTGTGGGTCGGAACCGTATCGCATGCGTCGATCCCATAATATGATTTTGGGAGAGGGCGGGGTGAAGATGTCGAAATCGAAAGGGAATGTCGTTAATCCGGATGATGTGGTTGAAACATATGGCGCGGATGTGTTTCGGTTATATGAGATGTTTATCGGGCCGTATGATCAGCCGGCGCCTTGGGATACGAATGGGATTGAGGGGATGAGACGGTTTTTGGATAAGGTGTGGGGGTTGTTTGGGGAGGGTACGAACAGTGGCACACAAACAGTGACCTCTGATCTTGAGACGCTTTACCATCAGACGGTGAAGAAGGTTTCTGAGGGGATTGAAAATTTGCAGTTTAATACATGTGTCTCCCAGCTCATGATTCTCACCAATGCTTTTCAGGATGCGGGTGGGATTCCTGTAGCGATGGTAGAAAGTTATGTAAAGATGTTGGCACTGTTTGCTCCGCATATCACGGAAGAGATTTGGCGAACGATTCTTGGAAAGAGCGGTTCGATCCATGGGTGTGGCGCTGGATGGCCCGTGTATGATGCAACGAAGTTGCAAGCTTCGACGTTTGAGCTCGTTATGCAAGTGAATGGCAAGGTGCGTGACAAGATGGTCGTGCCTTCGGATATTACGGAGGAAGAAGTGAAGGCTTATGCGTTAGCTTCGGAGCAGGTGCAGCGATGGTTGGAAGGGAAGGAGCCTGCCCAGGTTCGATATATAAAGGGAAGGCTTGTGAATATTGTGGTTTAATCGTACACTTTTTTCATTATCTATGAGTCAATCCGTTCGTAAATTGATTATTCCGGTGGCAGGGTTTGGCACGCGATTTTTACCGGCGACCAAAGCGATGCCTAAAGAAATGTTACCGATTATTGATAAGCCGGTGATTCAGTATGTGGTAGAAGAAGCTGTTGCTTCAGGAATTACGGATATCGTGCTCGTGACAAGTCATGCCAAGCGCGCGGTTGAGGATCATTTCGATGATAATCAACTGTTGGAATCATGGTTGCATCAACAGGGGAAGTTGGATTTGCTTGATCAGATTCGGGAGATTACCAAGATGGCAAATTTTATTTATGTCCGCCAAAAGGGGCCGTATGGGAATGCCACACCGGTCTTAAATGCGGCTCATTTGATTGGTCCTGATGAGCCATTTGCCATGGTGTTTGGTGATGATGTGTATACGGGGAAGGTTCCTCGTATTAAGCAGATGATTGATGTGTATGAGAAGTACCATGATCCGGTACTCGGTGTTGTGAAGGTTGATAAAAATGAGGTAAAGCGTTACGGAATTATTGATCCTCAAGTAGAGGTTGAGCCGGGTGTGTATCAGTGTAAGGATGTGATTGAGAAGCCATCGGTGGAAGAGGCGCCTTCTTCTTTAGCTGCGAATGCTGGCTATATTTTGACGCCAGATATTTTTGAAGAGATTCGTCAGCTTAAGCCGCCAAAAGGAGGGGAGTATGTTACTTTGGATGCGGTCAAGCAATTGATGAAGAAGCGGCCGTTGTATGCTCGTGTTATTGATGGCGAGTATCATGATACGGGTTCCAAGATTGGTTGGTTGCGCGCGAATATGTGTATGGCGCTTGAGCGCGAGGATTTGGCGAAGGATGCGAGGAAGATGATGAAGGAATTGTTGGCTTGAGCCCTGCGGGTGGCAGAATGAAAAATAGGCGATGGACTCCGACCGGAAGGTCTTTTTACTCGCTCCGTAACTTGTTGCATTTTCACGTTGCCTTCGCATTGGGTTTTGATAACTTCACACATACTCACTCCTAAAAAGACCTTCCGGTCGGAGTCCTAGATAGAAAGAGTGGGGGAGGGGAAGGAGATCGGGGCTACTCTCCTACTCCCTGTTTGCCGTTGTGGTATCATGATCCCAATATGAAACGCGCGTTTGTTCGTTTGGTTGGGATCGTTACCTTGCTTTCGTTTATGGGAGCGGGTTGTACGAAGGGGTTGGCCCCGGATGTGCAGAAGGCTTCTCAACAAGTTGCGCTCACGGTTTGGGGAGTGGTTGATGATATTGACGTGTATCAGGATACGTTTACGCAGTATCGTTTGCTGCATCCTAATGTTGCGTTTAATTTTAAGCGGTTACGTTTGGAGGAGTATGAGGATAAGCTGTTGAATGGCTTTGCGGATGATCGAGGGCCGGATATTTTTTTGGTGCATAATACCTGGGTAGGGAAGTACTTAACCAAGATTGTGCCGATGCCGGTTACAACCAAGGTGGCGTATGCGGTAGTGACTGGTACGCTTAAAAAGGAGACGACGTGGGAGTTGCGATCTGAACCAAGCATTACACTTCGTGATTTTAAGGATCAATACGCTGATGCGGTGTTAGGTGACGCGATTCGGTCTGTGAGTGTACCGGTGGTCGGTTCAGCGGATGCCAATGCAAAGGTTAAGCAAGATCGCTTAGTGGCTGCGCCTGTTTGGCTAGACACGATGGCACTTTACTATAATAAGGATTTGTTGAATGCGGCCGGAATTCCGACGCCGCCTGAGCATTGGGATCAGTTTCAAGAACAGGTACAAAAACTCACCAAACTTGATGCGCAGGGGAAGATTTTACAATCAGGCGCTGCGCTTGGTACGGCTAAAAATGTAGAACGATCAACAGATCTTTTATCCGCCCTCATGATTCAAAATGGGGCACAGATGACGGATGCGGCTGGATACCCATGGTTTGATCAGATTCCTGAATCTGCCGTTGGTCAACGTCAGGCGCCACCGGCGTATCAGGCCTTAGAATTTTACTCAGACTTTGCTAATCCCGCGAAAGAAACGTTTACGTGGGACGCAAGCCAACCTAATTCGCTTGAAGCCTTCATTGCGGGAAAAACAGCTTTTTTCTTTGGGTATAGTTATCACTTGGATCAGATTAAAGCGCGTGCTCCTAAGATTAATTTGGGGATCACGAAGCTTCCGCAAATTGATGGGAATCCCGTTAAGAATGTCGCAAATTATTGGATGTGGGTGGTCTCAAAGAAGAGCGCTAATCAAGATACGGCCTGGAGCTTTTTGAATTTTATGATGAAGCCTGAGACGTCGAAGGCGTTGCTCGCAAAAATGAAACGACCAGCAGCGCGCAAGAGTCTGTTACCGGAGCAATTTACCGATGAGGTGGTGGGGGTATTTGCTTCACAGGTGCTTACGGCTCAGTCTTGGTATCACGGAGCTAATCCACAGGTTGTGGATTCAGCCTTTGCCACCCTGATTGATGCCGCCTTAGTCGGTGGCTCTCAAGTGACGGAAGCGATGCGATTTGCATCGAATCAGATTCGACAGACGATGAGGAGTTCGGCGGATGACTAGAAGGGTGGTATACTGGCAGCGTATGCTGACACGTGTTTGGATCGGGATCGCGGCTTTGCTTGCGATTATTGGATTTGGTGCCCCGATTTTGGTTTCCGCTCAAGTGGCAACTGTTGGGGGAGCATGTATTACGCCAATTGATGGGCATACATGTACCGATGTGAGTGGAGTTTCAGCGACGGATCGCACGGCTCGTGATTGTCAGACGGGGCATTGTCCTGGAACGCCCAGTTCAGTTTTATGCTGTCGGGCAGCCGCATCTGCTCCTACGCCGTCAACTCCTTCTGTTAATGAGCTTAGTTGCGCGCAGTATATTTGCACCTTGGGTGAAGGATATAGTAATGAAACGCTTACACGACTCCCTCCTACTCCAACTGGTGTGAATGTCCCTGCTTCTTATGCCTGTGCCGCCATACTTGATCCATCGGATTCTTGTAGACGTTCTTGTGATTACGCCTGTGGTCTTTACCGGCGTGGCGAACCTGGTATTACAACTCCCTATCGTTGCGCGTCAACGTATCATCCTCGTTGTGTGGGTCCGCAAGCTGATACCGTGTTTAATGCGTCTGCCACTCCTACGGCTGAAGCGGCTGATCCAGGTAAGCCGGGGAGATTGGGGTTGCCGCCGTGCGCTACAAGCCATGACCCGAGTATTGCTGGTCGTTGTAGCCTAGATGATATTAAAACGGTGGCAGTCAACTTTGCGAATTTTTTGATGGGACTTGCCGCCGCCTTTTTTCTGGCGATTTTTGTGTGGGCTGGGTTTAAGTATATTTTCTTTGCTTATGATTCTGGTGTGGCGGCTGATGCAAAAAAGACTCTGACAGGTGCTGCGATTGGAATGTTGCTGGTGTTAGGGGCGGCGATGATTGTTAGATTTGTTCAAACTGCCGCTACTGGTCGAACATCTGTTCCGGTCAGTTCTTCCAAAACCGGCGTTGTTCCTGCCGCTACGGCGCCGTCTGGCTCACCTACGCGTACCCCCTGATTTTATGCGCCTCTCCCTTTTTTTTCGATGGTGTGCTAGTTTTTTGGCGGCGTTTTGTGTAGGACTGTTTACGGTACAGACCGTGTATGCCGCCGCCTTTACGTGTGAATTCAGCTGCATACGTCGTGTGCCGCAAAACTTGGTGTGTTGTTCACGGTCTGATGGGTCGTGTCCACCACCTCCTGTTCCACCAGGAAGATCGGTAGAATCCATGGGCTCTATGGAAACCCGTATACGTGAATGGGCTGGAAGTACCTTCACTCCTGCTCGTAGTGTTACGGATGCGGGGTATCTGATAGATCCTGTCTTTTATTCCGTAATTGAATTTTCCAGGCGTTTAGAGTCGGGTAGTGCTGAGGTTTGTTCAACGGCCTGTCGTTCTGCATGTATTACAGAGTGCGGACCAGCCCTTTCAACGGGTGGTGAGCCGACGGGTGAGCAGCGTCGTTGTTTGGATGCCTCGCCAGTACCTTCTTTTGTTCATACAAACACCAACGCATGTCGATCAATTATTGGGGGTGGTGCTTTGGCTTCTACATTGCTTTCTACGACTACAGGCCCAACTCCTCGTTGTTCAGTGGCTGATACTTCTGCCGACACACCTCTAACCGGTGGAGCTGCCGCGGCCGGTGGTACGTGCAACCCTCCCGTCGTTCCTGAGGGAGCTGTTCAAAAAAAATGCGTATTTTACTGCATGCAGCCTGGAACGGGGAGAGCAGGGGATGGGCGTGCCACCATTGAGGAGGGGGAAACGAGTAATGGGCAACGCTGTTTGAATGTGAATGTTGTGCGTCGCGTTGGTACGCGGGCGTGTTCTAGCGCAGGGGAGTGTGCGTGTGTTGATGAGTGTAAATCTGTTTGTGGTTCTGAAGGAGGCAAGAGTAAATGTTTTATTGCTCCGAATAGTCCTGATCAGATCTTGGCATGTTCTGGAGCTGGGAACATTGGCCAGGCGAGAGCTCCTGTTTGTGTAGTAGATGAGCAAGCGGGCGCAAGCGGATCTCCCACCACTCTTACGAATCCATTAGGTACAACCGATATCGGTGAGCTCATCGCACGATTCATTCGCGCTTTGAGTGGCATTGCGGGATCGATGGCGTTACTTATGTTTGTGGTTGGGGGAGTGATGTGGATGACGGCGGAGGGGAGTGATCGTGTTCAAACCGCGCAAACGATTTTGAAGAATGCTTCGATCGGAATGGTTTTGATTTTCTTTGCGTACTCGATTGTGAGTTTGTTTTTGACGGTGTTGGGGTTGTAGGAAGAATTAATGTAGACGATGGGCTCCGACCGGAAGTTCTTTTTCGCTCGCTCCGTAACTTGTTAGCGTATAGCTTTTGGCTTCGCATTGGGTTTTGATAACTTCAAACATACTCACTCGCAAAAAGAACTTCTGGTCGGAGCCCTAGATAGGTGAGTAGGGGAGGGGAAGTTGATCGGATTTGGCTACTCGCCTCCTAGCGAAGCGGTCCCACTCTCCTACTTCCTATGTGGTATCATGTGTGGGTATGAAACGTTTGATGTTTGTTCGTTGGATGCTGGCGTGGTTTTTTGTGCTGGTGAGTAGTTGTTTTTTGACGACGGCTGCTGAGGCACGTGTTGGCGGTCCTTGTTCGCCGCCAGTGGCGGGGAAGAGTTGTCAGGATACAGTCACTTGGTCTGGTCCTCAGGTCACGGCGCATCAGTGCATTATTGAGAGGGGTCATTGTCCAAGTGATCCGGACGATGTTTTGTGTTGCACACCGTTAGCTGAAGGTGAGGTTCCAGCTGCTTCTGCGGCCGCTGCTTCTGCGGAGAACTCGAATACCCAAGGAGCGGCTGCTGCGCCTACTACGGCAGCGCCCGTGGCTGCCGGCAGCGGTAATTGTAGTTTTAATGGAGTTAATGATCCTTTTTGTGGAAAATCGGTGGCGGATTTGGTGGGAAAAGCGATTCAATTTTTGTTAGGGGCGGCTGGCGCCCTGTTTCTGGCGATGTTTGTGTATGGAGGAGCGGTTTGGCTTACGGCTGGATCTTCGGATCGTCATGAGCAGGCGCGTAAAACGTTGCTGAATGCTTCGGCGGGCATCGTGGTGGTGATTCTTTCTTATACAATGGTAAATTTGTTGGTCAAAATTTCTGATCAATTGGGTGGAGGACAAGGAGATACGCGGTCCGTGTTTAGTCAGACAGATGAGAGCGCGTCGTCTGCTGGTACAGGGGGAATGGGGGGTGGTTTGCCTGCGGCGGGAGGCGCGGCGGCGGCCGGATCGCGTTGTAATGCGAGTCATTTTATCACCGCCTGTAACACTGCTTGCGAAGATCTTGTTATTGCAGCTGCTATCAATGCTTGTAAGACAAACTGCAGTTCCTATGGCCCGAGTATTTGCAGTGCGGTTCGTAGCGCGGAAGAATGTGGCCCTGGTTGTACTGCGTTTTGTAATTCTTCCCCTGTGACCAGTGTGCCACTTGCGAGTGATTTTTGTTCGGCTCATTGTCCTGAGGCTTGTGCGGCGGCGTTTCGTTAGACTTTTTATCTGTTGGTCGGTCGAGAGAGGTGTGCTATGATACTTCCGTCGGTATGCTAAGGACATTTTTATCCCATGCACGGAAAGGAGGTGACGCTCCATGACAGTGCGTATGAAACAGATCGTCTCGACGATTGCCTCTTTAGGATTAATGGCTCTCGTCGCGATGCCTATGGTCGCGTCTGCTCAGTCCGATTCGTTAACCGTTAACGATCTCGGTGTGAATGCGATTCAAGGAACCGTAAAACTTGGTAGCGGAGATGTTCGTTCAACCGCTGCGCGTATTATCAATGTAGCTCTTGGCTTCTTGGGTATTATCGCAGTCGTAATTGTGCTTATTGGTGGATTCCAATACATGATTTCCGGTGGAAACGATACAAAGACCGCAGAAGCTCGTCAGTTGATTTTTGCCGGTATCATTGGTCTTGCCATTATTCTTTCGGCTTGGGCTATTACCAGCTTTGTCATTTCTCGTTTGGTTAGTGCAACGCAAGACGGTGTTCCATCGTAGGTTCACTCTTGTATCGGTGCAAGACGACCCACGAATGTGGTGCATTCCTTGGGGATGTTGTCCTCGTTTGTGGGTCGTCTGTTAGGACCTTTTATTTTGATGAATAACGATATCGGTTTCCTTGTTTCTTGAGGATGTCTCGTTCTTTATTCAATACACAGTGTCCTAGAGCTATAAAAACTTTTTCATGCGTATTTTTCGCTCCCTCGGTATTTTGTCTGCCTCGATATTCTTATTAGGAGTCGCGGCTTCTTCGGTGTTGGCGGATAGCGGGGTGCGTGGAGTTTTGGATCGTGCCGCGCCTGCTGCAGGTCTTCGCAATGCGTGTGGTTCCGCCTCTTGTATTCCCACGATTGTGGGAGGTTTGATCACGTTGGTTTTGGGCCTCTTGGGGGTCGCGCTTATTGCGTATGTCGTCTACGCCGGCTACTTGTGGATGACGGCGGCGGGAGAAGCTAAACAAGTTGAAGAGGCCCAGACCGTTTTGCGCAATGCGGTTATGGGTATTGTGGTTATTGGTTTTTCTTATACCCTAACAGGCGTCGGACTTCGTTTTATTCAAGAAGCTTTTAATTCTTCGGCACCGGAATTTGCGTCACCCGCAGCCGTTGTGTCTAGCGGTTCCGCTTGTACACCCGTAACAGCTGGTTATAGTTGTGTTGATACGGTGAGTTGGACGGGTCCTCAGGTACGAGATAATTGCGACGTGACACCTGGGCGCTGTCCTGGCACGGCTGATGATACGTATTGTTGCCGTCCGATTACGGCTCCTTTGCTTGATCCTGTTCGTCCTGGATGTATTGTGGCCACCTGTGTTTCTGAGTGCACAGCTCTAATGTGTACGACGCTTACTGCACAACGTCGGTTTACGTGTGAGTCTAGCTGCCAGACCCAGTGTGAGGGTAGGTGTGTGCGCGCGCCCGTTGCTCCACCGCGGTTGGAGTGTTCTCCGATGGCGGATTATCGTCAGTGTTTAGCTAACTGCCGAACTCAAAATACTGAATATCTTGCTGAAGACGCCTATTATTTAGCACTTAGTCGTAGAGGTCCTGAATTCTTATATGCGGAATATGTATATACCGATTCTTTAGGACGAACTCATACTTACCATCCTCACTATAGTTCTGCTGAAGATGCGAGTGAGCAGTTAAGTGTCTGTAATAATGATTGTCAGTTTCTCTATTGTCGTTAAGCTATGTCTTTCTCCCTTTTTTCCCACGTCTCTTCAGTCTTTTGTAAAAAAGTTGTCTTCTCTGCTCTCTTGCTTGGTTGTTTGATAGGAGTGTCTGCCTATTCTACGGTATTGGCTGATTCCCCAAGTCTCTCCTCTGTAAATGGAGGGTTGAGTGCGGCTGCGCGAGGAGGGGGGTTAGGGGACTTTTGTAATGGTCAGCGGTTTGGTACGTGTGTAGCTGTTTTGGTGGGTGGTGTTATTCAGGTTTTGATTGAGCTGAGTGGGATTGTTCTTCTTGGATACATTTTGTATGCGGGTTTTTTGTGGATGACCTCGGGTGGAGAAACGGAGAAAGCTAAGGAGGCGCGGGTCATGATTTTTAACGCCGTTGTTGGTTTGATTATTGTGATGACGGCGTTTGCTATTTCTTCTTTTGTGCTCACGTCTCTTAATCGTGTAGCTGACCCAGCTGCGCCTTCTGCTACGGAGGCTTCTGCTCCTTCAGCGCCTACCCCGTAATCTTGCGTGCAGATTTTTTTTCTATTTGCTATACTATCCTCACTATGAATTTGAAACATTCTTTGACCCGCATTGGGTCAGCTGCGTTCCTGGCGGCTACCACGCCCGCCCTTGTTCTTGCTCAGACTCCTTTTCAACGCGCACAAACGGAGTTGGGTACGGTGCAAAATCAGGCTCTTGGTACGACAACGGCCCCGCAGAATATTTACACGATTGCCGGTAACATCATTAATGTCATCTTGGGCTTTTTGGGAATCGTTTTGCTCGGCTACATGATTTATGCTGGCTTCTTGTGGATGACGTCCGGTGGAGAAAGTGAGAAGGCTAAGGAAGCACGTACGATGATTGCCAATGCGATTATCGGGTTGATCATTATCGTGGCCGCCTTCGCGATTTCCAACTTTGTGCTTGGATCGCTCGTCAACATTACGCGTTAATTTTCCCCCTCGCTCTTTATTGCAACACCCCTCCATTTTGGAGGGGTGTTGTGTTTGGGAGAGGAAGTTTATTTAACAGGAGCGCCTACCCCGTTTTTGCTAAGCGGATATTGTGGGTGGCGAATCGCTTGCGTATATGGTTTCATATCTTCATATGATGCGTGATGCTATTTCGAGCTTTGCAAAGCAGTTTGCTTATGAGCCTTGTATTGAACAGGGACCTGTACCTACCTTTAAACGAGTGATTGTCGCTGGGATGGGTGGTTCTCATTTGGCGGCTGATATTTTGGCGCATTTAGCCCCTGAATGCTCTATTCGAGTTTGGTCAGAGTATGGTTTGCCCGTTCTTTTTTCAGATGACTTAGCGAGCACGCTCTTTGTGGCGAGCTCGTACTCTGGGAATACGGAGGAAACGATTGATGCGTATCAGGCCGCTCGTAAGCAGGGGGTGGCGTGCGCGGTCATGGCGGTTGGGGGGAAATTGATTGAACTCGCTAAGCAAGATGGCGTTCCCTACGTTCAGCTTTCAAATACGGGGATTCAGCCTCGTTCGGCCTTGGGGTTTGCCTTACGGGGGCTTATGACGCTTTTATCTCTTCATCACTTGGTTGATGAAAGCCGAGCGTTAGTTGACCGGTTGGAGCCAGCTGCTTTGGAAGGGGTGGGCCAGCAAGTATCGGAACAGTTACGTGATCGAGTGGCGATTGTGTATGCTTCAACAAGGAATGCGTGCATGGCTTATAACTGGAAAATTAAATTGAATGAGACGGGTAAAGTGCCGGCGTTTTATAACCTTGTTCCTGAATTAAACCATAATGAAATGACGGGATTTGACGTGGCTGATTCCACAAAGGATCTTTCGAAGATGTTTACATTTGTGTTCTTGCGTGACACGGAAGATCATCCTCGGAATCAGCGACGCATGGAGGTGATGGCAAAATTGTATCGTGATCGAGGTTTATCCGTTGTGGAGTTGGGTTTGGAGGGTGTCGGGCGCATGGAACGTATTTTCCGTTCGCTGTTGATCGCTGATTGGACAGCGGTTGCGCTCGCGGCTCATTATGGGCTAGAATCCGAGCAGGTTCCCATGGTTGAAGAGTTTAAGAAAATGCTTTAAGTCATTATGGAAAAGGCGTTTGACCATCGTGAGCAGGGTTCGAGTCATTCTTTGGGCCGTGAAACATCACCGGCGGGTGTTTCTGCGGAGGCTGACAAAGAAGCGCTCATGAGAGAGCTCCGTTTTCGCGCGATTACTCGGCCGGATCCTCCTATAGATGAGGTGGCAGCTGCTCGATATGCGGCTAGCAGATCCTCTTCGGAACGCTCGGTTGAAGCGGATGGTGGGACTTCTCATCAAGCAGATCTTGCAGTTGCTTACGGTCAAGCGCCTCCTGCAAGAGAGTTTACCCCTTCTTTGATCCGAGGTATGAAGATCCATGGCGAGGAAGATATGGCCCCGATCGATCGTACCCAGCTCATTACTCCCTTTGTTGAAGATGTGAGCGATGATGCAGAGCCAGATGACTCGATATTAGATCATGTAAAAAAATAATAGATTATATAGGTATGCAAATTTTCTGGCATGGATTTTCGAGCGTGCGGATTGAGTCTCAGCATGGTGACCAACAAGCGACGTTGATTACTGATCCGTTTGAAGCAGATCTTGGGTTGAAATTTCCTCGGAGCTTGAGTCCGAGCGTCGTCGCGCTTTCTCATCAGCAAAGAGAGCGTTTTCCTTTAAATGTTTTTGAGAACAAGCCGTTTGTCATGGCGGATCCTGGCGAGTTCGAGGTCGATGGGGTCTTTGCTTATGTTATTCCGCTCGCGGATGAACAACACCCGTATCCGCATACGCTCATGTATCGTTTTGAGATTGAGGGCATGTCGGTTGGGTTTTTAGGAGGTGCTGATCGATCGCTTACGGATGCGGAGCTCGGCAAGCTTGAAGATATTGATATTTTATTATTACCGGTTGGGGGTGATGATCGATTAAGCGCTAAGCAAGCGATTGAAACCATTAGTGCTATTGAACCGAGAGTCGTTGTTCCTCTCTATCATCATATTGAGGGGGTAAAGAAGATTTTGGGAACGGCGGATGCGTTCTGCAAAGAGTTGGGGGTTTGTCAGCGACAAGACGCGAATCGTTTGAAGATTGCTCGTAAGGATTTGCCGAGTGAGGATTTACTTGTTGCTGTTTTGGAAAAGGTCTAATCTTTTTCATCGTTTATTGGAAGGCGTGCATTCTGTGTGCGCCTTTTGATGTTTTTTCTCCTTTTTTGTCATTCTGAGTGCGGTCCGACAAGGCTTATCGTGTTTATCGTAGCTCGCCTGGGCCTCGTGACCAAAATAGGTTGCCCTGCGGGCAGCAGAGAAGAACATTAGGCGATGGGCTCGCACGGTGACATTGTTTGTCGCCTGCGGAACTCGCTTTCCTTCGGAACCGGAACTCTTCCTTTGTGGGCAACAACCGCATCGGAATAGTTCCTAGCTCAGACAGTCCTCGTCGACAAACAATTTCACCTTGCGAGCCCTAGATAGAGAGAAGGGGGAGGGGAAAAAGGAGTGAGAATGTGCTAAAATGAATTTATATGATTCGTAAGCGTCGTTCTTTGTCTTCTCATCGTTCGTCTAAGGAGCCGATTCCTGTTTCTCGTGCGCGTAGTATACGGCCTCCGGAGCGGCGCAAGGTTGTTCCGGTTCGGGAGGAGGAGATTGTGTCTGTATTGGCCCATCCGACGACAGATGAGGCCAAACAAGATCTTATTTTGGCGCATGCGGCTGCTCGACGGGCTCGGGGTGTGAAGCCTCAGGTGCGTTTTTGGTTGGCGGGAGGAGTGATGGTGGTTGCATTGGTTGCCTTGGTTGGCTGGGGAATATCATTTACTCGAAGTATTGAGACGGCTTCGTTGGGCTCAGATGGATTGATTCGTGGCGTTTTATCTCGTTCTGAAGTCCTTAAGCAAGAGGTTGTGCCTCCTCCCGTTGTTCGCGAGTCTGCCTTGCCTGCATATCAGCCTCCGATGGCTGTCACGACCAGTGTCATGATGGGCGGGGTGGCTACAGGTACGGCGACTGCTACGCGCTGAGCGTTCCGAGCTTTGTTCCTCCTTGACAAGTGGCTGGATTTTTCCTTGCATCTGCGCCAAAATGCAAGGACTTTTTTATGTCTGATAAGCAACCTCTGACGACGTCGATTGGCAATGTCCAGCCCCGTCCGCTTGTTGAAGAAATTCAAACCTCGTTTCTTGATTATGCAATGAGCGTGATCGTGGATCGTGCTTTGCCGGATGCACGTGATGGGCTTAAGCCTGTTCATCGTCGTATTTTGTACGCCATGTGGACGATTGGGTTGCGTGCGAATGCTAAATTTCGTAAATCTGCCACCGTGGTTGGTGAGGTGTTGGGTAAGTACCATCCGCATGGAGATACGGCTGTTTATGATTCCATGGTTCGTATGGCGCAGGATTTTAACATGCGCTACATGCTGGTGCGTGGGCAGGGAAACTTTGGCTCGATGGATGGAGATAGTGCGGCTGCCATGCGTTATACGGAGGCCAAACTGACGGGTATTGCGGAAGAGATGTTGATGGATATCGATCGAGAAACCGTGGATTTTAAACCGAACTACGATGGTTCGCACGATGAGCCAAAAGTTCTTCCTTCCAAGTTACCCAATTTGCTCTTGAATGGAACGCTGGGGATTGCTGTTGGAATGGCGACCAATATTCCTCCACATAACTTAACCGAGTTGTGTAATGGTATCGTGGCTTTGATTGAGAATCCGGATATTACGATTGAAGAGTTGATGGCATGTATTCCTGGTCCTGATTTTCCAACGGGTGGGGTTATTTACGATACGAATGCGATTAAAGCGGCGTATGCGACGGGACGTGGGGGGATTGTCATGCGTGGACAGACGGAAATCGTTGAAGAGAAGGCGGGATCATTTCAAATCATCATCAATGAGCTTCCATATCAGGTAAATAAAGCGAGTTTGGTTGAGAAGATCGCTGAGTTGGTGAACGAGAAAAAATTAGAAGGCATTCGCGATTTACGTGATGAATCGAATAAAGAAGGGGTTCGTGTTGTGGTTGATTTGAAAAAGGACGCCTATCCAAAGAAAGTCTTAAACATGTTGTTTAAGATGACGCAGCTTCAGGAAACCTTTCATGTGAATGCCTTGTGTTTGGTGGAGGGTATTCAGCCGCGTATTTTGACCCTCAAGGGATTATTGGAAGAGTATCTTAATCATCGTAAAGAAGTGGTGCGTCGTCGGACGCAGTATGAACTGGATCGTGCTAAGGAGCGCCTTCATATTTTAGAAGGGTTGCGTATTGCGCTTTTGCATATTGATGACGTGATTGCCACCATCAAGAAATCAAAAGACAAGGACGAGGCGAAGGGGAATTTGATGAGTAAGTTCAAGTTGTCGGAGATTCAATCGACCGCCATTCTTGAGATGCGCTTGCAGCAATTGGCTAATCTTGAGCGTTTGAAGGTGGAGCAGGAATATGATGAAAAGATGAAGATTATTGCTGAATTGGAATCGATCTTAGCTTCTATCAAGAAGATGCTTGGGATTATTAAGCAAGAAGTGATTGAATTGCGTGATAAATTTGGTGATGCGCGTCGAACCGTGATCGTTCCTCATGCTGTTGGTGAATTCTCGATGGAGGATTTGGTGCCACAAGAAGAGACGATGGTGATGCTTACCACCGACGGATATATCAAGCGTATCGCTCCTGACACATTCCGTACGCAGGCTCGTGGAGGGAAGGGTGTTATTGGACTTGAGACGAAGGATGAAGATTCGGTTAGTCAGTTATTTACGACGAATACGCATACGGATGTCATGTTCTTTACGAGTCGTGGGCGCGTGTTTCGTTTGAAAGCATATGAAGTTCCTCAAGGGACTCGTACCTCAAAAGGGCAGGCGATTGTGAACTTTTTGCAGCTTGCTCCTGGAGAAAAGGTTACCGTGACCTTACCGATGGATAATTTGGAAGGGGTAAAGCATTTAGTGATGGTGACGAGCGGGGGTACGATCAAGAAATCTGACATGGAGGATTTTGAAAATGTACGTCGTAGCGGGTTGATTGCCATTAGTCTTGGTGATGGTGATGAGTTGACTTGGGTGAAGCCGTCGTCTGGAAAAGATGATATTTCACTGGTCTCACGCGATGGACAGTCTATTCGTTTTAGTGAAGAAGAGGTGCGCTCGATGGGTCGTACAGCTGCTGGTGTCCGTGGAATTAAGCTAAAGGCTGCTAGTGACTACGTCGTTGGCATGGATATTATCAATCCTACGTTAGCTGATACTGGGCAGCTTGAATTGTTTACCATTACAGAGAATGGTCTTGGAAAACGCACTAGTTTGGCGGAATACAAGCAGCAAGGCCGTGGCGGATCTGGTGTGAGGACGGCCAAAGTCACAGATAAGACGGGAGGGGTGGTGGGCGCGTTTATCTCCAACAAGGATAGCGAAAGCGACTTGATTATCATTTCAAAGAATGGAATTGTGATTCGCTTGCCGTTTAAGTCGGTTCCATCTTTGGGACGTGACACGCAAGGAGTTCGCGTGATGCGGTTCAAAGAAGCGGGGGATATTGTGAGCAGTGTGGCGTTTGTGTAGTCAGGTTCCCCTCCTTTGGCGAGGAGGGGTTAGGGGAGGAGTTCTAGCCCAAGCAAAAATGCAGCCCTGCGCGGGCTCTTTTTGTATCCTGCTCATAACGTCTTCGGTGAAGATGTTCTAAGTGGGATGCCCGTCGAGAGAGGCGACGGGCTAGAGGGAGGGGCGAGGAGGAAACAGGAGAAAAGCGATTCCGTAGGATTCTTCCAGTAAGTGTAGTGTGCTTGTAGGCCGCTGACGGAGTATGAGGGCGCGCCGTTCCAGCCCGAAACAGTCGAGGGTGAATTCACGCCAGCCACGTTGTTTGGCGGCTTGATGAATCTCTTTCCCGTCCTCGTTTCCGAGATAGGCTACCCGCTGGCCGTGGATGACGTGGTATGCTTTCTCCCATGGAGCAGGCTCCCGCCGCATTTTCCTTTCGTTACCCGTCCAGACTTCGTAGCGGTAGCCCATCCCGCTCACGAGGAATACCTCCTCACTTCCGTTGTTCAGTTCTTTGGCTGTTTTTTGCCATTCGGCGAACGCTTCATCGAAGTTGAGCATCTGGTCCTTCTTGTTTAGGTTTCATCCGATCCAGACACCGGCTCTTGATGTCTGAAATAGGATGCCCGTCTATTGTGGTCCGACGGGATGGGAAGTGGGAAAGGTTCAATGTCTAGGGGAAACGAGAATGATTACCTCTTTCAAATAGCATGTCTTCGTCCGCTCGGAGGTGATCATATTGAAGGGCTTTCTTGTTACTTCTCGCCACCCGTGATTAAGGAGATAGAGTCTTACTTTATTCCAGTGTCGGGCATCGATCTGGCTGATCAGGCGCCCCATTGCTACGGGCGTTCCCCATTCATCAGATCCTTCTTTGGAGGCATCTCCTGTATATACGTCAAGACAATATTCTGCGCATACAAGACTCATACACTTCTTTCCACCGGCTTCGTGGACGAGGTTATTCCTCCACCAGCTCGCCTCAGTCGTTTCCAGGTTAAGTTCGATGTTTCCCTCGAGATCGAATTCTGACGTGCTCATGTGCTTGTTCCTGCGTGTGTGGCGAGCGTTATCGCTGCCAACAATAAAGGATAGTGAAAAACTGAGGTCTTGTCTATTGTTTAACGTCAACTGTTAATATTTTGCCTTTAAATAAAGTAAATATTGTGTTGACAATATTTCGACAAATGATATTATTTTATCTGTAGGGGCGTGCGCCACACGCCCCTACAATGAAAACAACATATCTACCATGCTTGAACATCAACTATCTTCTCTTGGCCTTAGCGATAAAGAAATCGCGGTCTATTTGGTTGTGGTGCAACGGGGACGTGTGACACCGACGGAGGTTGCCGCCACTACGTCGATACAGCGATCGACGGTGTATAGCGTGGCGAAGGAGTTGGTGTCTAAGGGGTTGTTGCGAATCGATGCGACGGGGACGGTTGTTTATCTTATGCCGCCGACAGGCGAGACAGCTAAGAGGGCGATTGAGAAAGAGGAAAATTATTTGTTACAAAAACGAACGATATTACGTGAAGTAATTAAAACGACGACAGACATGCAACAGGGGGCGCCATATCCGTTGCCGACGGTGTCCGTGATTACCGAGCAGGAATTACCCGTCTATCTAAAACGTCACACTCCTCTTTGGAATGATAGCGCTAGGAATTTTGATGGTACTTGGTGGGGGTTTCAGGATCATACCTTTGTTGATCAATTTGAAACCTGGGTTGATTGGTTTTGGGCACAAGCTTCGGATGATATCAGCGTAAAACTCTTTAGCAATCAGACATCGATTGAGAAGAAGATGAAGAAGAAGGGGTATGACCGTCGGCAGATTCGGTTTTGGGATGGAGCTTCTTTTACAGGGACGACCTGGGTGATTGGCGCGTATGTGATTATGATTGTGACGGATCGTAAACCAATGTATTTGATTGAGATTCGTGATGAGACGCTAGCTCGGAATCAAGCGAAGGTGTTTGAGAAGTTGTGGGGTTCTTGCTAATCTTCTGTCTATGATCGGATCTCTTCGAGGGGTTGTTATTGAAAAGAGTTTGACGTGGATTCTCTTGGAAGTGGCTGGATTGGGTTATAAGGTGTTTGTTTCTCCTTCGGTTTTATCTGGATTACGATCGGAAGCGGAGGCGTTTTTCTATATTCACGATCATATTCGTGAGGATGCACGTGATTTGTATGGATTTTTGACGTTGGGTGATTTGGAGCTCTTTCAGCGATTGATAACGATTTCCGGGATTGGACCGAAAGCGGCCGCGAATATTTTATCGTTAGGGTCAGAAGTGGTTCGAAATGCGGTTATGCAGGGCGACGTGGGAATGTTGAGCTCTGCACCTGGTGTTGGTAAAAAAACGGCCCAGAAGATCATTTTGGAGCTTAGGGGGCAATTGGTGGAGGAGGCGTCGATGCCTGCGGGGGATGTGGAAGTTATCGAAGCCCTGCAGTCGCTTGGGTATAGTAGTCATGATGCGCGCGAAGCGATGCAGAGAGTTTCGATTGACGTAAAAGATGTGTCAGAAAGAGTTCGTGAAGCGTTGAAGTATTTGGCTAGATAACCTATGAAGTTGCAAGAAGTCTTTGATCAAGACCGATGGGACGCCTGGGCGGCTTCGGTCGAGTATGCGACGTTTTTGCAGTCGTGGGCTTGGGGGGAAGGGCAGGCGGCGTTAGGAAAACACGTAAAGCGATTTGTTTTTGAAGAAAATGGGGAGGTGGTGTTTATTGCGCAAGCTATCGAAGAAAAGCGCAAGTTTCTTAGATATTGGTTTGTGCCTGGCGGGCCTGTTCAGGTGAGTAAGATGGTAGGTAGTAGGCAGGTAGCAAAAGAGGATTGGGAACGAGTCATGGAGCTTTTGCGTAACATCCTGTTACGCGGTCGAGCCGTTTTTTTGCGTCTTGAGCCTTTGTTGCTGCTATCTACCACTCATCACTTACTACCTCCTGTGTTAATTCCCACCGCTTCCTTTAACCCTGCAATTCGCTGGATGGTCGACCTACGAGGCAAGACGGAGGATCGGCTTTTAGAGGAGATGGAGCAGAAAACTCGTTACAATGTTCGACTGGGGGAGAAGAAGGGGGTTACAACAAGAATATCGATAGATGAGAGAGATTTTCAGACGTTTTTAGTTTTAATGCATGACATGGCAAAGCGGAATGGGATCACCGCTCATCGCGATGGATATTTACGCGAGACCTTTTTTGCCATGGCGAAGCGAGGAATGGCTCGATTAAGATTGGCCGAATATAACGGTGAAGCATTGGCAGCAAGTATTGAAGTGATGTTTGGTGATACGTATACGTATTTACATGGAGCTTCGTCTTCGAGTCAGCGCGACATAAAAGCGCCGAATGTGTTGCAATGGGAGGCGATAAAAGACGCGCGAGTGCGAGGGTTTCATTGGTATGATTTTGGTGGGTGTAATCCGAATGAGTCTAGCCATCGTTTATACAAGCCATCGTTGGAGGGGGTGACGAGGTTTAAAGAAGGGTGGGGAGGGGGGAGAGTTGAATGTGTTGGGACATTTGTTGTGCCTAGGTTTGGATTTTTGCGACGCTTTTTTCAATAATGATGGTTACTCTGCGGGCGACAGAGAAGAATATTGGGCGATGGGCTCGCACGGCACAGCTTTTTGTCGCCTGCGGAACTTGCTGCATTTTTACGTTCGCTTCGCATTGGGTTTGGATAGCTTCGAGCAGTCCTCGTCGACAAAAAGCTGTGCCGTGCGAGCCCTAGATAGAAAACAGGGAATGGGGGTGTTTGTTGGATTCACAAAACCACCCATATGGGTGGTTTTGATATGAGATGAAATTTTATTTCTTGTCTCCTGATGTGCACATTTTGCAGTCCTTCTTGCTGCAATCACATTTTTTGCAGCAAGGGCATGGGCAGTGGAAGAGCACTATGGAGCCGGGGCCGACCCAGGCTACGACGAGGGACATGACTAAGTAGGCGAGAGGGAGTTCGAGGGCCATGAAGGAGAATGCCATGGAGTGTGCGCCGAAACCCGTGGTCATGCCGAACAGGGCAACGAGCATGACGACCGCGAGCGCGTAGCCCGCGTGTTTGACGTGGGAGCCAACAACCAGAGCGATTCCGCCAACGAGTTCGATGATGGCGGCGACGTAGGCAAAGAACATCGGCGCTGGGAAGCCCATGCTTTTGACCATGCCCGTAAACATTTCCATGCCTGGCATTGGTCCAAATAATTTACCGAAGCCGTGGTAGATAAATGCAAGGCCCAAGAAGACGCGGAGGAGAAAAAGGCCCCAATTCATGCACTTTTCCGACGAACAATTCATCATAGAGACGAGAGGATAAAGAAAAAGAATTAACTGGGGGTAGTGTAGCCTCCTTATGTAAAAGGGCCAAGGGGATGTCAAGGTGGGGGCTAACAGAGGGTATATCCGACTATTTTTGATATTTACGTCGATTTGCTGCACACTCCTGACTGTGACGCTTTTGCAGCTACAAGGAATTCAAAAAGCGTATGGACTTCACCGCGTGCTGGATGGGGTGGATTTGGTGGTGTCTGAGGGGCAGAAGATTGGACTCATCGGGCGGAATGGGGCCGGGAAATCGACGTTACTGAGAATTATTGTCGGGCAAGAAGAGAGGGATGGTGGAGAGATCATGCAGGCTAGTGGTTTGCGCTTGGGGTATTTGGAGCAGCACGAGGATTTTTTGGTGGGCGAGACGGTGCTTGGGTATTTGGAGCGGGTAAGCGGCAAGCCGGAATGGCAGTGTGCGAAAGTCGCGGGGCAATTTCAATTGAAGCATGAAAAACTGCAGATGGAAGCGCGGGCGTTGTCCGGTGGGTATCAGATGCGTGTGAAGTTAGCGTCTGTGTTGCTGCATGAGCCTGACCTCTTGTTATTGGATGAGCCTACCAACTATTTAGATGTGCAGACGCAGTTGTTGCTCGAGGCGTGGTTACAAGAATATCGTGGAGCGTTTGTGATTGTGTCGCATGATCGCGAATTTTTGAAAAATGTGTGTACGAGTACGGTTGAAATTGAGCGTGGAAAGGCGACGAGTTTTCCGCAGGGGATTGAAATCTATCTTGCTTGGAAAGAAGAGCAGATTCAGGTAAAAGAGCGATTCAATCGCAGCATTGAGATGCAGCAAAAGCAGCTGCAGATGTTCATCGATCGATTTCGAGCGAAAGCCTCTAAGGCAACGCAGGCTCAATCAAAAATAAAACAATTGGCGCGACTTGATACAATTGATATTGAGCAGCCGCTTAAGACCGTCCGCATTCAAATTCCCCAAGTGGAACATCGCAATACGTTTGCTCTTCGTACTAATCATCTTGTGATGGGGTATGGGGAGACGGTTATTGCGCGGAACATTGATATAGAGATTTTACGCGGGGAGCGGATCGCGATTGTGGGAGAGAACGGCAAAGGGAAATCGACATTTTTGAAAACGGCGGCCGGGGTTATTAAGCCACTTGAGGGGACGTGTACGTGGAATAACCGTTTAAAGGTTGGATATTATGCACAGCAAGTGCATGAGGCGTTAGATCCCCGCGATACCATTGGGGATTACTTGGGGCGGTATATGGGGCCTCTTGTTACGAATGAAGATGTTTTGAGGATTGCAGGAAACTTTTTGTTTACTCAGGATGATCTAACGAAACCCATTTCTGTTTTAAGTGGAGGTGAGAAGGCGCGGTTGTGTTTGGCTGGATTGCTTTTGTCGCGGCCCGATGTGTTGTTGCTTGATGAGCCAACGAACCACTTAGATATGGAGACGGTTGAAGCGTTGGCGAGTTCGCTTACACGGTGGAAAGGGACGATTTTATTTATCAGTCATAGTCGTACCTTTGTTCATGTGTTGGCTACAGCTTTGCTGACGGTTGATCGAGGTACGGTGAAGCGCGATCTTCGAACCTATGATGAATATGTTTCGGATATGCGGTTTGATGTTGGAGGTCAGAGGTCAGAGGTGGAGGAACTCATGAATGAAAAACGAGAAAAACAGCAAAAGTATGAGCGGACGCAGGAATTAAAACGAGAGCTGAGAAAAATTGAAAAACAGCTGGAAGAATTTTCTGCCAAAAAGGAGGTGATGTTAAAAAAGTTTGCGGATAAACCAATGGACACAACGCCGGATGAGGCGAGGGCATTCAATACTGTTGAGACGGTGCTCGTACATGCAGAGACGGAGTGGATACGGGTGCAGCAAGAGCTTCAAGCGCTCGGAGTCGCTTACGGTTGATATCCTCCCTCAAGATTGCGGACGTTCGTGTAGCCTTTGTCGAGAAATAATTCGCCGGCAATGGCGCTTCTGCGGCCACTGGCGCAATAGCATACGATCGGCGCGTCTAACGGGAAGTCGCCTCGAGCAATGATGAACTCGAGAGACTTGAGCGGGATGTGTATGGCTGTTTCTAGGTGGCCTTCGTTCCATTCATCGAGCTCGCGCACGTCTATAATGATGAGTCCTGGATTCTGTGTTTTTTCTGTCTGCAGATCTGCGAGAGAGATGGTGTGCACGCGGCCCGAAGGTGGCTTGATAGGGCAAGCAAACATAGACTTTATTGGTTTTTTCGTTCGACCACAATGGTGCAGTTTGTGAGCAGGGCAGCCAGGGCACCGACGGCGGCGAGGATAGGGGCGATCATGGTCCCGATGACGGCGACTGTTAACGGAATCTCCAAAAGCGTTTCTTCTTTTTCGTTTTGGATCATGATGCGGCGAACATTGCCTTCTTTGATGAGTTGTTTGATCTTGTCGACGATTTGGTTACCGTTGAGTTTAAAGGATTCGCGATCTTGGTTTTCCATATGTTTGGAGAAGAAATAAGTTAGGCGATGGGCTCGTAACGATCTGGAGTTTTATGAATGCTTATTCATCTGCCTTACGGGTCTTGCCACTGCGGCACCCTGAAATGCTCGCCACCAATCACTTGGGGAGGTGGACTGTGCGTTTCAGGGGACCCGCCTCTGTGTCACCCGTTCGGGTTTAGAGGGATCTTCATAAAACTCCAGATCGTTACGAGCCCTAGATGGGAGAGAGGGGAGCGGCTTCTTATATCTATAGTCGTTCGTGGATTATTTGCAAGCGGGTATTTGCTTCTTTTTGGTCACGGGGCGACTGGGTGTACGTCAGTTTATTTTGTTTCACGTACCGCGCGCTCGATGGTATCTAAAATCTCTCCTCGACCTTTGCCGCTGACATTTGAGTGGGGAATAAATGGGAGTTGGGGGTAGTTGGCCTCGAGGTGTCTTTGTAGGTTGATGGATTCGGAGTTTGAAAGTTTGTCGATTTTGTTGACGATCATGACGACTGGGATTTTGCCGGAGGCTAGGTAGGCGAGCATGTCGCGGTCGAGGTCGGTTGGACCAATGCGGGCGTCGACGATCAATAAAACGAGGCAAAGTTGCTGTGCTTGCCAGAGGTAATCACGCAGCATGCCGGCAAAGTCTTGGCGTTTGGCTTTGGAGGTTTTGGCGAAACCGTAGCCGGGTAGGTCGACCAGGTAATAACGACTGTCTACATTAAAGAGATTGATGGTTTGGGTACGACCGGGTTCGGCGCTCACACGAGCCAGACCTTTTTGGTTGGTCAGGTGGTTCAGGAGCGATGATTTCCCAACGTTAGAACGTCCAACTAGCGCAACATGCGGCTTGTTGTCGGCGGGGAGTTCTTCGAGTTTGGTAGCGCTTTTAAGAAAGGTAACGGCCATATGGTCAGATAATGTAAGAATCTAACAGATATTTGGGGTTATGTCTATTGCGTTCCCCCTTCTTTTGTTGTTCTCTAGTGGTGTAGCTCTCTATTTATATGTCATTTATCAAGCCATTTGCGGAGTTAAGAAAAACTGATGCTGCCATTGCTGGGGGTAAAGGTGCGTCTTTAGGTGAGATGATCAGTGTGGGGATTCCCGTGCCGCCGGGGTTTGTGGTGACGGCTCAGGCGTTTGATCGGTTTTTGCTCGAGACGGGATTGGCGGCTGAGGTACACTCGGAATTGCAGAAGGTGAATCATGATGATGTGGCTTCTGTTGAGCGCGCGTCGGAAGTGTTGCATGCGCTTATTACCGGTCGAGACATGCCTGTTGATATCGCTGATGAGATTATGGCAGCACATGAAAAACTCGGCGCAGAATTTGTGGCTGTACGATCATCGGCGACGGCGGAGGATTCTTCGGCTGCGAGCTGGGCCGGGGAGCTTGAAAGTTATTTGAATACAAATCGTGATCAAGTGATCGCGAACGTAAAACGCTGCTGGGCCTCATTGTTTACGCCACGAGCAATCGTCTATCGGACGGAGAAGAACATGAAAGATGTTCATGTCTCAGTCGCGGTTGTGATTCAAAAAATGGTGCAATCGGAAGTTGCGGGGATTACGTTTACCGTGCATCCCGTAACGCGTGACACGAATCAGATGATCATTGAAGCGTGTTGGGGGTTGGGTGAGTTGATTGTGGGAGGGATGGTGACACCTGACGGGTATGTGATCGACAAACGTGATGGGACGCATTTGGATATCAGTGTGTCGGAACAAGAGGAGATGTTGGTGCGTGATACGAGCGGCAATAAGCGCGTGTCTGTTCCGGCTCAGGTGAGAGCGGCGCAGAAATTGTCCGCTGATCAAATTTCCGAGATTGGAAGGATTTGTAAATCGATTGAAACGCATTACGGCTTTCCTTGTGATATTGAGTGGGGTATGGAAGCCGGCACGTTTTACATTGTGCAATCGCGACCAATTACGACCTTATAAGAACTATGGACGCTCCTGTGGTGCAGGTACAAGGAAAAGGAGTACATGTGGGCGTGGCCCGAGGGTATGTGCGTGTGTTGGACGCGTTGCACGATGCGCATATCCTCCAACCCGGCGAGATTCTTGTGGTGTCTATGTTAAACGCGATGTGGTTGCCGTTTATTCGAAAAGCAGCGGCGATTGTCGTTGAGGGTGGAGGGGTAACGTCGCCGATCGCAACGGTTCTTCGTGAGTTTAGTTTACCCGCTATTGTGGGAGCGAAGGATGTGACGCGTATGCTTCGATCGGGGGATTTGGTTGAGGTTGATGCGGCAGCAGGGTTGGTGAGAAAAATATAACTATGAAAGCTCTAAAGAAGGATCTTAAGACATTGGTTGCCACGGGAGAATGGGAGGTGGTGGTTAATCATCGCTGTGATTTGTTAACTGAGCACATGATTTATGGTGGTTTGGTTTATCATGTGCGTTTAAGCGAGTTCGGATTCTCGTTTGAGAAGATGGATTCGTTATTTGACTCGATTACGGGAGATGTTTTGTGGAAGAAGGCTCAGGTTCGAGAGCTGGAGGAGCGCGTACTTACTTCCGAACAATATCAACGTATTATTGCTCGTGCTCAATCCTCGCTTGATGCCTATCGGGTCTACTTAGAGGATTTTAAGAAATCTTGCGTGCAAGCCAAACCAACACCGGAAATGATCGAGGCATTTTTTCGACGTTCTGAACAGACGGTGTCGGCTATTTTTTATTTTCAATTGGAAAAAGGGTTAACCAAAGAACTTGAACGTCAAGGTATTTCGGCGCAGGTCGTCCGTTCTTCGTTGACTGACACGACGCGGGCTTCTCAGGAGCTTCATCGGATTGCAACCGCTTACGCATCAGAAATGTTGCCTGGGTATACCCGAGGCCATTCACTCTCTGAAGGATTGATGAAAGAGCTTTTGGCCTTTTCTCAGAGATTTGGGTATTTGGCTATGAAATATTTTCTTGGTCATCCTTGGACCGTTTGGGAGGCTTATGAGATGGCGCAAAGTGCGGTCCTGCATCCTCCTAAATCGGTTCGAGACATTCAGGCATCTTCTTCTCCTTATGTTTTGGCGCTTGAAGAGATCCTTCGTTTACGAACAGAGATCTGGGAGACGATGTGTTATGGGTGTTCGTTATTCCGAGGCATGATGATCGAGTCTTTTTCTTCGTTGGTTGCGTATGAAGATTTGCTGCGTATGCGGGTAGATGAGGTTATTGGGCTTTTTTCCGGAACCTTTCCTGCGCGCTCTGTTCTGGATACTCGCGAAGCATTCGTCGTTGCCTCCGTTGATGGGGAGTTCAATGTTTGGTCTCAGGAAATACCTATCAATGCACCCAATATTTTGAGTGAAGTGATGGAGCTTAAGGGGATGACCGCACACTCTGGCATTGTACGGGGTAAAGCAAAAATTGTGATGTCTCCTCGCGAGGGATCCAAGGTGATGGACGGAGATATTTTAGTCGCGACGATGTCGACGCCGGATTTTTTGCCGGCTATGATGCGAGCCGCAGCGTTTGTCACGGACATTGGGGGAATCACCAGTCATGCGGCGATTGTGAGTCGAGAGATGGGAAAGCCGTGTGTGATTGGGACAAAGATGGCGACGAAGGTTTTAAAAGATGGGGATCTGATCGAGGTTGATGCGACTAAAGGAGTGGTGAGAAAGATACGTTAGGCGGTGAGCTCGGACCAGCGGGTCTTTTTATCGCCTGCGGAACTTGCTGCATAATCACGTTTGCTTTGCATTGGATGTTGATAGCTTCGGGCAGTCCTCGTCGATAAAAAGACCCGCTGGTCCGAGTTCTAGATAGAGATGGGTAGGGGAAGGTGAAGGTTGCAAAAATCGTTAAAATACGTCTAAGTGTAGGGGATATGTTTTCGTCTCCGGGCTTGCTTGCTATTCTTGAGCGTTTCCGAGTACATCGTGAGTGGTATAACAAGAGTTATAGTGGGTATTACGCAGGTGTTCATCTGCAGGGTCTCGCAGTTGCTGAAGAATCAAAAAGTCCTTGGGGATTAGGATATGGTGTTTTGTTCCAGAATTACACGACGAAAGATCATCTTGATTGGTTTTGGGATGGGGATGATTTGAGGGAAAAACGCGAGGCGTTTTTGTTTATGGCGAAGATGAATCCTTCGCAGATTGATGTTATCTTGCAAGAAGGGGAGGCAAATCATACGCGCTTTATTCGTTATGCCGAGCCTTTTGCCAGCATGCGCATTCAGGATTTTTCTGATAAAGAATTGCGTGAGCATTTTGCGGGTCTAAAAGATGAGCTTATCTCGGTATCGCAATGGTCTTATAGCGGGGATGCGTTTTTATCCGATAGCGGGGATGATTGGTTGGAGATTATTATTAAGCAGTATTTAGGCAAGAAAGCGACGGCTGCGGCGATTGCCACTTTGACCGCTCCTACGTTCCCATCGTTTGTGAACGAGGCTGAAGGATTGTTCTTGCGGATCGTAGAATCTCTAAGCCGTGCCGATGTAGCGCGTGCGGAAGCTCTGGCCGCGGAGTATGTTCAGCGGTATTTTTGGATTCGTACGAATTATCTTGTGTATGCACAGGTGACGGAAGAGCAGATCTTGGAAGAGGCGCGAACTTGGTTACTTGAGCATTCGGTGCAGGCTCTGTCTAAGAAATTGAAGGAAGAAGCGTCTCGTATTCAGAAGAATCGTGAAAAGAAGCAGGCTCTATTTGAAAAATTGGAGGCTCCTCCGGAGCTGCGCTCTGTTTTGCGTTTATCAGAGGTGTTTACGCATTTACAGGATCGCCGTAAAGAACGCGTGTTGCGCATGAATTGTTTGTTTTATCCGTTTATTCAGGAGGTTGAGCGGCGTTTTCAGATTGAATCTCCGTTAGGATTTTATTTGACGGCGGATGAGTTGTTTTCTTTGTTTGATGGGATTGTTCTTAATTGGCAGATGATTCGTGAACGGTATCAAAAAGGGTTTGTCACGATTTTTTCATCGGAAGGCGTAAAGCTATTTCGCGCCGATGATTATAAGGCGGAAGGTTGGGATCGGAATTTTTTTCAGGATGTGCAAATGGTAAAAGATGTAAAGGGAACCACGGCGTATCGAGGTGTCGTTAAAGGTGTGGTGCGTGTTTTGAAGACGGTGGCGGATATCGCTCAATTTCAAGTGGGGGAAATTTTGGTGGCGAATCAGACCACGCCTGAGTATGTTCCCGCCATGAAAAAAGCTGCGGCGATGGTGACGGATCAAGGGGGGATTACCTGTCATGCGGCGATTGTGTCGCGGGAACTTAAAATACCAACGGTGATTGGAACAAAGGTGGCTACACAGGTTTTGAAAGACGGGGATGTTGTTGAGGTGGATGCAGAGAAAGGCATTGTGTCTTTGCTTTCGTCCTCGTAGCGGAGATGGGTAGCCCTGCGGGCGGCAGAATGAAAATTAGGTGATTGGCTCCGACCGGAAGTTCTTTTTGGCTCGCTCCGTAACTCGCTGCGTTTTCATGTTGGCTTCGCATTTGTTTTTGATAGCTTCGGACATACTCACTCGCAAAAAGAACTTCCGGTCGGAGCCCTAGATAGAGAGGAGATGGGGGGAAGGGATATAAAAAGCAGAAGACCCGCAGTGTGGCGGGGGAGGAGGGGGTTTTGATTAGGCGGCGGAGTGGTAGGAGTAGATTTCTCCGACGTAGAGGATGCCGTCACGTTCGATGAGGATGATGCCTTCGCCCAGGCCGAGATCAATATCTTCGATATTGGGATCATTGATGAACTTGTTGAGCACCTCGTTGACGATGCGTGGCGGCAGTACGATGAGTTCGCCTGTGCCGAGATCGAGCTTGATGAGGACTTCGCTCAGCGTTTCTGCGACCTCGTTCACCACGGTGGTTGGAGGCGCGTCCTCCGTCCAGACGTCCAGGGCGTCTTGCCAGCCTGGACCATCGAGAAGGGCGAGGTCGAAGTCGTCCTCAGGGCTTCCCTGACGGTACCAGTTCTGGGCTACGATTGCGCCCGCCGTCTGCAGGCAGGGCATGTTCGGCCAGGGGGCGATGCGGCAGATGGCTGCGTCGCGCAGCTCCCGCCCGATCGCCCGGATCTTCTCGAGGGTCTCCGGCATGAGCGCGGGTTGTCCTACGATCAACCCAGTTTCGCCCTGACAGAACACGAGCAGAAACCGACAGTGTGGAGTATTCTCCTTCACGGCGTTTTTCCTTTCGTTCGCCACCTGGTTGTAGGGGCGATGAAGTATCCTAGCAAGCAGGTAAGCTTCGTCAAGATGGAGGATTGTTTTTATTGACGGTGGCGTCTTTTTTGCCCATACTTTGCTTAAATATGGTTAAGCTTTCTTCCATTTTTTCTCGTGAAAAATCGTTATTCTACTTTTGCATGTGGGATGAGAGCGATCGGTTGGGATATGAGCGATTTGCCGGCCATCGAATTGAGCAGAATTTGTTTTTGAAAGAGGAGCCGGTCGGGAAGACGTCGGTTTGGTATGCGGAGCCTGAGATGGAAGTGTTTCGGTTGAAGCTCGTTGAACGGATGAAGGCAAAGCCGGAAACGTTGGAAGAGATGATCAAGGTGTTGGATGAACAGTGGGCGAAGCTTCTTCCGTATCTTCATAACGAGAAGAGACTTCTGCACATTGATGAATTTGAGGTCTATTATCAGGCCTTGGTTGAGTGGTGGTCGGCGATGACCGTGTTGTTTCACATGCCTGATTTATCCGGGGTAGATTCTTTTCTTCAGGCGCGTGCGTTGGATCGTCGAATGATGAGTGAGAAGTATACGGAGAAGATGAGCGAAGTGATGGTGGAATTTTGGGAAGTCTGTCAGCTGGAGCATGCACGCCTTGCGCATGTGCTCACACCTCATGAAGCGGTTCGATTAGCGCGTGGCAATATGTCTAACAACGAACGCCGACGGATTGAGGCGCGTTGTGAGGGGTTTGGGATGTTGAATGGACAGGTGTTTTCGCTCGTTTCGTTGCAAGAGGCAATGGATATGTTGGGTGTTCATTTGGAGGAGGATGAGGTAGAGGAAGTGTCAGAGCTGCAGGGTTTTTGCGCGTATACAGGATGTGTTCAAGGTGATGTTTGTTTGATTTTGAAGAATGAAGATCTGATCAAATTTCAAGCAGGTCAGATTTTGGTGACGCAGATGACTAATCCAAATTTTGTGTCGGTGATGAAACAGGCGAGAGCCATTGTTACCGATGAGGGAGGGGTGACTTGTCATGCCGCGATCGTGGCGAGAGAGTTTGGGATTCCGTGTTTGGTTGGTACGAAGATTGGAACAAAGGTTTTTAAAGATGGGGATCGAGTCGAGGTGGATGCGGAAAAAGGAATAGTAAGAAAATTATAGTAGGTGATGGGTTCCGATCGGAGCCCTAGATAGAGGAGGAGGGGGCGGACAGACCAGTCGACTGTAGCGTGGGGAGGGGCTATGATGGTAGGCATGCGTTCTTCTTTGTCTGCTGCGCCATCTGCTTCATCGGGCGCTCGTACAAATGCGATGATTTTGGGGATACTCGCTCTGGTTGGGGTTATCAGCTTTTTTGTGTTTTTTTGGCCTGAACATGTTCGTAAGCAGATCTTGCGTACAGGTGTGCGAGCTCAGGCTGTTGTATTAGCCATTGAACCAACCGGCGCCATCATTAACAATCAACCACAAGTACAATTAACTTTGCAGGTTCAGGCCACGGAGATGAAGGTGTATCGAGCTAAGGTAAAAATGGTGGTTAACCAGGTTTATCTATCTGAGTTTCAGCCCGGTCATATTTTACAGGTTCATTATGATCCAAAAGATCCTTCGCGGGTCGCGGTTGATGAGAGTGGTTCATGAGGGGTGGCGTTATTACGATTGTTGTTACGCGGTCTAGGATGGATATTTAAAGTCTGACTTAAATTGGTTTGTTTTAAAATGCTGGATAAGAAATGTGGCTCAAGTAGGCTTACCTATGTCTTCTTGGATGAAACAGGTTTATATTCGGCAAGATCTTTTAGCCCGCTCTGTAACTTGCCGCATTTTTACGTTTGCTTCGCATTTGATGTTGATAGCCTCGAACATACTTACTCGCAAAAAGACCTTCCGACCGGAGCCCTAGATGAGAGAAGATAGAAGGATGGTTTATTAAAATTGTTGAACCCCCGCGCACGTATGTGCAGCGGGGGCGTTGGAAAGGGAGAAGAGGCGAGGTGGTCAGGCGGCGACGCTGGTGGTGGATCGGGGGCGCTCGATGACGAGCTTGGCCCCTTGCGCGCGGAAGATGAGGATGTCGGAGTCCTGGAAGGCCGCGATCTCTGCACTCCTTGTTTCAGCGACCACCATCTGCCTCGCGAGCTGTCGCGCCATGATGGTGAGCAGTACTGGATGGGAGCAGATCACTACGTTCGGACGGGTCGATTCGTGTTCGCTCGTCAGCATCTCGATTCGACGAGTCATTGCTTGCGCTCTCGAGGTCGTACGCTCGTGGAACGAGCGACTGTCGAAGTCCTCGGGCCGCCAGGTCTTCATGACGCTCAGCGGTTCGCCTTCGATGACCGTGAGTTCGTGCACGATCTGGGCGTCCGTCTTGCATACTTCGGTTGCGATCTCGAACCCGTTGGGTGAGCAGAACGCCACGACGGGACGGGTTCCCTCGAGGCTGTTCTGCAGCGCCTTCATGTCTGCCGCTGACTCGGTGGTCAGGATGATCCGGCCGCCGTTCAGCAGCGTCTGTACCAGGTGGTACAGAGAGAAAATGTCTCGATTGAGCATCGCGATCCTCTCCTCACGCTTTTTGACCTTACGGGGGTCTGAAGCGGGTGTCTAAAACCGGGAGTTTTAGGTATCCACTTCAGACGGTGTGAAAAAGGAGCGATGGTCGATGGTCTCAAAACTTGATGATTTTGTCAATAAAACCTTCCTGAGTTTGCATAAAATTTGGCTAGGATTAGCGAACCCCCGTACACGTGTACAGGGGTCGAGAGGATCGGCGCGCCGCGCGAGACGCGGCGAGGGGGTGCGG
>CAZLRU010000011.1:0-49888 GCA_964562155.1 uncultured Gammaproteobacteria bacterium
TGGGGTGGCCAGAGAGGATCGAACTCTCGATAACAGGACCACAACCTGCTGTGTTACCACTACACCATGGCCACCATGGGGTTTTGCGTTGGTATTATACGGAATTTTGTACCTTTGGCAAGCCCTTAGGGTTCTCGGGCATGGGTTTTATGGACCTTCCATTTTGAATCCTGCTGATAGATTAGCCAATCAACGGGCTCATCCCATGGTTGTCGACGGAGGGGTGCGGTATGAAGTTGATCGTGTTGAGCGATTCCAATGCGGAGAATGTCTTTTGGTAGATGGGCGAGTAATCGATCGTACCAGCCGAATCCGCGTCCATGACGGGTGCCGGTGAGGTCAAAGGCTCGGCCGGGAATAAGGATGTGGGTTTGATGCGCTACGCACGCTTTTTCCAGTTCTTTGGCAAGGGTGATGGGTTCAATTGTTTGCCTTTGGGGGAGGGTTTTACGTTCTTTTGGTTGTGATGTCTTGAGTAGGGGAATGGTGTTTGGTTCAGGTTCATCTCGAAAAGCCTGATAGCTTATACGTGTTGTGTGAGAGCTGAGTAGATGTTTGAGTTCTGCGAGAAGAGTATCCGCATTTTTTGGCATGTTGGGTTTGTAGCGTTTGTTTATTTCTTCGTCAATAGGAAAAACCACATCTCGATGGTGTCGAGATGTGGTTTTTTACTTAGTATGCACCTACATTGCTCGTTATTGATCGGCTCGTGCCGTCACGATTGACGCTGACGCTTATCGTTGTTGGTCCTGTGGGGGTCGTGGGTCGTGCAGGTAAGCTGCTCCAATTGAGGCTCGGAAGGGCGATGCTTGTCATGGTTTGGATATTGCTACCCGCCGTTGGTCGGAAGTCGCCGCCATCTGGGTTTATTAGTTGAGGTTGAATGGTATTGATGGCGTTCTCGCGCAAAAGCTGGGCTTCGTTACAGGTTGGGTTTGTACTTGTGCAGCTTTGGCTTTCGATGCCTAGTCCCCAGTCCAGTCCCGGGTTCCAGATAATGTTTCCTTTGATCACGAGATTGTCATCGGCGCGAGCAGGGGAGGGGATATTGCTGCTTGCGCTTGGAGTGCGGGGGTTATAGATGGCGAAGTGACTTCTTTCTCGTTTGTATCCGCTTGGATTGAGCACGATATTGTTTAAGATGTAGACGTTTTTATTTGGGATTGGTTCACCGGCGCTCCCTGTACTGCCCCAGCCACCGGCTGCTAAGTAGCTTTCACAGACGCGTGTGGCTCCGTCGCATTCTCGGCCTCCGAATACGGCTTCAATCACATGGTCGCGTGAGCCTACTTTGTACATGGTGTTGTAGGCCATGACGATATTGTATCCGCCGTTCACACCGATTCCCGCGCCTTCTGTGTCATGAATGACGTTATTTACGAAGATGATCCCATAGGCTTCGTAGTGGAGCCACGGGTTGACCATGAATTCGAGTCCGGTGCCTTGACCAGCGGTAAATCCACCTGTGCCACAGTTGAAAATCTCATTTCCTTCAATACGCAGATTGGCTGAGCCTCCCTTGGCGTACATGCACCAATCTTCTGCGTTCCAGATTTTGTTTCTGACGACATGGCCGTATTGGACCGCGACAAAATCGATCGCATTGTCATTTGCGCCTGAGATATCGCTGTCCTCGATATAGACGTATTGCGACTGGTTAATTTTGACGGTCTCGTGGGCAGAACGATTGCCTCCGCTTAGGCGCATTCCGCGCATAAGAAGGTGGTTACATCCCTCACAATGAAAGGTGTCACCGGCGGGACTTGGGATGATGTTTATATCGATCAAGTACAGGTGGTTTACGTTGGCTACGTTGAGATCTCCACCCAGGGTTACTGTTCCGCGCCCATCGGCTGCTTGGATCATGATGGGGAATTGCGCTGTTCCTCGTTTTAGTTCGAGGTAGTTTGGAAGGGTGTTTTCTGGATAGGTTCCGCTCATCATCATGATGCGATACCCGGTTCCCGTGAGATCGCCACTTGGGATCATGCGCCACGCGGCTCCCAGGGTCGCAAGAGGAGAGGTTCGACTGTTTCCTGAATTGCTATCACTTCCGTTTGGTGCTACCCAAATATCGCGTACCGTTGGGTTCCCTATATCGTAGCGTAGCCCGGAGCCAAGGGTTGGAGTGGCGGGGCTACTTGGGGTGATTGCGGCTGTGGGGCTTGTGGGTGTCGTTGGGGATGTGGGGCTGGTTGTTGGAGCTCTGGTAACGGTGAGTGCGAGGGTTGTTGTTTTCGTGAGGCTGCCGCTGGTAGCGCGAATGGTGATGGTGCTTGTACCGACGGTCGCAGCGCTATTGGTGGATAAGGTGAGAGTTCCCGCGGTTGATCCACTTCCGATACTGAGACTGTTTACACTGACACCGGTTGGTAGTCCGGTCACTGTTATCCCAACGGCTGTATTTAATCCATTTAAACGTGTGACCGAGATGGTTGCTGATTCTGCTCGTCCTTGCTGAATTGATATGGAGCTTGGATTGCGGCTCAAAGTGAAATCAGGAGCGGGAGCGGTACGGGAAACGATGGTAATCGGAATAGCGATGGTGCGTGTGATTGAGCCGCTGGTAGCTCGAATATTTACGGTATAACTACCTGGTCTCACGGTACGACCGGCGGTAATGGTGAATTGTGCCGTATTTCCCGTTGTTCGACTTAGGTTGAAGATTCCTCGTGTATTAGCGGGTAGGCGATCATATCCAAAGCGAATACTCCCCGTAAATCCGCCTTGGCGTTGTAATCCAAGAGTTACTCTTCCTGTTGCTCCTTGCGTAATCGAAAGACTTGCGGGGGAGGTATTGAGAACGAAGGTGCGGACAGCAGGTGCTGCGGGGGCTGTTGGCGTGCTAGGGCTTGTGGGTGCCACAGGGCTTACTGAGGTAGCAGGAGGCGTTGGAGTGGTTGGGATGGCGGGGCTACTAGGCACCGTTGGTGCGGCAGGGGCGGAGCCTGCGCTATCGGCTGGACCGTTGTCGATCACGATGCTTTTTACTTTGGCTAGGACTTGGAGGCCGGTGTAGTTGCGGACATTGTAGCCGTAATTTAAAGCCACGCCTTCCATGATGGCGGCCAAGTCTCCTCGATACACTGTTGGGTGGATTCCGTCCGGGTCCATGCCGTAATTGTTAGTCGCTCCAATATCTTGTAAGGCGCGCCAATAGTTCCAAAGGGGGATGTTTTTGGTTTGAGCGATTTCTATAATAGCTTGATTTACTTGGGTGACCTCATCTTGCAGATTTCCATCGTGATCCAGGCGAGGAGGAATGGTGCTCAAGACGACAATTGTGCCCGCCTGCTGAGCTTGATCAACGATGGTGTTTAGACGGGCTTTATATTCATTAATACTGATATCGTTGCTTGCGAGCCCGTCTACGTCGTTGGTACCGATCATGATAAGCGCAAAAGCGGGCTTTGCTTGGCGTAATTCACAGGCGAGCTGTGTTTCTCCTGTGTTACAGCCTCGACGCATTGGTTCATCTCCGGAGGCTACGTTTAACAGGGCGCTAGAACGCCAGCCGGATGCCGCTGCGCGTGAATCTTTAGTGAATGAATTTGAAACTCCGCACCAAGCTGAGCTCGTTCCAACTGTGGTTCGTGTAAAATATTCAACGATTGCCGCCTGTCCTCCGAATGTGTTAGGTGGATCAGAAGGGCAGCCTATATCGACAAAAAAGGATCCGCTCGCGGTAATACTGTCACCGCCTTTGATGAAGACGGTTGGACGATTTCCGAGGACTGCTCCATTGGCTAGGATCGAACGCAGATTTGTTTTCATGCTCTCATTGATCGTGGGAACAATAGGGAGCGTTTCCGCGAGAGTAGCAGCCTGTGCCGGAGAAGAAAATGGGATTAGGCTCACGGCATACAGAGCGATGGAGCTTACCACTGCGCTCAGAGTGAGGAAGGTGGTGAAAGATTTGCGTCGATGAGTCATAGGAGACAGGGTGAGTAAAATGATAGGCTTGTCGTTAGAGGTTGTCTCGGGCATGATAGAAAGGAATTTTTATGAGGTTCCTTTTTTCTTGTGGGATGTCCTTTGTTATCTTTGCGGTCTCTGTTCTTTGCTTCGGGTCTACGCCAGCTGCTTACGCAGCCACTCCTGCGGGTCTTATTAAGGGGTCTGGGCCGGTGATTTTTTACCTGGCCAGTAATGGGAGAAGGTATGCCTTTCCAAATGAGCAGACCTTTCGTACATGGTACCAGGATTTTTCGGGGGTGCGTACTGTCTCTGAACAGGAATTGGCTAAATATACGTATGGGGGGAATGTTACGTATCGTCCTGGCACGCGCTTATTACAGCGCGTAGGGGACTCGAAGATATATACCGTCGGTCGAGGGGGAATGTTACGGTGGATCACGAGTCCGCAGGTTGCGCAAGTATTTTATGGCTCAAATTGGCGGCGTTTGGTTGATAAGTTGCCCGAGGCTCGAGTAGCGGATTATGTGTTTGGGGAGCCTGTTCGGAGCACCCAAGGTGTTTCCCCGGCTACGGAACGTCAACAGACTCCTACTATTGAGCAAAATCGTCGTTTATCGAGTTCGGTTGTGGCGGTTCCTGTCTCCGCTGTTGACCCTGCGGCTTCGACTCGTGCTTTGACTTCGGTGCCCATTGTTCCCTCGGTGTCTCCTTCTCGTGTTTCGACTCCTTCCGTACCTTCTCCTGTTCGTACGGCTCCGGCTGCGCCCGTCATTTGGCCAGGACAGGTGCGTCTTCCCTCCTCTCCATCCACGCAGGTTTCTTCTACGCCCTCTCCGTCGGTTGGAGGATCGTCTTCGATAGCCCCGGTTGCTGATCTTTCTTTGTATCCTGGTGGTCAACGATTTGTTCCGGTTGGTACCGAAGCGGCTTTACGGACAGCTTTTCAAAATGCGCGGGCGGGAGATGTTATTGCGATCACAGGGAGCTATAGCTTGACCCGTCGGTTGACGCTAGAGGCGCGTGGTACGATTGATCATCCTGTTTATGTGGTGGCTGCTCATGGTCGAGGGTCGGCTCGTTTTACGGTTTCCGGTGATGAGGCTTTGATGATTAACGGGGCACGATACGTTATTATTGATGGACTCTTAATTAATCGTACCGGGGGTCATGGGATCGAGGTTCAGGGACAGTCGGATTACATTACGTTACGTAACTTGAGTATCTCAGATGCTGGTTTGGATGGGGACTTGGTGAATATTCACCAAGCTTCTCATATTACGATTGAGGCCTCTGATCTGGCTCGTCCCGGACGACGTTCTGATACATCCGAGAATGGTTGGCAGGAAGCGATTGAGGTTGCGGACGCTTCACAAGTTGTGATTCATCGTAACTGGATTCATGATGTAGGAAACATGGCAGGAATGATCCGCGCTGGGTCATCGTATGTTCGCGTCGAACAAAATTTGATTGATAGTCAGCGTAGCGGTTCGGGAGCGGATCCTGTGTGGGGGATTGGAGGATGGACCGACGACTCATCTCTCACTCACTCGATTGCGTATGAAGCGGTTGGAACGGTCTTTGAACGCAATGTCGTCGCGCATGCTGTTTATGGAGCGTTGTCTGTTTCCGATGCACGCGATACGAGTATTATTAATAACCTCTTTTTGAATAACGCCGCAGTTATCTTGCAGCTTCGTGCGGGGAATGGTTCTGAGCAAGTAAGTGATGGTTTGCGTCTCACGAGTAATCATTTTGTTGATACGCGTGGAACGATGCCGAATCTTTGCGAAGTGCAAGGGCATGATGTTCGTGCCTTTTCTGCCGCTGATAACAGTTATTGGAATAATCGTCTCCCGATTCCGTCGGAATCTGATTGTGGATTTGTGCCGAGTATGGAGACGGGGGCAGTGCTTGATACCTCTGGTATCAGTGATGTAACCGTGACCTCTTATGAAGCGGCTATGGCCTTGGTTGATCGCTCTTGACGAGGGAGAAAAAATATGGAACGGGGTATGAGGTGAGCTGGTCGCAGCGGTTGCGATCCGAGCACAGTCAATAAGCCGTTGACGGAGGTCGTCATGCGCTCTGTGATGATGGTGATCTGGGTTCAGTTGAGTTTGTTTCTTGCGGTCAGTCTCTCTGGCTGCGCTGATTTCAAGCTCGTCGGTGATCCTCTCGAGGAAGTTCATCGGGATGGGGGTCGGTTCCTGCGTGATCGAGACTCGTCCGATGCCGATATTTCTTCGCCGATGCGTGTTCTCGATGCAACGACTCTCCCTTTGGACGCCGCCGCTTCTTTTTCAGATGTTCCCGAGGAGTTCTCGTTGGATGTCGTCGATGCATCCGTTGTCTCTGATCGATCGTCTGTGTCGATGGCTCCGCCTTCGCTGGTGCTCTCGCCGACCACTTGTCATGGGCGGACGCTCCATTTGCCTGAGATGTTTTTTCAGGCAGGTATGACGGTCTGGCACTTCTGTTACGTCACCCCTGATCCTCGTGATCGTGAAGATGGGGGTCCTGCTCCGATGCGGCCCGCTTCCGTCTCCTTTGGGGCCGGGGATGATCATGAGCCCCTTTCTCTTATCCCGCTGGTTGCGGCCACGGCGCCCCTTGTGGCCAATCCCTGGACGGCAAGTGTTGCGGTCGCGCTCCCTGCTACCTTCGTGACCCCTCGTTTCAATATTCGTCAGGATCCTCCTCCTGGATTGAGTACCGTTTTCTGGGCGCTCGATGGTGATGGTAGTGGGGGTGTGCGCGAGCGCGGATTTCTTCGTGTTTGGCGCGTGACCGCTGATGGTCAGCAGACGGAAGTGCCGCTCGCGGAACTCTTCTCGGTCTGCGAGGGTCATCGTCTGGTATCGGATATGCCAAGCGCAAACTATGTACCCCTCGGTACCTGTCCCCACACCCTCATGAGTTGCGTGCCTGGTCCGTTTCACTGTCGCTCTGATTAAGCCGCTCTTTGAGCCTTCCTTCTCTGCTTCGTATCCTCGATTTTTTCGGGGATTTTGGCTCGTCTTTTTTTCTCTCTAAAGCCTCCCTTTTGCTTGTTTGATTTTTTCCGCCATGCCGAATTCTTCGACGGCGACATCGAGCTGATCGCGACGATCTATCTCCGTGAGTTCTAAAATGGTTTTTGAAACGTGAGTGGGGTGGCTTACTTGTTCGAAGAGAAACCGTCCTTTTTCTCCCGCTGTTTGAATTTCAACATTGCCGTAATTAAAGATCGTGGCCCATAGACCGTTGGTGGAAGCGGTTACGTCTTGAATGCGATAAAGACGAGATTCTGAGATGGTGTGATGAAATAACCCGGATTGTTCGATGCCGATGATGCGCTTTGTTGTAACGATCCAGGTATCGAGGTAGTAATCCATGAAATACTGAAACAGAAAGAGCCAGGCAAACAGAAAAAAAATTGAACCTACGACAACGAGTGGTGTTAGGATGTTTGGATTTTCCAGGATATCCGTGCGGTATGTCTGTAGATACCAATTCATGCCAAATGGGGCTACCAACAGGATGAGAGTGACAATCACGAGCACCAGAATAGTGATGGCGTGACGGCGTAGTAAGAATACGAGCTTTTCGTCTGGTACCGGATTGGGTAGGTGACGCAGGTCGATCATATAAAAATATCGTGAATAGCGGACTAGGGAGAGGGGATGTCAAAGAGGGGTCCGATGGTAGAGCTTAGGTCTACGGTTTGCGTCCAGTCTACGTGCATAAGGTAGTTGCCTGCTAATAAGATTGCTACTGTGCTTACACCGATAAATGCCAATGTGCTCAGATATGTGACGAAACTCGCTACGCCAAAACGTAAGTGCGTGAACAGCGTGATGAGTGATACGAGGATAAAAATTCCTAAAAAGCCAAGCCATGCTAACAGGAGCCAAGAAAGAGGAAACATAGATATTCTTTATTCTACATGCAATGCTTTATCCTTTCTATATGATCGGATTTTGTCGCCCCGGAGGCTGGAGACCGAAGTGTTTATAAGCGGCGTCTGTAGCCACTCGACCGCGTGGAGTGCGTCCTAGGAACCCTTCCTGTAATAAAAATGGCTCAATCACATCTTCCAGTGTTTCAATATCCTCCGCAGTGGCTGCGGCGAGGGTGCTAAGGCCAACAGGGCCACCGTTAAACTTTTCGATCAACGTTCTTAATGTTCGTTGATCTGCCTTGTCCAAGCCGCGCGTGTCAATCTCAAGAGCTTGTAGGGCTATCTCTACAATCTCATGGTTGAGCGATCCCTGGTTCATCACTTGTGCGTAATCGCGCACGCGTTTTAAAAGCCTGTTTCCAATACGTGGTGTGCGTCGAGCTCGTGTCGAAATAACCTCTAGCGCTTGATGGGGGACGTTCAGACTCAGAAGCTGAGCGCTTCGTTCTAGGATTTGAGCCATTTCTTCAGGGGGATAAAAATCCAAATGGTAGGTTACCCCAAACCGATCGCGTAAGGGGGAAGAGAGGAGGGAGAGCCTCGTGGTGGCTCCAATGATGGTAAAGCGCTTAAGGTCGAGTCTAAGCGTTCGTGCAGTTGGACCTTTGCCAATGACGATATCGAGCGCATAGTCTTCCATGGCCGGATAGAGGACTTCTTCGATGGAGCGGTTCATGCGATGGATTTCATCGATAAACAGGATGTCTCCATCGTTCAAGTTGGTCAGGATCGCCGCTAAATCGCCAACGCGTTCGAGCGCCGGTCCGCTCGTAATTTTTATGTTGGCTCCCATTTCTGCACTGACGACGTGAGCAAGAGAGGTTTTCCCTAGTCCCGGAGGTCCGTACAAGAGAATGTGTTCGCAGGGTTCACCTCGGCCTTTGGCCGCTTCTAAAAAGATTCGTAAATTATCTTTGACTTTTTGTTGTCCTAAAAATTCGTCTAATTTTTTTGGCCGTAGAGCTACATCAAAGCCACGGTCCGCTTCCTGAGTTTCAGGGGTGACAAGTCGTGCTTCCTCGGTTTGCACATCAGCAAAGAAATCGGACATAGCATGATCTCCTCTAGTAGACCTGTTCGCATTCTGTTCGTCAACGTCGTTTGGCGATGACTCGCCAATTCAGAGCTTCTTTTTCATCGTTCGTCCAATGTTTTTTACCGAACATCCCTAAATGGATGAGCTCGAGGTTGGGGTGTGACCATAGTTCCTGCCATTCTCCCGGTTGCATGAAATGTACGTATCTTTCCCCACGTTCTTCCGGTATGGGTCCTTGCCATGACATAAAGACGTCGCCGGGTTCGCCATCGGGGATGGCGGTTGTTTGGTGTTTGTTTGGGTTTTTTAGCCAAGAGGTTGCGAGAATGATGCCACCTGGTTTAGTGATGCGTATAAGTTCTTCCACAGAGGCGCGGCGAGTTTTGTTGGTCGGAATATGATGCAGGGTTGCGAGACACACGGTGACGTCACTGATTGAGTCGGGGAGGGGGAGGGAGGGAAGGGAGCCGGGAATGAGGGGAGGGGTTCTAAGGGTTTCCGAGGGCTCAATTCCTATATAGGTAGCATTTGTTGGGAGGAGGTTGGCGAATCTTCCGTTGCCCGCTCCTACGTCCACGATGGTCATGCCGGCATGGATATACTCTGAAACGAACGGTTGTTCGGGGATGATTTTGCCTCTGGTGGTCGCGAACCAAGCGCCATGATTTTGGTAGAAATCTTGGACGTTTTGGCTGAGCTGCTTGGCAAGATCGGTATTCATGCTACTCTGGCCGCTATTCCATCATGTCTCACCAGACCCGTCCACCCGCGCCTGTCGTCGAAGCGATTTTAAGCGACGTCCTGACGCATGCCACGCCTTCTCAAAAGGTGTTGGATAGTGCTATCCGAAAACATCTGCAAGGGACGAATTATCAGTTTCCGACGATTGCAGAAATGGTAAAAGTATATCGAAAGATGACGGTGGCAGGAGGTCGTAATCAAGTCTTGGAACGATTGTTGCGTTGCAAAACTGTCCGCACGGATTCTGGGGTGGCGCCTATTACGTTGCTCACAAAACCGTATGCGTGTCCTGGAAAATGCGTGTATTGTCCCACGGAAGTCCGCATGCCAAAAAGTTATGTAGCGAGTGAGCCGGCGGCCGCGCGCGCCCTACAACTCAAGTTTGATCCATATGTGCAAGTCGTGGAACGCGTGAAGGCGCTGGAGCGTAATGGTCATGAGGCGAAGAAGATGGAGCTTATTATCAAAGGAGGGACGTGGTCCGCGTATCCGTGGGATTATCGCAAGTGGTTTATTAAACGCTGCTACGATGCAGCGAATCATTTGGGGCAACGTGAAAAGAAGACTCGTTATGGTTCGCTTGCTTCTTCGCAGATAGCTAACGAGGGGAGTGAGTATCGCGTCATTGGGCTCACCATTGAAACTCGTCCGGATTGGATTACCCCTAAAGAGATTGTTCGATTACGGGAGCTGGGCGTGACGCGTGTTGAGCTTGGGGTGCAGGCTTTGGATGATCAGATTTTAGAGCTCACAAAGCGTGGACATACGGTCGATGACACGGTGCGAGCCACGGTTCTCTTGAAAGCGGCTGCGTTTAAAACCGATTATCATATTTTGCCCGGTCAACCTGGCGCGACGCCAGAGCGAGATATTGAAATGTTTGATCAGTTATTTACGGATGATCGCTTTTGTCCGGACATGATCAAATTATATCCGTGCGTTGTTTTGCCGTCGGCGGAGTTGGCTGAGTGGCATAAAGAAGGGAGATATGCGCCGCTTGAGGGTGAAACACTGATTGAGATGATGGTGCGCATGCAGAGCGTTATTCCTCGTTATTGTCGTGTTTCTCGTCTCATTCGGGATTTTCCCTCGTTTGAAATTTCTGCTGGGAATAAGGTGACGAATTTGCGTGATGTGATTGAAGTACGCATGAAAGAACGCGGAATTGAGTGTAAATGTTTACGTTGTCGTGAGGCGGGGCATCGGCCACCGCTCACTTCTGATACAAAGCTCGGTATCTTTCGCGATGTGTATCGTAATGCGTACGGGACAGAGTATTTTTTAAGCGTTGAAGATGAAAAACGGACGACGGTGGTCAGTTTTTTGCGTTTACGTTTACCTGATCAGCATCCGGTGATGGAGAATCCAAAAACGAGAAAGATGTTTGAAGAAGTGCGCGCTTGCTTTCCGGAGTTGGAGGGGTGTGCTTTTATCCGCGAGCTCCACACCTATGGACAGGCTTTAAAATTATCGGAAGACCGAACGGGTGCGGTGCAGCATCAGGGATGGGGAAAGGTGTTGATGGCGGAAGCAGAAAAGATCGCTGGTGAGCATGGGTTTGGAGGGTTGGCAGTCATTAGTGGCGTCGGTGTGAAACAGTATTATCAGCAACGAGGGTTTAGTCATGCAGGTACCTACATGAAGAAGCTCTTACAAAAATAAAATACGCCCCTTATCGGGGCCGTTTTATTTTTTCTCTTCATTACTTCGTCCCCATGAGCATTGGTCGTCGCTTTTCAGTGATCAGTGTTCGTGGAGGCCACGGAGAGTGCTCCGTGAAGGAAGAAAGATAAAAACCGTCGGTTTTTCGTGGGTGCGGCTACCCTCGTTGCCGCTCCTCTGTTCGTTGCCGCTCATCGCGTGATTTCTCGAGTCTCTCGATGAGCTGTGATAAGGGCAGGTGTTCGAAGCCGAATCTTGCCCTTCTGTCCTCAATGACCTGCTTGTCACTCATCGTTTCCCCCTTTAAGTGACTGACCTAACTATACTCTTTGTAAGGAGGACGGGCAATATTTCTTGTGTAAGTAACCTGCGAATAATAAAAACCGACCCTTTTATGAGTCGGTTTTACGCGTTACGCTTTTACTTCAACCCCCATGTTGCGCGCCGTGCCAATCACTTGGTTCATGGCTGCTTCGATGGTGGTACAGTTTAAGTCAGGCATTTTCTTTTCCGCAATTTGGCGGACTTGGTCCATGGTGACTTTACCAACTTTTTCGGTGTTGGGCTTAGCGGCGCCTTTTTCGATTTTGGCCGCCTTTTTGAGGAGCTCGGAGACGGGAGGCGTTTTCAGGATGAAGGTGTAGCTGCGGTCATCGTAGAGAGTGATTACGGCTGGCACGACTTCGCCTAATCGATCTTGCGTGGCTGCATTAATCTTCTGACAGAACTCCGCAATGTTGATTCCGTGCTGACCGAGGGCGGGCCCAAGAGGAGGCGCAGGGGTTGCTTTGCCACCCATGACTTGGACCTTGATAAGGGTCTTTACTTTCTTTGCCATAGAGGATGAGAGATGAATGAGTAAGGATGCGGTGCCGTCGCGCAAAGCATCAGGAGGGGATCGTAGCGAGAAGCGCGCTGACGGGGGCCTCTACGATCCCATTGATTAGACTTTTTTGACTTGAGTGAAATCAAGTTCGAGCGGGGTTTCACGGCCGAACATGCTGACCAGGACTTTGACTTTGCCGTGCGAGCCATCGATTTCGCTGACCTTGCCCTCGAATCCTTTGAATGGTCCTTCGCCGATTTTGACAGCCATACCCGGCTGTAAATCGATGGTGATTTGCGGCTCTTCGGTCGTGCCCATGCGCTTCATGAGGCCATCAATTTCTGCCTGAGCGAGAGGGGTTGGGTTTGTGCCGGTGCCGATAAAGCCGGTGACGTTTGGCGTGTTGCGAACGACGTACCACGAGTCATCCGTTACGATCATTTCAACGAGTACATAGCCGGGGAAGATTTTTTCTTCTGTCACGCGCCGTTTGCCGTTTTTGATTTTAATCTTCTTTTCTTTTGGGACCAGGATTTGAAAGATGTGATCTTTTAAGCCCAGAGTCTCGATACGTTGACGAAGGCCGTCGGCGACATTTTCTTCGTAGCCGGAGTAGGTGTGAATGGCGAACCAGCGGCGTCCGTAGTCTGAGGTTTGCTTAGGCATATTATTGATTCGCAGGATTCTCGGGTGTGGGTGAGCCGACAGGGACGGTCTGGACATTTAGATCAACAGGGTTGCCATTTTGATCGGTCGCTTGAATGTCTGAAGGATTGATTTGAGGAATGGGAGGCGTGTCAGAGCTTGACTCATTCGTGGTTTGAGCGTGACGAGCGTTGATGACGACCTTGACCAAGCGATTGAGTCCAAGATCCAGAGCGCCAAAGAAGACGGCGGCTGCGACGCTGCCCACAATGATGAGGGCGCTGTAGCGGATGGTGTCTTGTTTGCTTGGCCAGCTGACTTTTTCCAACTCTTCCTTAGATGTACGGAAGTACTCAATGATGGGGTTAGGCATAAATAACGTGTTTTTTAAAAGACCCGTGGCGGGTCAACTGTGGGTAATGCTAGCATAAGACTTAAAAAAGGTCAAAATACCTATAGTCTTCGCCGTTTTCGCCGAATCGTCTCGATCGTCCATGTCAGCCAATATTTTGGTGACAGAGGGAGGTCGTGTGCGTGGAGATAGGCTTCTTCGAACCCCCCAAATCCTCGCTTAAAAAGCGAGAGGCCGTGCCAGGGGTGTTCGGTGGCGGATTCAGGGACCACGCCCCAAAAATTATAAAAATGACATCCTCGTCGTTTAAGTTCTTGGATGACGCGCCATTGGAGGAGGTGAGCGGCGGGGATTTTGGGGAAATGAGACTGGTCAGATGCTCCGTGATGGTAGAAACCGCTGCCATGGGCCAGTGTAATGATGGCGGCTGAGACGATTTGGTTTTGTAGTTCGGCAATCGCGATGATGAGTCGTCCTTGGTTTAGGAAGGCTTCACATTCGGTTTCGAGGTATTTTCGAGAGAAGGGGGTGAAGTGTTGGCGAGTAACGGTGGCTTGATACACCTTCCAAAAATCGTGGAGACCGCTCACATCGCTAATGAATTTTACGGTTACTCCTGCTTCCTCTGCTTTGCGAATGCTTTGACGCGTGGTTTTTCGCATGTTTTTTAGCAGATCCTCCTCGTTTGGTGATACGTCTAAGATCCAGGCGAGTTCCGGGTGTTGATGGATCGGAGCGGGCTTATATCCGCGCGCCTGTAATAATAATTTATTATCTTCTGTATCGGGTAATGGTGAGCAGACACGAATAAAGACGGCCTGTCGTGCTTTAGCGAGGCGTTTCCATTCTTCTGTCAAGAGATTCCATGCCTGTGTTTGTGATGTGTGAGGGGCAATGATGGGTCCGTGGGGTACGAGTAAAAAGGAGCCGCGGCGAGCTTTGATAAAGATGGTGAGGGCGGTGCCGACCAAATCTTCTCCCTCGAAGATCCCCAGGTGAATTACTTCATGATTACTTGCCTCATTTGTCTCCTTCCATTCCCATGACTGTAAAAATGTTGGGGGAGCTTGTGTATCTAAGAATGCGGTCCAGGCGGAGCGATCAGTGCAGGGTTTAATGGAGAGCATATTTTATTGTTTTTATTATTTTTTTTGCATCCGCTTCAGAAATATTGATATGTGTTGGGAGATTAATCATCTTCTGGGAGAGGTCGACGGCGTTTGGTGTTTTTGTTCGGTCGTATCCTGCAGCTTGCTCATCGATTCCTTTGGGAGCAATGGGAGCGACGTACCAATCACCGAGTTCGAGGCGGGCTTGTTTGCAGGCGCTGAGGATCTTATCTCGATGGGGCGTACTGAGAGGATAGCGAAGCAGAGCCGGTTCTGCCTGCGATGGGAGGATTGGATGCACCATATCAGGAATGTTGAGTTCCGTTCTATAGAGTTCGCTCAGGTGGCGGCGGTGGGCATCAAAGCGCTCACGTTTTTTCCATTGATGAAGCGCGAGGATGGCGAGGGCGTTTGCCATCTGACGATTCGCCCAGGATGGTCGACCTCCCTGCCGTTCTTGTGGCTCGAAGGCTTTGGAAATGAAATGTAATCGTTTGGCGATCTCTAGGAATATTTTTCCAAAGGAGAGCGTGTCATAGGTTTTTAATGAGATGCTTAAGATAATCGGATGCAATAGTTGCCGAATAATCCAGGTTTTGGAGGGGAGGGGAGCTTGTGCTTGGAACTCTTTGAGACGCGTGAGTATTTCCGAATTTCGACTAAGAGCCATTCCTCCGAAGACAGAGGAGAGTGACTTGTCTCTTCCAAAGCTAAAGATAGCCACATCGCCAAAGGTGCCGAGGAGTTGTCCGTTCCAGCGGCTCCCAAAGCTATGAGCACAGTCCTCGATGACGAAGAGGCGATGTTTGTGCGCGAAGGCCATGATCGCGTTCATGTCCGCAGGAATACCGAACGTATGTTGGATTAGGATGGCGCGCGTGTTAGGGGTGATGAGCGTTTCCAGAGTTGAGGTATCCATCGTGTAGGTCTTGGGATCGACGTCGACGTAGAGTGGAATGCAGTTGGCCCAGCGAATACTGTTTGGTACAGCGATGCAGGTAAAGGCTTGGAGAAGGATCTCGCTCTTTTTTGGCAGGTTGAGTGCTTGAATGGCGGCACAAAGAGCTGAGCGACCGCTTTCAAAGGTGACGGTGTGTGAACGAAAGAAACTGCCGACGGCTTGTTCGAGGTCGGCGATGGCTGAGCCGCGTTGCCACTTCCATGGTTGAATGAGAAGGGATGCGGCGAGATGAATATCATCCCGTTCTGCATTGGGGGAAAGGGAAGTGACGAGGCGGCGCATAACTTTATTTTATAGTAATCTGTGCGCGTACGGAGGCGTTTTCTCCTCCTTCGAGAATAAAGGGGTGTTGCAAGATGGGGGCTGAGTATATTTTATTATTGTGTTCGATCGTGATATCACAGCCTTGTGAAAGACGAATTCGGTCACTTCCGACGAAGCCGAAGCGCCCGGATTTTTTGCTTCGTCCTTGTTTTGCCAGTTGTTCCGTGGAGGGATCAACGGGAATCCATTTTCCGTTTTCCGTTTGGAATTCTGCCCAGGCGTGCATATTGTTTTTTGTTCCGTCCAGAAAAAAGCCGTTCACGATGCGCGCGGGAATATTGTTTGCTCTGCAGAGCGATACGAAGAGCGCATCGTATCCGCCACAGTCGACGCGTGGTCGTAGTAGGGCGTCCAAATCGCTGTAGAGTTCATCGATGGGATCGCCGTAGACAAGTGTTCTGACGAGGTGCGCGTTTATTTTGGACGCAACTTCTTTGCGAGATGACCTTTGCCCAATGTTTTTTGCAAGTGTTTGGATTCGGGGGTCTGTTGGATGGAGATGGTTTGAGTCTTCGGTGAGAGCGATGGAGGGCATGCCCGTGGTTGAGCAGTTATTTTTTTTGGAATATGGTCGGATCGTCGTTTGGCAGCTGAAGGCGGGTATTTCGAGTTTTGCGGTACGTGGTTCGATGGAGCCAATGAAAAAATGGTTACCACATTTTTCGTCTGTCACTTGGCGAGTGTTTGGCAAGTGCAATTTCAGTTCCGTGATGGTTTGTTCTGGTGTGGTAGGTGGGAGGGGAATGGCGAGTGTAATGGTATTAGCTGTTTTTGATTCGATGGAGAGGTGGTAGGTGATTTCGAATGAGTTGATACCGGTATGCGAATACGTCCCCAATTGTTCTTTGAGACGATGATATGGCCAAAAGAGTGATTGTTTCCAGGACATGGGGGAATCATATCCGTCATCGTCATCTAGAGCAAACAAAAAATCCAGGTGTATACCTGGATTTTTTGTTGGTCGGGCTAGTGGGATTTGAACCCACGACCTCTTGCACCCCATGCAAGCGCGCTAGCCAACTGCGCTATAGCCCGACGAGTCCTTTTCTTCTCACTTTTACGGGCGGAGCATAACTGTTTTTGTTTTTATTGGCAAGCGACTCTTGACACATCTTCAATGTTTCTTGCGTGTTTCGCACAGAGGTTGCATAATAGCCCTGCAAACCCGTTGTATTCGCTCTTTCATTCATTATTTATTAGGGTTTGATGCATCTTTTATTTTATGAGCATGACCAAGTCTCAGCTCCTTCAGGAGTTGGCAGCTAAGTCCGGCCGCACGAAGAAAGAAATCGTGACGGTCATGGAAGCCCTCGTGAAGATGGCCTACAGCCAGGTTAAAAAGGAAGGGATGTTTGTGATCCCTGGTCTCGGTAAGCTCGTGAAGGTCAAGCGCCCTGCTCGCATGGGTCGCAACCCTGCCACCGGCGAAGCGATCAAAATCGCTGCCAAGACGGTCATTAAGTTCCGTGTTGCAAAAGCTGCCAAAGAAGCAGTGATGTAATAAATAAGACCTCGATTCATGTCGGGGTCTTTTTTATTTGTTCATTTTTTTCCGATGTGCGACCATATTCTTAATGTATGATCCGTATTCGTGCCCGTTGGTTTTCTCTTGGAGGTGCTATTTTGGGGGGATTGTTTTTCGTGGCATTGACCCTGCTTTGGATTGTTACTCATGTTGCCGAGCGGCGTGTGTATCTGGAGGGTGTCTTCGTCTTATTTCTATTGGGGATGGCCGCGTACGCTCTGGATGCGGCAAGTGAATCGCTGACGCTTCAGCATGAATCATTGATTTTCGACGGATGGCTTACGCGCCGTCGCGTTGTTCTTTTTCAGGATATGAAGAGTGTCTTGCTGGTGCATGAAGGACTTAATCCTGAGTGGGGAATTGAAACGCTCACATTTGAACGGCGTAATGGAGGCGGATATCGTCTTGCTCTTGGACCTCTGTGGCGAAGACGTGACTTGGAGGCGTTTTTGAGTCGGCTTGAAACGTGTGTGCGTGACGGAAAGTTTGTGGAAGAGGTTCGTTAGCGACGATCTCTGTTTCTTCATGCTATACTCTCATCCATATGGAGCCTAAACGCCCTGCTCGTTCACCGGCTAAGTTCGCTGCTGCCGCGTTCCGTAAGTTGTCACCGTCTTGGACGGGTGGCGTTCAACAACCCACTTCACAGAAACGATTGAAGCATTGGCTGTGTAATACAAACAATACGTGTGTGCCTGTTGATGTAAATGATTTTACTGAGAATATCAACTGGAAGATTTTTCGTATCATGGCCGAGTTTGTGGAGGGGTTTGAGTTTTTGGCGCATTTGAAAAATGAAGTCACCTTTTTTGGGAGTGCGCGTAGTGGTCCCGATGACCCGTACTATCAAATTGCCCGAGAATTGGGTTTTTTGTGTGCAAAAAATGGCCACGCGGTGATTACTGGAGGAGGTCCTGGGGTTATGGAAGCAGCGAATCGCGGAGCGTTTGAGAGTGGTGGGGAATCTGTGGGAATCAATATTAATCTCCCGATGGAGCAGCGACAGAATACGTATGTGAGAAAATCGATGGGGTTTCATTACTTTTTTACTCGCAAAGTAATGCTGTCCGCCTCTGCTCAAGCATATATTTTTTTCCCCGGAGGATTTGGAACCATGGATGAACTATTTGAGATGGTGACATTGATCCAAACGGGAAAAATGTCGGACCAAGTACCCGTTATTTTAATCGGGAGTGCGTTTTGGGAGCCGATGCTTACTTGGATTAAGCAGGTAATGATTGAGCAGCATCGCTACGTGAGCCCGGAAGATTTATCTATTTTTCACGTGGTGGATACGGCTGAGGCTGCCTTTAAGATTATCAAGAAAACAAAGGAACGTATTTTGTGATCCGATCCTCATATACATAAACCCCCGACAGTTGATCGGGGGTTTATGTATATGAGGATCGATATTTATTTTGCGTGTTCGTGTCCAGCGTGCATTTCGGCGGCCAATTTTTTGAGGGTGCGTAAGATGCGTGTGGAAACGCGAATACGCTGACCGTTGATTTTGACGGTTTGCAAGTTCACCCCCTGGCGGCGACGGGTGGCGATGTTGGAGTGGCTACGGGAGTTGCCGTATTTAGCGGATTTTCCGCTGAGTTGACAGATGCGCGACATAAATAAAGTATCGAGTATTTAGTATCAAGTATCGAGTATAAGCATCTCGAATACTGGAGAATGGGCTAAGGATAGAGGAAGATGGCGGTTTTGGCAAGCCCCACCCCCCTTCGGGTGTGTAGTGGACGATTGTCTGAGAACTCGCCACAATATAGTCTATGAATCTTCTTTCCTTGTTGTTTAGTGAGCCTTGGATGTTTGTGGCGTTTATTGCCGTTTTTGTCTTGTCTTTATCTGTCCACGAAGCCGCTCATGCGTTGATGGGGTTTTGGTTAGGGGATCAAACCGCTAAACGGGAAGGGCGTTTAACGCTTAATCCTGCCTCGCATATTGATCCGCTCGGATTTATTTCCCTGTTGTTATTGGGATTTGGTTGGGGAAAGCCGGTGCCGTTTAACCCATACCAACTGAAGTACGGAAAACTGGGGCCGGTATTGGTCGCCGCAGCTGGTCCGATTTCAAATACGTTGCTTGCGCTATTATTTGTTTTGGTTTTGCGCGTTGGCGGTTCTCATCTCGGACCCACTAATTTACTAACTATTTTTGCTGTGGCGGGTGTGGTGCTCAATTTTTCCCTCGCGCTATTTAATCTTATCCCAGTTCCTCCTCTAGATGGCTCCAAGGCACTGCTTGCCATCTTGGATGAATATCATTTTCCGGCCGCGCACCGTTGGATTACGGTGCAGGGCCCTAATCTTCTTCTTGTGGTGGTATTGCTCGATATGTTTTTGCCGATCGGTCCGTTGTCGTGGATTTCTTCCACGTCTCAGTGGTTGGCGCGGATACTTATCTCTCTATGAAATGGCTCACGCGGGAATCTTTTTCTGAACGACGATTTTTGGGTTGGCGACCATTCGTTACCCATGTTTTTCTTCTTGCGTGGATGGTCGGATTTATCAGTGAATTGATTCGTGCGCATTCGGTATTGGCGGGATTTGATGTGATGGGTGTGTTATTTGTTTGGCCGACGATTGTTCTTTTGCTGGTTTTTTTGTTGGCGTTTGTTTGTGTTCGACTGTGGCGCGTTTCATTGGTGGCGGCGCTTGGAGGGCTGTGGGCCTATTTGCCGGCGTTATTTCTCGTGCCTGTTTTTGAACTTGTTATCCAAAGTCTTGGGTTTGTGAACGAGCTTGGTTTTGCTTCCGGTTGGCAAGCTCTTACCGTTCTTCTTACGGGAGGGCTTCTGCCTGTGTTTGTTGTTCCTCCTGCCTTTCAGCTGATGTGGGTGCTTGTGTTTGGATGGACGGCTTGGTCGTGGCGTCGCTCGAACCCCTCTTTGACTATCTGGCAACTCGCGCAAGGCCTGGTCGTGGGATATGTTGGATTTTTGTCGTTATTTCTTCTGCCATCTTTTATTAGTTGGGTTGTTCTAGTTCGTGAAGTCCCTATTTGGTCGACCGTGGCTCCAGTTGTGAGTCAAGGATTTACCGTCGCACAGATTGATGGTTATGCCTGGCGTGCCATCTATGAGCGTTTTCCCCTTGCGATAGGGGGGGAGGCTCATGTGAGTCAAACCTGGTTGTTTGCTAGCTTTGCTTGGATGAGTTGTCTTGTCGTGCTGCTTTTGCAGCAGGCACGAAGCTGGAAGTGGTCGTGGCGTCGCTGGAGTGGATTTGTTGGGCGTGAGCGGTTTATTCGTTTATTTGGAAGTGTTCTTTTAGGTCTGGTTGCGGCCATGATGTTTGGAGAGGGTCATTCTTTTACCTGGACGCACGTATTTGCCTTGATCGAGCTTGTTATGACGGTGGGGTTGTGCGCTCTGGTTCAGGCGGCTGATGTTGATTTAATAGAGATGACGCATGAATCGTTGGCGTCTGATCGACCATTGGCGATTGGCTTGATCACGACGACTGACCTGGAAGAAGCGCGTTGGTTGTGGCTTGCTGCAGCCTTTCTCGGCTCCTTTTTATTGGGGCTGCCTATCTTTCTTGCCTATATGTTTGCCCATGTTGCTCATCGTCAGGCCCTGAGTGCTACGCATCGTTGGGCTTTTTTGTCATGGACTTCCTTGCCGGGTGCGGGACTGTTCTTGGTGGGGTGGGTGGTGGTGGCTGAGCGAGGGGGTTTTGGGACTTTGGCTCCGGCGTTTTCCGCGTTGGTGTTTTTAGCTCTTTTTGCCTGGAATTGGCGAAAATTTGGTTATTCTGCCTAGGAGTATTCTATTTTATCCTTTCTATCTTGACGAATAGCGTGAACGCTGGTAGATTAGGCGCACCTTACACGTTTTTACCCTTTATTTTGGACTATTTGCTCGTTCGAGCTTGTGTGTCCTCTTGTCCATACATGCCTACCATTGCTCAACTTGTCCGTCGTCCACGTACGACTGGTCGCCGTAAATCTAAGAGCCCAGCTCTTCAATTTGCGTTTGATACGTTACATCGCAAACGCACGGAATTATCCCGTGGTTCTGCCTTTAAACGTGGTGTGTGTACCAAGGTAACAACCATGACGCCGAAAAAACCTAACTCGGCTGTGCGTAAGATCGCTCGTGTGCGTCTTTCGAACGGACAAGAGGTCTCAGCGTACATTCCTGGTGAAGGTCACAACTTACAAGAGCACTCCATCGTGCTTATCCGTGGTGGTCGTGTGAAAGATCTTCCGGGTGTGCGCTACCACATTGTGCGTGGTGTCTACGATACGCAGGGTGTTGCCAACCGTCGCGGCAGCCGTTCTCTCTACGGAGCACGTCGTCCAAAACCAGAAGTTAAGAAATAATCGACTAACTCCTCTCTGATCTTATATGCGCGGAAAACAAGCTCCCAAGCGTAAAGTAGCCCCTGATCCAAAATATGGATCAACCAATGTGGCGAAGCTGATCAACTACATCATGATTGGCGGCAAGAAACAGAAATCGCAAGGCATCGTGTACTCAGCCTTCGATATCGTCGAAGAAAAAATGAAAAAGCCAGCCATTGAAATGTACGAAGAGGCTTTGAAGAATGTCTCGCCAAGCGTCGAAGTCAAATCCAAGCGCGTTGGCGGAGCGAACTACCAAGTTCCGCTTCAGGTACGCGCCGAACGTCGGTTGCAGCTCGCCCTTCGCTGGATGATTGACGCAGCCCGTTCACGTAAAGGTAAACCCATGTCTGAACGTCTTGCAACGGAAATCATGGATGCGGCTCAGAACCAAGGTGAAGCGGTCAAGAAGCGTGCTGATGTGCATCGCATGGCCGAAGCGAACCGCGCCTTCGCACACTTCGCTCGCTAATCGATACTTCCAATACGTGAATTGTGCGCGGATGTCTGACGGAACAACCGATCGACGCTCCTCTCCACAATTCACGTTTTGTTTTCATCTTCATCCTCATTTAAGCCTATCAAGCCTTTATGTCTCGTGAATATTCTTTAAAAGACACCCGTAACTTTGGAATTATTGCTCATATCGATGCCGGTAAGACAACTGTTTCTGAGCGCATTTTGTTTTACACGGGTCGTAAGCACAAAATTGGTGAAGTTCATGAAGGGGAAGCAACGATGGACTGGATGGAGCAGGAACGCGAACGTGGAATTACGATCACGGCGGCTGCCACTACGTGTTACTGGAAGGGTTCACGCATGAACTTGATTGATACGCCTGGACACATCGATTTTACTATCGAGGTTCAGCGTTCTTTGCGCGTGCTTGATGGTGCTGTGACCGTGTTTGATGGTGTGGCTGGGGTGGAATCGCAGTCAGAAACCGTTTGGCGTCAGGCTGACAAGCACAACGTTCCACGTATTTGTTTTATCAACAAATTGGATCGCATGGGTGCTGATTTTTACGCAGATGTAAAATCGATTCATGATCGTTTGACCAAGCGCGCTGTTCCTATTCAGTTACCTATTGGTGCAGAAGCGAATTTCATCGGTATCATCGACCTCATCACCATGAAGGCTCAGATGTATCTTGATGAAATGGGTCAGAAGATTGAAGAGGTGGATGTCCCTGCGGATATGTTGGAGAAGGCCAAGCAATACCGTGGACAAATGATTGAGGCTATCGCAGAAACGGATGAAGCGATGATGAATCGTTACTTGGCCGGTGAGGAGTTTACGCTTGAAGAATTAAAAGCTGGTTTGCGCAAGGCGGTTATTGCCGGTCTTATCAATCCAATTTTGTGTGGTTCAGCCTTGAAGAACAAGGGTGTGCAGTTTTTGCTTGATGCGATTGTTGAGTATCTTCCTTCCCCACTCGATATTCCTCCAACCAAGGCTCATGTTATTGATGATTTAGACCAGGCGGTTGAAGTTCATCCTTCCGACAGCGAACCATTTGCTGCTTTGGCCTTTAAGGTCATGACGGATCCATTCGTGGGAAAATTGATTTTCTTCCGTGTTTATTCTGGAACATTGGCAGCTGGTTCTTACGTTATCAACGCTAAAACGGGTGAAAAGGAGCGTATCGGCCGTATCGTGCGCATGCACGCCAATGAACGTGAGGATGTGACCGAGGTTTATGCGGGTGATATCGCTGCAGCCGTTGGTTTACGTGGAACGTTTACGGGTGACACCATTTACGACGAACGTCGTCCGCTCATGTTGGAATCCATCGTGATTCCAGAACCGGTTATCTCGATCGCGATTGAACCTAAGACAAAAGCTGACCAAGAAAAAATGGGCGTGGCTCTTCAGAAATTGGCGGAAGAGGACCCATCTTTCCGTGTGCGTACCGATGAAGAAACCCTGCAAACGATTATCGCTGGAATGGGTGAATTGCACTTGGAGATCATCGTCGATCGCATGAAGCGTGAATTCAAGGTGGAAGCGAATGTGGGTAAGCCACAGGTTGCATACCGCGAAGCTATTCGCGCCAAAGCGGAAGATGTGGAGGGTAAGTACATTCGTCAGTCTGGTGGTCGTGGTCAGTATGGCCACTGTGTCATTGACATTGAGCCAAACGAACGTGGCAAGGGTTACGAATTCGTTGACGAAATCAAGGGTGGTGTTATTCCTCGTGAATTCATTCAACCAATCAACAAGGGTATTCAAGAAGCAAAACAGCGTGGTGTATTGGCTGGTTATCCTTTACTTGATGTCAAGATCACCTTGAAAGATGGAAGCTACCACGATGTGGATTCTTCCGAAGCTGCCTTTAAAATCGCGGGTTCGATGGCCTTTCAAGAAGGTTGTCGCAAAGCAGGTTTGTACTTACTTGAACCTATCATGAAGGTCGAAGTCGTTACGCCTGAGAGCTACATGGGTGACGTCATTGGTGATTTGAACGCTAAGCGTGGTCAAATTCAAGACATGACTGAGCGCAGTGGTGCGCGTGTGGTGAGTGCCGAGGTTCCTTTGTCTGAAATGTTTGGCTACTCGACGGGGTTGCGTTCCATGACGCAAGGACGCGCGAGCTACTCGATGGAATTTGCTCACTACGGTGAAGTTCCGTCCAATGTGGCGCAGACGGTTATCGAAGGTCGTGCCAAGAAATAAAATAAGCTAATAGTAAAGAATCCCTTGCCTTCCTATGGTTGGTGAGGGATTTTTGTTTTGACAAATGTTCTTGTTTGTGAGAAGCACTTGTCTGGAGGCATGTTCATGGTGTTGTGTTCATTGGAAGCTGTGCGTAGCGGTAGTCTCGCTGTTGCTACGGGCGTTCTGGATTTTGTGGAGCGGCGTTTGGAGGGGAGCCGTTCTCCTTTTATTCGCCTTCCCCTGTGTACGCTCGTGGTATCCTGCTGTGTCGTTTCTATCGGTGCCGCGGTTGCGCACGAGACGTACCGCTGTCTGAGTCAGTCCCTCTAATCCTTTCTTCATCCCCCGCGATTCTCGCGGTGTTTGTGTTTTTGACACGCTTCGTTTCTTTTGAGAAATAGTGGTCGGAGGTATGGGTCATGAGGTTGTCTCTTGTCCGTGCTCATCGTGCTGCTCTCGATTTTGCTGGGGACATGCTGGACAGCGCTCTCGAGCTCGTTCGTGATGAACGCGTTCCGGAGATCGTTAGCGTTCCCCTCGTGTTCGCAGCGACTGTACCGGTCGCGGTCGGCCTGATGGTAGATAAGGCCCTCAAGCTCTGTCGGGTCTAGACTATCGAGCCCCTCTTTGCTGTCTTTAACGTCTTGCGACCTCGTCCTCACGTCGCGAGACGTCTTGTTTTTTGCTATTAAATTATTTTTTGTAAAACAAGCAAGAGCGCCGAGAGCGAATAAATGATTCGCGTGGCGCTTTAGGGGAGGGGGAGGAGGGAGGTTTTGAAAATGTGTTCGAAGAATAGTCCGACCACGAACCAGACCGGCAGGAAGTCCCACCGGGTGTATCCCAGAAAGCTGTGTCCGCTGTCCTGATAACTTTTCTTCGATGGGCGCAGATCGAGCGCTTTGTCGTAGAAGGCCATGGCCGTGAACTCGATCAGGGGTAGTCCGGTCATGTAGATCAGGCCTCGATATCCCCAGCGCAGGTGGTCTAGACCGAGCTTGTGGCTGGCCAGGTACACGAGGGGTGCCATCGCGTAGAGTGGGGAGTATAGCGGTGAGCTGTAGCCGCGTACCTCCTCGGTCGGATTCTTCATGTCGTCGAGACAGGCTGTGAAAAATACCTCTAGGCCTTTTCCGATAAGTGCTGACAGCAGCATGGCTTGCGCCAGCTTTTCGACGGTGAACCCTGCGACGCAGAGCCCGACGAAGCAGCTCGCTGTGAATAGTGTTCGGATCTTTGACTTCCCCATGTTGAACCTCCTGATAGGGAACAAAGTAAGGTGCTCTTTTCTTTGCTTCTTGTCAATCATCCGCTCATCGTTTTAGATGAAGGGTGTATGTCTCTACAACGCATTATAGAGCTGGCCCGTCGGCAGGGGATGCCCATCATTATGACGGATGTTGGGGGGCGGGAGCCGATGGTGCTTCTGTCTTTGGATACGTATGAGGAGATGTTAGATGTTAAGCCTGCCGAGCCTCTATCAGAGGTCACTAAGGCTCCCCCGCAGGGTCGGCCTGTTGTAGCTGAAAAAGATCAAAAATCTGCTCATTCTAGCGAAGGTCCTCGGAATTCTAAGCAGGTGGTGCCGACCTCATCTGCTCCGGATGGTCTTCGGGTGCGGCAGCGAGACGAGGACCGCACTCAGGCCCTGCACCGTTCATTGGATAGTGTTTCTCACGAAGTTTTGGTTTCCGCTCCTTCCCAGACGGGGGGTGGGGAGGGGATGGTTATGGAGGAACGTTTTTCCTTTCAGTCATAACCTGTTGTCGGGCTTGGGGCTTGGCCCGCCGCTCATGAGCGGCGGGCCTTGTCATCTTGGCTAAGCTCTGCTACTATCTGCTCACTCGCGAAATAGCTCCGAGGACGTGCTCACAGGGCGCGGTTCATTTTGAACTGCCTCGACATGAGAATATCCTCATGGATTAGCCAAAAACGCGAATTGTTTCACTCTTATTTTTAATGCATTCCGCATTACGTACCTATGGCAGACGTCTTTCAACGGACAAAACCACACGTGAATATTGGTACCATCGGTCACGTTGACCATGGCAAGACCACCACCACGGCGGCTATTTTGACGGTTCTTGGCGCTCACGGCATGACAGCTCAGAAAAAGGGCATCGATGACCTTGATAAAGCTCCTGAATCCAAGTCTCGTGGGATTACGATTGCTACCGCTCATACCGAATATGAGTCGGACAAGCGTCACTATGCTCACGTCGACTGTCCTGGTCACGCTGACTATATCAAGAACATGATCACGGGTGCCGCCCAAATGGACGGTGCGATCTTGGTTGTGTCTGCGACGGATGGTCCTATGCCTCAAACCCGCGAGCACATTCTTTTGGCTCGTCAGGTTGGTGTGCCTTCCATCGTTGTCTTCTTGAACAAAGTTGACATGGTAGAGGATGCGGAACTTATCGACTTGGTCGAACAAGAAATCCGTGATCTTTTGACCAAATACGAATTCGATGGCGAAAAGACCCCAATCATTCGTGGATCCGCTTTGAAAGCGCTTCAGAATCCTAAGGACGAAGCCGCTTCCAAGCCAATTTTGGATCTGATCAAGGCCTGTGATGACTTCATCCCAGAACCTGTCCGCGAAACCGACAAGCCATTCCTCATGCCTGTGGAAGACGTGTTCTCCATTGAAGGTCGTGGAACGGTGGTCACGGGTCGTATCGAGCGTGGTCAAATCAAGATCAACGAAGAAGTCGAAATCGTTGGTTTGGGTGAAACGCGTAAGACGGTTGTTACGGGTATCGAAATGTTTAACAAACAGCTCGACTCCGGTCTCGCTGGGGACAACGCGGGTTTGCTCTTGCGTGGTACCAAGAAAGACGAAATCGAACGTGGAATGGTGTTGGCGAAGACGGGTTCGATCAAGCCTCACACCGAATTCGAAGCAGAGGTCTACGCTCTTACTAAGGAAGAAGGTGGTCGCCACAAGCCATTTGTGACGGGTTATAAGCCACAATTCTACATCCGTACGACGGATGTGACCGGTGAAGTTAAATTGCCTGATGACGTTGCCATGGTGCAACCAGGTGATACGACCAAAATGATTATCACGCTCATCGCTCAGGTTGCTATGGAAGATAAGATGCGCTTTGCTATCCGTGAAGGTGGCAAGACCGTCGGCGCTGGTGTCGTTACCAAGATCATTAAATAAATTATTATTAGCGGGGGAGTTCCTCCGCACCGAGTTCTGTCCATCATGTATCATGATGATAAGAGCTTGGTGCGGAGGATGACAGGGCTCTCCTTTCATTCTCATGGCAGACGCCAAGCCTATCGTTTCTTCTTCTCATCGTGTACGGATCAAGATCCGTGCCTATGATCACAAGATCATTGACCAAGCGACGAAGATGATCATTGAAACCGCTGAACGCAGCGGGGTAAAGGTCATCGGTCCGGTTCCTCTTCCTACCGAAAAGAAGAAGTGGACCGTCAACCGCTCGACCTTTGTTCACAAAAATGCCCGCGAACAGTTCGAGATGAGGATTCATAAACGCGTTGTCGATATCTTGGATCCAAATCCAAAAACGATTGATGCGCTGACTTCTCTCAACTTGCCCGCCGGTGTCGATGTGGAGATCAAGATGTAAGGTTGACAATTCAGTTCGATTCCCAAGGAGAAAGCTCCCCCGATATTCATCGGGATGAAAACCTCCCTGTTGACGCCTACCCCCTAGGGTAAGCCCCCGTCCGTTTTTAACGGCGGGGAGAATCGCGATCACCCCTCACGTTTACGTTGTTTGTGCGTTTGCATAGAAACACCGAATGCTTGAAGACGATTGCGGTCGTCAGCAGCATTCGGTGTTTCGTTATATCCAAATTACTACTCAGCGACCAATCCGAATTCTTATGAAATTTATTCTTGCGAAAAAACTCGAGATGTCGCAGGTCTACGATGCGGACGGCAATGTTACTCCTGTAACATTACTTGAGGCCGGTCCCTGCTACGTGACCCAGGTAAAGAGCAAAGATAGCGACGGTTACATGGCGGTTCAGGTTGGTTTTGGAACGACTAAGCGTTTGACCAAAGCCCTTGAAGGTCACTTGAAAGACTTGCCTAAGCTTGAACACTTGGCCGAATTTCGTCTTGTGTCTGATACGGACATGAAGCGTGGCGATAAGATTGAAGCAGCAGCTTTTCAGCCGGGTGACATGATTCATGTCACAGGTCTTTCTAAAGGAAAGGGCTTCCAAGGTGTTGTGAGACGTCATGGATTCCATGGTCACCCCACCTCTCACGGTCATAAAGACCAAGAGCGTATGCCTGGTTCTATTGGTGCCGGTGGTGTGCAACACGTGCTCAAGGGTCGCCGCATGGCTGGCCGTATGGGTGGTGGTCAAATCACGGTCAAGAATCTCGTGGTGATCGAAGTGCGTGAGGGAGGGATTCTGGCCGTTAAAGGCGCGGTTCCAGGACCACGAAATGCTGTCATTCAGATTGTGTCTGCCTAACCTTGTATGCCAAACGTTTCTGTCTACAATCAGACCGGAAGTCAAGTGGGAACCATTGCGCTTTCCGACGCTATTTTTGCCGTGAAGCCAGACCAAGCTATTATTCACGAAGCCATGGTTGCTCAGCGCGCCAACGCACGCCGCGCCATCGCTAACACCAAAACGCGCGGAGAAGTGCGTGGTGGTGGAAAAAAGCCCTGGAAGCAAAAGGGGACTGGTCGTGCTCGTCAGGGATCTATCCGCTCTCCTCAATGGGTTGGTGGAGGAATTACCTTTGGTCCAACCAGTGAGCGCAACTTCTCTCTTAAGATCAATAAGAAGGTTAAGCGTAAGGCTTTGTTTATGGCCTTATCGGATAAGGTTCTTTCGCAAAAATTCATGGTATTGGAATCCATGGATACGAGCTCTGCTAAGACTAAGCAGGCTGCCTCTGTGATTGCGAAACTTCCGATTGACCGCAATGTCTTGTTGGTGGTGTCGGGTGCTTCGACGGTGTTGATGCGCATGGTTCGTAATTTGCCTAACGTGAAATTGGTGTCCGCCAATTCCGTCAATTTGATTGATGTGTTGACCTATCGCTCCGTCGTGTTCTTGAAGGACGCGGTACCAGCGTTTGAAGGTCTTTATCGCGCCTAATTGTATGGGAATTCTTGATCGCTTGAGTAAAAAAACGACGGCTACTGAACCGTCCACCGATGCCAAGAAAAAGGCACCGGCGAAGCGTGCTGCTAAAAAAGTAGATGCGCCAACCGAAGTAAAGAATGACGTGCAGACGGCAAAGGCTGTGCCTGCTCACCTTTTGTCTTTGCTTGCACGGCCTCGTGTGAGTGAGAAGGCAGCTCGTTTAGGAGCTCTCAATACGTATGTGTTTGAGGTTCCTGTTGAGGCTGAGAAGATTGCTATTAAGCGTGCGGTTGAGGCGACGTATGGAGTGAAAGTTGCCGCGGTCCGCACTATTCGTGGCTTGGGCAAGCCTGTTCGTCGTGGTCGTCGTCCTTCTGCTCGTCAGGATTGGAAGAAGGCGCTTGTGACGCTTGTTTCCGGACAAAAACTTGATCTCTACGCCGGTGTCTAATTATTCCACCTATGCCTATTAAACTGTATCGACCCGTGACCAAAGGGCGGCGCCTCTCCTCGGTGCAAGACTTTTCGGATATCACGCGCAACGAACCGGAGAAATCCTTGATTTCGACCCGTAAGGATCATGCCGGACGTTCTGGCGGAAAAATTTCCGTTCGTCATCAAGGCGGTGGAGCCAAACGTTTCTTGCGTGACGTTGATTTTATTCGTGCTCACTACGATGTTCCGGCTCGTATCGACTCGGTTGAATATGATCCGAATCGTGGAGCGCGTATTGGTTTGCTTATTTATCGTGACGGTCGCAAGAGCTATATGCTGTTGCCTGACGGCATGAAGGTGGGTGACACTGTTGTATCTTCTCAGAAAGAGGCGGATATCAATGTTGGTAACCGTTTGCCATTGGAAAAGATCCCTGTTGGTACGCCTATTCATGCGGTTGAGCTCGTGCCTGGTAAAGGGGCTCAGATGGGCCGTGCCGCCGGAACGCGTATCGAATTTAGCGCAATCGAAGGGAGCTGGGCGATCATTAAACTTCCTTCCGGAGAAATGCGTCGCGTGCCTAAGGTCTGTATGGCAACGATTGGAACAGTGTCTAATCCTGACTGGCACTTGGTGCGTTGGGGTAAGGCCGGTCGTATGCGCCATCGCGGTATTCGTCCTACGGTCCGTGGTAAGGTTATGAACCCGGTTGATCACCCACACGGTGGTGGTGAAGGAAAACATCCAATCGGTATGAAGTATGCTAAGACCAAGTGGGGCAAGCATGCGCTCGGAGTCAAAACACGCCGTGCAAAGAATTCCTCTGATCGCCATATTCTTGTCCGCCGTCGCGGCAACACTCTCTAATCTATGTCTCGTAGTCTCAAAAAAGGTCCATTCACCGATGCAAAGCTGCTTAAGAAAGTAGCGGCTTTGAAAGCGGGTGATAAAACGCCGATTAAAACCTGGTCGCGTGCTTCGACGATCACGCCAGAGATGGTTGGTCGTGTGATGGCGGTGCATAACGGTAAGCAACATATCTCCGTTTTGATTGTTGAAAACATGGTTGGACATAAGTTGGGTGAGTTCGCGCCAACCCGTAAATTTGTTCGTCACGGTGGTAAGATTCAGAAGGCGGCAGAAACAACGGCTAAACCAGCCGCTGCTCCTGCGGCTAAGAAGTAATCTCCTATGGATATCCACGCTTCTCTTCGTTATCTTCGCATGGCCCCTCGTAAGGTGCGCCTCGTGATTGATGCTGTCCGCGGGTTGCCTGTTATGGCTGCCGATACGCGTCTTACGTTCATGAAACAGGCAGCGGTTGAGCCGGTGCAAAAACTCTTGCGCTCGGCGATCGCCAACGCGGAACACAACTTTCACTTGAAGAAAGAGGATTTATTGATCAAGACCATTACAGCCGATGGAGGGCCAACCCTTAAACGGAGCCGTCCACGCGCTCGTGGTTCAGCGGCGCCTATTCGTAAGCGTACGACGCACATTATGATTGTGCTGGCGCCGAAGAATGCGGCGGCTAAGGTTTCTTCTCCGGCTTCAGAATCGGTTTCGACTCCAGTTCCTGCTAAAAAGACGGTGGCTCGCGCTTCCGCTTCAAAACCCGCTCGCAAGACGACTTCGTCAAAGGGAGCGGTTAAGACTGCCTAACCTATGGGTCATAAAGTTCATCCATTTGGATTCCGTATCGGAACCACTACCACTTGGCCATCTCGCTGGTTCGCTCGCGATGCGGCTTATCGTGGTCAAGTTCGTGAGGATATTCGCTTGCGCGCCTTTTTGAAAAAGGAATTGAAGGATTGCGCCGTCAATCGTGTTGAAGTTGAGCGTTCTCGCGGTGCCTTGTCTATTACGATCCATACCGCCAAGCCTGGGTATGTGATTGGCCGTGCGGGAGATGGGATTGATCAGTTGAAGAAAAAGTTGATCAAAGCTTTTTTTCCAGGCAAGTCCAAAGGTCTTCAGCTTCATATTTCTGTACAGGAAGTTGGGCGTCCAAATTTGGAAGCAGCGCTTGTTTGTCAGGGTGTTATCAGTGACTTAGAGCGACGCATGGCTTTCCGCCGTGTTCTTAAGACTTCGATTGAACGCGTAAAGAAAGCTGGTGCGTTGGGTGTTAAGATTGCTGTCTCTGGTCGTTTGAATGGAGCTGAAATCGCTCGCCGTGAATGGTTGTACTGGGGAAAAATTCCTCTAACAAACTTGCGTGCGGACGTTGATTACTATCAAGACTTCGCTCAGACAATTGCGGGAGCTATTGGTGTGAAGGTATGGGTCTATCGCGGAGATGTGTTTGAACAAGATCGTTTATCTCAGTATCAGCCTACCACGCAGACGCGTACGCCAGGTCGCTCGGACCGTCGTGATGGCGGACGCGGGATGGGGGGCGGATTTCATGGTCGTGATCGTGGCCCGGCTCGTGGCCCGGTGACTCCACGTGCGCCTCGCGAAGCAGCCGCACCTGCTCCTGAAAGTGCTCCTGCCGCGGTCTAATTTTCCTCCATATGTTGATTCCTAAAAAAGTAAAACATCGCAAGTGGCATAAAGGTCGGGCGCGCAACATTCGTGTGGCGTCTGACAAGCTTGAACTTGCGTTCGGATCCTACGGACTCAAGGCCCTGACCCCGGCCTGGATCTCCAGCCAACAGATTGAAGCTGGTCGTCGTGTGCTCACTCGTTACATTAAGCGCGGAGGCAAGATCTGGATTCGCGTCTTCCCTGACAAGCCTCTTACCAAACATGGGAACGAGAATCCGATGGGTTCCGGAAAAGGTGCGGTTGACCACTACGTGGCGGTTATTCGTCCAGGCACGATCATTTACGAAATGGATGGGATTCCTAAGCAATCTGCTCAAGAAGCTCTTGAGAGCGCTGCCTATAAGATCGCTTCCGTCTGTAAATTTGTGAGCAACGACTAATATGGATATCTCTTCCTTACGCACTGCTTCTGTCGCCGAACGCGAACGTCTGTTGACTGAGGCTCGCGCCAAGCTCCACGATCTGCGTTTCAAAGTTGCTACCCGTCAGTTAACCAAGGTTCGTCAAATTCGTGTGCTCAAGCGTGAGATCGCTCAGATTCTGACGGTGCTCGCCAACTAGTTTTCTTCCTATGCAAGCCTCTCCATTATCCACTTCTTCCCATCGCCGCTTTGAAGGCGTGGTGACTTCCGTTTCCGGTCCAACGACCGCGGTGGTTCGTGTTGACCGTCAGGTCGCACATCCAAAATACGGAAAATACTACACGATTTCAAAGAAGTTCATGATTCATGACCCTATGAGCGTGGCCAAGGTCGGTGACACGGTTCAGATTGAAGAATGTCGACCGGTGTCTCGTCATAAGCGCTGGCGTTATCTCTCGACCGTTCGCTCGGTGGCGACTGTCTAATCTCTATGGTTCAACATCGTTCCATGCTCCAGGTGGCAGATAACACCGGAGCCAAACTCCTTCAATGCATTCATGTGCATGGTGGGTATAAAAAACGCTATGGTCGCATTGGCGATATGCTGACGTGTGTCGTGAAAGAAGCGGCTCCACGCGGCATGGTTAAAAAATCGGACATTGTTCACGTCGTGCTCGTGCGCTCTCACAAGGAGACACGTCGTCCAGACGGAACCTATGTCCGCTTTGATGACAACGCGGGTGTAATCATTGATCAAAAGAATAAGGAGCCAAAGGGTACGCGTATTTTTGGGCCCGTTGCTCGTGAGCTGCGTATCAAAGGGTACGGCAAAATTATTTCTTTAGCTCCTGAAGTCGTCTAACCCTATGCCTACCTTTCATGTAAAGACCGGGGATGAGGTCAAGGTCCTCGCCGGTAAAGATCGCGGCAAAACGGGCAAAGTGACGCAAGTATTTCCTAAGTTGAACCGTGTGGTGATTGAGGGCATGAATGTGACGAAGCGTCATTTGCGGACTCGTCGCCAAGGAGAGCCGGGGCGCGTGGTCGAATTTTCCATGCCCATACATGCTTCGAATGTGGCTCGTACCGAAGCAAAAGAAGCCACGGTTGCCGCTGCTAAACCAAAGCGGACTCGTTCGACCAAAAAGACTGCCTAATCTATGACTCTTAAAGAACGCTATCAAAAAGAGATTGTCCCCGCTTTGCAAACAGAGCTGGGCATCAAGAACCGCATGGCCGTCCCTAAGGTGACGAAGGTGGTCTTGTCGGTGGGACTTTCGCAGGGCGCGAAAGATCCAAAAGTGGCAGAGGTGGTTGAAGCGACCCTCCGTCGTATTTCGGGTCAGCGCCCGGTTAAGACCAAGGCCAAGAAATCCATTGCGAGTTTCAAGATTCGTGAAGGGATGGTTGTTGGTACGATGGTTACCTTGCGTGGAGATCGTATGTGGGATTTTTTGACCAAGCTTACGCAGGTCACGTTTCCTCGTATTCGCGATTTTCGTGGTATTTCTTCTAAGGTTGTTGATGCGCAAGGTAACTTGTCCGTTGGCTTTAAGGAGCACTTAGCCTTTCCAGAGATCCACTCCGATGAAGTTGAGCGCTTGCATGGTATGCAGGTGACAGTCACCACGACCGCGGGTTCTCGCGAAGTTGGACAACGTTTATTCAAAGCCCTCGGCTTCCCTTTCCAAGCATAATCTATGGCTACTGAAGCACAAATTGCCAAATCCAAACGGAAGCCGAAGTTTTCCACGCGCAAAGTGTTGCGCTGCTGGAAATGCGGACGCAAACATGGATATATGCGAGACTTTGAACTCTGCCGTATCTGCTTCCGCGAGCTTGCCCTGCGAGGCGAACTCCCTGGCGTCAAGAAATCCAGTTGGTAATTTTCTCCTATGATCACTGATCCTATTAGCGACTTTCTCACTCGTTTGCGCAATGCGCAGGCGGCTGAACACGAAACCACCCTGGTTCCTGGGTCGCGCATTAAACTCGCCATTGCTAAGCTCTTGGAACGTGAAGGATATATCCAAGCGGTTAAAGAGCAGACGGATGGTGTAAAGAAGACGATTATCGTCACGCTTAAGTATGCTGGTAAGGTGCCGGCTATTCGCGCCGTGCGACGTGTTTCGAAGCCTGGTTTGCGTGTTTATCGCAAAGCGGGTGAGTTGCCACGCGTACTCTCCGATCAGGGGATTGCGATCGTATCAACCTCCGCTGGTATTATGACCAATAAAGAAGCGCGCAAGCGTAAGCTCGGAGGTGAAGTCTTGTGTGAAGTTTACTAATCGCCTATGTCTCGTATCGGTAAAAAACCTGTCCTGCTGCCTGCAGGCGTTGACGCGACCATCGTGTCCCGTCAAGTGACCGTCAAAGGTCCTAAAGCGACGCTTGAAGTTTCTCTTCCGCCGCATGCCCTTGTGGCGATGCAAGCGGATCCAAAAGCGTTGCTTGTGACGGTTGAAGATGAAACGCGTGTCGACCAACGGGCGCTGTGGGGACTCACGCGGCAATTATTGCAAAACGCGGTCGAAGGCGCGCAAAAAGTTTTTGAAGAAGCTCTTGAATTTGTTGGGGTTGGTTTTAAGGTGGCACTTGAGGGCCGCAAGGTCATGATGGATGTTGGTTTTTCTCACCGCGTTGCCTTTGATCTTCCGGTTGGCATCGAGGCAAAAGTCGAAAAACAAGTTCTTACCATTGCGGGTTCTGATAAGTATCTTGTCGGTGAAACGGCTGCACGCATTCGCCGTATTAAGCCACCGGAGCCCTACAAGGGAAAGGGGATTAAATACGTTGATGAGGTTATCCGTCGCAAGGCTGGCAAAACCGCCGGGAAAGGCGCCTAATCATTGATCATGTCTTATGTCTATTCAAAAGCGTAAACAAGAACGCGTAAACCGTCGCATCCAGCGGATGCGCGCACGGGTACGTGGGAGCGCGGAACGGCCACGATTGGCTGTCTTTCGAGGACTCGCGCATATTTCTGCGCAGATCATTGATGATACAACGGGTCGCACCCTGGCTTCCGCGTATGATCGCGAACTCAAGACGGCTGATAAGAAGACCAAAGTTGAAATTGCTATGGCGATTGGTGCCTTGATTGCTGAACGAGCAAAAGCTAAAGGCGTTACTCAGGTCGTTTTTGATCGCCGCGATAAACAATACCAAGGACGTGTGCGAGCTCTCGCTGAGAGTGCGCGGACGGCTGGACTCATCTTTTAATCCATATGACTGATACGATGGCAACACAAACAACGCAGCCAACCGCAACGCCTGCGGCAGCTCCAGCCAGACCGGCTGGTTCAGCTCCTCGTCCGGGATCTGGCGCTCGCGATATGCGCGGAGGCGGTAACCGTGGCGGTCAAGGCGGCCGTGGTGGATTTGGCGGTAACCGTGGCGGTCAAGGAGGACGTGGCGGCCGTGGCCAAGGTGGTCCACGTCGTGATGGTCGTGGGGGTGGAGATGTCCCTGCAGAAGCCGAATACGATGAAAAGAACGTCGAGGTCGCTCGTGTCACACGTGTGACCAAGGGAGGAAAGCGCATGCGTTTTCGTGCCTTGACCGTGATTGGTAACCACAAAGGCCGTGTCGGTTTTGGGTTGGCTAAGGGTGTTGATGTGGCGCTTGCGACGGGCAAAGCGACGACGCAGGCACGCAAGGCGTTGCTCACGGTACCGATGATCTACGAAACGATTCCACATCCAGTCGAAGCTAAGTTTGCCGCGGCTCGTGTGTTGCTTAAACCCGCTCCAAAAGGAACTGGAATTAAAGCGGGTGGCGCTGTTCGCATCGTGCTCGAGTTAGCCGGTGTCCCAAACGTCGTTTCCAAAATTTTAGGATCTTCTAGCAAGATCAATAACGTAAAAGCCACGTTTGCTGCTCTTAAAAAGTTGCGCGTTCCTCCTGTGAAGGAAGGAAAGGCGGATGAGTCGGCTGCGGCTAAGAAATAACCTATGGCTATTTCCCTTCATACAATTTCGGCTAAATCTGGTGCGCGCCAACGCGTGAAGCGTCTTGGTCGTGGTGCTGGTAGTGGTCGAGGTAAGACCTCTGGTAAAGGAACCAAGGGTCAACGTTCTCGTACGGGTGGTAAATCTGCGCTTAAGCTTAAGGGCTTGAAGCAGATGTTGCTTAGCTTTCCGAAGAATCGTGGATTTCAAAGTCGTTTCGACAAAGACTCTGCTATTCGCGTGAGCCGCTTAAACAGTTTGGATGCGGCTACGCCTATTACTCTCAAGGTATTGCAAGATGCGGGGTTTGTGCGTCGCGCTGACCGTTCTGCGAAAATTATTGCGGGCGGTGAACTTACCAAATCACTCACTGTTGCTGCGGGCGTTTCTGTCTCTAAGGGAGCCAAAGCTGAGATTGAGCGTGCTGGTGGCAAAGTGGGGTAATCTGACCCTATGTGGGATAAGCTTTTTCAAGCTCTACGTGTTAAAGAAGTCCGCAATGGTTTGCTATTCGTGCTGGCCATGATGATTGTGTTTCGCGTGGCGGCTAATATCCCATTGCCTGGTATTGATCTCGTTGCTTTGCAGCGTTTCTTTGAGGCGAACCAGCTTTTGGGTGTCTTGAACTTGTTTTCGGGGGGCACTATTCGCAACTTCAGCATTGTTGCATTGGGTGTGGCTCCGTATATCACCGCTTCCATTATTTTCCAATTGCTAGGGATGATTATTCCTCGCATTGAAGAAATTCAGAAAGATGGAGAGGCGGGTCAACGCAAGATCAACCAGTGGACACGCTTGCTCACGGTGCCGCTCGCGATCATTCAATCAGCTAGCTTGATTGGGCTTATGAAGCAATCGCAATTTGCGATTATTCAAAGCTCTAGCCCGGTCTACTTGGCGGCTATTGTGTGTACCGTGACGGCAGGAACACTGTTTCTCATGTGGATGGGCGAATTAATTTCTGAGAAAAAGGTCGGAAATGGCATGTCGCTCTTGATTGCGGCGGGGATTTTGGCCGATTTACCATCTTCTGCTTCGCAGTTTTTGGCTGCTTTTGATCAAGCGCAGGCTCTTACCCTTGCTCTCTATGCTGGTGTTGCGGTGGTCACGGTTTTAGGAGTTGTGTTTGTGACGGAGGGTCAACGCAATATTCCTGTACAGTACGCTCGTCAAACACGTGGGCAAGGCGTTGCGTTAGGCGGTGTTGCTTCTTCCCTTCCGTTACGCGTGAACATGGTGGGTGTGATCCCGATCATCTTCGCTGTTTCCATGCTGCTCTTCCCTAACTTGATTGCGCAATTTGTAGCGCGCGCTCGGAGTGAATGGTTGGCGGCCGCGGGGCGATGGGTGAATCTTACGTTGCAGAATCAGGGGGTGTATGGGGTTCTCTATTTCTTGTTGGTTGTTGGTTTTACCTATTTCTACACGTCGGTTGTGTTCCATCCGGATCGTATTGCTGAGAATCTTCAGAAGCAAGGGGGGTTTGTTCCAGGGATTCGCCCGGGACGACCAACGGCCGAATATGTCGAATATATTATTAACCGCATCACGCTTGGAGGGGCTGCTTTTCTTGGTGTTATTGCCATCATGCCCCTTGTTGTGCAAGGAGTGACGGGTGCTTCTCAGTTGGCTCTGGGAGGAACCTCGATGCTTATTGTGGTGTCGGTTGTGATTGAATCCGTGAAACAGGTAGAGGCTCAAGCAACCATGCGAGAGTACGACGCGTATTAACAAGTACACTTAGGATAGATTATCCCGCATGAAAGCCGCCCAATTGGGCGGCTTTCATTGTTCTGCTATGATGCCTCCGTCAATTATGCAAACTTGGATGATACGTTCGCTCGTGGCGTTAGAAGTCGTTTTTATTGCTCTATTAGCTGGTTTAGCCGCCTATCGAGTTCCGATTGTTGAGGTTGCGCACCGCGCAGACATCGCCTTGATCGTTGCTCTTTTGTTGCTCGTGGCGGGAAGTGGTTTAGTGATGAAGTTGCGCTATGGATGGTCGACGCGTGTTTTGTGGGAGTGGATGTTTGTTGGGATGGTTTTGCTGGGAGGATGGGTGTATCCAAGGGTGCTTATCGGAGGGGCGATTGGTTTGGGGTTGGCTGCGCTTTGTTTATATCTGCCGTTTTTTTGGTCTTCTCAACGCGAGGTTCGTATTGTTTGTTTATGGGTAGGGGCGGCGGGGGCAGCTGTGTTTTTAGCTTCCTCTCTCACTCGTGGACCATTGTTGGTGTTGTGGGGTGGATTTGCTCTGTATGATGCCGTTGCGATTCGATCAAATGAGGCATTGCGTCTATTTTTGGCTGATCTTTCGCTACGCCGCGGCGTTTCTACGCGGCTCATGAGCATGACGGGGATTGAGACGATGATGTGGGTGAGTCATTTAGTGTTACCCGCTGCGCTCGTTGCGCAGGCTACCTGGCGTCAACCTTCGCAGGGGGTCTTGTTGATTCTTGCCTTGCTGATAGGAGCGTGGTATGCCATTATGCGCACGCCTCCGGATCGTCCTCTTCGGATCATGCCATGGGCAGCTGTTTGGATGTTGGGGGCAGAGCTGCTGATCTGGATGGTTAGATAAAATACATTTTTTTATGGCACGCAAGCGTTTACGAGCGGTTTTATTTGGTCCACAGGGATCGGGTAAAGGTACACAGGGTCGGATGTTAGCCGATTATTTTGGTGTGCCTCTCATTGGTTCCGGCGAGCTGTTTCGGGCCGAGATTCAAGAGAAAACGGCTTTGGGTAAGCTTGTAAAGAGTTATGTGAGCCGTGGAGCGTTGGTGCCTGATGAGCTTGTTAATGCGGTGGTACAGAAACAGGTAAAGGCGATCGCGGCTGATAGTGGATTTTTATTAGATGGATATCCTCGTAATGTTGAACAAGCGGAATCGTTTGATAAAGTTGTAAAGATCAATCTTGCTTTGCAGATTAAGATTCGTGATGAAGAGTCCTTGAGACGGTTATTAGGTCGTCGTCAGTGCGTGGCTTGCAAAACGATTTTTCATGTAGAAGATCATGCACCGGTTGCGCAGGGTGTGTGTGATGCTTGCGGTAAAGCGCTTGTTATTCGTGAAGATGACAAAGAGGAGATTATTAGAGCGCGGCTTGAAGCGTATCATTTTATGACAGAGCCGCTCGCGACGTACTATCGGAAGGGGGGTGTTTTGTTGGCGGTTAAGGGTGAGCAGCCGATCGCTTCGTTATTTGAGGAGTTGGTTCGTAAGATTCGTACGCTGGGATTTGTTCCAGCTAAAAAGTAATTTCTATGTCTCTCATAAAAACCCCTCAGGAGATTGATGCGCTCAAGCGCGGCGGACAGATTTTGTCTGATACGTTGCGCGAGGTTCGTGCGGCATGTGTTGAGGGTGTTTCTACGGAGGCTTTGGATGCGATTGCGCAGAAACGGTTTGCGGAAAAGGGTGGCAAGCCTTCGTTTTTTGGGTATCGGATGGGGGGACAGGGCCCTGCCTTTCCTGGAGCGTTATGCGTTTCCATTAATGAAGAGGTCGTGCATGGGTTACCGATCCCGGCTCGGATCATTAAAAAAGGAGATGTTGTTGGCCTGGATATTGGTATGTGGTTTGAGGGGCTGGCGACCGATATGGCGACTACGGTGATCGTTGGGGATCAGGCTACAGAGGCTGTTCGCGAACTTGTGAGGGATACTCGCGCCTCGCTCGTGGCTGGTATTGAAGCGATTAGACCGGGCGGGTATGTCCATGATATCAGCGGAGCGATTGAGGATGTTCTCAAGCCAAAAAAGTATGGAATTGTGAAGGATTTGGTGGGGCATGGGGTTGGGCACGCGGTGCATGAAGAGCCGAATGTTCCAAATTTTCGTGATCCTCGTGCTCCTATTGTGAAGTTGCAGGTTGGAATGGTGCTTGCGATCGAGCCAATGGTGTCGCTTGGGACGTGGAAAGTGGATGTCAAGGATGATGATTGGACTATTGTGACGCGTGATGGGAGTCCGTGTGCCCATTTTGAGGTGACGGTAGCGGTGACGGAGAGCGGGTATGACTTGATTACGCCGTGGCCGGATGTATAGTGTTGTTTAGAATATAAGCCACCGTTTTTTATCCTATGAGTTTTCATGAAGGTATGCGGTTTGAGCATGCAGAGCGGGTTAGTGGTGAGCATTCAGCAGCTGTTTTTCATGAGTTGTTGCCTGGTTTAGATACGAAGAACTTTGTTTTGTGTCGAGCCCTTATTCAAAACTTCCTCATGAAGCTTGATAAGGTTTCTGAGAATGACTTTTTAAATCAAGAACATTGGGCGGTAGGACGTACGGCTCTTTTTGGGCAGCTGCTCCCCGGTCCTGGGTTGGAAGGGGAGAGCCGTACTCGAGAACTTATTGATCGGTGGAATCAGGCGGATCAGGCGGGGCGCACTGCTTTATTGCTCGATATCCAAGGGGAGATGGATGCTCGTTTAGGTCATTTTCAGCCCCTCTCTTCCGATGCCCGAGCTGCCTGAGGTAGAGACGGTGCGACGACAGCTAGCGGAGCGACTTGAGGGCGCAAAGATGGTTGACGTGGAGATTTGGCGGACGGGTCGAGAGTTTCCTCAAGGAGATCGTTTTATTCGATCGCTAGTGGGTCGTCGTATTTTGTCTGTTGAACGGCGAGCGAAGTTGCTTGTGTGGCGTTTTGATAATGAGACCGCTTTGATGGGGCATTTGAAAATGACGGGCCGGTTTGTCTTTGTGGGTGAGGAGTATGAGCGGCAGAAGCATGATCGGATTCGGTTTGTCTTTGAACGAGGAGGGGAGCGATTTTCTTTGGTTTGGTCCGATGTGCGTCAGTTTGGGTTTTTGAAGCTGGTTTCATCCAAGGTCTTAGAAGAAGTTTTGAATGGGTATGGACCCGAGCCGCTCGAGGTTTCGGTGGAGTTATTGGCGGCACGGTTCATTCGGAAGTCGACGCGTTCGATTAAGGCGTTTTTGCTGGATCAAACGGTGATCGCGGGGGTTGGTAATATTTACGCAGATGAAGCTTTGTATCGAGCGGGGATTCGGCCTACAAGACGGGTTTTGCGCTTGACGTCTCAAGAGCGGTTGCGGATCGCTCAAGAGCTCAAGAACGTATTATCGGAATCGGTGGCGCAGCAAGGGACGAGTGCGAATGACTATGTTGATACACGAGGGGAGAAGGGTGGTTTTTTAGTCTTGCTTCGAGTGTATGGGCGCGAAGGCGAGCCGTGTCAGATATGCAAGACTCCCATTCAAAAGATGGTCCATGCGCAGCGAGGCACGCATTTTTGTTTACGGTGTCAAATCTGAAAGATTGTGGATGGTATCGGAACAGTGCTTGTGTTATACTTTGTCCATGCGTAATTCGTATCTTATCAGCTCTCTTTTTGTTTTTGCGAGCTTTTTTTGCTTCTTCCCGGGACTGCGTCTGCTGCGGTCTGTTCTATTACTACGGACACCGTGATAGATCAGTCTTATGTTGATGATCCGGGAAATAATTGTACTTCCATTGATATTCAGGGAAACGTCAGTACTACTTGGCTTGGAACCGTGAATCTTGGGGGCGGAGCTGTAACGGTAAAAAGTGGTTACACGATGACTATGGGCTCCTCGAGTCAGATGGTGCTTGGGGGTACGGATGATTTTGTGGTTGAAAGTTCGGCGACTGTTTCGCAAACGGATCAAGATCCTACCGGAATTCGGATTACGGCCAGAAATATATCCGTCTTGGGTAGTATAAATACCAATGGGAAGGGGTGTTCTGGCTCGTCGTCTGATGTTGGCTTTGGTCCCGATCCGGTTACCGGCGCGTGTACCCTGGGTGAGGCTGGATACGGGTTGAGTTCGAGTGGTGGCGCCGGTTATGGAGGACGTGGAGGTAGTTCTGTTGCTCAGGGTGCGGATGTTTCTGCTACCTATGGATCGTCTACGTATCCGGATTTGCTTGGATCAGGTGGTTCTGCTGGGGGAGCGAGTGGTGCTGGTGGAGGGCTTGTGCATCTTTTTGCGAGTGGCACTCTTACGGTGGATGGTAGTATTTATGCGAATGGGGTTTTAAGTTCGGGTGGGGCTGGGTCGGGTGGATCGATTTATATTCATGCTCAAACATTGACGGGGAGTGGCTCTATTCGCGCGAATGGTTCAAACGCTAATTGGTGTACCTATGGTGGCGGTGGGGGAGGGGGGCGTATTGCGGTCTACTATGCTGAATTGGGAACGTTTTCGCTGGGGAATATTACTGCTTTGGGTGGTTCCGGAGATTCTTGCAGGGGAGGGTCTAATGGGGAAAATGGAACAACTTATATTTTACATGGCTTGTTTGATACCCCGGAGACTGACCTACGGGTTACGTCGGGACTGGATCTTGCCTCGGATCTTAATCTTCGTCATACCAATATCGTTTTTGATAGCGGTGCTCGTATTGGGTGTGAGGCGATGGGCTCGTTGATGGTAAGTGCGCTAGGAACATTTACGGATGCTGGAGCTGTTTGGTCGTGTTCAGCGAATATTCCCACCGTTGTGGTGAGTTCTACGGGGGTTATGACTCTTACTGGAACCTCTCTTAGTTTTACGGACACAGATGTATTTACGTTCTCGGCGTCAGATTTTGTGAATAACGACGTTACGGTCACTGTTTCAAAACCCGGTTCTCGTGGATCTCTTGCGATTCGTAATCCGTCCCTGACTCTTACAGGATTTACCTTTTCTGGTGCCGCGAATGCAGCTACCACGAGTGCGCAGGGAGGTTTACTGTCGTTTCCTTTTATTAGTGCACTTTCTCTCGTAAATTCTGATATTTTTGCGAACGTTTCAACCACTCTTACGACGCTGTCTGTTGATGCTCTTTCATCTTTGAGTGCGAATGGAAAAGGGTGTCCAGGCTCCTCTTCCGGTGCTGGATTTGGCCCTGATCCTGTAACGGGCGTATGTACGGTCGGTGGCGCTGGTGCTGGTCTTGATGTTGCTGGGGGTGCTGGCTATGGTGGTGCCGGTGGGAGTTCTGGTTATGGCAGTGGAGCCTCGTTGACATATGGTCTAGCTTCTTATCCGTATGCGCTTGGATCTGGTGGCTCCGTTGGATCGGCTGGTGGCGGTAGGATTCTTCTTGATGTGTCTGCTACGGCGACAATTAACGGGACCATCAGTGCAAATGCTGCTGGTGGAGCGGGTGGTGGTTCAGGTGGCTCCGTGAGAGTGAGTGCGGGTATTATTATGGGTGATGGCACTGTTTCTGCGAATGGCTCAAATGCTGGTTGGTGTGGTTTTGGAGGCGGAGGTGGGGGAGGGCGTGTTTCTTTGAGTTATAGAACATTGGGGACATTTGATCCTAGTTCCATAAGTGTCGCCGGTGGATCCGGTGATGGGTGCCGTGGGGGATTGAGCGGAGAAAGTGGTTCTGTTCACACTCTTCTCCTCAATCAATCTCCTAATGTTTCCACGACCCTCGCTCCAACTTCCTTGGTTAACGGCTCAGTCACTGGAACCAATACCCCAACCTTTACTTTCAGTCTCACAGATCCTGATGTTTCTGATACAGTAAAGTATGAAATTCAGATTGATGACTCCTTGGGCTTTGGTTCGCCTATTATTGATTACATTTCTTCTTTGAGGGTTCAGGGCACGAGTGCTTTTCAAGTAGGTCAGACAACCGGAACCGGGACGTACCTGGTTGGTAATGCTGACCAGGTCCTTTCTGATGGGGCGTACTACTGGCGCGTGAAAACGATTGATGCGGCTGATGCGGCTTCTAGCTATGCTACAGCTCATTCAGGAGATGTTGCGTTCATTGTCGATACCGAAGTTCGTTCCGTTCAGTTTACGCAAGCTTCGGAGTCTGAGTTTGAGAGTGTCGCTTCTACCTCGGTTCACTTAAGTTTGGATGCTTCTCATTTTGAAGATGTTACGGTTCACTATAGTTTAAGTGGAACGGCAGATGGAGGTGGGGTTGATTACGCTCTTGCTAGTGGTATGGTTACCATCCCTGCTGGCAATACTACTGCCACTATTCCACTTGCGGTTGTTAATGATTCCATTGCCGAAGTTTCCGAGACGGTGACCATAACTCTGTCTAGCCCCGCCTTTGCAAGCATCGGAACTAATGGGTCGTTCACCTACACCATTCTCGATGATGATACGGCCGGAGTTACTGTTTCTAAGGCTTCTCTGTCTGTTGTCGAAGGGGGTGCGAATGATAGCTATACCGTTGTGCTTACGAGCGCTCCTACGAGTACGGTGACCGTGACGCTGACCCCAGTAGGTCTTATCAGTCTTTCCACCTCTACGCTTTCCTTTACGGCTTCTGATTGGAGTACTCCGCAAACGGTGACTGTTTCTGCGGTCGATGATGGTGTGTTTGAAGGGGCTCATAGCGGCACGGTTTCTATGTCTCTTGGCATGAATCCTTATGCGTATGGATATTCCTCGCTGAGCCTTGGAACGATCTCCGTTTCGATTACGGACAATGATTCTGAGCCGGTCAACAATACTTCTTCCGGCGGTGGCGCTACTTCTGCCGGAAGTGGTAGCGGTTCGGCGTTTGCCTTGCCTGTGACGTGGAGTTTTGTCCCGGTTCCCGTTTCTCCTTCCCCGGTTCCATCTGTCTCATCAAACCCTTCTCTGGTTCCTCCTGTTACCACCATTCTCAATATGACGGATCCAGCCAGGGTGGCTGAGCTTTTGAATGGCGGACCACGAGACTCTGTTCGTGAAGCGCAAGCAGCAACGCTTCTTGATCAGGACCTTAGACTCTACCGCCTTCCGTTATCTCCTGAGGTTCGTGCCAATCTCTCGATTTTCTTAACCTACGGTTCCTCGGATGTTACGGCTCGATTGGGGCTTGGAGAACGTAGAGCCTTGCTTCGTGATGCCTTTGAGACCATGCATCGAACGAATGTGCCTATTGCGGATCTTGAGCGAATGGCACGAGGAGCGATTCCTCTTACTCGTGACCTTGCCACGGAGTCCGCTCAGTTGCCTCGTGTTCGTTTGACGTTTCGAACGCTCTTTCACCATGATCCCAACTTCCAGATTCCTGCTGAAAATCTGGCTTGGAATACGCTCATGTATCGTTTACGCTTCCCACGGGACCTTGCGCTTGAAGCTCAGGGGATCGAGCGTTTCCGTTCCGTCTTCCATCGAGCTCCTCAGGATCCGTTTCAGTGGGCGACCGTACGAGTGCTCGGATATATTCGGGGTTAGTTTTCAAAACGCTCTCTTTCGCGTAAGCTCGTTGCATGTGGCAGGAATTATTGACGCAGATTGACGCGCTTCGTTCGAAGATTGATGAAGCGTGGGGGATTTTAATGTTGGATGACATACGTGAGGAGATGATGGTGCTCGAGGGTGCGCAGGTATCTCCTGATTTTTGGTCGGATCCGGAACGAGCAAAAACCCAGTCCCAGCGACTCGCTGCTTTGAAAAAAGAATATGATGTTTGGAATGGAATGCGGATGGGGGTTCTTGAATTAGATGAGTTGATTCATATCGCTATGGAGGATGAGGATGTGTCGCTGGCAGAGGATATTGAAGCTCGCCTACATACTCTGGAAAAACAATATTTAGCGCTTGAGTTTGCCTTGCTTTTTTCCGGGAATCATGACGATAAAGACGCCATTGTTGCCGTGCATGCGGGTGCGGGTGGAACAGACGCTCAGGATTGGGCGGAGATGTTGCTCCGCATGTATTTCCGGTATGCGGAACGCAAGGGGTGGACCGTGCAGCTCGTCGATGAGTCTCGAGGTGGGGAGGCGGGTATCAAATCCGCTACGTTTATTGTGAGCGGCCGACATGTATACGGACATATGAAGGCGGAGGCAGGTGTGCATCGTTTGGTGCGTCAATCCCCATTTAATAGCGATGCCTTGCGTCAAACCTCGTTTGCACTTGTGGAGGTCTTGCCTGAATTGGGAGAGGCGATCGACGTTGAAATTCGTCCCGAAGATTTGCGCATCGATACGTTTATGAGTGGCGGAAAAGGTGGACAGTCGGTGAATACGACATATTCTGCCGTTCGCATTGTGCATTTGCCAACAAAAATAACGGTTTCCTGTCAGAATGAGCGTTCGCAGATGCAAAATAAGGAAACGGCGATGCGGATTCTTAAATCACGGTTACAATTGTTAAAAGAAGAGGAGTTGCAAAAAGAGAAAAAAGAACTGCGCGGAGAGCACCAAAGTGCTGAATGGGGGAGTCAGATTCGGTCGTACGTCTTGCATCCTTATAAAATGGTCAAGGATCATCGAACAGATGTCGAAACATCCGATCCCGAAGCTGTTTTGGGCGGGGATCTCGATCGATTTGTCGAAGGGTATTTGCGCTGGAAGGCGAAAACAGGTTAGTTGCCCCAGAGAAGGGTTAGGATGAGTAAGCAGCCGGAAGATATGATTACCAGAATCGCAGACACGGTGACCGCGTGATCTTTTCTATGAAGACCGTAAAGTGCCCAAATTATGTTAGCGATAAAAATAATCCCGAATGTTACGTATGAGAGGGCGTTGACGTCGTGTGTTTGCAAGGCGGTTATGAGTTGCGGGTATAGAGCAAGGCCGCTGAATAGAGCATTTGCTTCGGCGACGTGGTCGATAGGATGGTGATGGCCCTGAATTGGCTTTTTCTTTTCGTGTAGAAGATGCAGCATATTGTGAGTATACAGTATTGAGTGGAGATGAGACAGTGTTATCTCAGAGGTACAAATATGAATAATAAAATATCTTCTAGAGCGATTCATGAAGCCGTTTCTGTTTTAACCACGGGCGGTGTGATTGCGTTTCCTACGGAGACGACCTATGGGCTTGGGTGTGATCCTCGCAATACGGAGGCGGTCGAGCGTATTTTTCGGATGAAGGGGCGCGATCATAAGAAGCCTCTTTTGCTTGTTACGGGTTCATTTGAGCAGGTTGAACGGGTCGCTTTCTTGTCGACGCAGGTGCGGCAATTGGCCGAAGCATATTGGCCGGGCCCTTTGACGCTTGTTCTTCCTGCTCGAGTGGAAGCCGAGTTAGTCGATGGCGTTTCCGTTCATGGGGAAGTCGCCGTTCGTTTTTCTTCTTCAGAACTCGTTCAGTCTTTGACGAATGCATTCGGATTCCCGATTGTCGCGACTTCTGCTAATTTGACTGGTCAACCGGATAGTCGATCGGCGGATGATGTACGAGCGTATAATCTGGGAGTAGATTATATTATTGATGTGGGAATATTGCCTAAGTCTAAGCCTTCAACGGTGGCCAGGATAAAAGAGGATGGAGAGGTGGAGGTGATACGCCACGGGGCGATTGTTATCGAATAGTATGTTTGTACGTTCTCGTTTATTTTCTGGAGTTTTCTTGCTTGGTTTGATGGTTTTGCTTCTGCCTATGGCTGCTAGGGCTGAATATATCACCCAGCATGACGTGGCTTCTCTCTGGTTATTCATTTTTGCCCTCGGTGTTCTTTGGGCTCTTTTTTATATCTTCCCCATACTTAACCTTATCTTGGCCTGCTTTTGTTTTTGGGAGGTGATGAAGCTTCCCATTCATTCGTTTACCCATGGTCTTAAGCAGCAGCTTCTTGGCACTCTCTTTCTCTTACACGTTACAGGATTAGCCGCGATCCTTTCATTGCATGGCTTTAGTTCTTTAGATATTCGTTGGGGATGTTTTTTCCTTTTTTGGTTTCAATCTTTGCTCTTTGTTTTCTTGCGTCTTTGGAAGCGAACTAAATATTCTTCTTGATATGACTCCTACAGAAATTAAAGCGGCGTTATCGATGTTGGGTGGCGGGGCGAATAAGAGTCTGGGTCAACATTTTTTGATCGATGCAAAGGCTCTTGAAGTGATCGTTGAGTCCGCGGATATCAAGAAAGATGATCGTGTGTTAGAGGTTGGGCCTGGACTTGGGGTACTGACGCGCGCGCTTCTTGATAAGGATGCGGATGTTGTGGCGATTGAGCAGGATCGGCGCATGGTGCAGCATCTTGCGGATAGTAATAAAAGATTACAGGTTGTGCATGGTGACGCCGCCACAATTCATTGGCATGCTTTGATCGGCCAAGGAAATTGGAAGTTTGTTGCCAATCTTCCATACAGCATCACCTCGCTTGCGTTGCGGAAAGCGCTTTGGGCTCCTAAGCCGCCAGAGGTTGTGGTTGTGCTCGTGCAGCGTGAAGTGGCGGAGCGAGCGGTATCGACTGCTCAAAATCCTCGTAGCAAGCGAGAAAAGGGGAAAACGTCGCTTTTGTCTCTTATGGTGGCGCTCGCTTGTTCTTCAGCGCGTATTGTTCGTCGGGTTCCGCCGGGCGCATTCTTTCCTCCTCCTAAAGTTGAATCAGCGGTGTTGCAACTTATCCCCATGCCCTGGGAAGAGCGGCGTGCGAGGTGGGGGTGTGAGCCAGAAAAAATCATGCAGATTGCTAAGCAAGGGTTCGCTCATCCGCGTAAGCTTCTCGCCTCGAATTTAGGCGGAAAACATGCCATAAATGCCCTAAAGGCGGTGGGCGTGACGGAGAAAGCGCGGGCAGAAGATCTGTCGCCGTTGGACTGGGCTCGCCTCACAGAAACGCTGGCCCTTGACACCCTTAGTGAGTTCATCTAAAATGCGGCTACGCAACTGGCAAACGGTCTCTGAAGGAATGCGGTCGCGGAATTACTTTGACAACAGAAGAGTGACCAAATACATATAAACCATGTTCATATTATTGATCTCCACTGTCGCCAGACATTGGAGGTTCTATTGAGAGTTTGATCCTGGCTCAGGATGAACGCTGGCGGCGTGTCTAAGGCATGCAAGTCGAACGAGTTTATTAACGTAGCAATACGTTGATAGGCTAGTGGCAAACGGGTGCGTAACACATTGGTGACCTGCCTCGTAGTCGGGCATAACCCACCGAAAGGTGGACTAATTCCACGATGGTGTCCGGTGTCAAAACCGGACTAAAGTCGCAAGACGCTACGAGAGGGGCCTATGGCCTATCAGCTAGTTGGTGAGGTAATGGCTCACCAAGGCGATGACGGGTATGGGGCGTGAGAGCGCGACCCCACTCACTGGGACTGAGACACTGCCCAGACACCTACGGGTGGCTGCAGTCGAGAATATTCCCCAATGGGCGAAAGCCTGAGGGAGCGACGCCGCGTGCAGGATTAAGGGCTTCGGCTCGTAAACTGCTTTTGCCGAGGAAGAATCATGACGGTACTCGGAGAATAAGAGGTTGCTAACTCTGTGCCAGCAGCAGCGGTAATACAGAGACCTCAAGCGTTATCCGGATTAATTGGGCGTAAAGGGTCCGCAGGTGGTTTTATGCGTCTCTTGTCAAATGTAACGGCTCAACTGTTACACCGCAGGGGATACGATAGAACTAGAGGCTGGGAGAGGCAAGCAGAATTACCGGTGTAGTAGTAAAATGCGTTAATATCGGTAAGAATACCAAAAGCGAAGGCAGCTTGCTGGAACAGTTCTGACACTCAGGGACGAAAGCGTGGGTAGCGAAAGGGATTAGAT
>CAZLRU010000012.1:0-38119 GCA_964562155.1 uncultured Gammaproteobacteria bacterium
TCTTCATCTATCCCCTATATCTGCTTCGATCCCCACCGGTCCCACCACACAAAACGCCTCGTCGATTAGACGGGGTGTTTTGTTTTGTCGTTTATTACAGCGACAAATGGTGTGACCATGTGAGAAGCAAGCCGACGATCATCGGGTGCAGGAAGAGACATGTTGCCCACCTGTTGCCCACGAAGTAGGGAAAGATAGGAAAGTCGCTTGACACTCTTCTCCTGTGAGAAAGTCCAGTTGAACTAACGCTACAAAACAAAATCTTTAACAATCCTCAAGAGATCGTTCGCACGAGCAGCTAAAATTTCATCTGACGTGTAGAGCGATCCAAGACACGATGGAGACGTTGCAATGGTCACTATACTGGGTTTAATCTTGAACTTTTGGACCAAAGCCCTCATAAAAGAACGTACGTCTTCATCTTTCCAACGCTCAACGGGATCATCCTCATCCTGATCGGTCGTGAAGTAGTCCAAATCAATATCCAGAATCAGTGCATCATACCTTCGTGTCTCGAAAAGGCTGAAAAACTCATCCTGATTCGAGGTGTATTCAAATGCGACATCAGGCTCACATTCTGGATCAAAACCATTAACAACCTCCGATTTGTGACAAAGATTTAGAAGATGAATTTTATCTCTATGCTCAAAAACAAAAGGATACAAAAAATTATCCCATTTGAGCTCGCGATCGGAAAAAGTCTTCAGTCGATCACTGGTAACGCTTCCCAATGGAATTGAATCTCTTGAGAAATCACCGCTAACTGCATCTGGATGAGCATCGATATGCAGTAGTTGAATCGCCGTGTGTTTGGAGGGATCAAAAAACGTTTTCCAACACGTATAAGCAAGGCGATGATTGTTTACTATATGAACATTTTGCTCGAGAAATGACTCAAGGATTTTTCCACCAAAAGCCCGCGGGATAGCCTCCTCTGTATATTCAATATTGTTTTCCGTATTATCCATATTTCATGATTCCAACACTGTTATTAATAAACCGCGGCAAAAATACCCCCATAAGATATACTCAAATAATATTTCGCTCTATAGAAGGTGAGACAAGCATCTCACTTCGGCTCTTTACCCGTCCCCCACCCTTCCCAAAAGCGTTGCCCACCTGTTGCCCACGAAGTAGGGAAAGATAGAAAATAGGGAATTTTGACAGAAGATGAGAATGCGTTTTTCCTAAGATTTTACTAGGAAATACCTCAACCAAGCCTCATACTCCCCCTCCCTACTCGTAGCTTCGATCCCTCACATTCCTAAAATTTTTGATCTAAGTCCTAAACATAAACACCCGCCTTTTAGCGGGTGTTTATCATTCCTCTTTCATCCTCGAAGAGAAGGAAAAAGGAATTCGGTGGTCAGGACACCGAAAAGGAAGGTAATGAGCATTGTACTGCACTATTGTCTGACTCAATAAGTGAGTTTGGCTACTCTTTCGTTCCCAGGAAGTCGAACCAGTCAGTCCATTCTCGGACATACGTTCTGTGGGGTTCGCTAGGCAGTTTGGGATCTTGTTTGTAGGCTCCCTTTCTGTATTCCGGTCCCGTTCTGATCCCCAGCTTCCTCGCAGCCGCCGAAGCCTCGGCCAGAGTGGCGTAGTAACCGGTGCCCAAAAAATCAGGCCAGCCCACCCATCCCTCGTAGTACGCCTGAGGATTATACAGAAGATGAGGATCTTCCTTATACCTCTTTTGGTAGTCTCCTTTGATCTTCACCCCCAGCTTCCTCGCAGCCGCCGAAGCCTCGGCCAGAGTGGTGTAAGGATTGGTATCCAGGAAGTCGGGCCAGGTGGTCCAGTCGGGATAAATGGCATAAGGAACACTGGACAGTTTGGGATCGGACTTGTACCTCTTATCATATTCGGTGCTATCCCTGATTCCCAGCTTCCTCGCAGCCGCCGAAGCCTCGGCCAGAGTGGTGTAAGGATTGGTATCCAGGAAGTCGGGCCAGGTGGTCCAGTCGGGATAAATGTCTTTGGGGGTAGAAGGAAGTTTGGGGTCTCCTTTACGTTTAGCACTGTATTCCGGTCCCGTTCTGATTCCCAGCTTCCTCGCAGCCGCCGAAGCCTCGGCCAGAGTCTTATAATGCTTTTCGAGGAAATCAGACCAGCTGGTCCAGTCTGCGTAAACGAGGTTCGGGTTGCTAGGAAGCATGGGATCTTCTTTATAGAGCCCAGCTTTATAATTCTTGCCATCTGTAATCCCCAGCTTCCTCGCCGCCTCTGAAGCTTCGGCGAGAGTGGAATAGAAGTTTTTTTCGATCCCATCGAGGAGCTTGAGAATATCGATAAGCTCAGGAGCGATCTCGAACTCCACATTATCGAAGAGAGTGTCATCGAACGGAATACGAGGTCCAAACGGACCACAACCCCCGTCACTCTCTTCGTCATCTCCTTGCTCTGTACGCTTCGCCTTCATCTCCTCGAGGAAGTCACGCAGCATCTGGAGACGCTGCACGTTCCCGACGAAGTCATAGACCGTTACGCGCTCCTTGCCCGGAGCGAGACGCAGGCCGCGGCCGAGCTGCTGAAGAAAGATAGTGAGAGATTGAGTAGAGCGAAGGAAGACGACGACGTCTGCGTCCGGAACATCGACACCCTCATTGAGGGCGTCAACCGTGATGAGGCGACGGACATCCCCCAGACGAAAGCTGGTAAGGAGTGCGGTACGCTCGACACTGCCCATGTCGGAGTGGTACGCCTTCGCGGTAGGCACCTTGCTTGCCAGATCATTTGTCCTGGGGATCGAGTCCGCGAAGATGATCGCCTTGGTCTCGGGCGGGAGTTCGTCCATCAGCGCGAGGAAGCCGTTGTCTGCAGCCTTGCGAAACAGCCGCCTCTCCAGCTCCTTTTTAGTGATGACTACTCCCTTGCTACGAACATCTTCGAGAATGGCGTCGATCTCCTCACGAAGGCCCTCGGCAGACATGAGCTTGTAGGTGACAGGGGTGACATACCCGCGAGCCATGGCTTCGGCGAGCGTGACGATCGCGACCGGCTCACCGAAGATCTGGCGAATGTCTCTGCCATCCATCCGATCTGGGGTCGCCGTCATACCGATCAGCCCCTTGGGCTTGAAGAAGGTAATGACGTCGCGATACATGTCCGCCTGGGCGTGGTGTCCTTCGTCAACGATCACCATCTCGAAGTCGTCAGGGGTGAACTCTCCCCGCTCGATACAGTTACGCATCGTGACGAAATTCGCGTAGACAATCGAATGGCTGTCTTCGGCAGAACCCTGATCGTAGAGACGGCCCACCTGAGCACGAGGGAAGAGCTTGCGGAATTCAGCTTCCAACTGCTCGAGAATGGCGTTCATGTGCGCCAGCACGAGCACCCGCTTCTTAGAGGAAGGGGTACCGATCTGGCGCTTGACTGCGAAGGCGGCGGTCAGGGTTTTCCCCGTTCCCGTCGCCATCACGATCAGGGCTCGTCCCGTGGCGTCGAGCGCCTCGCAGACATTGTCGATGATAGGAGCCTGAAACTTCCTGGGCTTGAGATTGGCCATCTTATCCTCACTTCTTGTCGAGCTCAGCTCGACGGATGTTTGACCGACTTACAATTAAGCCGGACGCAAAATAGCTGAATAAATTCAGATATCATGCTTCACGCCTAAAAAACTCTAAAAATTGTTAAAGTACAACGTAGAAATATAGCATATATTAGCCAATTTGTCAATACGAATCAAGCAACAATAAGAACCAAAACACTTGGTGTAATCAACTGTAAAAAATCAGATGATGTTAGGAGCCCACATCCCCTCCCACCTCTCCCAAAAGTGTTGCCCACCTGTTGCCCACGAAGTAGGGAAAGATAGGAAAATGGGGAATTTTGACAGAAGATAAGAATGCGCTTTTTCTAAGGTTTTCCTAAGAATTACCTTAGCCTAGCCTCATACTGACTCCCCTGTCTCGTAGTTTCGATCCCCACCGGTCCCACCACACAAAACACCCATCCTAAACAGGTGGGTGTTTTTTTATTCAAGAATGAGCGACATTTATGATGAGATCATGGGAAGCAAGCACACGACCAGGAAATGATAACGATTGAGTATTGCCCATCCGTTGCCCAAAATAAGGAAACAAGTCTATTTCTTGCAATATTTTAATACCTTCTATAACGTCTCTGCAGGAGGTACCGTTCTATGGAACGTCGTGATCGTAAGTTCGCCCTGATCGTGCTCGCCCTGCTGCTCGGAGTGCCCGCCGGGGTCTCCGCCGCCCACATCGCGCTCCACCAGCAGACCCTCACGTTCGAGGGCCGCTCCTGGGTCGTGCTCACCACGGACCAATCTCGTGTTTCCGTCCGCAATCCCAACGGGGGGCAGGAGTACAATCTCTTCCTCGAAGAAGGCGTCCTCCACCGCGACCGGCAGCCGTTCTACTGGGGACGGCAAGGCTTACCGCCCCGCGTGGAGGAACCAGTGACCGACGAAGACCGTCGGCTCTACACCTTCTATCGTCAGCAGCCCCAAAACTGACATCCGCTCCTTACTCCCTTGGGATAACTCCCCTTCCAGACTTGAGCTCACGAATAATCGTGCATTGAAGTCTATAAAACATCCTCCAACACCGGGGGATGTTTTATGATATTGCGCAACCCTCCTCTTTGGAGCGACTGATCGATGAAAAACCTCTCGTTCAAAAAACCCAAGCCATCTACCGCACAAACATAAATCCAGTGTGAGCGCGAGCGAATGTCTCAACCGTTCCCAGCTCATAAAGGCCACCAGGAACCACCACCCACCCCTTGTGTCGCGCCGCTAACTCAGCAGGCTCTGGAATGGTTTTGTATTTGACTTCACGATGCCGAATCACCTGCTCAAACCCCTCAACCTGAGGATACAAACACCGCAAGCTTGCACGAATACATGCATCATGGACAGCAAACAACGCCTGCTCATCTCGAGCTTTGATCGCAATCATTCTCACATCTTCCGGTGTCCGCTCATCCTCAGCCAGATGATAGATCACCACAAAATCAATCATGAGCTCAAGAAACAATTCCAGATATTCAAGCAAGCTCTTAGAATCTTTCGGACAGCCCCGTTCACACACCTCCGTTAAGACGCGCAGGCGAGATGAATAACGACTCGCAATATCCTGGATCATAACCGGGCGAGCTAAAATCTCCCTCAAAAGCTGATTTCGAATCCACTCATACGCTTCCGGCTGGTCCCATCGCTCAAGCTGACCCTCCTTCACAACATACACCGAGGGCACAGGATACGGATTCACCCAATCAAACACCTTGCCGAGTCCCATTGTATGCGCTCGAAACCAAGCTTCTTGAATAAGAATAGAACGATCTGCGACATCTCGATAGGCATACGTAGACATAAAAGGCATCGTCTCAAATAAGCATCCAACCGCCAAGTCTTGCAAAAAGAGGAATATTTTGTTATATCTTTTTCAGTTAGATCCTTAGCTTTCTCTTTGGGGTATCCCTCGAGTCGTTGAAACCTTTCATGAACGACTCACGGGACACTCGAAAGACGCGCGATGCGTCGCCGGAGGCCGTCCAAAGTCGAGGAAGCGAACGTGACGACACGGGCAGCAAGGGATCTGATCGAGGAAATAGAGGGTCTGCGAGCTGAAATGCGCGTGAAGCTCAAACAGCTCGAGGAGGCGAAGGGGGTCCCCTTTACCCTCAAACAGGGCTACAAATACGCTCTCCAAGAACCGATCGATGAACGGTTCAGCCAAGACCTCCTAGAGAGGATCTGCAAGCGCCTCAAAGAAGCCATGGAACAACTCCTCTCGGTCACCACCACGCGCACCACCTCATCTCAGGAGATGTAGCTCCCCTGCATCTTCACACATTCTCCCTCTTTAAAAAAACGCCGTCCTGGCGTTTTCGCGTTTTTACCAACACCCAACACCTTAGGAAATACAAAAACACCCCACAGGGGGTGTTTTTGATGGTGGGCACTGTAGGATTCGAACCTACGACCCCCTCGGTGTAAACGAGGTGCTCTAACCAACTGAGCTAAGTGCCCGAAGATCCGTTCACATGGTGGGCGAGGAGAGACTCGAACTCTCATGCCAGTGAAGGCGCTACCACCTCAAAGTAGTGCGTCTACCAATTTCGCCACTCGCCCATCAAGTGCACAGATCGGCGGAAGAATACCAATTGCGAATCAATCTGACAAGCGTCGACCGGTAATAAGCGTTAATTTGCTAGGTAAAACGGAAAAATGAAAGGTTGTCCCCTCGTACGCCTGCCCATCCACGAATACGTTAAAGGGTTGATCAGCCATCATGGATCCTTCCGATAAAAACACCTTCGTCTCTGTCAACTGCTTTTTAGGCCATCCCCACCGCCTCTTTGGTTCAGAAGCCTCGGCCTGAATCACGATCTCCAATTGACCATCCGTAGGATTAACCAAGGCCCCATCTTGGCCCGCAGCCGCCAAATTACGAATCGCAATCGCGCCGCGCGTCGATGGACGCAACCGATAGGATTTATCCACCTCAATCCCCGCCACAGTATGAGGTGCAACGACATCTAAAAGAAACGGCTGTCCATTCACTTGCCCGATATCCAACCGTTCAACCAACCGAGCAGCAATCACATCCACCGCTTTCGCTCCGGATGGGATACCAAGCAAGCCTCCGATAAGCGACGGACCCATCGGCAAAAATCCAATCGTCGCCTGAATATCCGGCAAAAGCGGGATAACCACGCGCAACAACTGATCAGAACCGACCAAAATCAAATTCTTAGCCCCTCGCTGCGCCACATCGCGCACAACCTGCCTCGCTTCGTTTAAGGCAGACGTACGCGTCGTCATGCCCTCAATCCCCCGTCTCGCAAGTTCATTCTCTACCTGTTGCAATTCACGTTCGAAACGCCTGTCCGTAAGACATTCATCATAGACATAGGCAAACGAAGGATTCATAGGTTACGCAACACAAACCCCATACCCCACAACAAACAAACCTCTATACCGAAGCATGAGCCATCCCTCGTTCAGACGAAAGAGGTTTTTTCTGCTCACTCTGCTTCGCGCCAATGGCCAACCGACCCTGTAAACACGCACCGGCCTCTATCGTTAAAATCTGAGCCGTGACATCCCCCGTAAGCTTAGCGGTAGGCTTGAGCTCAAGACGATTAGTAACCGTAATATTCCCCTGAATAGCTCCGGCCACGGAAGCTTCCCCGGCACGAACCTCGGCTTCAATGACCGCCTCGGGACCGACCGTTAACGACCCGGCGGTGTTGATGGAGCCTTTAACGCGACCATCAACGACAAGATCCCCTTGGCCTTGAAAATTTCCCTCGAGAGTAACCCCACGCGCGATGATAGTGGCTTGGTCAGAGGAACCAGATGATTGTTTTTGAAACATAGAAAAATCGCCCCACGTTAGGTGTGAAACAGAAGGTACAAAAACGAGACGGACTACGGAGAGTATACTACATTTCCTCTGGAGTCGGAATACCTAATAACTCTAACCCATTCGAAAGCGCGGTTTGCGCGGCTTTCACAAGTGCAAGACGCTCCTCACGCACCGCCCCCACCGCCGATAAAACAGGGACATCACGATAAAACGCACTCACCTCTTGCGCCATCTCCAAACACCACTGCGCCATCACCGATGGTCGAAGCTCTTTAGCGGCTTGAGCAACTTTTTCAGGCAATTGAGCAATTTTCAAAACCAATGTTTTTTGAGCTCTTTCAACAACGGTCACCTCTTCATCTCCCCCTTCAACAGACGTGCCAGCTTCCGCTTTCTTGATAATCGAATTCAGCCGAGTGATCGCGTACTGACAGTAAGGACCCGTTGCCCCTTCAAAGGATAAGGCCTGCTCTAAATCGAAGGTAAAGACTTTATCACTATCTTGACGCAACATCCCAAACTTCATCCCTCCCAATGCCAACGCCCATGCCACCTCTTTCTGCTTTTCAACGGACCAATCCGCATGACGCTCTTGAACTTCGCGCAAGGCAAACGCCTTCACTTCTTCTTCAAACGATTGATACGTAACGATATTCCCCTCGCGACTCGACATAGCGCCGCTCTTCAAGGTCACAAACTCATACCCAATAAATTCCGGCACAGGTGTGACACCAATGCGTCGAAGCGTCTCAAACAATTGCTTAAAATAAAGCATTTGCCGATTATCCACCAAAATCAACGAACGATGCGCGTCCGGATACTCTTTAAGCTTAAGCTCGGCCAACGCCAAATCCTTCGTCGCATACAAAGACGTGCCATCAGACTTACGCACCAAGAACACCCCCAATTTCACCTCTTCTAAATCAACGATAATCGCCCCCTGGCTTTCTTTGGCTACGCCATTGGCTAATAAGTCATCCACAATTTGCTGACCACGATCCACGACCTCCGATTCAAGATATTGCCGATCAAGCTGAAGACCAAGACGGGTAAAAATAGCGTTCATTTCCGCCAAGCACCAGTCTCGAGTCACGATCCATAAACGCTCCCAGGCCGCATCATGAGATTCAAGCTGCTGCTGAACAAAGGAAACCTCGTCTTTGGCATCGGGCTGCTCCTCGAGCGCACGACTCGACTGCGTATAGACAGAACCCATATAAGCCGAGGACTGTTCCGCGGCAGAAAAAGAAGCTAACAACTGCTCGGCTCGTTCCACAGAAAACGCCTTCACATTCCCCTGTCGCTCCCGCACCAAAAACCATAAACACTTAGCCACATGAGCCCCCACATCTCCGTGATAGCCCATCGAAACGACTGTGTATCCGCTCGCTTTCAACAACCGATGCAGCGCCACGCCAAAAATCAAATGGCGTAAATGGCCAACATGAATCTCCTTGTGGGTATTAGGATTCGAACCCTCTAATAAAATCTGTCTCCCTTCTCCAACAGCCACAGATCCAAACACAACTCCTGAAGCACTCACCTCAGTCACCACGCGTTTAACAGCAGAAGAAGCCTCGAGCAGCACATTCACATACGGCCCAGCCGCCACAAAGCTCATGTTTTCTACCCTCGACGCTTGCAGCTTCTCTACCAGCTCGTTGGCAAGCGCAGCAGGGTTCATTCCCTTCATCTTGGCATACTTGAAACACGCCACCGCAAAATCACCCAACTTAGTATCCGGCGGAACAACAACTTCACTCGCATCAACCGTCTCACCCAAAACCTGCGAAACCTGTTTCGCGATTTCACTGGTCCATTGTTGCCACAACGTCTGCATCATAAATTATTGCTTGATAACCTTCACAAAATGCCGCTTCCCCTTCTGAACCACAATCCCCTCAAGAGTAGGCTCAATTCTCGCTTGAATATCCGTCACAACTTCATCGTTGATTTTGACTCCTCCCTGCTCAATCTGACGACGCGCATCTGCCTTTGATGTCACAAAACCGGCTTCGACGAGTACCTCGATCAACTGTTTAGGCCCATCCACTAACAACTCAGCTATCTCTTCAGGCTTTTCTCCCTGGCTGTGCACCTTCACAAAGACATCAGCCGCCTCCTTCGCACTCTCTTCCCCCCAAATTCCCTCTACAATCTGAGATGCTAATAACTTCTTCCATTGAATTGGATTCTCTCCGTTCTTCAGGGCGACTTTTACATCTGTGACCTCATTCACAGTCTTCTGCGTACAAATCTCAAACCCAGGAACAATCATCTCGTCTGTCCAACTCATGACTTTCCCATATGCATCCTTAGGATCGTCAGTCAGGGCCAACATATTACCTTCTGATTTCCCCATCTTCTTCCCGGTCGGATCAGACAATAAGCGATTAGCCAAGACAAATTTCTCGCGCTGCTTCATGGCTTTGAAGAGCGTGCGTCCGGCCAACATGTTGAAGGTTTGATCATTCCCACCAATCTCAATATCGACATCCAAGGCAACGGAATCATACCCCTGCATAAGAGGGTACAAAAACTCATGCAAATGAATAGGCTTTCCTTCCTCCATCCGTTTCTCGAACATATCTCGCTCCATCATTTGTTGAACCGTAAAATGCGAAGCGAGCTCAACAACATCGACAAACGACATCTTTGCCAACCATTCACTGTTAAACCGAAATTCAGCCGCATTTGGTCCATCAAAATCAAGAAGAAACGAGGCTTGCTGTTTATAGAGTTTACAATTTTCAAGAACTTCCTCGCGGGTTAATTTTTTCCGCGTTGCCGTCTTATCCGTTGGATCGCCGATCATGGCCGTAAAATCGCCGATCAAAAGGATAACTTTATGACCAAGCTTCTGTAACTCCCGCAATTTTTGCAGGGGAATCATGTGCCCTAAATGAAGCGTTGGACCGGTTGGATCCATACCTAGATAGACCCGCAGCTGTTGCCCGGAAAGCAAGCGCTCACGTAGCGCGTCACGGGTGGGGTAAACGGTCTCAACCGCATGGGTCAAAAACCACTCAACTTGCTTTGGGTCAACAGAGACAGAAGGCATACCGCGCCATCTTACGGGACCAGAACACTTCTTTCAATGGCTATTGTTTGATAAGATACGGTTATATGAGCCACGAAGGACCAAAACCGGAATCACCCATCGTCGAACAGTTACGACTAAAAAGTGGGATGTTCTATACAGAACGAGCCGACGGATCCGTCGCGTTTCACGACCAAAGCGGGCAACCCGTAGACATGAACAGCCTATCACCGGAACAAACACGCGACCTGGTTTTTGAAGTAAAAGATATCAAAGACAAGACAAAAAAAGCCACAGAACATCTAGACAAAAAACGGGGAGAACACGAACAGAAACTAGCTAAAAAAGACGCAATAGCGCGAGAAGAAGCGGAAAGATATCGAGTTACACAAGCTCTTCAGCGAGGGATCGTGAACCGTGTAAACAATCCCTCTGCGCACGCAGCTCCCGATAAGCGGACAATCCTCATGGATGGAAGCGATCCATCAACTCGAATCACAGATCAGCAAAAACCCAACCCAACCCCCTTCGAACAAGCAAAGGGTTGGTTTAAAGGACTCTTTTCTCGAAAATAAATCTTTTTTACACAAATGCGAAACACCCCACCGGATCGGATGGGGTGCGCAGAAGAAGAAAGGACAGCCTTGGTGGCCCAGAGGGGACTTGAACCCCCAGCCAACGGATTGGGATCCGCTGCTCTACCAATTGAGCTAATGGGCCAACGATCGTGGTGTTTGAGTGCAGCAGTGGGTGTGCACGAACCCTCCTTGTACAGGCTTACATCGTCAGCAGGACGAAAAACCTGGCTTCAGACACCAACGATCGCGGGGCATTTAACCCGCGTTCGCTTTCTTTGTCAAGATTTCGGCCTTCTTCTTGGCCTCATCCAGCTTATGCTTCATGTCGTCAACAACTTTTACCGGCGCCTTAGCCGTAAACTCCGTGTTCAATAATTTCTGCTCAGTAGAAGCAATGTATTTTTCCAAATCAACCAACTCTTTCTTTGCTTTCTCCCGTTCCGCCTCTACATCGACAGCTCCCGCCACATTCAAAGCAACGGAAGTCGAACCCGAGGCAACCAACGGCCAATCAGCCGGCAGAGCGTCTATCAACGTAATCTCAGAAGCATTCGTAAGACGCTTCATCCAAGCTACATTTTCTTCGATCACCGATCGCATATCGGTCGAGCAAACAATCGCAAACTCAACCGCTTTTGCCGGTTCAATTTTTTGCTCCGCCCGCAACCGACGCATGTCCGTCACCACTAAACGAAACGGTTCAAAACGCGCTCCCACCCCTCCATGCCAAGGAGCGGTATTCCACACGGGCCATTCAGCCACGATAAGTTTTCCTTCAAAGCCAGCCAAACCCCAGATATACTCTGTCACGAAGGGCACAAATGGATGCCATAACTTTAAGACCGTTTGCAGAATGTCTCGCAAGATTTCAGATTTATGACCTTGAACTTTGGCAATTTCCAAATACCAATCCGCCAGATCATTCCAGGTAAACTCACGCAACTCTTCACCCGCAGCAGAAAATTGATACGTTTCAAGCTTCTTCGTAACAGAACCCGTCACCTCTTGCAGCCGAGACAGAATCCAATGGTCAGCCATCGTCAGAGGAACCGTAGACTTCGAAGCAGAAACATCAGAACCAATACTCGTCAAAATAAAGCGCGAAATATTCCAAAGCTTATTCACGAGATTACGCGCATCATCAACTTTTTCTTGATAAAAACGCGAATCATTCCCTGGGGTCGTCCCAATCATGACACTCCAACGCAACGCATCACACCCATGCGTTTGAATAATATCGAGAGGATCGAGATTATTTCCGGAAGACTTAGAAAACTTTTTGCCGGACTCGTCACGTAAAATACCGTGAATGTAGGCATTCTTAAACGGGATCTGGTTCAGCGCATACGCGCTCATCAAAATCATGCGCATGAGCCACAGATAGACGATCTCATATCCCATGGTCATCCATTGCGTTGGATGAAAGAACTCTAGATCCTTTGTCTTATCCGGCCAGCCTAAGGTAGAAAACGTCCAAGCACCCGAAGAAAACCAGGTATCCAACGTATCCGGATCCTGCTCCCAGTCTGGCCCTGGTGCCGTCACAGAAGCGACCGACTCCTCACCCTTATACCAAACCGGGATCCGATGACCCCACCAAATCTGACGCGATAAACACCAATCACGTAAGTTCTCAATACGATCTAGGTACAGCTTTTGATACCGTTCAGGCAAAATAGAAACACACGCCGCGGGATCGCCCCCTAAGCCCGTTGTCACCGCTTCACGCATCAAATCCTTTAAGGTCTTACCCCGACCAGGGATGATTTTATTTACATCTAGCCACCATTGCGTCAGTGGCAAAGGTTCGATCACATCACCAAAGCGATCTGATGTCCCAACACTTTGGACAATATCTTCCTCTTTCTCCAACAACCCCTCGTTCCGCAACCAAGCAACAAACTTCTCACGAGCCGCCTCCACAGAAAGACCCTGATAGTTCTTCCCTGTAGCTTCCGTCATCTTTCCATCGGTTCCAATCACAGAAATAAGCCCGATCGGCGTTCCTTTTGCTTTCTGCTTCTCATACATTTCAAAATCAATCGGGCTATGCGCGGGCGTTACCCCCAACGCCCCTGTTCCAAAAGCAGGATCAATCCCCTCATCCGCAATGATCGTGATACTAAGCGGAGCTTGTGCACCAACATCAACCGTAAAGGTTTGGCCGATGTACTGCTGGTACCGCTTGTCCGTTGGGTGTACAGCCACGGCTGAGTCTCCCAGCTTCGTCTCTGGCCGAGTGGTGGCGATCGTGATCGGAAAATCCTTCGCGTATTTAAACGTATATAATTTGGATGGACGGTCAACGTAAGCCAGCTCATCATCAGAACACGTGGACTGCCCTTTCACAGACCAATTCACCACGCGATGACCACGATAGATAAGCCCATCACGATACATGGAGCAAAACAACTCATTAACCGCTCGACTGCGTGCGTCGTCAAACGTAAAAGCCAAGCGCGACCAATCACAGCTGGTTCCCATTTTTTTCACCTGACCCAAAATCGTTCTCTGGGAATCTTCCGCAAAGGCTCGGATTTCTTTTAAAAGGCCTTCACGCCCTAATTCTTGTCGAGGATTCTTCATCCCCTTCTCCATCAAGGTTTTCTCAACCCTTGCCTGCGTCGCGACCGCGGCATGATCCGTTCCGGGTACAAGCAAGGCTTTCTTTCCACGCATGCGCTCAAACCGCACCATGGTATCCATGAGCGCATTCTCCAACGCATGACCCAAATGCAACACTCCCGTCACATTCGGTGGCGGCATCATGATCACAAACGGCTCCCCATCCTGATTCCGGTCAGGCAACCGATCGGGATTAAACACCCCAGAAGCCTCCCAAGCCGCATACATCCCCGCCTCGACCTCAGTTGCGCTATACGCTTTAGGTAAATCTTGAGCCATAGAATGGTACGAGTTTAAGGCAAAAAACCACGATTGCCAAATACCCATCACCTTTTCCCCTATCTCCCTCTCTAGGGCTCCACTAGGCACGTCTTTTTTGAGAGTGAGTATGTCCGAAGCTATCAATCTCCAATGCGAAGCAAACATAAGAATGCAGCAAGTTACGGAGCGAACAAAAAAAACGTGCCTAGTGGAGCCCACCGCCTACCCAATTCACCCGCCCACAAGGCCACCAACCCCTATTGACACACAGGCGATAATGGCATAAGTTAGCCCATTCCTTGCTACTTCTTTCATGGCATTGAACCCCCTTCAACAAGCGGCCGAACGCATCCTTCGCGCCAAGCAAATCCTCCTTACGACCAACGAACATGCCTCGGTGGACGCTTTGGCATCCGTGATCGCCTTAGGACTCGTTTTACAACGCTTAAACAAGCCCTTTGACGCCGTCATCCCCCATTGGGATCCAAAACAATACCCCGACATCTTTCCCAAAGGCGTTGAGGTACGCGCAGAGTCAGGAGCGACACATAGCTTTCACTTACGGGTCAATCTGAGCAAAGTCCCCCTCGCAGAGCTCATGTACGATGTACGGGACAATATTCTTGATATTACCCTCATCCCAAAACATGGAAGCTGGACCTTGCAAGATGTAGGCGCAGATCAAGGAGCGGATCGGTACGATCTGGTTATTGCGGTTGATTCTCCGGACATGGCTTCTCTTGGTGCCCTGGCACGCGAACAAGCAGAGTTCTTGTATCGGACTGATATTATTAATATCGATTGTAGCCCAAGCAATGAATATTGGGGGCAGATTAACGTCATCGATCTGAACTCGGTTTCCACCACCGAGGTCCTGTATCACTGGCTGCGCGAATGGCAACCAAGCCTGTTTGAAGAACGATTAGCCACCACGCTTCTGGCCGGCATGATCGCCAAAACCAAAAGTTTCCGCAGCAACCATGTAACTCCAAGAACCTTGGCCGCCTCTTCAGAACTTGTAAGCCTAGGAGCGAATCGCGAAGCCATCGTGCACGGACTCTGGCGCACCCGCTCTGTCGCCACCTTGAAGCTCTGGGGACGTGCCCTCTCACGTTTAGAGCAGGATCGTGAACTAGGCCTAGTGTGGACTACCCTCAGCTTAAACGATGGATTAGAAGCGGGCGCTCACCCCGACACCCTCGATGGCGTTGTGGATGAATTATTATCGTACGCACCAGAAGCAAAAGTCGTGGCATTACTCAGCGAACAAAAAGATGGCGTACTCGTAAGCTTGCACGCCGCACCACCTTTATCCGCCGCCGAATTATCTCGCACCTTCAACGGACACGGAACTCGCGAACGCTCCGTCTTTGTGGTGGCTCTTGAACAAAACGTCATTCAAACCACTCAAACCATCGTGGATCGCCTCAAAAAAACCTTACGCGCCATGAAAGTTTAGTTCACTACCATGGCTACAGCAACCGATTGCTTCATTCGAGGAGCAATCAAGCGATATTTTTGTAAATACCCGATCGTTTCCGCTTTTAAGCGACTTTGATCCAAGGCTGTAAGCTGACTCGTCACCTGCGCATGTTGTGTTTGTAGCTGGGCCAAATCCTTTTGCAAGGCTTTCTTTTTACTAGCCACCTTCTCTGCCGCCACTTTTTTCTTGGTACGATTAATCGCAATGGCTAAGTCGGTTTGTTTAGCATCAAGCTTCTCCCATTGAGCACGATAATCCTGATCCCACGCCTCCCCAAATTTAGAGATGGCCCGGCGAACACGTACTCCACCCGTATTATAGGCAGCGATCAAATAAGCGCGCGCAGCTTCAGGAGAGGTGACACGTGGGTCACGAGCCGCGGCAGGCAAATCAGACCAGACACCGTCCAAATAGGCAATCTGGGCTCGAATAGCATTGGGTAAATCAGCCATGCCGGTTTTAAAATCTTTGATCAGGTGAAGATGAGGCCAGTGACTGACAACGGAAGCATAGGTGGAAGGAATAAATTGCAATAACCCGTTGGCGCCCGCCGAAGAAACTTCATAATGGAACGCGTGATCTTCATTCATGGCTAATTCAAGATAAAAAAGATCCAAGCGATTATCGGCCCCGGTTCGCACCGAACCCCGATCCATTTGCTCAATCGCCATAATAGACTTAAGCACAACGGGATCGGTCGCATCAGCAAGCAGTGTGCCGGGAAACGCTCGGGAGGGAATGGCTTGTTGACGCAAATCTGCGACAACATTGTTTACGAGTCGATCCAAAACAATTTTCCCCCAATCAAGCACCGCGGGCGTTCGTAACGATGATTCAGAAGGAACATAGACAAGAGGACGAAGGGTGTACGTTGTCTTTTTTTTCTCGGTTGTCGTATCAAGAATAGGATAGCGCTCTCCTACAACTAGTAAATTTGGAGGGGTAATCGCATAATCGGTATCAAAACCACTTCCCCCTAAGATACGAATCTGAAGATCGGATGGAACCCCTCTCAAGGAAGCGCCATTTTTTTCAAATGAAACGAGTCGAATCTCGTCCGTATCTTTATTCCATAGAGCTAAGACCACTGTGCGCCAATCCGACGGCTTCTTCGTACTGGATACAATCGGCTCCTTCCCCGCCTCAAGCAAGCCTCGAGCTCGACGAGCCGCAAGAACGGCAGGAGGGGCAGTTAAGCCCTGCAAAAAAGCGGGTGAAGTCGCATCTATAACGGACGGAGTCGGAACAACAGACGGGACAGGGACCGGAGCGGTGACAATGGGAACAGGTGAAGGCTCAGGAGTCATCCAGGTACCAGCGACACGAGCAAGAACCTCAGCCTCCGTTGCACCGGAAGTGCCAGAGCGAATATCCAAAAAACGTCCTTCAGACGTACGCAAGATAAGCGGCACCAGTGCAGCCGAAGAAGAAGCCTCGGCCCGAACCACAACCGAGCCTGAAAAAAAACACCCAGCCGCCAATGCAATAATCCAAAAAGAGCGAAAAGAAGATGACATATCTACCAACCATTATACCAAAAATAACAAAAAAAGTGACGCTACCCTCTCCCCATCGCTCGTCGTTGCTCCTGACTAATAATACGTAGAGCTTTCACCAACAGCTTAGCCAGATTCATATACCCGCAGGTCTCAAAAATCCGCTCCACCGGAACCCAAATCGCTTCCCAAATCGCCTCTTCTCCCGTGAGAATCTCCTTTGCATCCGGCGAAGCCTCAAACAAAAAGAATTGAATATTTTTCTCGATCAATTGACCTTCTTTTCGTAAACGAAACGAGGTTTTTCCAATGGGGGCCACAAAGCGAAGATTGACGAGCCCAACCTCTTCTTTGATCTCACGAATAGCCGTTTCAACCAGACTCTCGCCTAAATCACGATGACCCTTAGGAAAGGTCCAACGCCCTTTTCCGTGGCGCAAAAAGAAAAACTCGAGCCGACCTTCACGACGACGATAAATAATTCCCCCAGCTCCCACCTCAACGCGTAAACGCTGTTGAGAGTAATTATGGAGTGGTCGAGGTTGGGACCGCACGAGGCGTGGATGTCGCGGCTCCGGTAAGGATACCGACGGCACGATCGAGGACGGGATCTCGTTTTGACTCATAATCTTCAAGGGTTTGTTCAACCACGACATCGGGTTCGAGGCCCGTTTTATGAATAGTTCGGTCATGCGGCGTAAGCCATTCGTAAATCGTTACTTTGAGAGCCGAACCATCTTCAAAGTCACGAACCTCTTGCACGGAACCCTTTCCAAACGTTTTTGTCCCGACCAACGTGGCAAGGCCATAATCCTGCAATGCTCCCGCAACGATCTCTGAAGCACTCGCTGAACCCTGGTTTACAAGAACCGTCGTCGGCATGTCCTTAAGGCGAGCAACCCCTATTCCAGGCAGTTCTTCATCGATTTTTCCCTGCCGACGCTCTTTCACCACGATCTTATCCCCCACCCAAGCGGCTGTTACACGTTGCGCTTGGTCCAATAATCCACCGGGATCGTTACGCAAATCTACGACCAAGCCTTTCGGATGCTGTTTTAACAGAGTAGTTACGGCTTGATCAAATAAGCGCGAAGAATCTTCCGTAAAACTGGCAATCTTAACGTAAGCAATTCCCCCCGGGAGCATTTTAGAGGTCACGCTAGAAACACGAATGACATCACGAACAATCGTGACATCAAACAGGGGTTGCTTCGCCTTCTCGCGATAAAGAGAGAGCATAACCTTCGTCCCCTTTTCTCCGCGGATTTTTTGGACCGCCTGATCAACCGTCATCCCGCTCGTGTCTTGACCATCAATTTTGACAATCAAATCCCCAGCCAACAGACCTGCCCGCGCTGCCGGCGTATCCGGCAACGGAGCAACAATCTGTAGGACGTCTTTCTTGAGACCAATCTCCGCACCAATGCCACCAAATGAACCCTTAATGCTCGCGGTAAACTCTTCAGCCGCTTGTGGCTCAAAAAACGAAGTGTATGGATCGCCCGTCCCTGCCGCCAAGCCATTCAAGGCTCCGTAAAACAAATCCTTGTCTTTCAACGGTTGTTCGTAGTAACGCTCTTGAAGATCTTTCCACACTTCCCAAAATAAACGGAAATCAACATCTTTTGCTAGGTCAGCGGGAGGAATCTGGCCCTGACCAAGAACGCGACCATCATGCGTGTAATTGGAAATCGGAGAGGACGCATGAGTAACGCGTAAACGCTCAAAGGAAACGCCCAACGCAATTCCCAAACACACACAAGCAGCCAAGGAAAGACCTCGAACCGCCAACGAAACACGAGGGGATAATTCTTGCATAGATCATTCGTGAAGACAGGTAATATCCGCTCCTAAGGAACGAAGCCGTTCGTCTAATCGTTCGTAGCCTCGATAGACCATTTCGGCATCGTGAATAAGCGTCTCGCCCTCTGCAATCAACCCAGCCAAAACCATCGTGGCTCCCGCACGCAAATCCAAACTACGAATCTCCGTACCACGCAACGGGGTGGGCCCCGTTATGTAGACACGATGAGGATCAGCGATGACCGCATTTGCCCCCATCTTTACCAATTCATTGATATATCCCATCCGCGCCTCAAACAATGGGTCATGGATAAACGAGGTGCCGTGTGCCTGGGTCGCAAGCAGCCCAAACAACGCCTGTAGATCCGTAGGAAAGCCGGGATAGATCATCGTCTGAAGCTTGAACGCTTCATAACGCGAAGTTCGCTGAATAAATAAAGAGCGCTTATCAAGCTCATAACGCACCCCTGCTCGTTTAAGAGCATTCTGAATCGCGTCTAAGTGCTCAGGGACAACCCCCTTAATTTCGAGCTCGCCTTTTGTAAGAGCCGCAGCGACCGCAAAGGTTCCCACCTCCAACATATCCGGCACCACGCGCCAGGGTTTCTTGGGAGCCTGTAATTGCTTAACACCGGTAATCTCTAATGAATGCGTACCGATCCCTTGAATCTTTGCTCCACACGCTCGCAAGAATTCACACAAATCCTGCACATGTGGTTCAGCCGCCGCCATGCGGATAGACGTTTTTCCCTCTGCGACCACCGCCGCCATAATGAGATTCTCTGTGGCCGTAACACTAAACTCCGGCAAAATAACATAAGCCCCCGTCAGCCTCTGGGCCTCCATATACATAATGCCGCGCTCATCCTGCTCGATAGATGCGCCCAAAGCCGTCAGCGCATCCAAATGAGCGCTGATAGGGCGATTCCCAATCGTGCACCCTCCCGGCTCAGGAACCATGATACGACGAAAACGCGCCAAGAGCGGCCCTAACAACAGGATAGAAAAACGCATCCGCTTCATCTGCTTCGGATCCAGCTTGTCAGGATCAACCGTCTTGGTATTCAAACGGAGTGTGTGCTCCCCCACCCACTCAGCCTCGGCTCCCATGCCACGCAAAATCTCAAGCAACTGCTCCAAATCAGTGAGACGAGGAACGTTAGAAAACACAACTTCCCCTTTCACAAGAAGAGTAGCCGGAATGAGAGGAGCGACAGCATTTTTAGCACCCAAAATAGAAATTGAGCCCTGCAAACGCTGACCACCTTTTATAAGCATCTTCATAAAAGAAAAACAGCAACAAGAGACAAACGTGCGATAATAAGAGCCTTACATAAACCTCCCTTATGACACCCTCTAATCCTGATGACGAAAAATCATTGCTAGTGTACCGTGATGAGTATTCCCTGTCGAGACCACATGTATAAACCTCCTTTCATTCGTCGTCTGCTGCCATGGCTATATGCGTTGGTGTTTTTTGCGCTAGGGCCGTTACTCGTCCTCTATACCGCCGGCTACACGTATAACGTGAAAAAAAGAATGGTGGAACGCAACGGCGTCTTAATCGTGGATGGGACACCAAAAGGCGCACGTATCTGGCTAGATGGAACAGACACCGGCAAAACCATCCCCTACACCTTTCAAACCCTAGCTCCAGGTTGGCATACCGTCACGGTAGAAAAAAACGGCTATAGCCGTTGGGAAAAACGCCTGAACATCCTCACGGAACAGGTCGCATTCGCCAATCAAGTGCGCCTCTGGGCCATCCGTCAGCCCACCCTCCTTCTTACAAAAGACGTGAGCCACCTCACGAATACAGAAGACGGAACTTGGATAACCACCCTGACACAAAAAACAACGGGACTCGAGATCGGACGCTTACGTCCGGGAAAACCAATACTCTACGAAACCCGTTCGGTTTCCAGCACAGACCCCCTCACCGTTCAATCTGTTCGCTGGAATAAAGATGGAACATCTTTTGTACTCAATGGCATAGATAACACACAGGCTAGCTATTGGGGAACCATCGATCCGGACCTGCAACTCAATCAACTTCCAAAAGGGTTATACGACTGGGTAACAGATGAAACATTGCTCGGTAGCGATGATATCGCCATGACGCGCTTACAAACCGCGAGCAATCGATTATCACGAGAACAACTCCCTCCCACCACGGTGTTTCAAGACGCGGAATTCCTCCTACAAACCACGGGCACGCCCCCCGTCCTCCTGCTCACAAAGCGCTCATTGCAAGACAAGATCTACCAACTTCCCCAAATAGATTGGCGACCAATCGCCCGCTTCTCACCCTTGATCATCCTAAAAGATCGACATCGTTCACATTGGATGGCTCTTGATCCTTCACAAACAAAAGCCTACGCCGGAGACATCTGGGGAGACTTCCCTCGTTGGAACACAACCAACAACGAAAAAGAACCTTCAGGATTATTCTTAAACGGCGGGGAAGCGTGGATCTGGCAACCCAAACACGATCCAATGCTCATTTGGCGACAAGCAGAACCGCTAATAGGAGCCGCCTGGGACCCAAATGGAGGACAGATCATTCTGTCGGACAAAACCCATATATTCAGTGTGGGCCTGGATGAAAGAGATGGACGACAAACCACAACCCTAGATACGTTTGACGACATCCAAAGCTTCACGTTATTCAACAAACGGTTATATATCAGCGCTCGTCAAGGAACAGAACAAGGTATCTGGGAACGCATCCTTGAATAACAGAGGCTCTCTCGCATAACAATCCCTCTCAGTTAACTCCATCATTCATACTCCTATGTGTGGAATCGTTGCCTATCTAGGCTCAGATAAAACAACTAGCGTCTTACTGGATGGATTGCGACGTTTAGAATACCGAGGATATGACTCCTCTGGAATCGCCTTAAATATAGAAGGGGGGATCTATCGAGAACGCGCCGTAGGTCCTATCCACGCATTGGAAGCAAAAACTCAAGCTGCACCACGAGCCACGTCGGGGATCGGACACACTCGTTGGGCCACTCACGGATCACCAACCACAGAAAACGCCCATCCCCACATGGACTGCGGCCAAAGAATCGCCGTCGTGCACAACGGGATTATCGAAAACTACGCCGACCTCAAACGTCGACTGCAAAGCAAGGGACATACCTTCACCTCCGATACAGACACAGAAGTACTGGCTCATTTAATTGAAGAGGAAGAGAAGAAGGACCCGAGCGTAAGCCTCCAAACCGCCGTGAGTCGAGCCGTTCAACACGTACATGGAACATACGGAATCGCCGTAATCGATAATCAAAAACCAAACGAACTTGTGGTTGCTCGCCTAGGAAGCCCAATGGCCATAGGGATAGGTGATAATGAGTACATTATTGCTTCAGACCCAAGCGCTATCCTCAGCTATACCCGTCAGGTCATTTTTTTGGATGATTACGAGCTAGCGAGCATAGACGCAACAGGCCTGCGGATTCACTCCCTAAAAACAACCGCCCAAATTCAAAAATCCGCTCAACAGCTCGAGTGGTCTTTGGAAGACGTGCAAAAAAACGGTCAGCCCCACTTCATGCTAAAAGAGATCTTAGAAGAAGCTGAGGTACTGCGCAATACCATGCGCGGCCGTCTTTCAAAAGAAGCAGGAACGGTACATTTAGGCGGGCTCAAAGATGTCATGGATGAAGTCAATCAAATAGAGCGGATCATTCTGGTTGGATGTGGCACGGCTTATTACGCCGGTTGCGTAGGTAAGTACCTCCTAGAAACATGGGCGGGAATTTCTACCGACGTAGAGATTGCCAGTGAATTCCGTTATCGAGATCCTGTCATCTCCAAACGAACAGCGGTAATCGCGATTTCTCAATCCGGAGAAACAGCCGATACATTAGCCGCTCTCCGAGAAGGAAAGATGAAAGGGGCGCTCGCGCTCGGAATTGTAAACGTGGTTGGCTCGACGATTGCTCGTGAAACAACCGCCGGCATCTATACCCACGCCGGTCCAGAAATTGGGGTGGCTTCAACCAAAGCCTTTGTCTCACAATGCACGACCTTAGCCATGCTAAGCCTGCTCCTCGGTCGAAAACGCAAGCTATCACACACCGACGGAACAGAGATCGTCACCGCTCTCGAATCACTCCCCTCTTTGGTCGAGAAGATTCTAGAGCAAAAGAACGAGATCATGACGATTGCCAAGCGCTACGCAGGAGCAACCAACATGTTGTTTCTAGGTAGAAAGTACCACGCCCCAATCGCCTACGAGGGAGCACTCAAAGTAAAAGAGGTGAGCTATATCCATGCGGAAGGCTACCCTGCCGGTGAAATCAAACACGGCCCCCTCGCTCTCGTAGACGATCAAATGCCATCGGTCGTTCTGTGCCCAAAAGACAGCGTCTTTTCAAAAACCGTTTCCAATATTCAAGAACTCCGTGCACGTGGAGGGCGGGTCATTGCGATCACCACCCCCGACGGAGTTGAAGAAATTGCTGCGCACGCCAGTGAGATCATCACCATTCCAAAAACACTGGAGCCCCTGCAACCCATCTTAAGTGTCATACCATTACAACTCATAGCCTACGCCATGGCCGTAGAACGCGGATACAACCCCGACCGTCCACGTAATCTCGCTAAAAGCGTCACCGTCGAATAATTGATGTCGTCTGTCCCCTATCAGACACTCAGATCGAGGGATCGCAACGACAAACAGATGAATAAGCGCCCCCTCTGATCAGAGGGGGCGCTTAGGGCTCCTATAAACAACCCTGAATGCGCTCAGCTACAGCCGCTGCCTCAGAGAGAGACGCATAGGCGCCATGAGGCCACATCGCAAGCCCATCATCAGGATAGCGTGGAACAATATGAAAATGGAGATGAAAAACAGACTGACCAGCCACCTGGCCGTTATTTTGAAAGACATTAAATCCTTTCACTTCCAATCCACTCATGATCGCTCTGCCGATCTTCTGGACCGCCTGCATCGTGCCCAACAAAGACTCGTGGGAGGCCTCAAGTAAGGTTTCCGCATGAACCTTGGGAACAATGAGGGTATGACCGGGCTGAACAGGATGAATATCTAAAAATGCGCACACGAAAGCATCTTCGTAAATGTGAGTGGAAGGAATTTCTCCGGCAATAATCTTACAAAAAAGACAATCGTTCATAGGTCTTCAGGATACACGCTCGCAAAAAAGAAAGCGACCACCAAAAAGGAGGCGCCAAACGCCAACCATCTGGTTCCAACATACACAAAAGAAAGCTGAGAAAAAACAGCGATCAATAACAAAAGAACAAACAAAAAGCCGAGCCCCACTCTTCCTAAGCGAGGGGCAGACACCGTCTTTCCCCCCACGAGTGCAAGCAGCATCCCAATCACCAACAACAGATACGGGTTAAGATATGGCGTCGCAAAGGCCGGCACCAGGACCTCAGATAAGATAAAAAGACCGGCCAATGTTAAGCACGCATACCCCGTATGACGAACGAGTCCAGCAATAAAATGAGAGAAGGTCATAACGCTCGCCATGCAGAAGCTAATTCCCGCCAAACCGCTTCAGCCCAATCGCGCCACGACAAGGCTGGACGCACATAGGTGACTCGGACCGCGCGCACATCCAAGGACGTCTGCCGAGCCTGAAGATTAGGAGCGCTCAACGTAAGACGAAGTGTGCCGGGACGAGGCTGAATACGATAGGTGCTCGAAGAAAGGTACCAACCATCATCTAAACGCACCGGGGGAATGTAGGGAGTGAGAATAGCCTGAATCCCCTCCTCAAGTGGACGAGAGGCATCCGTTAATCGTCGAGGAGCGGGCAAAAACAACAAGTCAGGAGCTAACGAAAAGTATCCATCAGCCAATAATCGAACATCCCCCTTAGGAGCCTGAACCAACCGTATCCCCCCTCGCTCTTGCGGAAGCCTATCTAGTAAATATTCTTGATGTAACTCCTTTACCTCAACCGACGCCCCTCCCAACGTGACCACCTGACGGCCCTCCGGGTGAAACGTTTCTAATTGAATATGCTGAGCATTCGTCCAGGCAATTCCGGGCAACGTGGTGGTTGCATACCCAACCTGATCACCAAAATATAATCGAGGACCGATCACCCAATGCTGAAGAGGAGAGCTGATTTTTCGAGTAAAGATGTCATCGTCAGCCACCACGGAAAGCTTATAAACACCCGCATCTAAATGATCAAACGACAGCGACTTAGTATAAACGGCCGAGGGGCGGTCATCGCGCGAACCAGCTAAGCTCAGAGCCTCTGACCACAAAAGTTCACCATTTTTACTCAATGTAAAAACCACCGCTCCATTCTGACGACGACGGTTAATGTCTTGGATCTGGAGCTGAAAAGTTATTTTATCTTGAACCGGGATCGCATGAAGATCATAGGATCCGCGAAGCGCGGTCATGAAACGACGTTCCTGAAAGACAGCATCGCGATAAGCGGGCACGGTGCTAGACGCGTGCCAAACCAAAAGCTTATTCATGTCTTGTTCCGCCAACGCCTCGTCTGGGGCTCCCTCTCGCACATATCCTTGTCTTCCCCCCAAGACTACACGCCGCCATCCTTGTGCGAGAACCTGACTCCAAAGCGGCTGAATCGAAATATCAGCCGCCGGCTCATGCGTAAGCCCAAGATCCATGAACGGCTGATCATGCGGACGAAATTCAAAACCCAGCGTGACTTGCTGATACACACCCGGTAACCTCAGCGTCTCGTATACCGGCTCATCATAAATGGATTGACCAACCCATCCTCCCGGCTGAAGGCCTACATCACTCACCCGCTGGCCGGGTAAAAAGGTGTTCACCCACGGACTCCGACCGTCCAAACCCACGATAAAAGAACGAACCCCTGAAGGCGGAATACGAACAAACAACAACCAAAATAAAACTCCCACAGCCGCCATCCAAGGAAGGAGATACACGGTACGCCATGAGGAATGCATATAACGCGGAATTAACGGGAAATGACTCGATACAAGTGCTCACGTCCAAACACACCCATATCTAACACTTCCAGCCCAAAACGACGCACTTCGTCACGTTCACGCTGAGATAAAGGACGAGCAAATAACCCAACTTGAAGAGCCGCTTGAGAATCACGCACCAGTCGCTGAATCTCGGATAGTGGTGGCGTAGGTGAAACGACTCGCAACTCAGGACCAAACAGTTTGTCTGAACGATCAGAGATCATCACACTCCCAGCAGGAAACAAGTGCGTAGCTTGATCATGAATGGAAACATACCTACGTAATTCTCGTTGCGTAGCAAACAAACCTTCATCATCTTTAAAAGCAACTGCGTAAAGACCAAAACCGGAATACAAAACCAGCAACAACAAGCCAATCATCTGAGTTCGCTTCGCTTGAACGTGCTCAGCTAGATAGGCAGCCGCAAGGCCCGTAAGCGGAGCGAGAGGCAATAAATAACGAAGAAAAGAATTAGCCACCGTGACGGCACCCGCTTGAACATGATCTTGATACAAGCCGCTCCCATAGATCATTAAGAGGACCGCTCCCGTCCAGGCAGAGAGCCAGACAACGGCGTAGGAACGGGCCCGATAAAAAATCAACGCGGGAGAAGAAAGGCGCGAACAAAAGAAAGTAAAGGCTCCCAATAAACACAAAAGACTCGGCCACAGAAAAGAGGACGTGAACGAACGAAGATTCCAAAGAATGGCACGTGGGTGAAGACCAAACGGAAAAAGGTGCTTAATTCCCTGAGAATCGGAAAGAACCATTTTTGTATTCAGATAAGGATTATCCCGTAGCCAATAGCCAATAGCCCACACACCTCCATACACATGGGCATTCAAAGACAAAAACACCCCCAGCAAAACAAGAACGGGAAGACCCATGGCTACCACAAGAGATTTCGACCATTGCACATCTCGAGCCTTCCAAACCCACCAAGGCAAAATCCAGATAAGTTCAATCGGACGAATAATGATCGTTATCCCCACACACAAACCAGCAAGCCAAGCATGCGAAGGCCGCTTCTTCAAGGACTCCAAGAACCACAGACTCCAAAGAGCGCCGGCCAAGACCGCAGGATTGGGAAAAAGCGAACGGTTTGCATACAGCAAAACCATAGGGGTAGCGACCATCGCTAACACCCCAAGATACGCACTACGCCCGGAGAACGATCGTCGCAACAATTGATAAAAGGGGTAGACACTTGAAATAAACCAAAGCCAAGCCAGCCACGGCAACATCCAAGATCCAACAAACGCGGCCGGAACAAGAACAAGAGGCCAACCCAAGAACCCAACCGGAACCAACGCCGCTCCATGACTCACCCAACTACGGGGATGCAACCAGGGGTACGTAACCGCAAGCGGCTCATCGATTCGTGGGCTCTGACCATGCGCCAGACGCTCCGCGACCCGAACAACTGCCGTTTCATCCGGAGAAGCATACCGCCCTCGCTCCACAAGGGGCAAAACCATTGAGGTGACCAAAAAAATCAAAGAAAGTGTCGCGAAGACCACACACAAGAGTGGCTGGTTCTTCCATAATTTGAGAGAGGATTCTGGCATGATATACTAGATAAATGACGCATCGATCCGGTACCCACTTCATCGCATGGGTCGTCTTGTTACTAACCTGTACAATACAGCCCCTGACGGTCTTGGCACAAGCAACCAGCACAATCACCCCTCTCCTCTCATTGGATGATGGGTTCCAACCCCAACACATTCTTGATGATCGTGACTTGTTTGATATAGGAAATATGAACCCCGAACGTATCCAAGAATTCTTGGATAGTCGCGGAACCCTTGGGAGAATGCGTTTTCTGGATATTGATGGACAAGAGAAATCAGCAACAGACATCATTTGGAGAGTAGCTGTAAGTTATAAGATGAACCCCAAGTACCTACTTGCCCTTCTTCAAAAAGAGCAGAGTCTCGTCGAAGACAGGAATCCCAGTCAAAACCAACTCGATTGGGCCACAGGCTACGGAGTATGTGATAGCTGCTCAAAAAATGACCCAAGTCTAGAAGATTTTAAAGGCTTTGCTCGCCAACTCGAATGGGCCGCCAAACAACACCGCGATAAATACCTCCAACAAATCCTGTTGGGAGGAAGAACGATTGCTGGCTACGCTCCCGGAAAAGAGACGGTGATCGACGGAACACGCCTGATTCCGGACAACCAAGCCACCGCCATGCTCTATAGCTACACCCCACACATCGCCGGCAATCTCAGTCTGTGGCGAATTTGGCGGCGTTGGTTTGGATTAACATTCCCGGATGGAACCATTGTTCAAGGAAGAAGTTCAAAACAGGCTTACCTCATTCGCTTTGGAGAAAAACGCCCCTTCCGAAGTCGAGCCGTAGCCGCCTCCATGATCGATCCGAGCAAAATAGTCCTCGTCGACGACAGCCGACTCACAAGCTACCCAGACGGAAAACCCATCGCCTTTGCCAACTACTCCTTAGTTGAAACCGAAGGGAAGCGCTATCTTATTGACGGACAAAAAAAACGTCTTATCGTAAGCAACACCGTTTTTGATCGACTCGGATTCAACGAAGATGAACTAATTGAAACACACCCGGAAGAACTTGCGGGTTACGAAAACGGTTCAGACATCACCCTGAGAAGCGCCTACCCCACCGGACTACTGGCCAAAGACCCAAAAGGAACCTTTTGGTACATCGAAGAAGAAACGCGGCGCTTGATACCACACGGCGCACTCGTAAGCCTCTACTTTAAAAGCCAACCTCCACGAATCCTCAGCCAAAAACAACTCAATACCTTCCCGGTCGGGGATCCTTACCGTCTCCACGACGGCGAACTCGTGCAAATAACAAAACGCTCAGATGTCTACGTGATAGAAAATGGGCATCGAAGACCCATCCCAAGCGGAAAAGTGTTTGAAGAGTTGGGTTGGAACTGGAAAAATATCGTTTCCCTTCCGGAAAGCTTACTCGCTCAATACCCCGTAGGAGATCCGGTCGACCCCTATAAAAACAGTCTCATCTTAGCCCAGGCCGACGCTCTAACGTCGCCTTAATCCTCCTCATCTATGATCGTCTTCTCTGCGATCGTTCCACACTCCCCTCTCCTTATACCCACACTGGGAAAAGAACAACGAGAGACCCTCGCGGATACGTTAAAAGCGTATGCGGAGTTGGAAAGAGCACTTTACGCAGCCCGTCCGGATACATTGGTAATGATCTCCCCTCACGCACACATGTATCCCGATGCCTTTAGCGGTAATCTGCACGACAATTTTGAAGGAGTATTGAAAGAGTTTGGTGACCACGGCACCCAAGTGAAAGCCAAGGCTGACTTCCTTCTCCTCGATCACATCCACAGAGGTATGCGTGAAGAACAGATTCCCTTTACGCTTACCAGCCAACCGGAATTAGATTATGGCTTTACCATCCCTCTCTTACTCTTAACCTCTAAACTCCCCAGCTGGAAATTAGTCCCCCTCGCTCCCTCACTTCTTGCTCCTCAAGCCCACTACGAATGCGGAAGGCAACTTGGACAACTATTACAGCGTGAAAACACGCGTATCGCCCTTATCGCCTCCGCCGACCTTTCTCATCATACAAATAGTCAAAGCCCACACGGAGAAACACCGGAAGGAATAGCCTTCAACAAAGCGGTGCGTTCAGCCATAGTCACCCGTCATCACGCAGAGCTCCTGGGCATGGACCCGAACCTCTGCAAAAAAGCCGATCAGTGCGGGTACCCCCCCATCCTCATGCTCATGGGAGCCTTAGAAGACGTAAACGGGACCATGCGAGAAATCTGCTATGAGGCACCCTTCGGCGTCGGCTACATGACCGCTCTATTTGAACATACCTAAAATGCTATTTGCCGAGATCATCCCTGTCATGCGCACGCCCCTCGGCATCGAAGGGTTTGATTATCGTGTTTCAGCCGAACAAAATATCCAGGTAGGAGATCTTGTTTCTATCCCCTTTCGAAAAGGAAAAACCGTTGGTCTGGTAGCAACAATCAAATCCACCTCCCCATTTGCCACAAAGGCTCTCCCCATCCACGGAACATACGCCGACATTCGGCTATCAAAAGCGGTCATAGAACTACTTAAGGTAACGGCGGCTCGCACCTTCTCTTCTCGTCCATCGGTTCTAAAAAGCTGGTTACGCACCCTTCCCAAACGCCCCCCTACCCTCCACATACAACCACAAACACGTCTCACAAACGGATTAGAGAGCACCTGGCAAACCGGAGCCTGGCAAGAACTCATTCATCGAGCAATCAAAGAATCCGCCACCAAACGGGTTTTAGTTGTTACTCCCTGGGTAACCCGTGCGGAAAACCTTCTAGCCATGATCCCGAAAGCGGGCATCCTGCATAGCGATCTATCAGACGGGGAAGCATTCCACATCTGGACAACGTTCTTATCACAGCCAAACGGTTGCTTGATTACAACAAAAATAGGTGCCTGGCTCGCAGGCGAAAGTGACCTCGCCCTCCTCGATGAACCGGAACAAGACGATCACAAACAAGATGAACTTGCTCCGCGCTACGATGCCCGACGGCTCCTTTTATGGTACGCGCAACATAAAAATACCCGAGTAGAAAGCCTTGGTCTCACCCCGCCTCTCCACGCCCAAGCAGGAGCACCCACCATTCAGGGAAAGATAACCGTTCACGTTCATCATCCGCACGGGAGATCAACAATCCCCCTCCTTCAAGCCACCACCCTAACCGCGCTCACCGAATACGAGGGACCACGAATCATTATTCACCCTATCCAAGGCACAAGCGCACGACTAAGCTGTCGAGATTGTCAGTGGCAAGCAAATTGTCAGAACTGTGGCTCGGGCCTGGGAGCCAATAAACAAGGAGCCATCTGTCGACGTTGTCACAAAACATTCCCTATGCCAGAGACATGCCCCTCGTGTGGAGGGGTAGATCTCAGTCGTAGCTTACCGGGGATCGAGCGCTTACAATCTATTTGGCAAAAAGCCCTGCCTGAGACGGAGGTAGAATGGCGCAATACCACCGCCAAACAACTAGAAAAACCCTTGCCCAATGCTCCACTCGTTGTGGTAACGGAAACAGGTCTGCTAGGAGCCGGGGAAGATATTCGTCGACGAGAACGACAATGCATCGCGGTCCGACGGTTAGCTGATCGTGTCCACCAGGCTAACGGGCACCTCATCCTACAATGTCGAGAGGACCTCGCCCCCCTCCTCGAGCGCTGGTGGACAGAGGCGGGGATGAAAGATTTCTTTGAGCAAGAACGGCAAGAACGGTACACCTTCGGCTATCCCCCAGCCCAACGACTTGTAAAAATCATTATCAAAGGTTCAGAAGACACCGCCCAAAAATGGCTCACAAAAAACCAACAATTGCTAAAGAACAATAGATTTACTCAAGGCACATGGCGCGGGCCATTCCCCGCAGAGCATCAACCCAGCTCTCAAGGACAACGCTGGATCATCCATCTGGTTCTGCCAGCCGATGTCTCAGAAGAGAGCCTCGTCCATCACTTGACCCCCTGTGCGCAAGGAGCCATCATAGACCTTGACCCTGTGGCATTTTTACGCTAGAATTAGCCTTCATCGCTATGGCAACGCTTCCCGTTTTAACCGATCCAACTCCCTCCTTACGCGAACGTTCGCGAGAGCTCACCTTGCAAGAAATTACGACGCCGGAATTTCAGCAGTTTTTAGATACCTTAGTTGAAACGATGTTTGTGGAAGATGGGATCGGAATCGCCGCCCCTCAAGTCGGACAAAACATCCGAGCAATCATCGTCAACCTCAAAAAAGAAGGGGCAACCGCCTTCTTGAATCCAGAAATCACCAAAGCTTCAGAAGCAACCACGGTCGGAGAAGAGGGATGTCTAAGCGTGCCAGGTAAGTACGGAATGGTCCGTCGACATAAGCGGATCAGCCTGCAAGCCCTGAATCGGCACGGACGCAAAGTAGAAATGGACGTCAGCGGATTATTTGCCACGGTCTTTCAACATGAAATTGACCATCTGAACGGCATTCTCTACATCGATAAAGCTCTCGAGATCTTTGATAAAACATCTGGTAAAAAAATCACCCTCTAATCGTATGGCCTATCGTATGCTCTTTTTTGGGAGCGCAAGCTTTTCCGCTCCTCTTTTAGAAACACTCGCCCAAGATAAACGATTTGAAGTGGTTGGCGTGGTGACGCAACCCGATCGCCCCGTTGGACGAAAAGGAGAACTCACCCCTCCCCCCATCAAAACAACGGCTCTAAACCTTGGGTTACCTGTTTTTCAATACGAAAGCGTTAAGCCCGTAGAAGTAATCGCGGAACTCAAAGAAAAACAACCGGACCTCATCATCGTCGCAAGCTTTGGGCAGATCATGCCCCAAGCATTATTAGACGTGGGAAAACTGGGAGCTATTAACTTCCATTGGTCTCTCCTGCCAAAATACCGAGGCGCTTCCCCTATTCAAGGAGCAATTATTGAAGGAGAAGGAAAGACGGGAGCGACGATCATGTTAATGGATGCAAAAATGGACCACGGCGCGATCCTCAACCAACTTGAAGAGAAGATTGAACCAACCGATACCTCTGACATGCTGTATCATCGTCTCAGCCAAAAAGGCGCTCCCCTCCTAGCCGATACCATTATCGGTTATATAGAAAAAACCATTACTCCCAAAGAACAGGACCACTCCCAAGCCACCTTCGTAAAAATTCTCACGCGCGAAAACGGTAAACTCGACCCTGTCGAGCGGACCGCTGAAGAACTCGAGCGACGCGTAAGAGCCTACCAGCCCTGGCCCGGCGCCTACCTTGAACTGGAAGGGAAACGCTTAAAGATCTTAAAAGCCGAACTCGGCCCTCCCACCTCCGAACTCCCAAACACATTATTCAACGACAAGGATCTGCCTTGCGTCGCCTGTAAACAAGGAACATCATTACGTCTAACCGAGGTGCAACCGGAAGGAAAAAAACCCATGAAAGGGCAAGATTTTTTAAGAGGACAAAGAAAAACATAAAACACCTACATGAGTTCTCACATCGAACGCTCACCGGCTTTTATCGAGTCATTACACCTCATGGAACAAGGGGCTCCGTTTGTGTTTATCACCGGGCGAGCCGGCACAGGCAAAAGCACACTTTTACGCACATTCCGCGACGAAACCTCGCTCGTTTTCCCCATCCTTGCTCCAACAGGGGTAGCCGCGCTGAATGTAGGTGGGGAAACGATTCACCGCTTTTTTCGGTTTGCCCCCGGCATGACCCTAAAAGACGCAAAACGTCGCGGACTCGCTCGTCGCGAAGACCCTCTTCTGCGAGCAATCGACGGCTTCATTATTGATGAGATCTCGATGGTGCGCGCGGATCTCTTAGATTGCGTCGATGTTTTTCTGCAAGCCGCTCTCAACAGTCCTGCGCCCTTTGGCGGCAAACGCATCATCGCAATAGGCGACCTCGCTCAACTCCCACCCGTCCTCTCTCGCAACGAACAAGAAGCCTTTCTTAAAGCCTACGAAACCCCCTATTTTTTCTCTTCACACGGCGTGCAGACCCTGTTAGCCACCTCACAGTTCAACTTTATCGAACTGGAAACCATCTACCGCCAAACGGACCCGGAGTTCATCCGACTACTAAACAGCATTCGTGATCAACGCCCAGCTCGAGAAGACCTGGCGGTCCTCAATACCCGTTGCCAACCCCACCGCCCCTCAACAGATCATGAAATCATTCTAACAACGACCAATGATCAAGCCGATTTCATCAATAACCAGCACCTGGAAGCCCTCCCTTCCCCCACCTACACGTACAATGCCATTACCAATGGAGATTTTAAAACCAAAGATGCGCCCACCGACGAAACCCTCCTCCTCAAAAAGCAAGCTCGGGTGATGTGTGTTGCAAATGACAGCGCCGGGACCTACGTAAACGGAAGCTTGGGAACGGTTTCAAATCTAAACGACATCAGCGTGACGGTTGATCTGGACGATGGGACGCAAGTGGTCTTAGGAACACACGCCTGGACCCTCTTTCAAAGCAAATACGACGAAGAAACAAAACTCCTCGTACAGGAAAAACTCGGCAGCTTCGAACAGATTCCTCTCCGACTCGCCTGGGCAGTCACCATCCATAAAAGCCAAGGAAAAACCTTTGATAAACTAGTAATAGATCTGGAACGTGGGGCGTTTGCTCATGGTCAAGTGTACGTCGCCCTCAGTCGCTCACGAACATTGGAAGGCATAACGCTCACCCGACCCATCCAATCCCATCACATCCATGTCGATGAATCGGTAACAACATTCCTAAAATGCTTAAGAGACGGCACCCCATTCTCGGTAAAAGGACAAGCTAGTTTTCTCTAATACCCCAGCGTTGCTCCCCTATTCACCTCTTTCCTTGCAGCCTATGAACCCAGCTCTTCATCTCGATCATCTCGAAAAAACCTTTCCACCTCGCGAAAAAACAGGGCAACCCGTTCGTGCCGTACAAGGCATTAGTTTAGAAATTCAACCAGGCGAAATCTTCGCCCTTCTCGGCCCCAACGGAGCGGGCAAATCAACCACCATAGGAATGATCTCCGGGTTAGTGAATCCAACCGGCGGAACCGCCAAGGTGTTTGGAAAAGACGTTGTCAACGACTATAAACAAACGCGACAAATGATCGGGCTCGTCCCACAAGAAGTAAACTTCGATCCCTTCTTCACCCCTCGTGAGGCTCTAGAAATTCAAGCGGGTCTCTTCAACGTGGAGAAAAAAGATCGTTGGACGGATGAAATCTTGAAACGACTTTCCCTTACTTCCGTCGCCGATACCTCCGTACGCAAACTCTCCGGCGGTATGAAGCGACGCCTACTTGTCGGCAAAGCGCTGGTTCATCGACCAAAACTCTTGATCCTCGATGAGCCGACTGCGGGCGTCGACGTCGAACTTCGTCGAGAACTCTGGGATTTTGTGCGCGAACTCAATAAAAACGGAACCACAATTCTACTTACCACGCATCACATGGAAGAAGTCGAGGCTCTTTCAGGCCGCATCGCCATCATAGCCAAGGGCGAACTCAAAGCCATCGATACCCTTGCCGGCCATAAAAAAACCACCGGTATCGACAAGCTAGAGGATATTTATTTGAAGTACACCTCCGTCTAGCCACTTTTTGGACTATTCTCGATACTCACCATATGCCTTCTCTCGCCTTCAAAACCTTGTTATCCAAAGAAATTCGCCGTTTTCTCTCCGTGTGGATGCAAACCATCTTTACGCCCGTCATCACAACGGGTCTTTACCTCGTTATCTTCGGCGTCTCTCTCGGTAAACAGATCAATCTTGGAACCGGGATCTCCTATCTTTCTTTCATTGTCCCGGGTCTCATTATGATGGGCATCGTCAATAACGCGGCTCAAAATGCGAGCTCATCCATCTTTATCGCAAAAATGAATAATGCCTTGGTCGACATTCTTGTTTCACCGTTAAGCGCGACGGAAACCGCTCTTGCGTACACGTTAGGCGGGGTGGTGCGCGCGCTTATGGTTGGAACCATTACCTGGCTCATCTCGCTCCCCTTTCAAGTGACCTTCCCCCTTCATCTCGGTTTCGTGCTGATTATTGCTTTAGCAACGGCCGCATTCTTCTCAGCGCTCGGTGCCCTGGTCGCGATCTTTGCGGACAAGTTTGACCACATTGGGGCCTTCAACACCTTCATCCTTCTCCCCCTGATTTATCTCGGTGGCGTGTTCTACTCGATTCACATCCTCCCCCCGTTCTGGCAACGCATTTCGAGCATCAACCCCATCTTCTACATGATCGACGGATTTAGATACGGCTTCATCGGTCATGCCGATGGCTCACCTCTAACATCCCTAGCCTTCGTCTGTCTCTTTGCAGTAGCAATGGTAGGAGTACTCATTTGGGTCTTGAAAAAAGGATATCGCTTGCGAACATAAAAGAGGCTAAAACGAAACATCCTATGAGATTGAGCATGGACAAGATGCTCTTTTTCAGATAAGGTTCTGCGCCATGATAGGGATCGCGCCCTAGCAAGGAGAGCGTGCAATGAATTCACGTCGGGTCATGATCGACATCATAAAAGACACGGGTTGTTGGCTGGTCGCCATCCTAGTCATCCTCTACCTCTTCCGATAGCGCACCGCACAAAGAGAAGCCATTCGTCATCTGACGGAACCTCGGCTCCTCTACCGACGGATGCGCTTTTCTGTTTTTTTAACAATTGACAGACAAGAGAGCATGTCTAAACATACTCACTAACCAAGGGAAGGAGGAAGAGGAACGACCGATGCCGTACCTCGACGAAGACTCTGAACAACGAGTAAAGCTCATCGCGCATACCCTCGAACAACGAGGACTCGAGCTGTTCGAGCTGTACCACGGTCGAACACCCGACTCGTTGGAACGAGCCAAGATCCGCCGAGAAGCTCTCTCGGAAGCAAAGAACTTGAACTGGTATCTGGCGCTATACATTGCCGAAGCAGCCCTTATTATCTACCTCCTGTCCAAACATCTCTGAAGCGCACCGCGCAAGAGCCCTCACCGCTCTTTACTCGCCGGTTGCGCTTTTCTGCTTTTCCATAAACTCCTGCCTGCCCTTGATTAAATGCTTGATAGCTTTTTCCAGAGAAACCTCCTCAATCACATACGCAATTCTGAGTTGCGTTTTCCCCGCTCCACTCGTCAGATAAAAGCCCTGTGCCGGGGTCGCCAACACCGTCTCGCGATCGGACACGATGCCGGAATAGTCTTTCAACATAAATTGGGTAAATGCTTCGGCATCAACCCCAATATCCGCGATCAGATAAAGCGCGCCCGCTGGATACCCGCACGGAATACTCGCTTCATGAAGAAGACGAAAAACAATATCACGACGTCGAGCATATTCTTGCTTGGCGCGCTGAATATCCGACTCCCCCTCGTCCAACACACGAACCAACGCGCGCTGTTCAAGCGTCGAGGCCGACAAACGCATCTGCAAGTATTTCAATGCAGCAGCTCCCAGATCTTCTCGTCGAAGAACCAACCAGCCAATTCTCGCTCCGCACGCCGAATATCGCTTTGAAACACTATCAATCACGATCGCGACTTCGGCCGATCCTGGGATCTCAAGCACACTGGTCGCACGCTCAGTACCAAATACAAACTCACGATAGACCTCATCGACAATAAGAAAGAGGGAGCGGAGGCGGGCCAACTCAACTAATGCTTCTAATGTCTCGCGCGGGATCACCGATCCTGTTGGATTACTAGGGTTACAAATAAGAATCGCTTTTGTTCTCTCTGTGATCGCTGCTTCAATATCACTCAGAGACGGTAAGGCAAAATTCTGTTCAAGGGAGGTTGAAACCGAGACCATCCTAACCCCTTTTAACCCCGCAATCGATCGATAATTCGTATAAAATGGCTCAAAAACGATCATTTCATCCCCAACATCACACGTAAGATCGAAGGCCGCCATCAATGCCTCACTGCCCCCGATCGTAACTAAAACCTGTTCGAACGAAACGGAAATATGTAAACGGCTGTAATACCGACAAATCGCTTGGCGCAACCCATCCTCTCCTGCACTGGGCGCATACCCAAGCACCGGATCAGTAAATGACTTCATCGCTTCAAATAAGATCGACGATGTCGCCACATCCGGCTGGCCGATATTTACGGTAAAAACGGTAACCCCCTGAACACGCAACTCCTCGACCATCGGCAAATACTTCCGAATCGAAGAAGCGGGGAGGGTTTGGATACGTTGGGAGAGGGAAGGGATCATGCTCGAAATCTATCAACAAAGGCCAAGACAGGAAAGATGATGACAGCTCTCACAATCCTCAGAATACGCTTTGGCTCGTGAATCACGCGCCACAACCACTCGAGACCCCATCTACGCATAACCTGTGGAGCACGTTTTACCTCTCCCGCCCAATAATCAAACGCCCCTCCCACCCCCATAATAACCTTGAGGCCTGGCATGTCTGCCATATGACGAGCAATCCAACGCTCTTGCTTAGGATGACCAAAGGCAACCAACACAATCTGAGGAGCAAACAAGGTTAAGCGATGGCGCGCTTCTTCCCCCATCTCATCATCTATCCCATCCGTCTGCACCACTCCTCCCCGCTCAGCAATCAAGGCCAACCCAGGATAAAGCGCTCGCCAATGAGCCGCCGCCAACTCCGCAATCTTGGACCTCCCTCCAATCAACGCCACACGCAAATCCTGTTCATGAGCCCAGTTTAATAAAGATTCACCCAACTCAACACCCGTAACCCGCGTCCAAGACTGACCGAAGAACCTACCTATCCACTCCAATCCAACCCCATCCACCGATCGAAGATCCGCTTGATTCAAAATCTGTTTATAGGAAGAATCTTGACGTGCCACCAATAAAATCTCAGGATTTGCTGTCACAATCCAAAGCGCAGCCTCTGATGCTTGGATGCGAGCAAGAATAGCCTCTTTCCCCTCCCCCTCGACCGAAACACCGAAAATCTTCATAGCGGAATGATCTTAGCGCCTTCTTTATTCCGGCACAAACGTGCCTC
>CAZLRU010000013.1:0-35875 GCA_964562155.1 uncultured Gammaproteobacteria bacterium
TTGGTAGCTCCTAGGGGAGTCGAACCCCTCTTAACGGCTTGAAAAGCCGCTGTCCTAACCGATAGACGAAGGAGCCATAAGGCGCCACGAGAATATCGGTTTTTGACCTCTACGTCAAGATTGGTGAGTAGAATAACAGAGGAGTCCTTATTTTTGAAGTTTTACCCAGCTTCCCTTTATGTATTCAGCAACGGTCTCACAAGTCATATAGTCCGACGTGGACCAATCGATAGCGGTCACGGGGCTCTCATGCCCCTTTGCGTGAGTGCCTTTGGCGGTAAAATTGTACAAATGGTCTGGATCACCTTCAATGGTAAATTCAACGCCAATGAGCTGATCCTGAGCATTTCTCTTCTCGGCTCTTGGAATCAACTTCGCGGATTCTATCCCCGTTAAAGTTGCAAGATTGTTTCGTACTTCTTCCACCGAAAATGGATGTGCTTCAACTTCAATAAGCGGACGAGGAGGACGGGTCTCTTTTTTTGGTAGGGGGATGACGTTTGAGGGGCGTTCAGGGGGTTTTTCTCCCATACTGATGAAGGTAGATTGAGTAAAAAGATTATTTCTGCACCATCCCAACCTTAAATGTCTCCAACGTCTGTTTCGCGTTGGCGTTGCTTCCGTGCTGACCTTGAAACGCGGACGTACCATCTTTTCCGCAGATGCTAAGAATGCCTTGACTACCCCCCGGGTGTTTGTTGATCCAGCTTGTCAGATTGTATACGCTCCCATTAATGATGCTCCAGCAATCGCTCGCGCTGTTGTGCGCAGCGACTTGTGTGGTGGTGAAGGTGTTTGTGGGTGCGGGTGCTTGTGTGGGTGCGGTTACCGATCCTGTGCTTGTTACAACTCGCAATCGTGAAGCTGTGAAAGTCGATCCTTTGACTACTCCCATGGCGCGTAACTCATTGCCGACCTTTAACTCTTTTGAAGGGATGATCTTCCCGTTTGCGCCTGCAAGCGATGCCTTGGGGGCAAGTTTGAGCGTGTATGTCTTCTTGTCTGGTGTCTTTACGGTGATGACGGTACCTCTGACCCGAATAACGAATAAAGTAAGAGTTGTCTGAGCGGGGGCGCGCATAACCGGCAAAGCAGGTTTTTGGGGAGCCATTGATACAGCCAGTATGGGAGCGGGAATAATGAGGGCGGCCGATAGGACGAGAGAAACGGAAAGATATTTGCTCATAAAGATATTCTGTATGTTACCATACTGTCAGATATGCAAGAATCATTTTTTCAGCGCCAGATCATTCCTCTTGTGCTCACGGTTGTCGTATTCTTGGCGCTTGTCGGCCTTCTATTTTTGGAGATATTGGGACTGAATCACTTCACGACCACCGACATTCTTCTGCAGCTTCGTTGGTGGGACGTTCTTATTGGTCTTACAATTTACCTAAAGACCTCCATTGATTTTGCCATGTACATCGGTCGTTTGATGGATAAATACCCCACCTGGAAAGGACGAGTGGCCATCGAAATCGGAACAGCGTTTGGGAATGCCGCAGGAACATTAATCGTTTTGTTGATCTGGACCTTCTTCAAAGAAATAAAGTGGTTATTGGCTCTCATGATCTTCGTGGCCGCCCTTGTCCTCTTTAAGCTCGCCGAAGACAGCCTGGAACACGCGAAAGATCAGGATAGTCGCATGCCCGGCTGGTTTCGTCATACGGTCGAATGGTTTGAGCATGGTTTGAGCAAGGTTAATAAAGCCATCGCCCCTATCTTGAAGCACGTGATCCCGGATCTGCGTCTTAAAGATGAGATAAAAAAAGGATTCTGGCCCCTCTTTGTGGCCGCCTTCACCGTTCCCTTCATCCTCGGCCTGGATGACTTTGCCGGATATGTACCGCTCTTCAGTGTTGTGAATGTATTTGGCTTCAGTATCGGCGTATTCGCGGGACACATGATTCTAAATATTCTTTTATATCTTTCTCCTTCCCGCACCATCAAAGCCGTTAAACATCCTATTATCTCCTTTCTCGGCTCCATCGCCTTCGTTGGCCTCGGTGTTTGGGGGTTGATCGAAGTGGTGAAGATGCTAGCGCATTAATCGACTCGCATCTGGTATGATGGGCGCATGCTTCAGTCTCCTTGGTTGTACCAACTAAAACGCACCCGGCCTGTTCATCGCCTGCACGAGTATCAACGCAGCGATGTGATTATCATTGGCGCCGGTATTTCTGGTGCCGTCACGGCCTACCATGTACTGCGCGATACACCGTACAGCGTGATGCTTATTGACGCACATCGCGTTGGTCATGGCGCGTCCGGGAAGAATGCGGGCTACATGCTTGCGGATATCGAACGCCCTCTTAAGGAGCTGGTCGATGAAGTGGGGGAGGACGAGTTAAAAAACGGAATCAAGGCTCTTGATACAAGTTGGGATATCCTGGATGAAATGCGGGGTGATCTCAATCTCATGACCCCATTATTCCCTGGCCAGGGTCATTACGGCTATGTGAAATGGGAAGCATTTTTAATGGATCTCGAGAATTTTTATTGGAAACGCGAAGCGGGGATCTCATTTCGGCTCTTTAAAGTCAGACAAGATTCAGCTTGGATCAAAGATATTCCCACACGTTATGAAGGGCTCTGGGAGCAAGCGTCACCCGACGAGGTTATGGCGCTGCTCGAACATGATGGAGAAGAGTTTCAGGCGGTCGGTTTTCGCCGTATGGCGTGCGGCAACAGCGCGCTTCTCTCTGAAGAAATTGTGCAGGCTCTCATGACTCGCTTTGGCCAACGGTTCTCCATCTTCGAAGATACTCACGTCACCGAAGTTCAGTGTTCGCATACCTCGGTCCACGTTCGAGCCGGCTCTGTTGGCGTTGATGGCAAATGGGCGGTCCTTTGTACGAATGGATTTGAACAATTTCATATCAAAGATGCCGATGGTGCTTCACTCGAGCCCAAGTTCCACACGCTCGTGACAGGTGAGGTTGCGTACATGGAGGGCTTTTTGCAAGATATCGCCAAACCTTCCGGCGGCTTTCTCTACGTCGATTCGACAAAGCCTAGTGAGGACCCGTACCTCTACGTGTCCCGTCGTCCCTTCGAGTTCGAATCCAAGCCAAAAACCCTTATTTGTTTGGGTGGTCCCGAATATATCCTGCCGGAAGATACGGACTACGATCCCTTTCATGAGTTTCCAGCACATGCCGAGAAAGACTTTCAGCGATTCCTTCAGAGCAAGCAGCGCCTGGTGGGGAAAGATGATGAGCGTATCTTCCGCTGGCACGGCCTCATGGGCTACACGCCTAATCGTGTCCGTTGCATTGGCTTTGAGCCCTGTGAGCCAACGCTGCTTTACAATCTTGGATGTAATGGTCTCGGTCTCATGCCTTCGATGTACGGCGGCTGGAAAATTGCTCAGCTCCTTATCAATAAAGATGACGGAGTGCGCCTCTTCGATCCAAAGGATCGACGGTGTGTATTGCCGATAAAAAAAGCATAACCCACGGTTCGGATGTCTCCTACAGCGTGGGGTTAGAGAGTGTGGAAATTTGTGATATAGATGATCCCTGCTCGCTTATTGTGAGCGATGGGAATGGCGCCCTGTTGAAGTGCGGCAAGACCCATCTTTATAATGCTCAGTTCTTCGAGATGAGAATAGGTCTCGATGATGTTAATGGTGTAAGCGGCGAATCGTGCCACGGTTAACAGAGCGTCTTGCTTAAGAGGGGACGCGTCTCCATAGCGGCGTTGCAACATCTCGTGGATTTGATCGAACCCATGTGGATACCAAGCCCGATGTGAAGCAATGTTTGAAATGAGCGTCGATTGCACCATCGTGCCCAACAGCTTGAGCGCAAGCGAGTAAAACGAGTGCATGCTACCTTCAAGGGCGGTACAGATTTGAGGAGAGAACCATCCAAGGTTGAGGAGGTCTCCCTCCGTCATTTCTGAGGGGAGAGCGATAACAGCTTTAAAAGGCATCAAGCCGGTGAGGAGTTGCCGCCAGGGAGCGACTCCTTGCTCGAGAAGGGGCTGATGCGGCAGCGGACTTTGCTCAGACAGGATTGAGAGCGTCGTAAGGAGTAAATGGCCCACGGCCTGCGGACCGTGGTCAGCGATAGCGGCCTGCGAGGGTCGGAGGAATCTCCTTCTTCCGGAGCCGAAGATTATCAGTCGGTCAGATCCGCGAGTCATAGCTGCACAGACCCGACGCTCTACCTCTATATCCATGATGGGCCTCCGGACAGAGCTAAGCAGGTTTTTGTGTATCTATCAATGGAGTATGTGGTAAAAAGGCGGAAGGATAAAAACAAAAAAGAGCAGAGCAAGCCTGTTTATAGCTAAAAAAGCCTTGTGAGAGTGGTCTGGCTGCTATGGTACGTCATCACGTTCGTTCCTCGATGAGACCGACATGTTGTTTAGACAGTGTCGGCCCGGTCGAGAAATAAAAGAATATTAGGCGACAATTTCTTCCCAAGGTAATCCGGTTTTTCCAAAGTGCCCGTAAGCAGCCGTTTGCTGAAAGATGGGGCGACGTAAGCCAAGTTGTTCAATAATCGCTTGAGGACGAAAGTCGTATTTTGCCAGAATTGCGCGATCAATCGCCTTGCCATCTTGGTCGATCGCTTCAACCATGAGCGGATCAATCCGGCCAATCGCGTAGGCGACGGATACCAAGCAGGATTTTGCATGGCCTTGGGCTACCAAATTTTTGGCCACAAAGCGCGCCATATACGCAGCAGAACGATCAACCTTCGTGGAGTCTTTACCAGAGAAGGCGCCACCACCATGCGGAGCGAGCCCGCAGTAGGTGTCCACCATAATTTTGCGACCCGTAAGACCCGCGTCAGCCTCAAAACCACCTTGAATGAAGACACCCGTTGGATTGGTAAGAACTTCGATGCCGGTTAAGTCGCCAATAATGGGTTGAATCAATTTGTTGATCAATGTTTCACGGATGACTTCTTGCGATACATCGGCGGCATGCTGGGTGCTCACAAGCACAATCGCCACCTTCCCGTCCTTCATGGTGATCTGGGTTTTTCCATCTGGACGCAGCCAGGCGCATTCAGGGTCTTCGCGGCGCAGGCGTTCGAGTCCTTTGGCTAAGGCGTGAACAAGCACGATCGCCTTTGGCATTTTTTCAGGAGTCTCATCGCAGGCAAACCCATACATGATGCCTTGATCACCGGCTCCACCTGGATTTACGCCTTGAGCAATATCTGGAGATTGTTGCGCCAAGTGCACGATCACCTTAATAGGTTCGGTGTAGCCAATGTCGGCATACACCTTTCTCACGATCGCCTCTACATCGACAGTGGCACGGCTCGTGACCTCACCACCGATCACAACAAGACCGTGCGATCCAAATGACTCAACGGCCACACGGCTTGTTGGGTCTTCTTTTAAAAACGCATCCAAAATCGCATCAGAAATTTGGTCGCAAACTTTATCTGGGTGACCGGACGTAACAGATTCAACGGTGTAGGTGGAAAAGGGGAGAGCAGACATCATAAGAGATAAATAAAAAACTCTTTATCGTTCGAAAAAGAGGTGGCATACAAAATGCGTTATCTTTTCCGACGGCGCACGATCGTTGTTACACGGTCGCACTATCGGTTGGAAGTAGCACCTGCCTTGTAAAAGGTGGTTGCCGGCAGACTCATAACGGGCCAATTCCCTGGTCTACACTCTGGATAACTTCTTCAATTGTGAGTTCTACGCTAACGGATGGTCGTTTCTTGGTCAAGAGAGCCGGCAGATCGATAGCTCGCATCGCACGATCTCTTGTTTCTTATTATCATACCCAATCGTCGCAAAAATGGTTCCATCATTTGGATTCAAAACATGTTCAATGATGGATCGGAACGAGGGAAAGAGGTCTCCGGCCAGCAGCTCTTCTCGGGTCACCCAATTCAGCTCTCCCTCCTCTGTTGAGTGCAGTTCTCCCTCGGCGTAGTCGCCAGAAAAATGAAACACCATCCAATCGTAAGGCTCGCCTTTCACGGGTTCAATTTCCAAAATAACCGCTTCAAGCCGAATGTTTTTGACGGTAATACCAGCCTCTTCTTGCAGTTCCCGTGCAGCTGCGGCATATGGATTCTCGCCTGGTTCCACCTTGCCTCCAACGGGCATGAAAAATCCAGGCGCATAGCGTTTATGCATCGAGCGTTTTAGCATCAAATACCGATCGTCCTTTCTCACCAACATGTTGGCGCAGATAACCTGCGAATGAACGTGAGGAAGGGGATTGAGCGGCATAGATGAGTCATCTTATAACACATTGCCCTTTCCCCGCCCATCTTTTACCCTGTCTTTATGATTTCCTACGCTTTTTTGACTCTTCCGGATCTTCAAGAGACCGACGTACCCGTTATCAAATCGCTGGTCGAGCAACTCGTAAACCATCCAACAGAGCTTGATCGCGGACGCATCGAGCTCATTCTTGGTCGTGCGAGTCTCCTAATCGCTCGTAACGAAGAAGGGAGGATCGTTGGGATGGCTTCGCTCTATCGCATCCCGCTCTTCAGTCGTACGGTCGGTCGTGTTGAGGACGTGGTTGTTGATGCAAACACGCGCGGACAAGGCGTAGGTCGCGGACTTATGGAGCACTTGATCGAGGAAGCGAAACATCAAGGCATTAGTCGTCTCTTTCTTACGAGTCGTCCCGACCGTATTGAGGCTAATCAACTCTATCAGCGTCTCGGCTTCACTATCTACGAAACAAATCCATATAAAATGGATTTGTCATAGGGGTTGCGGAGAAGAGGGGGAGGGTTAAGTCGTCTGAGCAGGTGGGGTGTTTTCAATGGGCTCATCCACCGTTGTATCGATATTCGCCGCCGCGAGCACCTCTTCAACGCTCGTGAGCCCATCCAAGGCTTTTAATAACCCATCTTGGGCCATGGTGACCATTCCTTCTTGAGCGGCTAATTCCGCAATCTTATATTCCGAGACACTGGCCGCCAAAATCGCCTCTTCAATCCCTTTGCTCATCGTGAAGATTTCATACATCCCGATTCGGCCCTTGTATCCCATATTATTACAGGCCTCACATCCTTTTCCCGGAGCCATAAAATGCAGGTTACTCATGTCCACGCGTTCACGGCTACTCTCCGGAATGGTATTTAGGGTTTCAGTGACTTCGCGTAATTGAGATTTGGTGAGCGTGGCGGGAACTTTGCACTTCTCACAGAGTCGGCGAACCAGGCGTTGTCCGATCACCGCGTTCAAAGCTGGTGCCAATAAAAATGGCTTTACTCCCATCGAGAGAAAACGGGGGATCGCACCCGCTGCGCTATTGGTATGAATGGTCGACACCACCAAGTGACCGGTAAGAGCGGCCTGAATAGAGATCTCGGCCGTTTCCAGATCGCGGATTTCACCGACCATCACCACATCCGGATCCTGACGCAAAATAGAGCGTAGTCCTTTAGCAAAATCGTAATTTTTTTCGTGATCAATCTGACTTTGATTAATCCCTTTTAATTTGTACTCGATTGGATCTTCAAGGGTGATGATCTTTACTTCCGAGCTATTCAACTTCTTCAAAACCGCGTACAGCGTAGTGGTTTTACCGGAACCGGTCGGACCGGTGGTAATAATCATGCCGTTTGGGCGTTCAATTTCGCGAGCGAGACGTTCAGCGGCTAAACCTCGAATACCCAATTTATCAAATTCAAGAGCAATGGATTTAGGTCGAAGAATACGCAAGACAACTGATTCTCCATACGCGGTCGGCAAAAAACTGGCACGAATATCGATCTTTTCATCGCTTAAATAAATGGTGATGCGCCCATCTTGGGGGACGTGTTCGACGTTGATTTTTACGCCGGCCAACAGTTTCAAACGAGCAATCATTTGCTTCCAGGAGGTGGCGGGTAACCGTGCCGCATCGTGCAAAATGCCATCAACTCGAAAACGAACTTTAACGTCATCTTCTTCCGCCTCAACGTGAATATCTGAGGCACCTGATCTCAAACCGGCGCCCACAACCAGCGTCATGACATCCGTGATCGAAACTTGACCGATCCGATCCTGCAGTTCTTTAAAATTCGTGATCTCGTGTTCGTATTTAGCTAGATCAGCCTCTTCAATTCGGTACCCATAAATCACCTCTTTAATATCAGGAAGAACATCATACAAGCGTTCCGCTTCCTTAAAGCTCGCCTCAGAAATCAGGTATTTGGTAACTTCTGCGTGATTATCTTTCGCGATCCGCTCGACGAGCGCGGTGGCTTCCGGTGTCTCTGCTACCAGCCCAACGCGTAGGTCGCCACCTTGGGCGTAAAAACAGATGACTTGGGTGGCTTTGGCGTCTGCTCGGGGAATCAAGGAAATGGCCTCCGGCGCAATCGGAAACTGGTGCAACGAGATAAACGGCAAGCCCTTGAGCGAAGCTTCTTCTTGCGTTCGTCGTTCTTTTTCTTTGAGCTCAATCCCCGCGATGTGTTCTTTGAGTTTTGTGGTTTTTGTCTCTTCCGTAATCGGGGGAGGAGTGGGCTTGCTGCTCTTGCCCACGGTACGCGTCGAAAGCGGAGTAGGGGAGTTGGTATCTGCGGCGGCCGCCTGTTTTTTTAGCAGATCTTCAATCGAAGAAGCAGAGGGGGGGATGACAGCCATAGAAAAAATAATTACGAGCCAATGCGTAAATCATGCAAGCGTCCCAAGGTCGCGTGCACCACGCGCACTACTTTTGCCACGGCCATTCCCTTAGCGAGACGGGTATAAAGACGATTCCAAACCGTGTACTGGAACGTGATCATGAACCCTCCCATCCCGAGCATGGCCAGAATAAACAGAAATTCAGATAAAAGGAGCAATAGATTGGTAGCGGTAGCCGCCTGAAAGACGATGGCAACACCAACAAGGGCGAGTACGGGAAGAAGAAAAATGGTAAACGCAACGACTCCGGCCAGAAACAAAGCGATGCCCATGACAAACATGCCGCATGCCGTCTCTAAAATAACAAACCATGACTGTCGGAGGAGTGCCCACGCCTCTCGCAAGGCCTGTTCAGCCGGGGTGCCGTCCAAAACGACGCGTTGTAAGGCGAGTAAATGAAGGGCGGTGGCGGCAAAACCGAGCAATAGCGCCAAAAGTGTTGCGACCACGTAGGCGATCAACGCCCAAACGGAGCCAAGCGAAATAATGCTTCCAAACGGAGCCAAAAACACAAACCATCCACACGCGTAGGCTAAGATCGGGACGAGGGTGAGCATCGCAACTGACCAAAACCGCTCACGGGCAACCGCAAACCCCTCTTGAAGGGTTGGGCGAGTAAAACGCCCACGGACCCCCACGGTATAAACCAAGACCGCCTGACAGAGAATCGATAACCCTAGAACGGTGAGTCCAAACAAGATACCGAGAAAGACCACCTGTAAGAGCTTTAATCCAATAATACTTTGCGCAAACCATGTTCCACCGCTATGCAAGACACGTGACGTTGTCTGCAAAAAAGAAGTAAGCGGAAGTTGTTCTAAGGGGGAAATTGTTCTCTGATAATCTCTCAAAAGACGCATCAATACATCAATAATCCCACCTGTTTGAAGAATGCCAGCCACAACCGCGAGACTCCAAAGACGTTTTTCGCGCCAAGTTGTGTTCCAAGCATCTTGAAGCAGACTGCGATAAAAGGGGCGATGAGAAAGAGAGGGCATACTTCCCGTAGGATAGCATAAACGTCGCGACTTGCAGACGGTCCATTCTCTTAAAACAATAACCCCGCTCCAATGCAGAGGAGGGGGGTTATGAGGCGTTAGGCCTTGGTCACTGCTTCGGGCGCAGGTTCCTTATAGACGCTCTTTAGGTTTGTAGGGGGAAAACCTACAATCTTAGAAAACTCTTCGCGTTCAATAGTTTCATGCTCGATCAAGTGTTTCGCGATCCGATCCATGGCATCACGATGCTTCTCAATGAGCTCATTCGCTGTCTTCAGTCCGTTACTGATCAGAAGATCAATCTCTTGATCGATGAGCACCGCTTTGTTCTCGGAGTAGTCACGGTTCTCATGCAACTCACGCGCGAGGAAAATCATCTCCTCACGCTGTCCATAGATACGAGGACCAAGCACATCTGACATACCCCACTGTGTAACCATATTCCGTGCTACCTTGGTCGCATTTTGCATGTCATTGGAAGCCCCGGTTGTAATATCTCCAAAGAAGGTCTTTTCAGCGGAATATCCCCCTAACATGATGGCGATATCTTCAATGTATTCGTTGCGTCGACGCATCTGACGATCTTCAACCGGCAGGCGAATGGTATAACCGGCGGCTCGTCCACGGCTGATGATCGAGACTTTTTGTACCGGATCCGCATGAGGTAAAAGGTGGGTAACGAGGGCGTGGCCAGCTTCATGATAGGCCGTGACCTTGCGTTCATCTTCATTCATGATATGGCTCTTCCGTTCTGGTCCAAGCATGACTTTTTCAATCGACTCCAGCAGTTCTGTCATGCCTACTTCTGTCTTATTGCGTCGAGCTGCCAGAATCGCCGCTTCATTCATGAGGTTGGCAAGGTCGGCTCCGGAAAAGCCCGGTGTGCGTTCCGCGAGTTTGCGTAGGTTTACATCTTTGGTCAGAGGTTTGTTCTTTGCGTGAATAGTCAGAACTTCTTCACGATCACGAATATCCGGTGGATCGATCACAACCCGACGGTCAAAGCGACCTGGGCGAAGCAGGGCGGGATCAAGTACGTCCGGACGATTAGTTGCCGCAATCACGATCACGCCTAAGTTTGGTTCAAACCCATCCATCTCAACCAGTATTTGGTTGAGGGTTTGTTCACGTTCATCGTGCGAACCTCCGAGTCCTGCGCCGCGCTGACGTCCAACAGCATCGATTTCATCAATAAAGACAATACAGGGGGCGGTCTTTTTGGCTTTGGTAAACAGATCACGAACACGTGAGGCACCAACTCCCACAAACATTTCAACAAATTCAGAACCGCTAATATGCAAGAACGGAACACCTGCTTCCCCGGCGACCGCGCGAGCCAAGAGCGTCTTACCCGTACCCGGCGAACCCATGAGCAACACTCCCTTGGGGATTTTAGCGCCAAGCTTGGCAAATTTATCAGGACTCTTCAAAAACTCGACCACTTCCATAAGCTCTTGCTTCGCTTCTCGTGCCCCGGCTACGTCCGCAAACGTGACTTTGGATTTATCATCCTTTGGTGTCTCTTTGGCGGATGATTGGCCAAATGACATGGCGCGATTATTTTGCCCCTGGATTTGCCGAAAGAAAAAGAACATGAGTCCAAAGACCAAGAGAAAGGGGATGAGCGTCGGTAAAACCGCTCCCGCCCAATAGCCGATTCCTGTCTGTTCTTTAATCGTGACTTGAATTTGGCGAGCCTTATCCGAATCCACCCCATAGTTGCGCAAAAGCTCAGATAAGGATTCGTTTGGCTCTTTATCAACGGAAGCTTTAGAGCCATCTTTAAACGTGACATCAAGTTTACTGCCTTGAACGGCTACCTTATCAACCTGGCCGTTCTGAACTCTCGACACAAACGTTCCAACATCAACCGTTTTTGGATGATCAATGGTCACCATGGAGAAAATACCGCCGACCAAAATAATCGTCGCCAGCATCACCAAAATATTGCGAGTAGTAGCATTCATAATCGTTCTTCCAGCCTAACCAAAATCCCCTCATCCGTCCAGCTAGCCCCTCGCCCCTCCTCTCCCTATCTAGGGCTCACGAGGTAAGGCTTTTTGTCGACGAGGACTGCCAGAAGCGATCAAAATCCCATGCGAAGCAAACGTGCTCATGCAGCAAGTTGTGCAGGTGACAAAAAGCCTTACCTCGTGAGCCCATCGTCTAATGTATTTTTTCCTCCAAACATAAAGACACGGCCCAAGGCCGTGTCTTTAGAGTGCTTATTTTTTCTCGGCCGCTCCTTCATCCTTCGCTTTCTTAAGCGACAGACCCAAGCGATGACCCTCTGCGTCAATCGAGATAATCCGGAACTCGAATTCATCTCCCATGCGCGCAATCTCGTTTACATCTTTGACAGGTTTGGCGGACAACTCGCTGATGTGAGCCAAGCCATGAATATCTGGATCAAGTTCCACGAACAATCCAAATGGGTTGATCTTGAGGACGCGTCCTTTGACCCATTGTCCCATGACGTACTTCTTAGCCACGTTCTTCCATGGATCATCAACCAACTTCTTCATGGACAAGAAAATCTTCGAACCTTCAATGTTAATGATTTCTGCACGCACATGATCGCCAACTTTGAGGACGTCGCGAGGGTGATCAATGCGCTGCCAAGCGATTTCAGAGATGTGTACCAAACCTTCCAAGTTCTCGTCGAAGCGCACAAAGGCACCAAAGTCGGTGACAGCAGTGACGTTTCCTTCAACGCGTTCGCCAACCTGATGTTTAGCGAGCACCGATTCCTGTTTGGTTTCCCAAACCGCTTTCTCGGATACCACTACTTTTTCTTCGTCTTCGTTGACGTCCAAGATCTTAACTTCCAATTCCTGGCCGACCAAGGTCTTCAATTTTTCTTGAATCTTCGCTTTTTCACCACCGGCAACGCGTGGGTAGTTATTTGGAGAAAGTTGAGAGACGGGGATAAAGGCCGGTACGTTCTCGACGCGAGTAATACAGCCGCCTTTGTTAGCATCCAAGATTTTCACCTTGATAACCACGCCTTGCGTAAACAATTCCTTAATCTTATCCCAAGCGCGCTTACGACCAGCTCCTTTAAGAGAGAGTTCAAGCTCACCGAACTCATTATCAAGTTCAATGACCGTCGCTTCCACCTCGTCTCCAATACGAAGATCAAGGTTCTTATCAAGCTCGGGGCCACGAATAAGACCAACGGCAATTCCACCTAAATCACAACGTACTTCGTTGCGACCAACGGCAATAACAACGCCTTTCACAACGTCGCTCACTTTTGGAAAGCTGAGAGCGCCTTCTGGGGACTCAATTAACGTTTTAAAATCGGACATGGGAGAAACGTGAAGGAACCTTCACGGGTTTCCATAGAGGCTCGAGGACGCTGTGCGTAAAATCGCCAGTCCGCCTCAGCATAGGAAGATGGGTGGAGGGTAAGGGAAAAAGGGTGAACTGTCAAGGTGTGCTACAATGAACACATCTCGTATGGTTCCCTGGACTTTTGCCCTCAATTCTACCGATCAATTGGCGGATTTTATTGAATACCATGGGCATTTTTTACCCCTAGACCAAAGACGGCCGGAAGAGCATGCCTATGACCACGCCACCGTTGCAACCTTGCAAAGAGCCCCTCTCTACCGCCGCGCGCTAGAGCTTGGTCGTGCGAGTTGGGGGGCTCGCCAAGCCCTGGCTGATTTTCTTAAACAAGCGGGAAAGATTTACGAACGCGAAGCTCTCCTCCAGGCCGCCCGACCGACCACGGGCGTTCTCCTTGCTCGTCTCATGAAACGCTACCCGGACGCTTCGCTAGATGAGCTTCTCGAAGTCCCGGAAGCCACGTTTGCACTTCATGATGCTGAACGTACTGAACTGCTCTACCTCCGTCCAGAGATTTGGGTTGCGCTTTGGGATACGCATGGGTCTAGTCTCCGCACATCGCAATACGCCCACGAACGTGAAGCCGCCTTTTTCGAGAGCCGCCTCCTTGAAGAGCGCCAACGTCTGGAGAAGATGTCCAACCTTCTCCGCGAAAAACACCAACAAAAACTCGACCAACTGGAAGAAAGAGTGTTTTTAAGAGGGGAGAGAGTCGATGTCAGTATCTGGGATGCGTGATGCAAAATACTCCCGGACAATTGGTATTAAAGAGATAATGACAATCAAAATCACGACAATCCCAAATCGCTCTTTGACGATGGGCAAATTGCCAAAAAAGTACCCAAGGCCCAAAAACAGACTTACCCAACTGATACCGCCGATGAAGTTATAGGCAAGGAAGGTTTGATATTCCATTTGTGCCATACCCGCCACAAAAGGCGCAAATGTACGTATTATAGGAACAAAACGCGCCATGACAATCGCTTTAGCGCCATGTTTCGCGTAGAACTGTTCCGTTCGCGCGATATGAGATGCTTTGATAGGAATGCCAAACAGTTTTTGGTTCTTTTTAACATAGCTGCCTAACATGCCTCCAATCGAATAATTAACGGTGTCGCCAAGAATAGCTGCTGAAGTCAACGCCAGCCATACCCAGCCAGTCTGCCAAACATCCGTAGCTGATAGCGCACCAACGGCAAATAAAAAAGAATCACCTGGCAGAAACGGTGTTACAACAAATCCCGTCTCGCAAAAAATAATGGACCAAAGGACTGCATAGGACCAGTTACCAGTGAGTTGAATCAGTGTTGTGAGATGACGGTCAATGTGAAGAACAAAATCTATAAAAAAAGTGATCCACGACATATTAAGGCGTAGTATCACGTTTTTTTGGCTAACTGACAAATAGAGAGCGGAGGGGGAAACATGCACAATCATAAGGAGACGTCAAATAAACACATCTTGACAGCGAAAACATTCAATCGTGAAATGTGCGTCAATTTTGGACGTTCCTGTTCGAGATTCCACTCTGGAATTCTCGCGCGAGACTAGGCATCGAGCCTAAGAGTGACGTATACGTCGCTTCGACTCGAACCCGGTTTCACGCGACCAACAAAGCACACAGGTGTTTTTTACGCGTGGATCCGGGCAATGTGTTGAACGAGTTCCTCGGGCAGCCTCCATTGTCTCCGTCGGGCGATGCCCGACCGTCGAAAGGTACCGTGTTGAGTACAGGAAAAGTAGCACAGGGGGTGTACCGGCAGGACCAGCATGGCCCTGACGCCGCCCAAGGGCACGAGAAGTCACGGGCTGGCTGGGACGTGCTGGCGGCCCTGGGGATCGTATTCGGTGATATAGGGACATCGCCCCTGTACACATTCAACGAGATCCAGCTGCACGCTCATCTCCACGCAGGCCCTCAGGGGCACATCTATGGGGCCTGCAGCCTCATCTTCTGGGCGGTCATGCTCATCATGTGCGTCAAGTACATGATCGTCCTTCGGGCGGACAACCAGGGGGAGGGCGGCACGCTCGCGCTCCTCGCGCTCCTCAGGCAGTCCAAGGGTCGCTTCGCGCGCCTCCTGACGGGGACCGTCCTGGTGTACGCCGCTTCCAACCTCCTTGGAGAGGCGGGCCTCACGGCTCCCATCTCCGTCCTCTCCGCGTGGGAGGGAACGAAGCCGATCACTGACTGGTTCACGCAGAGCCGGGTCGTGGGTTTCACGGTCGTTACGCTCGCGATTCTGTTCGGAGTTCAGAAGCGTGGGACCGAGGGCATCGCGAGAGTGTTCGCGCCCTGGATGGTGTGCTGGTTCGGAGCTATCGCCACGACCGGCATCCTCTCCATCATAAAACACCCAGAGATCCTGGCGGCCGTGAATCCGCTCTACGGTCTCGAATTCCTGATGTACGAGTGGCGCAGCGCTTCGGGTCTTCTGGGCCCGATGGCGGTTCTCGCGGTACTTGGGAGCGTCACGCTGTCCTTCACGGGCGGCGAGGCGCTCTACGCAGATATGGGACACTTCAATGCCAGGGCGATTCGTACGGCCTGGTTAATGATCTGGCCCTGTCTGATGTGTAACTATTTCGGGCAGGCGGCGCGCCTGCTCGACCCCACTCCTATCCCGCAGGACAACATCTTCTTCGCGATCGTGCCTGGCGGGAATGTGGGGCTCACGGCCATGGTGGTGCTTGCAGTCGGGGCGACGTGCATCGCCTCTCAGGCACTCATCTCCGGCGCCTACAGCATCTGCAGCGCGGCGGTGAACCAGGGGTATCTCCCGCGCATGGAGGTTGTTCCCACCTCGAATCATCACGCGGGGCAGATCTACATGCCGGCGGTGAACATGGCGCTCTTCGGCATGTGTCTGCTCCTCGTGGTCTGGAAGCGCTCGTCGAACAATCTCGCGGCGGCCTACGGTATGGCCGTCACCCTGGTCATGCTCTCGACCTCGCTCGGGATGATCGCGCTCTCGCAGAGTGTGTGGAACTGGGCACGGTGGAAGGCGCTGGGAGTGTTCCTGCCCTTCGTCTTCATCGATCTCGCCTTCGTGACCGCGAACGCCATGAAGTTCATGGCTGGCGCCTACATCCCCATCTGCCTCGGCGCCTTCTTCTTCCTCATCATGAAGACCCAGAAAGAAGGGAGGGAGCTGCTGGGGCGCAAGATCAGTGGGGGGCTCATGGAGGTAGGCACGCTCCTCGATGACATGCGTCGGGTAAAGCCAAACCGAGTGAAGCGCCCCGCGATCTACCTGACGGCCAATGGCACGGGCGTTCCACCGGCATTCCTGCACAATCTGAAGCACAACATGGTCGTGCATGACCTGGTCGTGTTCCTGACGGTGCAGATCACGCATACGCCGACCGTCTCCGATGATGAGCGCCTGAAGGTGGAAGATTTGGGGGAGGGCTTCTGGCGGGTCATCGCTCGTCACGGCTTCTCCTCTGGCGATCAGCCGGATGTGATGAAGGTCATCTCGCTCGTGAACAGTAGGGCGGAGGCCTCTCACGGAGGCTCGTCGCTCTTTATCGATTCGAACAACGCGAGCTTCTTCCTGGGGCGAGAGACCTTGCTCGTAAACGGCACGCAGGGGATGTCCACTCTGCGCAAGCGTCTGTTCATGGTGCTCGCGCGCCTGGGCCGCAATCCGGCTCTCTTCTTCGGCATCCCGCCCAACCAGGTGGTCGAGCTCGGCACCCAGATCGAGCTCTGACACCGCTACTCATATCCTCTCTTCGCGCCTCGTTTCCTTATCGGACTGTCTATCCGATGGGAAGCGAGGCGCTCTTTCTTTTTCAGGGTATCTGAATGTACGCGCAAAAGCGTGAAAGACAGTATTTTAATAAAATTGTCAATAAATAAGCACTTGACGGTAAAAAAGATCTTTTACTTCCTCCGAGGCACCCATTGCCAGGTACCTTAATTTGAGGTACCATCCCCCCCATTCTATCTTTTTTATGACACGCTTTATCCGAAGACTATCCGCCTTCACCACCGCTGAGCTGACCGTGCTTTCGTTTATCCTCATGTCGCTTATCGGAGGCGGTGTTTTATACGTCACTGAACGCCACCGTGAAGTATCTATTCGTGTACCAGTTCACCAGGAAGTAAGAATTGAACGGGTGGCTGGTGGGGCATCAGATCCCACGATCATGCCGAGCGAAGTGCGCACCGAAGTGCATACGGTCACGGTAGCAAAAACCCAACAAGGTGAGTCATTTATCGATAGCTTATTTACAGCGGTGTCCGCTTTGTGTGTTACGGGTCTCACGAGCACAGATTTTTCACAATTTACGCTAGCTGGACAAATAATCGTATTAATCTTGATCCAGATGGGTGGGTTGGGAATCATTGTATTCACCTCTATTTTTGCCTTCGCAGTATTTCGTGGTATCTCAGAACGGTTATCATTTAAGAAAATGTTGGCCGGTATTGTTGACACGGAGCACCACTATGTCGCGCGCATGATTAAGCATGTGGCTACGTACACGTTGCTTATCGAGGGAATTGCTGCGCTTGTAATGGGCGCTCGCTTAGCATGGTTTGTAAATCCTGAGACATACAACCATCTAAATCCTTGGTGGTGGGGACTGTTTCATTCCGTATCGGCATTTAATAATGCGGGTTTTGGGTTACTGAATAGCAATCTCGTACCCTTTTTAAAAGATCCAGTCATTAACCTTGTCATCATGGCCCTGATTGTCCTTGGTGGGCTTGGGTACCCGGTTCTGATCGCGTTTCATTCCGTCGTAATGTCTCGTCTGAAGAAGCAGACTGACTACAAGGATAAGTTGTATAAAGAGGACGTTGCATTGGTGGCCTCTCCTGCACAGATTCGTATCGCCCTTTGGGGAACGGTGATCCTTATTTTGGTAGGAGCGGCTCTCCCATTGTTGGTTGAGACGAGCAATCCTGCCTTCGGCGAAGGTTTTTGGACGCGTATTCTTGCGGCAGCCTTTCAAAGCGTCTCAACCCGCACCGCCGGGTTTAACACAATTGACATTGGCGCCTTGCATGTCAGCACGCTCTTCTTGTACATGATCCTCATGTTCATTGGGGCGAACCCAGCCGGCACGGCGGGTGGTATCAAGATCCCCACCGTGGCTACGCTCTACGGGTATATCAAGGATTGGTTTATGGCCCCTGGGTTACCGGTCATGCTGTTCAAGCACCGTTTGAGCAAATTCGCCGTTTCGCATGCTATCCGACTGTTTTTTTTCAGTATCCTTTACGTGTTCTTAGCGATCTTCTTGATCACGATCTTTGAGCGTGAATGGTTGATCACTCCTGATCCAACGGTAAACTTTATCAAGGTCATGTTCGAAACCTTCTCCGCCTTCGGCACGGTCGGGCTGTCCATGGGGTTTGCCGGTGGGGTGACGAGTTTGTCTGCTATTTTTGGCGGGGCATCAAAGACGATTATTATCATCACCATGCTTGTCGGCCGCTTGGGACCGCTTACGCTATTAGCGGCCCTTCCATGGAAGCGGCGCTACATGGATGCAGAGCCTTCACCGGATTTCGACGACGCGGTCAAACTTCAAATCGGCTAAGAAAGAAAAGCGCGAGACTTGCAAAAGCCGCGCTTTTCTCGTTTAATACGCATTCCGTCGTCGAAAGTGACGTACGACCAAGTCGGTCCATAACCGGGCTCGGTCGCATGTCGTTCTTGAGGACGTTTTATTCGTTGGGTGGTACCATCCATTCATACAAACCTATTCCTCTATGTTGATCGAGCAGATATATAATCCGCATCCACGCACGATTCAAGGCGACAAAACCATCGGCGAAGCCATCCAATCCATGTTTGAGCAGTGTTGTAATGGATATATCGTTGTTGATAAAAAAGATCATGTCTTGGGGATATTGTCTCTCCAAGATATTGCGGGAAAGTTGGTGCCGTCTGAATTCAGGGAAAACACGAACATGACAGAGGCCATGTACCGTAAGGGGTTCTTTGTTGAGCTTTGTCAGGAGATAAAGAATCATCCAATCACGGAGGTCATGCGAAAAGATTTTATCTCAGTAAATCTCAAGGCCAATATTTTGACGGTTCTGGCAGATTTTTTGCAAAATGACCTATATATTATTCCCGTGATTGAGCAGGACCATTTAATTGGGGTGTTAACACGTACGGAGGTTCGCAAAGCCATCGCAAGTGGCATCGGTCACCCAACGCAGGAAGATTAAAGTGTATGGAACTGACTCTGCAGGCTTGGTTAGCGATCGCGATTGTTGGAATAGCATACGCGTTTCTTATTAGTGAAAAAATCGACAAGGTGTTTGTCACCATGATCGGGGCGGCGACACTCGTGCTGTTTCAGGTATTCGGTCTGAAAGGCGCGATCAGCCCGCAAGAGCAGGCGTTTCACTACCTTAGCAAGAACTTGGATGTTTTCGGATTTATCATCGGAATGATGCTGCTCGTAGGAACGATTCGTGAGACAGGGATGTTTGAAGCGCTCGCGGTTTGGATCGTAAAAAAACTCAAAGGGGACCCAAAGAAGTTATTTGTGGCAATAGGGTATCTTACGCTCATCATGACAGCGTTCATTTCCAATATTCCAACGATCCTCATCCTTACCCCCGTCTTACTGGTCTTAATACGCACGCTCAAACTACCGGCCTTCCCGTTCTTTTTTCACATGGTGGCCATGGCCAATATTGGTGGTGCCACCAGCCCGCTCTCAGATGCAACCACTTATTATGAAGCTAAGACGGTGGGGCTCGGGTTTTTGGAAGTGGTTTCAAATTCTGGGTTTATTGTACTCATTCTGTCAGTTGTCACCACGATCTACGGTCGCTGTGTATTTGCAAAAGAGCTAAAGGCTGTTGAAGTTTCACCGGAAGATATTGCAGATTTTAATCCACGCTCCGCCATAAAAAGTGTAAAAAAACTTTGCTTTGGCCTGGCGGTCTTGCTGGGAGTTGTCTTGGCGATGTCATTAAAAGAACAAATTACCCAGCTAACCGGCATGACGATCGACAACGCGTCTATTGTAATCGCCGCCGCGTTTGTGAGCATGTTTCTGTTTAAGGTTGAGCCACGTCACGCCTTTCGTGAACATATAGAATGGGAAACCGTCTTCTTTTTCGTTGGGTTATTTATCTTGATTGGCTCACTGGAATTTACCGGAGTGATTGATTTTATTGGTCGTTGGCTAGGCCAAGCGACCGGCGGGAATGCAGGATTGTTGCTATTTGTGCTCACGGTCGGATCCGCTGTCCTCTCAGTCTTTATTGATAACGTCCCGTACAATATCACCATGATCGGTGTCGTGCAGTCGCTAGCGGCGGCAGGAATACACGTCTACCCACTATGGTGGGGTTTAAATGTGGGGACTTCCATCGGTGGAGCTGGTTCTATGATTGGAGCCGCCTGTAACGTAATCGCCCTGGATCAAGCGGCTAAAGAATCGCATAAAGTAGGGTTTGCGAAATACCTGCGCTACGGATTGCCGCTCGTTATCATCAATTCGCTGACCGCCTTTGGAGTGCTGGCGGTTCGTTATCTCATGTAACCAAAAACCACGTAGACACAGGAGAAAGGGTTGCTCGTAAATAGAGAATAGAAGGCGTACAATGGAAGAAGAGTTCATTCTTAACACCCCTCGTATGCTAGTCCGCGATATCATGGAAACCGTCTTTGTGACCGTACCTGAAGACGCGACCTACAAACAAGTAGCCGAGCTTTTGTATAGCGGTAACCGCGGCTGCGCCTTTGTCTTAGATGCTTCAGGGAGTCTTCTGGGTCTCGTGTCCGAACATGATCTCTTTCGTGTCCTGTTCCCGTATTACCAAAGCTACTATCTAAACCCAGAATCCTATACAGATCCCAAGCAGCGCGAGATGAAAATCGAAGAAGTCCAAGATCATCCCGTGCGTCAGTTCATGTGTAAAAACATGCATCTAGCCACCCCAGATGAGCCTATCATGCGCGCCGGCGCCACCATGCTCGCCAAAAATATCCGACGCATGCCCGTCATAGAAAACGGAAAACTCATCGGCGTCATCTCACGGAGGCGGATCTATCACACCTTGTTTGAACAGCATTTAAAGCAAGGCAAGTAAAACAGAATCACCAAGAGCGGATATCCTCCGCTCTTTTTTGTCCAAAAGAAAACGCCCCGGGAGCAGATCATTACGTGCGGTCGACAACGGTCGATAACGTAATGGCTCACCGGGGGTCTAAGGGGAGGGGAAGGAGCGGGGGAGTCAGTGAGCGTAAGGCGCGCTGCCGTCTCCTCCGCTCACGGAGTCGAAGATGTGCGGGTCGTGAGCGCGGGCCTTGGCGATGGCGCGAGGGAGGCGCCACGACGTGATGAGGATGGATCCCACCATCGCCATGACGGCGACCGACATGATGTCGGAGCCGATCAGGTGATTGGAGAACCCCATCCCGGCGATCACGAGGGCCACCTCGCCGCGGGGGATCGCGCCCCAAGCGAGCGTCATCTTGTCGTTCCCGGGGCCCGCGAGTTGCCCTGCGATGAGCTTGCCCAGGACGAGTGCGCCGAGGCCGACTGTGAGGAGGGCGATCGGACGCATCGCGAGGAAGAGGCTGAGGTTGACCTTCATCGCGACACTCACGACGAAGATGGGAACCAGGATGTGCTTGATGCCGCGCAGGAGGTACTCGACCCCGTGCTCGTCCTTCTCGGATTCGAAGTTCCTGAAGTGGACCTCGGTGAGGAAGACCCCACCGGCGTACGCCCCCATCAAGGGGGAGAGGCCCCAGCGGTGGGCGATCCACCCGAAGGTGACCGCCGAGGCGAGGGCGACCTGAAGGCGCATTGCTTCGCCACCGTTCAGGCGCGACATCCAGCGCGAGATGGTCGGAGCGAGGATGGCGCCTGCGGTCAGCGTGGCCGCGAAGAACACGATCGCCTTCGCGAGAACGAGCACGAGGGCTACGCCGCCGCCTGCGCCCGTCATCATGCCGAGGAGCCCGGTCAAGATGAGGAGGCCGATGACGTCGTCGATGGCCGCGACGGCCATGACCAGTTGCGCCGTTCCCGAGGGAAGGATCCGCGACTCCTTGAAGAAGATCGCGGCGACGCCGAGCGAGGTCGGGGTGATGATGGCGGCGGTCAGCGCACGAGCCACGGGCGAGAGCCCGGGGAAGATGAGCGGGAGCATCAGGTAGACCACCGCGCCGGGGATGACGACCCCGATGACGGCGACCACGCCTCCGCGTCCCGCGTTCTTCACGAGCGTCTTGAGCTCGGTCTCGAGCCCCGCCTCGGTGAGGAGGAGCCAGACCCCGAGCTGCGCCACGACTTCGATGACATGCTCGAGACCATAGCGCTGGTCCTCGAGCAGGTGGTGGGTGATGGTCTTCGCCCCGGGGAGGTTGGTGAGACCGATCCCCAGCGCGAGCCACCCGATGACCTCGGAGAGCCCGGTCCACCGCTGGACGAGCCCGCCGATGGCCTGGGCGGCGGTGCCCATGAGGACGACGCAGAGCAGCCAGACGACCAACCGATCCTCGAGCGAGGGTGCCTCGCTCGCGGCGTGCTGGACCGCCACTCCCATGAGGAGAGCGGTGAGCCCGACCGCGAGAAGCGGACTCAGTTTTTTGAGCGCGTACACGATACTGCCTCCTATTGACCGTTTCCGGAACGATTTCCGGCCACTGATTATCCCACATTTCTGCGGAAAAATCAATAGTCGCCTGTCCAGGAAGCAGAAAATATGCGACCTTGTCAAGTACCCCCCACTTGACGACCTCACCCCCCTCTATACACTTGCGCACAAGATCAGGACGAAATCCAAAAAATCGCCTTGGTTGAGGGGAAAAGAGCTCTTGCCCAAAGGTTCGGTCGGGCGTATGCTCTTCGCGCATTTATATGGACGCAACTTTTCTTTGGCGCATCCGTGGCTACGTTATGTTGGCCACCGCTCTCACTCTGCTCGTCTTCGGAGCCATAGGGTATGGGATTGATCATTGGGTAGGTAGCTGGCCAAAAGCCTTCATCGGACTCATCTTTCTTTCCTTCCCCGTCTCTAATGTTGTCGCGATTCGTTTAACAAAGTCGAAACTTAGACCACCCTCTTCATACTAGACCTTACTATATGCTCGAAATTTCCGTCCCCGCCCCCGTCGTGTTTCATCTCGGACCTATTCCGGTGACGAATGCGGTTGTGGCTGCCTTTGTCTCAACCTTTTTTCTCGCGGGGCTGGCTTTGCTCCTGCGTTCGCGGATGTCTCTCATTCCGGGACGCGGGCAAGCCTTTGTAGAAATGATTTTTGAGTTTTTTGATGGTCAGATTGAGCAGGCGTTTGGGAGCAAAGAGCGTGGCCGGAAGTTTTTTCCCCTGATCATGACGATCCTGCTCTTTATTGCGGTGGCAAACCAGTTATCCGTATTTCCATTACTATTTCAGGTCATCGTCGAAGATAAGCCGCTTCTTCGTTTAGCAACTTCTGATCTCAGTCAGACACTCACCTTGGGTCTTACGGTGGTGGGGCTCTCGCACATATTAGCGCTGACGATGTCACCACTTCGCCATATCGGGAATTACATTCGTATCAAGCCCTTGATTAAAGCCCGTTCTTTTCAAGAGATTGGAAACGCCTTCATCGAATTCTTCCTAGGGCTCATGGATATTATTGGAGAAATTGCCAAAATCATCTCCGTTTCCTGTCGTTTGTTTGGAAACTTATTCGCTGGAGACGTTATGGTGGCGGTGATCGTAAGCTTGTCCAAGTTCACGGAGTTTATTGTTCCGATCCCGTTCTTGTTCCTAGGAATCTTCTCTGGATTTGTGCAAGCGTTCGTCTTTACCCTGTTATCACTCCAGTTCGTTTCCAGTACCTACAACACCGCTTACGCCAACCGTGAAGAGCGTCTAGCAAAACGATCTACCGCCCCTGCTGTTTCTTAAAAACAATCGTTTGTCATCTCGAGGCCGAGAGCGTCTTCTCCCGCTTTTCCCTCGAGATGACAGGCGTCTCTCGAGGATAGATTTATCCTTACTCAATCATTCATTCTTATTTTTTGACTTATTTGTTTGTATGGATCCAATCGCATTGAAAGCTCTTGCTGCGGGTATTTGTATGGGTATCGGTTCTATTGCTCCGGCTATCGCCGAAGGAAACGTGGCTGGTAAAGCCATGGAAGCTATGGGACGTAATCCAGCCGTAGCTGACAAAATGATGCCAAACATGATCGTGGCTATGGCTATTTGTGAATCCACGGGTATCTATTGTTTGGTTATTTCCTTGATCATTTTGTTCGTCATCTAATCCATCCGTCTGACGCCTGTTAGATCGCCTTTATACTATGGACGCCTTTGCCAAACTCGGTATCGACTGGAAGAGCATGTTGCTCTATCTCGTCAACATGGGGCTTTTGCTTACGCTATTAACGCGCTGGCTCTATCGCCCTCTCTTAAAAATCATGGACGAACGCCGCGAGATCGTGCGTAAAAATCTTCAAGAAACAGAATTATTGAAGACAAAGTTCACCGAAGAGAGCAATCGCCAGGCTCAAGAAACCAAGGATTTGCTGGTAAAAATGCAGTCTGAGGTGGCGGCCGCCAAAGCACAGGCGGAAGTGCGAGCCAAAGAACTGATTGCGGAAGCGGACATGCGTCGTGAACAGATGCTTGAGGAGGCTCGTCGCCAGGTCGAGGAGACAAAGAAGGGAATCCTGAAAGAGGTGGAAAAGGAGACCCAGAAGCGCATCGAGCAAACGATCTTGCATGTGCTTAAGAATAAGATTCCCGCGGATATCGTAAAGTCGAGCGTAGAAGCGGCGTGGAAAGATTTACACGTCTAATCGTTATGCTTATCGCCCTCTTATCCGCCTTCTTGAAGGACGTCGTCACCACGGCGCGTAGAGAGGCGTTCTTTACTCTGCCGCCCAACAAACGCGAGACGGAGATCAAGCAGGTATTAGGCGCCGAGTATCCGGTGGCTGTGCGTGAATATTTGACCACGATCTCGGTCGAGCGGTTTGTGGTAGATGTGCAGGCGCTATTGCCAATCATTACTGCCTCGCATGGTGTAGCGGGTCACTTGTTTGAATCTACGAAGCAGGCGACACTTGATGAGTATCGTCTTGATCTGCCAACTCCAACGGCGCCTTCGTCTTCTAAAACGGTAGACCCCGCGACCGTGACGCTTTCCCAAGAGTTTTTGTCTGATGTAAGGGCCTTGCTACAAGAGATCGTCCGTGACACGCAAGCTGAACGTCGTCCGAATGGATTTGTTCAAGCCCTTGCTGCTGCGTGTAGCGCAGAGGTAGCCACCGCGTTTGATCGCAGACAGGTCTGGTCTTCCGCGCAACCCACCGAAGCGCAAACGATGCTGGCACGTATTCTGAGTGCTGATTACGTGACGGAGGTGGCTCGTGAAATCCAACGATTTCTGCAAGAGCAATGCGCCATCGCTTCTCCCATCATCCAATCTCCCGTGCCCCTTACGGCTGCCGAGCAAGAGATGATGCGCGCTTCCTTGCGGGAGCGGTATCCAGGCAGTTTTCCTCTCTTTGATGTAGAGCCGTCGCTCGGAGGAGGATTACGCATGTTTTACAAAGGCGAACTCATGGATGAAAGTTGGATGACTCATATCGCGCGCGCATTTACTCACCTTCGAGCAGCTCGTTAGACCCCTCATTTATCGATGTTATGAATCAAGATTCACTTAAAGCATTTTTCTCCTCGCTCGACACGGCTCTTAAGACGGTCGAGCAGGGTTCTGCGTCCGCTCCTCAAGCCGGCGTGATTCGTTCTGTAAAGGACGGCATCATTCATGTGGATGGATTGCCGGGACTTAAAATGGGGGAGGTGTTACGCGTCGTTGGGACAACGGCACACGCTCTGGTGATGCAGGTTGAGCGCGATACAGCCTACGCTATTTTATTAGAAGGATCCGAAGGAATTCGTGAAGGTCTCGCAGCTGAATCACAGAATCGGTTTTTAACGATTTCCGCACATGAATCCATGCTCGGACGTGTCGTTGACCCATTGGGTCAACCGATCGACGGTGGCTCCGCGCTCAAGGCCGGCAAAACCATGTTGCTCGAGGCGGTCGCCCCCTCTGTGATGGAGCGTTCTCCTGTGAACGAACCGGTGCAAACAGGTCTCTTGTCTATCGACGCGCTTATCCCGGTCGGTCGTGGTCAACGCGAATTGATCATTGGTGACCGTCAAACGGGAAAAACAACCGTAGCGATCGACACGATTTTGAGCCAACGTGGCCAAAACATGATCTGTATCTATGTTGCTATTGGTCAGCGTGAGTCTAAAACCTCACAGGTTGTGCAAACATTAAAAGAGCATGGTGCATTAGATTACACGGTGGTTGTATCAGCGGGTGCTTCCAGTTCAGCGATTATGCAGTTTCTTGCTCCATATGCGGGAGCGGCGATCGGAGAATATTTCATGCACCAAGGCAAAGACGCGCTTATCGTCTACGACGATCTATCAAAGCACGCGGTTGCGTATCGCGAAATGTCGTTGTTGTTGCGTAAGCCACCTGGACGTGAAGCGTATCCTGGAGATGTATTTTATATTCATTCTCGTTTGCTTGAACGTGCGGCCAAACTGGATGAAAAGTACGGCGGAGGTTCATTGACCGCCTTGCCTATTGTAGAAACGCAAGCGAATGATGTGTCGGCCTACATTCCTACCAACGTCATTTCCATTACGGACGGTCAGATTTTCTTGGAGTCATCCTTGTTCTTCCAGGGTATTCGTCCTGCGATGAATGTAGGTATCTCCGTGTCTCGCGTGGGAAGCTCGGCGCAGACAAAAATCATGAAGAAGGTTTCCGGAACGATTAAATTAGACCTGGCACAGTACTACGAATTGGCGGCTTTTTCTCAATTCTCCAGCGAATTGGATGCATCCACCAAGCAACAGCTCACGCGCGGAGAGCGTGTGGTTGAGTCGTTAAAACAACGAGCGCATCACCCCTACGCGTTGTGGCAGGAAGTGGTTGTGTTACGCGCGGCTACCATCGGTGCGTTAGATCCACTGAAGCGTGAAACCGTGACGCAAGCTCTGGCAGAATTGCTAGAAGTATTCGAGATGCAAGCCTCTGATGTGGTCAAAGAAATCATGGAGAAGAAAGCCTGGAGCGACGAGTTGGGTGCTCGCGTAGACGCGGCTATCAAGAACTTCTTTGCGGCCAGAGCGAATTAATTTGATGATGAATCTGTTCATCATTTCCTGCACACATGCCATTCCTCGTTGAGATAAAAAAGAAGATCGGCGCCGTGCAAAACACCCGCAAAATCACCAAAGCAATGGAGTTGGTGGCGGCGAGCCGCATGAAACAGTTCCAACGGAAAGCGGTTGGAACGCGTGCGTACGCCTGGAGTCTTTTGGACGCGTTGCGACAAAATGCAGCCAGCATTGAAGAGACGGTCTATGGGGGGCGCCGTGAGAAGGGAAAGGTTTTATTTGTCATCCTTACATCGGATAAAGGGTTGTGTGGTTCATTGAATCAACAGTTGATTCGAACCCTGTGGCGTTCCGAACAGTGGAAGGCGCTGGCTCCCGACGAGCGTGTACTCATTACCATCGGTCGTAAAAGCTTTGAGGCTGCAATGCATATGGGGGTAAAGCCTGTGGAGCGGTTTGAAGGGCTGAGCGAGCAGATGACTCCCATGAAGGCTTTGGCCGTCATTGATATCATCCTAGGGTATTGGGAACGAGAAGAGGTAAAGGAAATCATCTTTGTCTCTCCGCACTACGTAAATCCATTCACCTTCTATCCGACAATAAAGACGTATCTGCCGTTTACGCCAGAAATGGTTGAAACGCATTTTGCCTGGCGTAATCAAGCACCCACCGTTCCCCTCGAGCAGCCAGCGATCGACTTTCATGAGCCAAGCAAAGAAAGAGTAAGCGAAGCGTTGGCCTTGCAACTTATAGAGACGCTTTTTTTACAGGCGTTTTATGAGCTGAAAGCGACGGAGTACTCTAGCCGCATGGTGGCTATGAAGAATGCTACAGAAGCGGCTGATGAAATGGTTCGTTCACTCACCCTGTCTTATAACAAGGCTCGTCAGGGAGCCATCACTCAACAGCTCGCCGAGCTGACAGGAGGCAGCATCGCTGTCGAATAATCTCATATGTCTACGCAAAAAACGCATCCAAAAGGTCACATCGTGCGCGCCGTCGGCGTGGTCGTTGATGTTGCATTTACGAATCACGTGCCTGAACGGTACTCCGCCTTGGTGGTAAAGGGAGTGGAGCCAGAGCTTGTGCTCGAAGTCCAGTCTCACATGGGGGCAGGTGTCGTGCGCGCGATCGCCATGGCCTCTACAGACGGTATTTTTTCCGGTCAAGAAGTCGAGGATACGCTCTCTCCTATTACGGTTCCTGTCGGGGAGGCGGTGCTTGGGCGCGTGTTTAATGTCACGGGTCATGCCATTGACGGCAAGGGTGAGCTAAAAGGAAAAGCGATTGAACGTCGCTCTATCCATTCCGCTCCTCCTTCTTTTGCTGAGCAGAGTGGTAAAGCAGAGGTATTTGAAACGGGTATCAAGGTGCTCGACCTGCTCGTGCCATTTATCAAAGGAGGAAAAACCGCTTTGTTTGGTGGGGCTGGTGTGGGTAAAACCGTCATCATGCAAGAGCTGATTCACAACGTCGCCATGGCGCACGGTGGGTATTCCGTGTTTGCAGGGGTGGGGGAGCGTACGCGTGAAGGGAATGACCTTATTCGTGAAATGCACGAATCGGGTGTCATCGATAAAGTGGCGATGGTGTTCGGTCAAATGAATGAACCACCGGGAGCTCGTATGCGTGTCGCGTTTTCCGGGTTGACCATGGCCGAAACATTCCGCGATCAGGGGAAGGATATCTTGATGTTTATCGATAACATTTTTCGCTTTACACAGGCAGGAGCTGAGGTGTCTGCGTTGTTAGGTCGTTTGCCATCCGCTGTGGGTTACCAGCCAACGTTGGCAACGGATATGGCCCAGTTGCAAGAACGTATCACTTCTACCAAGAAGGGATCTATCACCTCCGTGCAAGCCGTGTACGTGCCCGCTGATGACCTTACCGATCCAGCGCCTGCCACGACATTCTCGCATTTGGATGCCACCATCGTGCTTTCACGTAAGCAAGCATCTATGGGGCTGTATCCAGCCGTCGATCCATTGGACTCAACGTCTACCGCATTGAAGGAGCACATTGTAGGAGCGGAGCACTATGAGGTGGCGAACGGTGTTCAGCGTACCTTGCAGCGATATAAGGAGTTGCAAGACGTGATTGCTATTTTGGGTATGGATGAGTTATCCGAGGCAGACAAGCAGGTGGTGACGCGTGCTCGTAAAATTCAGCGCTTCTTAACCCAAAACTTCTTTGTCGCTGAACAGTTTACCGGCACGCCCGGCCAACTCGTCTCACGAGCCGAAACGGTCCGTGGCTTTAAAGGAATCTTGGCCGGTGAGTTCGATCATATTCCAGAGCAACACTTCTACATGGCAGGGACGATCGATGATGTTATTCAACGTCACGCGAAAGCTGGGGTATAATACAATATATGCAGGTCGTTATCCGTACTCCTGAAGCGGAGATATTTTCGCACGAAGCTCGCTGTGTGAGTCTGGTGAATGAATTGGGCGCCATGCAAGTATTTCCAGGGCACGCTTCGTTACAGGGAACCATCTTACTTTCACCGCTGCGCATCGAAATGGCAGATCGGGAAGAGGATTTTATCATCCAGCAAGGATTCATCATGATTGATCAGGCTAAGGATGCGGTAACGTTTATGGTCTATCGCTGCGAAAAGCAGGCAGACATAAACCTACAAACAGCAAAAGAATATCTGCAAGTGCTATTGAAGGCCCTTGAAGCCCGCGATTCGCTTGGAGCGTATCAGCTACGTCATCTGGAAGATGAAAAGATTGCTACAGAAAAACGGCTCGAGATTCTGCAGCGTTCAGAAGGGTAATAAAAAAACTCCTGGGGTAAGCCCAGGAGTTTTTTTTAAAACGCGTTATTTTTCGCATGCATACTTAGGCGGCATCTGCAAGCACCCGTAGATTGACATCAGGACCAGGGATATGTTAAATGCACGCAACACCCGCCACGGGCGTTTTTTATTTTTTCGTCTAATCATTGTTTTGCGTTATGCTGAGTCGTTTTATTTCTTCCTGTGTCGTAGCCTTGCAGACTCAGATTACTCTAGCGGTAGGGTTTTTATTTTGTTTATCTGTCAGCGCCTTTTATATCTATCAGGCGGATGCCCGTTTTGTCGCCGAGCGTCCCGATGTGCTGGGCGTAGGGCTGGGTCTTAGCATCTTGTGCTGGGCGGTGGGTAGTTGGCTATCGCGGAAAGTGCCAAGAAACACTCCGCTAGATATTCAGCAAGGGGTATGGTCGGTTGTTCTAACATGGATTATTGCTATCACGATTTCCGCTACCGTGTTTGTGTTGGCGGGTTTTCCGGACCCTGCAAGAATAGCTGAGTTTCCACTATACCGAAGATTTGTGGATGGGGTCTTTGAATCGATCTCGGGGTTTACCACAGCGGGAGGCAGTATCCTGCCGAGTGTCGAAGTGTTTCCAAGGGGTATCCTTATGTGGCGTTCACTGACGCATTGGTTGGGAGGGATGGGAATAGCCTTTTTTGCGCTCACGATCCTGCGCTCGTTTCGTTGGAAACGGGAAACAGTGATAAACGCCGAAGCAGAAGGCCCGAATTACGTGAAGTTTTTATCAGAGGACGATGCAAGAACGGCCGGAATTGATTTTTTAAAGATTTTCGGATTACTGACGGTTGTTCTTGCGGGTTTACTGTTTGTTTCTGGGGCTATGTACCGAAACACCCCATATCTTCATTGGTATGATAATGCCTTCGATGCGATCAATCACTCAGTCTCTGTGATGGGAACTGGCGGATTTGGGGTCTACGATGCCTCCGTTGGTTTACAGGTACTAGAGAACGGAAGGCTGGTAAATGGCGGATTGCGGGATCATGCATCGGAATGGATCATCGCCCTGTTTATGTGGATAGCTGGGTCTAATCTTAGCTTATGGTATGTGCTCTTTTTTAAGGGTAAGACCAAGCAGTTTTGGCAGAGTCGAGAATTTCGTACCTATTTCTACTTTGTTCTGCTTGTTACGGGTGGAATTTGGACGAATTTAGTGTTATCGCATACCTATGAAAGTTGGCACGATGCTCTGCGGGTAGCGTTTTTCAACGTTAATACCATCCTGTCTACGACGGGTTTAGCGAATACGGATTTTACCGCCTGGCCAGCCGCCGCCGAGGCTCTACTTTTTTGCTGTTATTTAGTGGGTGGAATGGTGGGCTCGACGGCAGGTGGATTGAAAATGCTACGCTTCAATCTACTCTACAAGTATCTTCAGCTAAAATTACAAAATTTTCTGTTTGGGAGATATAAGACGCGTACCTCCTTTGATGGAACGCGCTATGACATGTCTGCGTTGGGGCTAGTGGCGGTAACTATCGTATTGTATTTCGGAGCATTCATGTTAGGCGCTATGTTGATCATGATCACCAGCCCGCAAAATAGTTTGCCTGATGGAACGATCAAGGCGATCGACTTTATCTCGGCTATTGGAGCTTCGATAGCCAATTTGGGAAATATCGGTCCAGCGGTTGAAATCGGAAATCTTAATGCTGGTCCAACGGGTAACTACTTTCCGTATTCCGTTCCAGCCAAGTTGGTGATGAGCGGTCTTATGATGATCGGACGCGTGGGTGTATTGACGGTGCTCACGATCTTCATTTCTCGTCGCGGAATAAAGGCGAGTTCCGAACAAATCACGCAACAAAAATTCGATAGCGACGCACCTATTCTTCGTGTATAAATCTATGAATATTCTTTTGCTTGGAATTATTGGCTCAGGAAAATCCACCATCGGAGCACGGTTAGCTCAATGGCTCTCATATAGGTTTATCGAATTGGATGATGTGGTGCTTGAGCATACGGGACTTGGCTCTGTGGATGAGATCTATGAACACAAATCCAGCTTCTGGAAAGAGTGTGAACTCGAGATTTCAAAAGATATGAGTCTTGATGATAAGCAGGTAATCGCCTGCGGCGGAGGGTTTGCGGATAACGCCCTAAACATCCTTTATTTTCAGGAGCATAACCCGGTGCATGTGATCTACCTACACACTTCTCCAAAAACGCTCAGTCACCGTTTGTTGAGCGATATGGATCAAGAGCGCTTAGCTCATCATGAATTAACGGATAAAATGAGCGAATTATATGGTAAGCGCGATGCTCTCTACCGTCTTTACGCAAATACGGTCGTTGAAACAGATGGTCGTGAAATAAAGGAGATCGTGCGAGATATTCGAGACCAATTAGACCGACTCGTGGCACAGGCGTCATCCATTGACAAAGGAGAATAGCTATAAGGACGATTTCGTGTGTTAGTTTGTCACTTTTTTGCGCAAGCGCTATCGTAAAAGTATATGAAACGCATCGCTATCCTCTCAGTGGCTCTTGCCACCATGGGCGCCGGTTGTTGGTCTCAGGAACCCACTTCTCCTCCCGTGCCCACTCCTATTATGGAGCAGGCGCAGCAAACGCTACCAACCCCTCCCATCGGGGAAGAAAACCCGGCCATGATGGGCAACGCTACCGCAACGCAAGATAATCCAACGATGAAGCCCGCTTCAACGACGGAAGCTGTTCCGTCAGCGCCCGTGATGAAACCTGTCGATGAAAAGGAGGTTTATGTAACCATAGAAATGAGCGAAAATGGCTTTAAGCCAGACCGTGTACGAGTAAAAAAGAATACGATTGTCCAGTTTAAAAACGTTGGTCGAACCAACATGTGGCCGGCCTCAAACCCACACCCAAGCCATACGGATTATCAGGATTTTGATGCGCGCCGCATGGTGAAACCTGGTGAGACGTACGAATTCCGCTTCAAAAATGTTGGTACCTGGGGCTGCCACGATCACTTGAGCCCAGGTCTCAGCTGTCGGATCTTGGTCGAAGAATAAAGCGAAAGAATAAAAAGAACGGGACAATCCCGTTCTTTTTGGTCTCTCGTTCCGGCGCAGGATCTGCTCTGAAGGGGTTATGAAATTTTTCTCACGACGCCCGTTTGAGTATCAACTTCTACCATGTCTCCATCTTTAAATATTTTGGTTGCATGTTTTGTGCCAACAATACAAGGGATATTGAGTTCGCGTGACACAATGGCTGCGTGGGAAACGAGCCCACCAAGATCGGTCACGATCGCGGCAGCCTTACGGCAGGCGACCATGAGTTCAGGTGCGGTGGCGTGGGAAATGAGGACGCTGCCTTCTGACATGGCCGCCATCTTTGCTGTTGTTGGTCCAAAGTTACGGTAGTCAACTTGTAGCAAGACAACACGTCCGCACACGACGTTCGTTGATCGATTCGCTACGATGCCATCTACGTGGTCTGCTTTAACTGATTTAGAATCGCTCAAAAAATCGACAATAAGCGCTTCCGCTTCTGCTCCCCAGCTATATTCATAGGTACACTCCTTCGCCTGCGCTATAAAAGCTTGCCGACGTTCAGCAAGAACTGTGGGAGAAACACGTTGTTCATCAAACAAACGATAAATCTCGTCGACGGTATATTCAAGTAAGTCAGAAGCTGACAGGTTAAACTGAGTAGCGAGCTTTGTCACTGTCTGGACTAGATGACTGTTCTCGCTGATGAAGGCGCGAGTAATGTAGTCGCGTGCCGGATTCTTGATTGATTCAACGATCGCCAAATGCTGGGTAAGAACCTGCTCTTCCGTATGCAGGGCAACCCCTTCGAGATATTCAATCCCAAACTGAAAGTAGAGTCGCGAATATTCAATCCAGGTTTGAAAGAGGGATCGAATATCTTGAGAGGAACAAGTGGGTGCAGTGAGGGTCTTTACGGCCAACTGCTCCCCTCGCTCCTGGAGTTGCGTCAGAGTATGAATGAACTGAGTAAATGTTTGTTCGTCACGATACAGAGCCAGGCCTTCTTGTGCATAGCGCTCGCAGGCGGTCTCTGAAAAGTATTGGTAGAACACCCCCTTTCTCGTAAAATCCAACACATCGATACCATTATAGCCTTGCATGCACACATCGGCCACGAGCGAAGAAATCCCATGAGCCTCAAACGATAAACGATAGTCACGTTCTTTTCCGATGGTCATATCCTTTAGAAAGATTATTTTTTACAAATGCGAGCGCCTCCTTTTTTGTTCTCACCTCTCCCTCATCTCTCGCGTGCTCCACGAGTCGGATCAGTTCCCCCATGCGTGGTCCAGTTGTGATCCCAAGAGCGAGGAGATCTTCGCCTTGTAAAAGAGGGCGCAAAGGCGGCCCTTCAGCTTCTAGTTCTTGAACGGCTTTACGAAACATTTCACCATCCTCATAGATTGGATCATCAGCTTTTTTAAGTGTTCGTCCGCGGTAGTCTGCTTCCGCTACCGCGATCAAGATTCGCCAAGAGAGGGGATGGATTCTTCTTAAAACATTACGTACCACGTTTTTATACTTTGCCGGCGACCACCCGTCTTTTGATGCTTGCAAGCGAATCATTCCAGGCTTCAAGTGCTCGCGAGCAGCCATAATCGCAGCATGTGCTGCGTCAGCGCCAAAAGAAAAACGTTCCATGAATTGTCTGGTGGGTTCTGTCCCGGCTGCTTCGTGGCCCAGGGATCGTACGCGCATCACGCCCTGCTTTGGGGCTAATTCTGTCGTGGCCGGCTTCCCGAAGTCGTGACACAACGCGCCGAGCATGATGTGCAAACAGTTCTCGGTTGAAAATGTCTCTCGCCGACAGATCTGCGCGGCTCGATCCACAACCATAAGGGTATGAACCCAAACATCTCCTTCGGGATGCCACTCGGGATCTTGCTCAACGCCGATTGTCGCCTGTAATTCAGGGTAGTATAGATTAATAATGCCCAACTCCCGCATAAGCTCAAGGCCGACGGATGGCTTCAGAGCTTTGAGTAAGAGTTTGCGCCATTCTTCGGTCACGCGTTCATTGGGTAAATGATCTAATTCACGACGAGCCACCATGGCACGAAGAAGTTCCATCGTTTCATGTTCCACCATTAAGTCAAAACGCGCAGCAAATTGTACGGCGCGATACACGCGCAAAGGGTCTTCGCCAAAATGGTCGACATCAACAACACGGAGAGTATGCTTCTCAAGATCACCAACCCCATCCCAAGGATCAAGGAGTTCGCCGGTTGCGGGGTCGAATAAAATCGCGTTGATGGTAAAATCGCGTCTTCGCGTTGCCTCCTTGGGATCGAGTTGCGGATCGCCCTCAACGGCAAAATCCTTGTGCCCAGCCCCCGTCTTCGACTCACGTCGAGGCAGGGCGACATCGATCTCATGCCCCTCTCCTAACGAAATTTTAAACACCCCAAAAGCACGGCCAACCAGATTAACCCGACCCGGGAAGAGCTCGTGCAAAAGAGATTCGAGAGGAGCTGCTTCAACGCCGTACACCTCAATATCTGCGTCAGTAGGGGACAGATGCAAGAGAAGATCGCGAACAAACCCGCCGACAAGCAAAGCGCGGGGAACGTGTCCATGAGCATGATCGGCGCCTGTCTTTAGCTGGCGGACGCGAGATTCAATACGCTGAATAGCCTCTACCAAACGAGGGTCTTGTTGATGAAGATGATGCAAAAGATTGGACCCAAGAGTACTCATGAGGTGACAGTATCAAACTCCTAGTCTTTTTCCAATCATGTGCTTTAACTCCTCTAGCCCATCACCTTTCATGGCTGACACAAAGACAGGTGTCTTCTTTTTGTATGTTTTTAACAAACTCGCCTTTGCCAATCTCTTGACGCGATCAATCTTGTTAAAGACGTAGAGAGAAGGAGCTTCTTTGAGTCCCAGCTGCTCCAACACCTGCTCGACCTCGATGATCTTTTGGCTCATATAAGGATCGCTTGCATCGATGACGTGGAGTAA
>CAZLRU010000014.1:0-31891 GCA_964562155.1 uncultured Gammaproteobacteria bacterium
TGGACACTCATATCACCACACCCTGACCATTAAAAACGCCAACACGATGAGCTGCATCACAACTCCAAGACTCAAAGGAATATCTCCTTTTCGGCTGGTAATTAAGTTATGAAAAAAGAAGTGGAACTTATTAAAAGCACGTAATTTTTCTACTCGAAACAGCTGATACATCGCCACCAATAAATCGGGCAACACCGATCCAAAGATTCCCAAGGAAATGGCCAACCGGTGTTCATTTAAGTGGGTGTTAAATAGCGCCATCACAAACAACATAGCCACCAAGGTATCAACCGTAACATACGCCACCGCGCGCTTCACCTTTGAACCCGACACATACCCTTTGTACAGATTTGAATCGCCGTGAGGGATAATATCCGCCAAAAAGTGAGAAACCAACCCCAACCCAAATGCCAGGGCGGGGGTATCGGCCAACCGTTCGCCAATCAGGGCCCCAATCAAGGCATGCGTGGTAATAAACATAATCTAAGTCATCTTAGCGTATTTTGAAGAAAGGGAGAAGGCTTACTTTCTGAACATAAACAAAAACAGTGCTTTATAAAGCACTGTTTTTGTTGGTAGCGGGGGGCGGAATCGAACCGCCGACCTCGGGCTTATGAGTCCCACGCTCTAACCAGCTGAGCTACCCCGCCAAATCTGAATGTGAGGCGAATACTAACAGCTTTTGGCTATGACGGCAAGTATCCGATCTGCAATGGGTGACCAGGAGAACTGATGAGCGCGCTGCCGACCCTCATCCTGACGATACCGCCATGCCGTATCGTCCATAAGAAGATGCGCTATCGCTTCTACCCACCCCGCCTGATCTTGCGGATCCAATAAAATCCCGGCATCCCCTACAACCTCAGCATGAGCCCCAGATCTACTCACAATCACCGGGGTTCCATGAGCCATCGCCTCCAAGGCAACACGTCCAAATCCCTCATGCAAAGAAGGAACCAAAACCAGTTTTGAATAGCGAAGTAATTGGTCACGCTCGACCTCTGAGACATGGCTCATCCGCTGAATGGCTTTACTCGTTTTCACCTCCACTGAACCCCACCCGGGACTCCCTGCTATCATGAGTGACACAGATCGATGCGTACGCTGACAGATAAGAGGCCAGAGGTTCACAATAAAAGGAATGTTCTTTCGCGGTTCAACCGTACCTAGAACAAGAACCTGGTCGAGGCGCTCCAACGCAGGCACGACCGTATCAGGAAGGATCACCCCCTCATGCGTCACGCTAACGGATGACGAAAGCCGAGGAAGAAGATGATGCAACGCCGTTTTGGTATCCTCACTCACACAAAAAACATGACGAGCCCGAGCCAATCCATGCAAAAACAAACGCGTCGTGAGCTGACGACGAAACCACGACTGAGGAAACCATTCCGGATGAGAAAAAATCGCGACATCATGCACCCAGGCAAACGAAGGGAGCGATACACCTAACGGAAGAGAGCCTGTCGGGGCAAAAAACGCACGACACCCATCCGCCTTGACCGCTCGTGCTAATAATCGTCCGGAACCATAGGCAGGAACTCCATGATTCGTGGACGGAACAAGACGAACCACGTTTCCTGCAGACGCCACGTCCGCATCCCCTACCACGTAGGCCACACATTCAAGCCCAAAGGCGGCCGAGCGTTCAACGCAAGCAGAAAACAACTCACGCGCCGCATGAGGAATGCCGGCCCCCGGGGCCCCATTCACCGGCAAGCAGCGTAAATCAAAGGCAACACGTTTCATGTCGTTATTTACTCGCTGTAAGAGGCGATCGAACCGCTGCGGGGAGTGTAGGCCAAGTAAAATTCGCAAACGTCCAAAACGTCAACGCTTTTGCATCTTGAAAGCGAGAAAAATGATTATCACTTCCCAACACCACCACAATCACCTCGTGTCCCCCCTTATCTTCTGTAGCTTGCGCCAAGCAAAACCCCGCTTCAGGCAACGATCCCGTTTTGCCTGCCACAATGCGATACGGATCACGATTCAAAAAAGATCCAAGCAAAAGATTCGTGCTATCGATAAGGTACGGTTTTGCGGTCGCGCGACCCGTAAGTTGTATCTTAGAGCGCTTGGTCATCTCGCCGATCTCGGGATACCGCAACGCCGCTCGCAACGCAATGGCTACATCGTGAGCAGAAGCTTGGTTATGACTATTAAGCCCGGTTGGATCTTCAAAGTGAGCCTGCCGCATCCCTAAACGCTGAGCTTTTACATTCATCGCAGCGATAAAATGAGGCATCCCTCCTCCGGTACGCGCCAGCGCATCACCCGCAATATTCACGGATCCAATCAGTAACGCCTGCAATAACTCACGACGCGTAAAGCGTTCCCCTTCTAAAAAAACCGGTCTCCCCTCCTTAGGGTCATCCTCGGCCAAAATCGTAACAACCTCGTCCAAATTGGGTTTCTGGTCTAATAACGTCATCGCCGTCACCAACTTAGTCAAGCTGGCAATCGGATAGGCCGTATCCGCATTTTTTTCGTACAACACTTCCCCGCTTTCAACATCCAACACCACGGCGGCACGAGCCGTTGTTTCAACCCCAAAGGAATTAGGATCTTTCTTGGTAGGCGGTTGAGGACCAGGAATATACCGAGCGACCGGCAACGACTGCATAACCACCGGCTGCTCAGCCGGAACGCGCGCTTCACGAATGGTTAGCATACTCGCAAGCGCAATGAACGATTCAGCAAACATAGAAAAAGACTAACACTGATCCAAGACTTGCTCAACCGTTGGATGATGATGAAGAGCCGCAAAATCCGGCAATTCTTCCAAACGCGAGAGACCTAAATGTTTTACAAAGTCCATCGTAACCTGATACATCGGTTGACCCAAGCGAGATTCTTCTCGAGCCTCAACCAATCCTCGCACCATCAAATTACGCAAAATAATGGCCGACTGAACTCCACGAATCTGCTCAAGTTCCGGGCGCGTAAGCGGTCCACGATACGCCAAGATAGACAAGGCTTCCAGGGCTGCCTTAGACAACTCACTCTGTGCCTCCACCTTCACCACGGCACGAACAAGCTCTGCAGCCTCAGGATGAGTCACAAGCTCGACTTCGTTCGTATGACGAGCTAACTGAAGACCGCTCGTTGGTTGCAGGCGCGCTTGAAGAACAGTCAAAGCAGCCTCGATCTCTTGGACAGAGGCTTGAGCAACATCAGCCAAACGACGAATCGTCAAAGGACCGCCCACCGCGAAAAGAATAGCCTCTAATTGAGCATCAAGGGTCATACGGGAGACGAAATCTGAATATCTTCAAAAAGCTGTGCCTGCTCCACACGAATACTTCGCTGTTTGGTTAACTCGAGTAAGGCAAGAAAAGTCACAATAAGTTCCGCACGACTTGTGGCCTCGTGCGCCATGGCGCGAAACGAGGTTTGCACAGCGTGACGTACCCGCTCAACCAATTGAGACATTTTTTCTTCCAACGTCATGACTCGTTCAATCGCTGCTTGAGGCAACCGAGCAATAGGTTCAAGGCGACGAACAAGTCCCGCAAATAAAGCCCGCAGATCATCTTGCGTGATCGAGGGAGCAACAAACCCCAACTCTTCAAGCTTCACCATCTGCCGAGGATGACTAAACGAACGCACCCCTTGAGCAGATAAGGCTTGAATCTGTTTCGCAGCCGCCACAAAGGCCTGATAGGCACGCAATTGGCTAGCTAGATCAGGCCCCTCCAACTCCGCATCGGTTTCCAGACTCGGAACAATCGCTTTGGATTTAAGATAAACAAGCTTAGAAGCAATCAAGAGAAAGTCAGCCAACTCCTCCGGTAACATCTGTCCACGACGTTCAGCCAGATGTCGTAAGAACGGCTCCGTCACCTGAACCAAAGAAATATCCGTGATTTCCATCTGCTCTCCCTCTACAAGCTGAAGCAAGAGGTCGAGCGGCCCTTCAAAGTTTTGAATCGTGATGGAATAGGCCATGCAATCTTAGACAATCTTGATGTGCGCTTCCTTCAGCCGCCTCTCTTCCAGAGATGAGGGAGCCCCCATCATCAAATCACGTGCAGCCCCATCTTTCGGAAAGGCAATGACTTCACGAATATTCGGTTCACCGGCCATAAGCATGACAATACGATCAATTCCCGGCGCGAATCCACCATGTGGCGGTGCTCCGTACGTGAATGCTTCCAGCATATGGCCAAAGCGCGCCTGCTGCTCTTCCTGACGAATACCCAACAATTCAAAGATCCGTTCTTGTAAGGCGCGTTCATGAATACGAATGCTACCGGAACTCAATTCATACCCATTTAAAACCAAATCATACGCGTTAGCACGAATCGACATCAAATCTTCCCCGTTCATGAACTTCTCGCGATCCTCATCCTTGATCGAGCAGAAAGGATGGTGTTTAGCCGCAATCGTCCCCTCCTCATCAACTTCAAACATGGGAAAATCCAAAACCCAAGCAAAGGCAAGCTCGTTCGGATCCGTTTTATCGACACGCAAATCAGGCTTGTCATTTCCATACTTCTCCATGCTCTCCGCGTAGGTAAGGCGAGGAAACGGTCGGGTTGTGATACGCTTTTCTGGAAATAACTTCTCCACAAGCGCAATAAACATGGCTTCTGTGTAGCGCAAAATATCTTCCTGCGTCACAAACGACATCTCAAAATCAAGCTGGGTAAATTCCGGTTGACGATCACCACGCAAATCTTCATCACGGAAACAGCGTGCAACCTGAAAATAACGCTCAAGACCAGCGACCATACACAACTGCTTAAACTGCTGCGGTGATTGAGGTAGCACGTAAAACTGTCCACCGTGCAAACGAGACGGAACCACATACTCACGCGAGCCCTCCGGGGTTCCTTTCATGAGAATCGGTGTTTCAATCTCAACAAAGTCGTTGGCATGCATGTACTCACGAAAGAAGGTGATGATCTGATCCCGTAAACGAAGATTGCGTTGCAACCGAGGGGAGCGAAGATCCAAATAACGATATTTGAGACGTAACTCCTCACTAACCTTCATCGTGTCTTCCAGTTCAAACGGAAGCGGTTTAGCCGCGTTTAAAATACCCACCTTTTTTGCCACTACTTCCACCGTCCCTGTTGGCATATTGGGATTGAGCTGCTTCTCTCCACGTTTCTGGACAACGCCCTGAACCTCTATACAAAATTCACCCCGCAATTCTTTCATGAGTTCTTTAGACGCGTCATCAAGTTCCGCTGGATGCAAAATAACCTGAACCAACCCCGAACGATCGCGCAGATCAATAAAAGCCAGCTTCCCCATATCGCGACGGGTATGAACCCACCCTTTAAGGAGGACTGATTCACCGATCTTACCCACTGTCTCCAAAGCCATGATACGTGACATACGCCCCGTAGCTTCGCATAAAATCCCTACTTCATCAATAACCAAATAATCGACGGGTCACAGTCAATCCGCTCATGCCGATCACAAGCCGCAAAACGAGCACGTTCTGCCCGAACATACTGAGTCAATAATAAAGGCAAAAGCAGCACAGCTATCAACGCCAAAGCCCCTACCCATAAAAAGACTCTAAGATGACGCGGAGGCGGCGGAAGAGAAGATTCGGAAGGCATAGTTATAAAAGAAAAGATTAAGGAGCAACGCGCAAAAAACGAATATCTTCTGGGACCAAGGGACCGCAAACCGGCGCCACCCCATCAGACTCCAAGCAAAGCTTTCCTCCCTGAACCAACAATAATCGATGATCCGGAAGCCAGCCTAAAGGCTTACCCGTAACCGGACGAGAAAGACCCGTTGGTCCAAGAAGACGAAAATCATTCTGATCGCTCACAAGAGCGATATCCGCACCTTGAGCTACTACGTCCGTTACCAACGCATTCGTACGCTCATCCACAACCACGGTCGATGTGCTGCCCTCCATCGTAACCGACCATACGCGAGAGGGCCCGTGAGGCGGCACCTCGATCCCCTCTCGCGGTGCAGATTCAACCAACCACACCTTCCCATGTTGAATGGTCAATGGAACGGTTTGCTCAGACAACACAGCAACTTCACGAATGACGCCCGCCTTAGAGACGGATACGAGTACACGCCGATCAGAATCAATCGCCGCAATCGCAAAATGAGTCTCATCAAATGAACCAACGTACAGAGGATCTTGATAGGCATGACCACGCGTATTACGTAATGACACACTCCATTCCGATCCCTGCAACAGCCAGACACTATCCTCGCTACGCCGCGTAACCGAGGCCATTGAACTCAAGGGTAAACGCCATCCAGAAGCCGTCGTCGTAGACATAAGTTGCCCCGCATCAACATCATAGACAAACAACTCATCCTGCTTCGCATCCTGACGCGCACGCCCCAGCAAAACGGTCATTGATGAGGAAGTTGAGGATAAGGAGGGAGCAACCGTCGGGGTATTCGAAGGAACAACGGGGGTCGTCTTGCTCATCACAAACCAGCCGATCAATCCCACAATCAAAGGAAATATTAAAACCGAAGGATTGATGGGATTGGAAGACTCACGCGAAGAGCGGGACATAGGAGAATAGTACCGAGTATACAGCATCGAAGATAGCATGACGAACAGAATCATAAAGACGGCAAGCGCCGTCTTTATCTTTGCCTGACTCTCTAGTTTTATGGCTCTAATCGATTCATTAATCGAGGAAACGGAATTGTTTCACGTACATGATGAATCCCGCACACCCACGTCACAATTCGTTCAAGACCAAACCCAAACCCGGCATGCGGCACAGCCCCGTATTTGCGCGTGTCCAAATACCATTGAAATTCCTTTTCTGGGAGATGATGTTCTTGAATACGCTTGAGGAGCTCATCATAGCTATCCTCACGCTGTGATCCACCGCTAATCTCACCGTACCCCTCTGGAGCCAATAAATCCGAGCATAAAACACGAGACGCATCCTCAGGATCACGCTTCATATAAAACGCTTTTACCACAGCAGGATAACGCTCCACAAAAATAGGGCGATCATACTGTTTGGTAAGCATCGTCTCATCATCCGCACCGAGATCATCCCCTTCTTTAATATCACTCCCAAGCGCTTGTAGCTGCTTAACAGCGTCCGCATGCCGTACACGAGGAAACGGTGCCTGAACCTTCTTTAGCGGCTCTTGATCACGTTCCAAAATCTTCAATTCCGCCTGACAGTTCTTGAGAACACGCTCAACAATAAAACAGATCAATCGTTCTTGAATCGCCATGTTGTCTTCATGGGTCGCATACGCCGTCTCTGCATCCATCATCCAAAACTCGGTCAAGTGTCTACGCGTTTTGGATTTTTCTGCACGAAAGACAGGACCAAAATCAAACACCTTCCCAAATGAAGCAATGGCCGCCTCAAGATAGAGCTGACCAGACTGCGAAAGATACGCCTTCCGTTCTTCAAAATATTCTATTTCAAACAACTCCGTCGTCCCCTCACACGCGTTTGGGGTCAAAATTGGTGAATCAAACTTCATGTAACCATTTTCACGCATCCAATCAAAAGTCGCGTAAATAACCTCATTACGAACTTTCTGAATCGCCCACTGGGTTGGCGCACGCAGCCACAAATGACGTTGATCAAGCAAAAAATCAGGACCGTGCTCCTTCTTCCCAATCGGATACTCTTCTGAGCGTTGCACGAGTTCAACCTTGGTCGCCTGTAATTCAAACACCCCTTCCTGTTTAGGATGTTTCGTTACCACTCCCTCAACTACACAAGAAGATTCGATTGTTGTCTCTGTTGCCGCTTGCCACGAACCCTCATCAACACCAGCCTTAGCGACGACCGCTTGGGTAAATCCGGATCCGTCACGGATCTGTAAAAACGCAATCGATCCACTCGAACGCACGTTATACGCCCAGCCTTTAATAGTAACGGTCTGACCAACAAGGGTAGAAAAATCTTTGATAGAGGCCATAGAATAGCTCTAAACGTAAAGCCAAAGACAAAAAACGTCAATGTGTAAAATACGAATATATATAGATGCGACCCGCCTCTCCTGAGACGGGCCGCCAGTCAGCCGTACTTCTTTTTTCTCACCTCAATCAGACTCCAAAACGCTTCACCTCCCCTCCACCTTCTCGTGGTCGATCGCGGAACCGGCCTCATATTCCACAATCACCGTCTGAAGGCCGCGCATGACTGATGCGCGTACCGTTTGATGCTCGCAGGCGCGTGCTCAGTAGGCCTTCTTGGAGCTGTTCATAACTGCGCGATATCCTCCCTTCTGCGGTTAAGCAGGCGGGATTATTACAAAAAAACCGAACGCATGTCAATAGCACGCATTCGGATAAATGAATACGACCCGCCTTAGACAGACGCGTCGTAGATAAGCCTCAAAAAAGAAGGACGAGAGAAGTTCAGCCGCGTCGAAACGCGCGAGAGAGCAAGAAGGAGGCCTGATTGCCCAGCGACATACTCACCTTGCTCACGCGAATGACCGCTTGATGCATCGTACGTCGTGCCACGGAATGCGGCGAGCGGTCGATCCGGACCCGAGAAAAGGCGCGCCTACCCGCAGATTGTTGAGACACATACCTCGCCATGAGGTCCTCCCGCTCCGAGCACCACGCTCGAAGTCTAGCACCAGAATGAAGGGTGAGCAGGCATCGGTCAACAACACACATCTACTTGGCTCAATGATCAACAAAAGAAAGCGTCAACTCGTGGACGCTAACATCATTCTGACGGTCTGAAACCCATGCGGGGCAGAATAAACCGATGTTTGACGCAAAGAAGCCATCGCCATGGCCTGCACCGACTCCAGAACATCACCTGAAGCCGTAAGCTTTAAACATTCTTGAAGCGGCTGAAATCCAACAAACCCAAACAATCGAATCGCGTGTGAAGGCAATCGATTCCCCTCTTCCGCACGAAATCGTTCAAACCGACAGGGCGAACACACAATAACCCCCATCTTTTCTAATAAAAATGCCTCATCCTTTAAGACAACGTGACACGCATGACACCGATCCGTTATCGGCACATGACCAAGCATACGGAGCAACTTAAGAGCAAAGGCCGCAAATAAAAACTGTCCTCGTACAGGAGTCACCTCTTCTCCGGTCTCAAAAAAAATATCCAGCGCCTCCTGCAACAGCTCGTACAAATAAAGATCCGGCGCACCGGGATGTGTAAGCTGATCAACTAAATCGGCCGCGGCCCCAGCGAGTACCGTAGCGGATAAAGATTCGCGCACGTGGTGACGCGGCGCAACCAACCGAGCCACGGCTACTTTATCAAACGCAGCCCCTTTAGCGAGCATGACCTCAACTTCAGACAAGGGCTGTAAATGCCCCAGATGCTTTGCGCTCAAGACCCGCGAGCCGCGAGCCACTGCCATAAATTTTCCCAAATTCCGTCCGTAACACGTTAACCACACGTCCTGTTCCCGAAACGGCTCAGCACGTAAAATAATGGCACGATCACGAAGATACGACATGTCGATCCAAATATCCTTGCAAAATATTTGCCGCCGCTAAATCATCCCGCTTTCCTTTAGAGCCAGCCTCTATTCCTTGCTTGGCGGCAAGAGAAGATGACCACGTTTCATTTTCCTCCACAACATCAATGCCTGTTTGTCGAAGCCGCTCAATAAACAACCGAATACGATCCGTCTGAGCGGTATCGCGAGCTTGATCCTTCAATGGATGAGGTAGACCAACCACCATACGCTCAACCCCTTCACGACGAACAATATCCTGCAGTTGATGTATAAGAGCCTCATCATCGGTCCGCGCCAAAACAGACCAAGGACCCGCTAAACGCGTTTCCGTATCCCCCATTGCGAGCCCCACGCGTGCTGCGCCGTAATCAACCCCAAGCACGCGCATACATTATTTAACCGCCTTCAAAGCCACCGTTTTTGTTTTTTTCGCCGCATCCAAAAAACGTGTCCGTGAATGAGTCACGCTTTTGTTATAAGACTTGATCGCTGCCTTGGTACCAAACGCACCAAATCCACAATAAGGCTCCTGCATCGCTTCCCAAGCCATATCAAGACCATCTAAATATTTACCGTATGCCTCTTCTATAGGAGTGAGAACCTTAGTACCGGAAACAGAATCAAAGGTTAAACCGTAAGGCTTCCCGTCCTCTTTAGCACGTTCAAGATCTGCCAACCGCTGCTTACGCATAGCGGGCGTGTTGCAGCGAGAGGTTGCATCGGTAATTTCAATTTTCTCATCACCATACCGACGGCGAGGATTGTATAAATCGTAAGCAATGGTTCTTGTGGCTCTAATAGACGCCTTTTTTACAGGGGTCGTAGCTGCCTCTGCCGTAATAGGAACAATAACCATCGAACCAACCATCACAACAGCAAAAAAAGCGCTTAAATAAGAGAAATATTTTTGCATAGGAGACGTATATCAAAGTATACAACAAATATCGGATTTTGTAACGGTCAGCGTCCCCTCTATAATCTGCAGCATGTCCGCGCCATCATTTCGTTACGAGCGAGAATTAGTACTCCAAGGCCATCGCTTCATCGCCGGCGTTGATGAAGTTGGTTGTGGCGCCTGGGCCGGTCCTGTCTACGCGGCCGCGGTCATCCTCCAACCAGGCAAACATCTTGCACACGTCAACGATTCAAAAAAACTTTCTGCAAAAGAACGATCCATCTTGTCGGAAACAATCAAACAAAAAAGCTTAGCCTGGTCAATTGGCGTCGCCACCGTCGAAGAAATTGACGCGCTCAATATTCGACACGCATCCACCCTGGCCACACAACGAGCCATCCAAGGGCTTTCTATTGCTCCAGACTGGATCTTAAGTGACGCCTTTCCCCTCCCGGGCCCAATCCCCTGCACCGCTCTCATTCGAGGTGATGCGATCTCAAAATCCATCGCCGCCGCCTCGATCATCGCAAAAGTTGCGCGAGATGAATTCATGACGGAGCTCGACAAACACCTACCAGGATACAGCTTCAGCAAACATAAAGGATACGGAACAAAAACTCATCAATCGGCACTTATGATACTAGGTCCGTCGAACGCCCATAGGATGAGTTACGAACCCATCAAGAACCTGAAAAAAACATAAAACCGAGCTGTCGACGGCTCAACAGCTCGGCTTGAAGGGAGAGACGTCTCTCCGTAGGAGGGAAGGAACGAGAGATGACACCTGACTCAGTCGTCGAGCACCTCACGCAGGTTGGTAATCACGCGCCCGAGAGAAGGGTCGCCGCGAAGCCACTCCTTCTCGTACTCGGGAGTGTTGGGCCCCTCGAGCAAGAAGAAGCGCGCGCCGAGACCGAGCGGCACGAGACCATCGAGCTCGAAGCCGTCACCGATCACGTCCATGTCCTCGTAGGTGGAGCCCGGATGTTGAGCGAGGACCGCATCCAAGGCCACCTTGTAGTGGTCACGTTCGAACCAGACGGCCCGCGGAAACCCGGGCAGAACCCGCGCCTGCTCACCCGTCACGATCATCTTCTTGGCGAAGCCGACGATGAGGGGGTGGATCCAGTCGGCCTCGGGGCCGAGATCCTTGAAGCGCGTGACGATCTTGGCTGGATCGGAGTTGGACACGATGTGGAGACCGTCGCCGCGCTCGCGGATCTCACGGAACACCTCCATCATCTCGGGGCGAAACTCGGTACTCAGCTTGAGATAGTGTTCGGCGTAGAGCGCGTTGAGGTGAGCCTCCCAGCGCGACGGATCTTCGCCCCACGCTTCGAGAAAGGCGCACGCAGTGACCTGCACTGCCACGAAGTGGTCCACGAGCGCAGGTGCGACCCGCTTCCCCGCCACATCCCAGCCGTAGCTGTTGGGATTGGCCGCGATCTGCAGACGCGCCACCGCGTAGCCACCGATCACCGTCTGGGCCGGGAGCCCGAGCTTGAGCGCCAGACCCGCCGCGTGAGCATCGGCGTAAGCTTCGTAGCCGCCGGGTACGAGTTTCGTCAGGGTGCCGTCCATGTCGAAAACCCTGACCCGTTTCCTTCTTTCAGCTCTATTCATCACGACCTCCTGGTCGTTTGTGCACTTATCCGAGTCCATCCCGGCAAGCGACAATCGATGGTAACACCATCAGGGAGGCTTGTTCAAGGTAAAAGACAGCTAATCGTGCGTCGCAAAATATTAAGGTAAGTATTGTTAACGAATAACAAATACGATACAACTCTCTCGCACCAACATGGGTGTAACACGGCTCAAGCAACATGCAAGGAGTACCGAGCCATGACGAGCAATACCAGTGAGGAGAAGAAGAACTTCGCAGATCGTCTCGCGGCGGCAATCACCGCCAAGAGGAGCATCCTCTGCGGCGGGGTTGATCCCCAGGTGAGGCACATGCCGACGCACCTGCGGGCGAACTTCGCCAAGGAGAAGATGCTCAACCAGAACGAGAAGGTGGCACAGCTCTTCCTGCACTTCGCCATCGAGTACCTCCGCGCGATCGCAACCTACGTGTGCTGCGTGAAGTTCCAGGCAGCGTTCTGGGAGATCTACGGCGGTCCGGGCCTGCAGGCCATGGCGGAGGCCATCAAATTCGCCCACGAGCTCGGACTGATCGTGATCCTCGACGCCAAGCGCGGCGATGGCAGCGACACAGTCAGCCAGGCCTACGCGCCCGGGTACCTCGGCAGGATCGATTACCTCAACGAGGACGGAGAGATCACGCAAGACACAGGTCCCCTGCAAGTGGATGGGCTGACCGTCAACGGCTACATCGGGGACGACTGCATCACCCACTTCGTCAAGGAAGCGCTCGCCCACGGCAACGGCATCTTCGTGGTGACAAAAACCTCCTTCAAGCCGAACTCGGCCATCGAACAGCTCATGACTACCAACGGAGGAACCGTCTGGGAGAACCTCGCGTCGATGGTCAACACCTGGGGCGAGAACTCGCTCGGCGACTGCGGCTGGTCTCCGATCGGTGCAGTCATGGGCGCAACCTACCCCGACGACGGCCCCAAGATGCGCAAACGACTGCGCAAGGGCTGGCTCCTGATCCCCGGCTACGGAGCCCAAGGCGGGGGTGCGGACGGGGCTCTCGTCACCCTCGGTAGCGACGGTTTCGGCGGGATCGTCAACAACTCGCGGGGACTCATGAACGCATGGTGCAGCAAGGATGGGAGGTTCAACGGAACGCCCGAGAACTTCGCGGCCTGCTCTGCTCGCATCAGCGAGTTCTCACGTGACGATCTCAATACCGCCGCCAGGCGTGCCGACAAGGGTCACGGGATCCTCTGGCGCTAACGCCATCACTTCTTCACTCCTCCCTTGGGCGTAATCTTTACGCCTTCACGTCCCTCATTCCGAAGTATTTTTTTCAGACTGAGAGACGTGAAAACGATGAAAGCGCATACAAAAACACCCGGCGTTTAGCCTGGTGTTTTTGACTGTCATGTATTCGGGGTCTGCGTTCCCGTGGCATTACTATAACACATCTTTTCTTCTCTGCCAAAACCCCGTCAAGTCAGACCTGTGAATATCTTCTCGGAAAAAACAGCTATCCAATCTTGTCAAATCCACAATACGGAATCAACACCTTTGGAATAAGGATGGAGCCATCTTCCTGCTGATAGTTTTCTAGAATAGACAAGAGAGCCCGAGGCGTTGCCACTACCGTTCCATTCAAGGTATGAACGTATTCACGCTGCCCATCTTTGGTCAGATATTTAATCTGTAATCCGCGCGCCTGATAATCGATACAGTTTGAAGTACTGGTTACCTCTCCCCATCCCCCTTTACCTTCATTTTTCCCCCACATCCACGCCTCGATATCATAACGACGGTAATCAGACCCTCCTAAATCTCCCGTGCAACAATCCACGACACGGTACGGGATCCCTATGCTCTGCCAAAACATCTCTTCCAAGCGCAAAAACTCTAAATGAATGGCTTCCGACTGCTCTGGTTTACAGAAGGCAAACATTTCTACCTTAGAAAATTGATGGACACGATAGAGTCCATACGACTCGCGACCGTAGGCTCCCGCCTCTGTCCGAAAACAATGCGAAAAGGCGACGTATTTTTTTGGAACTTCAGCCTCCGGGATCACCTCATCCATGTGATACCCAAGCACCGTGATTTCGGACGTACCAACTAATGCCATGTCCTGCTCTTCAACATAGTAAACCTGTTTTTCAGGACCGCGAGGTAAAAATCCTTTCCCGATCAACACCGCTTCCTTAGCAACATCAGGCGTTATGAGAACTTGGTAGCCTTCTTTTGAGATTAAATCGAGACCGTACTTAATAAGAGCCTGTTCAAGCAAAGCCAGTTTTCCTTTCAAAAAATAAAACTTCGCTCCAGAAACTTTGGCCGCGCGCGTGAAATCGATGAGGTCATGCATTTCTGCCAGCTCTACATGCGACTTGGGCTGAAACGAAAACGTCTTCACCTCACCTACTTGCTTGATCTCTTTGTTATCTTCATCTGAAGCTCCTTCCGGTGTTGAAGGATGCGTCATATTTGGAAGGCGGGCGAGCAATCCATTCCACTCCGCTTCAACCGTCTCAAGATCCTGTTCCTGAGTTCCAATTTGCTCCTTGATAGCTTTTCCTCGCTCGATAAGGGCCGGACGCATTTCTGAGGTTGCCGACTTCATAGCTTCGGCCACTTCATTACGCTCACGACGCATTTCCTCCAAGGTACGCAAAAGGGTTAAGCGGCGTTCATCCAACACAAACAGCGCGTCCACATCTACAGAGGCATTACGCAGCTTTACATTCTTACGAAGCGCATCGGGTTGCTCACGCAGATATTTGATGTCGATCATACATTTAATAAAGAAGACTTATACACCTCAGGCTTAAAGGGCGCTGCTCTCATCACTTTGCAGGAAAGTCCACGGGCTCGCAAGGCGTCTTCCAGGTCATCGGTAAACGCTTGTTGATCATAACCCAGCAGAATAAGATCCGGGTTGATTTCCTCAACAATCTGATATTTATCTCCTGGCAGACCTAACCGAGCTTCGGACACCAGCGAATGTCGACGGACGGCCCCCAAACGAACCTCTTCGCCTTGTCTTGGTGACCGCCCCTTCACGTCCACAACCGTCTCGTCACGCGCAACGATGACTACCAGCCGATCCCCCAAGGCTCGCGCCTGACGAAAATAATCTTCATGACCCAGATGCAATCCATCAAAGGTCCCAAAACACAAAACGGTCTCCATAAACCTACTTGCCTACTCTCCTACTTGCCTACTCTCCTTCGGCCTCAACGTCGGAAACGCAATCACCTCTTTCAGATTCGGAGCATTCGTCAAAAAGGCGATTAACCGATCAATCCCAATTCCAACGCCGGAAGCCGGTGGCATACCCTGCTCAAGAGCAAACAAGAAATCCTCGTCCAAGTGTTGCGCCTCATGACTCCCTTGCTCACGCAACGCTTCTTGAGCCTCAAACCGTCGACGCTGATCGGCAGGATCCGTAAGCTCATGATAATACGCGTTCACAATTTCTGCTCCTTCAACAACCAATTGAGCAGAAGCGCTCTTGGTGGCATCGTCGTCACAACTACGTGCTAACGGCTTAAGCTCAACTGGGTAATCCAAGACCCATGTTGGCTGGCGAAAAGCAGCGCGAGCCGTTTTTTTATACAACGCATCGTAGTGCTCCCCAATCCCAACACACTCTTTAAAATCGATAGACAAACCCTTGGCGGCTACGGCTCCAACGAGTGCCTTTGGATCACGGTATACATCGATATCAATGCCACAGGCGTCTAAAATAGATTGACGGAATGTAAGACGCGGCCAGCGGACAGAGAAATCAATCTCATGATCTTCGTACGGAACGCTCAACGATCCAACCGCCGCCTGGATCATGTGCCGCACAGTCGATTCAAGAAAATCGATAAACCCATCTTTATCCGGACCGAACGCCCAGTAGAGCTCAACCATGGTAAATTCCGGATTGTGAGCATAATCAATTCCTTCATTGCGAAAGGATCGACCAACTTCATAAATTTTCTCAAACCCTCCAACCACAAGACGCTTCAAGAACAATTCAGGCGCAATCCGCAAATACAAATCGACATCCAAAGAGTTGTGATGCGTCACAAATGGACGCGCATTCGCTCCACCGGGAATCGCTTGCAAAATAGGCGTCTCAACTTCCATGAATCCACGTTCATCAAGAAAATGACGCAGCGCAGATACCATCCGAGAACGAGCCACAAACCGATGACGACTCTCCGAATTCATGATCAAATCGAGCTCACGATGACGATAACGAGCCTCAGTATCTTGTAAGCCATGCCATTTTTCCGGCAATGGTCGCAAGGCTTTGGATAAAACACGCCATGCCCGAACCGCCAAGGATTTTTCCCCACGTTTTGTAACAAATAACGTACCCGTTACCTCCACCACATCGGATGGATCAATTAAATCACGAAAACGACCGAACACTTCTTCCCCAATATCATCCTGCTTAAATGTGAATTGAAGCTTGCCACTTTCATCCAAAACGTCGGCAAACATCATTCCTCCATGGACCCGAATGGTGAGCACGCGACCCGCAAGCGTTACAATCGTTTCCGCCGTCGACAATTCGTCGAAGTTCGACAAAACCGCACCGATCGGATGTGAACGGTGCGCCTCTGAAGAGTACGCCTGCATACCAAGCGCCTCTAACTTCTGACGTTTTTCTTGGCGAACCTGAAATTCGTCGAGCAACATACTTACATTACTTTTTTAATGAGGTAGACAGATGTTCCAGCCGGCGTCGTAACAGGAATCTTATCCCCCACGCCAAAGCCAATCAGCGCGTTCCCAATCGGAGATTCATTGGAAATCTTCCCGCCGACTGGATCAGCCTCATTAGAACCCACAATTTGAAACGTTTTTTCTTTGGCATTTACCTCTACAACAACCGTAGACCCCACACGAACCACTCCATCAGACGTGGCTTTTTGATCAATCACGCGGGCGTTCTTAAGCAACTCTTCTAATTCAAAGATATGCGTCTCAAGCAAAATCATGGCGTCCTTAGCCTCGTGATATTCCGCGTTCTCGGATAAATCTCCCAGGGCTTTGGCAACCTCAATACGATCCGCCACTTCACGACGTGTGACCGTTTTCAATTCATGAAGTTCAGCCGTGAGAGCATCCAAACGATCTTGAGACAAATATTGCACAGGGGACATAGAAAAGGTAAGAGAATCAATAAACGAAAAAACGTGGTTAGACGTTTTTACTTGCAACGACACGCATCGCCGCACTCATAGAAGAAACAATACACAAGACCAAAACGAACGTCAATACAGTTATAGCGCGTACACCTTTGTCTCCTGAACGAAGGAGCGCCTGACGCCTTTCGCCAATGAAGGCGAAACAAGGTAGGGCCGACGAGAGAAGGAGACAAAGGTGTACGCGCTATTAGAAAGCTCCCCCTCGTTCCGTCCGCAGTCTCCACCAAGCCTGAAAGACATCTTTCGCCACCGGAACGGCATAGCTTGATCCCTCACCCCCCTCTTCTAACAACACCGCCACCACCATCTCCGGCGACTCAAACGGAGCAAAGCCGGTAAACCAGGCATGCGTTTGTTTGTTAGAACTCCATTGCGCCGTTCCCGTTTTTCCGGCAACGGGAAAGGGCAAAACACTTAACGCCCGGGCGGAGCCATAGGTCACCGCATCACGCATCCCCAAGCGCACCGTCTCGAACACACCTGGATCAGCCAACTGCGTCGAACGCGGTGCGAAGGTAGGGCCGGAGCGCTCCCCTCCCCTCACATCTTTCATGGATTCAAGCACATGAGGATGTAGGAGCGTTCCTCCATTTGCCACCGCTGCAGCGTACTGAGCAACTTGCAAAGGGGTTACAAGCAAATCTCCTTGCCCGATAGACAGATTATAGGTATCACCCAAAAACCACGGCTCCCCCTTGGTTTCTTGCTTCCATTCTTTACTGGGCACAAATCCCGCCGCTTCGGCCGGCAAATCAATTCCGGTCTTTTGTCCCAAGCCAAAGCGTCGCATCCAACCAGCCAACCGATCACTCCCAAGCCCCACAAACGACTCATATCCACCTCCGATATAATAATAAAATGTATTCACCGACCAGGCGATTGCCTTGCGAACATTCGTAACCCCATGACCACCCGGTTTCCAATCAGGAAAGAACCATGGGCCAACGCGGATCCCTCCCGCCGACATGACACTCGTTAATGGAGTAATAATCTTTTCTGCTAACGCCGCTACAGAAATAACAATTTTAACCGTAGAACCGGAGGGATACGTACCGGACCAAGCACGCGGAAAAAGCGGATGACTGGGATCATTCGCCAGTTGTCGATAGGCAGTCGAAGACACCGTCCCGGAAAAAAGATTATTATCATAACCAGGCCAAGAAACCAGTGCTAAAATAGCCCCATCTCTCGGATCAATCGCCACAACCGCCCCCCGAGTAGTCTTGGCGCGCGTAAGCTGTGCTTGAAGCGCTTGTTCAGCCGCCCGCTGCAGCTGACTATCAAGCGTTAACCGCATTTCCTTGCCGTCGACTGATGGCTCCTCGCGAATCCCCGCTCGCCGCCGACCAAACGCATCGACCTCGCTAACCCGCTCACCCACCTGTCCGCGCAGCTCACGCTCGTACGTCGCTTCCACCCCAATTTTTCCAATCTCATCCGCTCGTCGGTACCCCTCTTCTCGACGCAAGCTATACTCCTGCTCAGAAACTTTCCCCACATACCCCAATACATGAGCAAGGCTAGGAATAGAAGGACTCAACGGGTAGCGTCGCTTAGGACGAATCTCCAGGTGAAATCCGGCTAGATGAGGCAAAGCCACGGCCAGGGACATGGCCCGCTCATACGAAAGTCCATCCACTACAAGCACCGCCTCATCTCTGACGGTTCCCGTGGCATCGGCAAATACGCGCAAATCATTAATACTAGTCCCCAACAACCGAGCAGCCTGACCCAAATCCAAAGAGAGCTGCTCCCCCTTGGCAAGATCACGAGGAGTCATGGTTACCTGAAAGCGAGGAATGTTATCGGCCAAAATAATCCCGCTTCGATCACGGATAATCCCGCGTTTCGGCCATAGCGGTTCTTGGCGTAATCGATTCGATTCCGCCAGTTGCGCGTACAAAGAACCCTGAACTTCTTGCATCCAAAAAGCACGTCCGAGCAAAGCCAATAAAACCGACCCAACGCAAAGAAGTAACATCAAAAAACGTCTGTGGGTAAATGGGGTCCCAAGATACAACGGCCGCTCGCGGATAGACGTGGCCTCATCCTCATACATCACTTCGTGATGAATCTCCTCACGGACATCGTGAGGAACGTGCCAGTCTCGTTCTTGAGCGTTCGGAACAAAGAAAAAACGGCTAGCCATACCAACGCTGGGGGTCACTCGCCCGCGACCAAGACAACCATCGCCGTGGAGCAGACATAAGTAAGCTAAAACCGAGAACAGAAAAAAGAACGTGAAGAACAAGTGTGAGCAAAAAACCCGACCAAGACCAAGCAAGAGCAAGAGGAACCCCTTGAATCAGCTGAATAAAAAGAGAACAAACTCTATCGATAACCGTCGCAAGCACCGCAAGAACCATCGCCGTGTACAAAGAACGATTGGTGAGCCAACGAGAAAAAACCAGCCACGTAACCGTGAAGACGACCATTAAACGGAGACTATGAAGCTGCCAATGGGCCAAGGCGTAACTATCCAAAATTAACCCCGTCACGAACACAAAAATCAATCCGGAAGACGGCCGCGCACTCATAACCAATAGGACCAAGGCGGGAAGAACAAATCCAATATCACGATAGACAACAAAAAAACTCATGAGCGCCATCTGCGAAGCGGCGACCAAAAGGGCGAAAATCCCCAAAAAAAACATCGCCTGCATATTAGGGAGCGACCGGAAGAACGTTAGGACGAAGAATAGAAACCATAACCAACCGATCAAGACTCACAAGCGGTTCGATCGCCGCCGTCAAAAAAGGATCCGTAGCCTGACCATTCACGCGATTAATAATCCCAAGAGGAAGGTTGCCCGGGACCTTTTCTTCCGTACCAGCCGTTACCAGCAGATCATCTTTTTTAAGAACTTCAGAAGGAGGAATATATGTAAGGAGCGCCGCACCGTTACCTCGACCCTCTACAACCCCAACCAAATGCTGAAGATGAGAGGGGGAAGAGGCCGTGCGCGCATCCGGATCAGTAAACACTTCAAGGACCGAGACACGTTCCGAGGTCGTCAAAATCTTCCCCACAAAAATTCCTTCCATGGTAATCACCGCTTGCCCCACTTCGACCAAATCACGGGTACCGCGATCAAGAAGAAATTGCATGCGGCCGTTTTGCAAATCTCGACCGATAACCTGAGCTCCTACAGCTTCATACCCAGATGTCTGCAAAAAATGGAGCTGAGCGCGAAGTGTACGATTCTCATCCTCTAGAGTCTGTAGACGTGTGCGATCAAGCGCCTCGGTGGCGAGTCGAGCCTCTAAGGCTCGAAGCTCCCCCTCTGATGCCGTGGAGCGACCCAAAAGAGCTCGTACGCGCTGAGCAGAAGCCGCAGACACACGAACTACAGGAATCGTTAAACGTCTAACCACAGCACTCAAAGGCTTCGCAATACCCAACAACACCAACAACAAAGCGAGGGAGACCGCGCCAGCCGCGATAAAAAGAGTGCGTGGTTTCATAAAAATACGACGATCAGGGATGAATAGATGAATTTCTCACCCCCCTCTCTTGAACAAACAAACAGCGCTACACCCCTGGAATGCGCTCTGTGGCAGGAAAAGCCACATCCTCAAGTAATTCACGGTTATCCAAGAGAGCCCCTGTTCCACGGGCCACCGCCGTCAACGGATCTTCGGCTACACGTACCGGCAAACCCGTTCCTCGGCTAATAGCGGCATCCATACCCCGCAACAATGCCCCTCCCCCCGTCAGAATAATACCCTTTTGATAAATATCGGCGACTAACTCCGGAGGAGTAATTTCTAGAATGCCTTTAACCTGTTCTACGATCGCCTTAACCGAGCGAGCAAGAGCCTCGCGGACCTGTGCATCATTCACCAAAATTTCGCGCGGCAATCCACTTAAAATATCGCGCCCTCTCATTGAGGTTTCAAGCGGCTCAGCTAACTCAACCGCTGAGCCAACCGCGATTTTGATCTGCTCAGCGATCCCCTCACCCAATAATAAGTTAAAGACATCGCGAGCGTACTGAGCAATATTCTTGTTTAACTCTTCTCCAGCGATCGCAATACTCTTAGCCGTCACCACTCCATTTAAAGAAATGACCGCCACCTCTGTCGTTCCACCACCAATATTAACTACCATATTCCCCAAAGGGCTGGAAATATCCATTCCCGCCCCAATCGCCGCGGCAATCGGTTCTTCAACCACAAGCACCTCATGCGCGCCAGCACTCATCGCCGCATCTCCCACCGCTTTACGCTCAACCTCCGTGACATCCAAAGGAACGGAAATGATCACACGCGGACGAGGCAAAACCAACGAACGATCATCATGCACCTTATCAAAAAAGTAACGAAGCATTTTTTCCGTCACCTCGAAGTCCGCAATGATCCCACGCTGTAAAGGCCTGGTCACTAAAATATGAGGCGGGGTCTTCCCCATCATAGAACGGGCATCCTCCCCAACCGCTAATACCCGACCATTTCGACGATTAACCGCCACCACCGAGGATTCATTCACCACAATGCCTCGACCTTTCACAAAAAGCAGGGTATTTGAGGTACCCAAATCAATGCCCACTTGTTTGGTAAAATTACGCAATAAGGCACGCCACATACAAGAGGATCATAAAGAGTCCACCGCTAGATGGCAACCTCACCCAAATTTCCCTCTCTCTCATGTAGAAACAGCCGATACCTCTCCTGAACGAAGGAGCGCCTGACGCCTTTCGCGCGTCAGAGCGAAACAAGGTAGGGCCGACGAGAGAAGGGGAGGTATTGGCTGTTTCTACATCCGCCTACTTTCTTCCATGGCCACAAACACATACTCCACCACACACAAAACCGTAAACAAACCGACCATATTCCACCACACCAACAAATTCTGAGCGGAGAGCGCCAACGTAGCCACCGCCACAAACGCCAACACCACTCCATGTCGAAACGAGATACGCACTTCACGCATCACAATCTGCTGACGTTTTAAAACAAGAACACGATATAAAACACCTGCAACCGCTATGGTCCCAACGAGTGCCGCGAATAAGGTGATATAAAACAACAACAGACCAACAATCCCCGTTTCAATGGGATCCAACCGAAATAAGACCACCAGCCAACCCAACCAAGCCAAGAGAGTGGTTCCCCCCATCGTAAAAAGGTACGTAGAAAACGTCATGCCGGAGCGCATGTCGGAAGTATAGCAAACGATCACCTAAAAAACGATTTTCTTAACCACCTTCGTCCCCAGAGCGCGATTAATCTCATTCTGAAATCGAACAGCGTTCATCTTAAGTTCTTGAATAGCCGCTCCCGCAGACGAACGAACTTTCAACACCCCTTCCGCAAACGAGACCATGTCCACATACGCGGCTTTTTCTTCGCCCCACAGACGAATAAGCGCTTGCTTTGCTTCCAGCAAGACCCGAGCAGCCGTGACTTTATCAGCAATCCCCGCCGTTTGAAGGGCGCGCGGCAAAAAGCGACGGATAGGTTCAAGAGACATAGTTACAACTTACGAAACTCGCAGATATTCTTAAAATCGCAATATTTGCAGGTAAAAGGCTCCGGAGTAGCTTCGTAACTCGATGACAGAATCTCATCCATCCGCTCTTCGAGTTTGTCTAAAAATTTCTGACGCGCCGTCCCTACTAACGGCTCAACCTCACGAAACTCCCAATCCATAACATACACATAAGAAAGCCGTCCTACCTTCAAACCACGCTCCTCAAGAGCGATCTGATACAGGTATAGCTGCTCCTTATCTTCCGCTTCCAGCGCCTCCTTAGCGGTCCCGGTTTTATAATCGAGCACCATCATGGATCCATCCGTCAGTCGATCCACACGATCAATCTTTCCTTTGAGAGAATGCTGACCCAAAATCAACGTAAAATCTTTTTCAATTTCCACCACCTCCGGCACCACCTCCAGATAAGCTCGGCAAAATCGGCGAACAGCTTGTCGACCCTTTTGGTAATACTCATCATGACGTTCACGCGTCTCATACCATTCATCAATCCACGCCTCATCAAGAATCTCTAGCGCTTCCGCCTCACTCACCCGAAGGCCAGCTCCCGTTGTAACAGGCGCTATCGCCGCCCCAAACAAGTCGCCCTGCACGGCTCTGGTACGTTCACGATGCAACTCGAGCACGCGTTGGAAGGTTAAATGAACGGATTGCCCAAAACTCTTCTGATAAGCTCCCAACACCGGAATACGATAAATATGAGCAAATTTGTACTGCAACGGACATTTGCGAAAGGCGGCAAGCTGCGTAAAACTAAAACGTCGCTTCAACGGATAGAGGGTTTTTTCCTGATACACGTCCGTCAACACCACCTCCTCGGGAGGTAAAAGAAGCTTAGTGGGATCACGCCCAACAAGTAAAGAATCCGGGACATCCAATTTTGCTTCCGCCCAAAACGGAGAGGGTTTCTTGGCACGCGAACCACCATAGTCAGACCCACCAGTAATCGTGAGCGTATCCTTGGCGCGCGTAAGCGCCACGTACAGTAACCGTCGTTCCTCTTCCAAATGATGATCCCCCTCTTCCAAGCGCTCATTCACCAACCCATCAGGCAAGGGAATCGCCTCCGGGCGCCCCCGTGAAGGAAAGCGCTGTTCAACCAATGAGACGATGTACACATGCTTAAACTCCAAGCCTTTGGCCGCGTGCACGGTCAAAATCTTCACCAATTCCGGACCCGAATCCGGATCGGTATCCAACGCCCCTTCTTCCCCACTTTCAATCTCCAAACGCAACTCTTCTAAGAATTCGCGCAGAGAGGGATCTTGAGAAGCGGCTTCGTAGCGTTTCACGCGAGAGGCAAAACTATTCAACCATTGAAGCGATTCACGTTTTTCACGCTCCTCCGTGCGAACAAGCATGGCTAAATACCCCGTCTGATCCAAAGCAGCTTGCAAAATCTTGAGCGGAGATTCGCGTCGCGCCCTCGTTGCCAACGCTTCAACGGTGGTCGTCAGTTTACGCAGGGTACCTGCCCCTTCATCGCTCACTTCAACACCCTGACGGTCCCCTCGAGCAACCATCGTAACCGCCTGCCACAACATCACTCCTTTACGATTCGCGAGATGCACAAGCTCCGCTCGATCGCGCGCAGAGAGGCCATAACAAGGCAAACTTAAAGCTCGCCAGACCGCGGAAGACTCGTGATACCCATCAAGCAAGGAAAGAAGCGCGATAACGTCTAAAATCACGGGCTTCCCATATAAGCCCCGCAAAGCCATGAACTGAAACGGAATCCCATGACGCTCAAACGCTCGCACAAACGGCTCCGCTCCATCATTAGAACGAACCAAAATCGCAAAATCATTCCAACCCGTCTCAACCGTTTGATGTTTAGCTTTAATATCCTCCGCCACCGCTTCCGCCTCTTCTTCTATACTCGGAGCCCAAATCGTTTCAATCTCCCCACCCTGTCCCCGATCAGCCACCAATTTTTTGGATAATCCCACATCCTGAAGCTTCACTTCCAAACGATGCGGATCATTTTTACGAATAAAATCATAGGCACAATCCAAAATTTCTCGCTTAGAGCGATAGTTCTGCGTAAGAGCAACGGTCTTAGCCTCGGGAAAATCATCTCGAAACTGCAAAATATTGGCGAGCGACGCTCCACGAAATTTATAGATCGCCTGATCATCATCCCCCACCACCGTCAAATTGCGCTTTTTCCCGACCAGAAGTTTCAGAAGCTCATACTGCGCCCAATTCGTATCCTGAAACTCATCCACCATCACATATGTAAACTGGTTACGATACAACTCCAAAATCATGGGTCGCTCACGGAATAATCGCAACGTCTCCAAAATCAAATCACCAAAATCCAAACACCCCTCTTCCAACAAAATTCTACGATAGGCAACATACACATCCGCCAGCTCCTTTAAACGCTTCCGCTCTGCCTGAGCCGCGTCTTCATCAACATCTAAACGCACATCTTGCGCATGCTGAAGATATTGCTCGGGCGTAATCCCTTCATCCTTGGCACGAGAAATATGCTGCAGCAAGGAACGCAAAAATTTAACCGGATTCCCTAAGGGACGGTAATGATCAAGCGGAAGCTCCGCAAAACGACGTTTAAGAAGCAACCACGCATCGGTCGTCGATAAGACACGAAATTGATTAGGTAACCCAATCTCTAACGCATGATTCTCTAAGATCCGCTGACAAAACCCATGAAAGGTCGAGATCCAAAAATCGTAGGTCCCCGTCGATAAGAGACTCAAGATTCGATCTTCCATTTCTCCTGCCGCCTTATCCGTAAAGGTAAGAGCCAAGATATTGGCCGTCTTGGTGGACGGCTGCTGCAAAAGATGCGCGTATCGCCTCGTAAGCACCGTCGTTTTCCCTGTACCAGCTCCGGCCACAATCAAAAGCGGACCGTTCTGGTGGGTAACGGCTTCTCGTTGAGCATCATTCAACCCCTGTAAAAGATCTGTCTGCATGTCCACCGATCATGCCTGAGGACCCAAGAGATGAAAAGACCCACGCCATTCTAGAAGTAATCTGGTCGAACGTAGCCCGCTCGGTTTTCAGCGGCAACTCGACAGGCCCCCGGCGGATACGACCATCCGGGAATCATCGAACCCACATACACAACGCCATCGGTCAAAGGAAAGCGATTAAACACTTGCGCCAAACCCGGATAAAATGCCGAAAGCTCCAGCGTCTTAAAACCAGCCCGTTCACACATAAACTGAAGGGTCGCTGGAGTAAAGGCATTCACATGATCACCGTACAAATACCCATCAAAATAATTACCAATGACGGGTAATCGCCGCAAACATCGAAACGGAGAGATTGTTGGAACAAAGACACAGAGAAGCCCGTTGGGACGCAACAAACCGTACAGTTTTCTAAGCACAATGTGGGGAGAATCAACATGCTCAAGCACCGCCGAGCACCAAACAACATCAGCCTTTGGCAAATCCGTCAGATCATCCTGATCAATATTACGTTTTTCTAGATGAAGACCCAGAGAAGCCGCAAAATCAAGACAATACTGATTCAATTCAATCCCATACGACCCGGGCCCACAGTGCAAAAGATTCATGCCGTACTCACACCCAACGTCAATCACGGTTTTTTGAGAAATGTGATATTTCTGATCTACCGCCCTAAATACATAGCGCGGAGCATTTTTAAACCATTTTTCATAAATACGAAGATTCTCTTCTGGAGCACAACAACCGTGCTGCAAAACATGATCTTTTACATCCTTATATCCAGCTCTCAAGAATCGATTCAACATACAGGAAAAGGTAATACAAAAGCGAAAAAAATACCAATCCAAATAGCACGTCAATACAACCTATCCAAGCCGAAGACTGCGTCTAAGACGTTGCCAATCCGGCACGCACAGGCTCACAAGCTCCCAAAAATGCTTAAAGTGATTAAATTCTTTCAGATGGCACAGCTCATGAACCACCAAGTAATCCCTTAATTCAGGCGATAAAAAAATAATGCGGTAACTAAACGTCAGCGCACCCTGCTTGGTACAACTCCCCCAACGCGTCTTCGTATTGCGAATCGAAAGACGTTTTGGCTGAACATGATAGAGCGGAGCAAAATGAGCCACGCGTTCATTCACGAGCTCCAAAGCGGATTGTTTATACATCCGATAATGCTCTGCAGAGGGGCGCGGCGCAACAAAAATCCTCGAACGCATGCGTGCTTGATGCCGCTCAATCCACTCCTTCTTTTCTTCAATCAACCGCTCAATCATCGCTACCGGGACACTCATCCCCGCAGACACCACAAGCGAACCATCCGCATGAACAGCCAAACGGATCGAACGCATACGCGCACGTCGTCGTAAGCTATAGGTCACAACGTCCCCTGTTCTATAGCCTGACGAATCCTCTGCATAAGCTCCAAATAAAAACGCACGTTGATCATGGTAGCCAACCGCAACCCCAACATTTCATCCACGCTAAAAAGATGACGAACATATCCCATCGTGTACCGTCCAAGCTCCTGATCCGCTTGAGTCGCGTACGCAACAGACGCCTGATTAATGATCGGCTCAAGACTCCCCTTCCATTTCTCATTCGTCACATGAATCATCTCGTAAAAATCGGGACGCGTGAGATCATCATGAACAAAGCGGTAGATCGTTCCATGACGAGCGTTCCGCGTAGGCAAAACACAGTCCAACATATCAATCCCCCGTTGCACATAGCCGACAATCTCGTGCGGCTGAGCTCCTCCCATAAAATAGCGAGGCTTATCCGCCGGCAACTCCTCCCGTAAAGCATCCAAGACCGTGCAAGCTTCTGCAAACGGCTCACCGACCGATAATCCACCCACCGCATATCCATCAAACCCAATCGCTCGCAACTCCTGAGCACTTCTACGACGAAGATCGACTTCTGTCCCTCCCTGAATAATTCCAAATAAAAGTGCCCCCGGGTTAATGGATTCAGCTCGCGTGGCTTCGAAAACGGTTTTTGAGCGCTTCGCCCACACACTCGTTAGCTCCAAGGCACGTTCCAAACTTGGACGCGTAGACGGCAGCTCCGTACACACATCCAACACCATACAAATATCACTCCCAATCGTCCGCTGAATCTCCATACATAGCTCAGGGGTCAATTTCATCTTCGCCCCATCGATATGCGATTGAAACATCACCCCTTCATCCGTAAGCTTACGTAATCCAGACAAGCTAAACACTTGAAATCCGCCCGAATCGGTCAACAAAGCTCCATTCCAGTCCATCATCTTGTGCAACCCACCCAAGCTTTTCAGAACCTCCAATCCGGGCCGTAACCACAAATGATAGGTATTAGACAGTAAAATTGGCGAACCCAACCGCTCAATATCAAAGGAAGAAAGCGTTTTTACGGCCCCTTTGGTCGCAATCGGCATAAAAAAGGGGGTCTGAAGAGCTCCATGGGGAGTAAGCAGTGTCCCACGCCGGGCTTGTGACTGCGTCGAAGAAGAGGTCAGCGTAAACATAGGATCACATACTAACCCAACGAAGTTTTTTCACCAAAAAGGCCAGTCCAATCGAGCCAAGAAACAAGCTTACAAATAACAAAGAAGCGCGGGGGCTCACCGATGAACGACCCAGCACCGTAAAGGTGATCGCCACCGGCAACATGCCAAAAAACGTCGAAATAAGATAGGTACGAAGGGGTAAACGCGTAATCCCACACAGAACTCCCACAATATCTGAAGGAAACTGCAAAAGCCGCATACATAACACCATGGAAAATCCCTGCTGCTCTAATAAGTCACGATAACGCCTCGCCCACACCGGAGCATGCTCCTCTACCCATGTCTGGCCCACATACCGCCCCGCATAAAAACTCACCATCGCCGATGTAAGTAAGCCAATCATCACGACCAAAGACCCAAGGAACGGGCCGTACAATGACCCCGTCATAATCGCCAAGACAATATTTGGCACAGGCACCAGCGTCTGCAAAGCAAATAGAAGGACAATCAAAAAAGGTCCCCACACACCCGCGTGAATAATCAAATGACGCAAGCTCGCAACCGTATGGCGACCACCCAATCCCAACATGTGTAAGTACACATACCCACCCCCCAACAAACACAAAACCGCGAACAAAAGGAACGCCCGCCATCGATGAAGCCGATCTCGCATACCCCCTACTGTAACTCTTCCTTCTTTTCTTTCAAATACGCAAACAACTCTTCCAAAAGATTTAAGGTCGTTTTAAACGGAGTCTCAATAATAAAGTCAAAAAACAAGACCAGAATATTGATACGGGAAACTTGCACAGAAAGATACTGACCTGCCCGCAGAATCGGCAGCATGAACAGATCGATAATTACGGCCTTGAGCGAATCTTTCTCGCGCAACACGACATATTCGCGGGCCGATAAACGCAATCGATACGCAAAGAAGCTCACGACAGACAAGAAGAAGATAAAAATCGTGATGCTCACGGGAGTGAAGGAGAGCAAGCGTAAGAAATAGATGACCAAACCAAACGTGAGACAGAAGGTAAGTAGGTAAACCAGGGCAAATCCCACTCGACCAAACCCTTCGCGTTGTTTAGGAAGCTTGATTTCTCGTCCTTGAGGCCCCTCTTCAGACAAAAGCTCTTCAACCCCTCGAATAACACGGTCGGTATTCTCTTTGCCGGGGACCTTAATAAACAACCCGACAACCCACATGAGAACAGGAGGAAAAAAGACATTCATGGCCAACGCCATCGTGTGAATTTGTTGATAAAAATAGCGCTCAAACGGCAATTCAATGGCAAGCGCGAGCAACATTTTTGTGACAAACAAATACACGATGGAACGCCATGTCCCTCGCTTCAAGCGCGTGTGAGAATATTGATAGCGACGATCAGCAATCTTGGTGATTTCTTGTTTTAGTACAGGGGTTAACTCACTCATCCCCTCTATCAAGGCAGGCTTTTCTTCCAAGGCTTCACGCAAAAATAGTAAAGCAACTCCCCAAGGCTTCACCGCTGCCAAAAACTTTTGACCCAACGGGTGCACCACCTGACGCTCAACATCCGCTTGAATCGCCAACATCCGTGCCGCCACCTCTTTTGGATCATTCAACCATTCGTTTGGTCGCATCCAGGCAGAAAAATAAAAACGCATCAAGCGATACGCAATCATTTCATTATCAGCCCTAAACAAGACGCGATGGCATGCAATATACACCTGTAACCGACGCACCGTTTCATCGAGCGCGCCATCTTTCATGCGAATCTTATCGTCAATCTGCTGAAACAAAAACTCGGCCATGGCTCTGGCCTGACCGCGATCCCCCAATAACTCTTCCAACTCCGCCGCTACCAAGGACAAGACCCAATCCTCATGACGAACACCACCCAGTTTTTGATCATGAAGAACAAACAGTTTAGCCACCACCGGCGCCACTTCCTCAACCAATGACTCAGGCAAAGTCTGATTAGGAAGATATTTAGCCGCGATCAGCTCACGAACCAGGTGCAACGCCACCGAACGCGGATCACGATCAAACAAGGCGCGACGCTTCACAATGCGCTCAATCGCCGCTTTCCGAACCAGATGCTCATCTTTATAATCAATGGCATTGCGGAGTTTTTCGTACAGCGAAGACACGCGGCTCACCGCCGCATGCACGGTCACCCGAGCATCTTCAGACGCGGCAACCGGCATCGGTCGCGGAGCAATCGCCTCCAGCAGGCGGGACACAATCTCACGAGAAAAGGCGGTCATTTGCCGAAAGGATAGCCTAATTGTGGGAATTTGTCACGAGGAAAGACAAAAAACCTAGATATGAAAAGACCTCCGACAAGAGAGGCATCAAGAGGAAAGATCAAGGACTATTTCTTCTTATTCCGCTTACCAGAAGCTCGAAACCGTTCTTTGGGAACATTCAGTTCCGTCGTGTGTCGACGAAACGTGCGCTCAGGGATCCCCAGACGATTGGCAGCCTCTCCCACCCTGCCCCCAGTACTCTCCAATGCAGCGACATAAATAGAGCAACGGTACGCATTAGTCATCGCATCGAACAGGCTTCCAGGAACGCTGCTTTCAACGCGTTGTTCATGCGACAAGACGGGCATCGCACCGGTCGCGAGAAATTCTGCGAGCGCGCTCTTGAGTTCAGCCAAACTCCCCCATCGATAATTCAGGAAAGCAGCCATCACCTCAGAAGAGAGCTTGGAAGGATCCTGCGTCATGAACTCGACATGCCACCAAATCTCCTCGGGACGATTGCGAAAAGGCGGAATCTGAACCACGGAAGCCGGATTGCTCACCGCGAACCTTCTACGCCCCACCTTGCCACGGAGTACACGCAGTTCATCACTCGTGACAAGAAAGAGCACGGGAAACGAATACCCCGCATCGAGACGATCAAAGAGCTGTTGGATCAGATCCTTCGCGAGGGAAGACGGATGTTCGATGATGAGCGGCCTGTGCCGCACAAGAACACCGGTCACGGTCGTAGAATCACCCCGCAACAGAACCGACGCATCTGCAGCAGAGCCATCGATAAAGCACGGCTCCCCATCAGCTCCGGGCATGAAAGCCTGAACACCACTCGCCAAAGCCCTTGCCTCCTGATCCACGTATTCGCACATGACGTACATGAGACCAGTGCACCGAGCCAAGCTCACAGCCTCGCGTCGAAAACGAAGCATCGCCTGAGAGTAGGAGGTCTGAAGAAGAAACGCTTCTCGAATATCGCTCACCCGATGCAGAATGTTCAGACGGTGTTCAAAGAGGAGATGCTGTGCGATCAGCCTCCAATACTCACCTGAAGCCGTCCTGGGCACGAATTGCCAGATCTCTCCTGCAGGCAACGTACGAAACTCCTGAGAAACAAACGGCGAATCATGAGCGATAACACGAAGAGCCGGCAAGTTCAGAACATTGAGCACCGCAGCAATCCTGTGATACTCGCAAAGAGAATGTGCGACGATCACGACGCAATCCCACGTACCATAAGGAACGCGCTCTTTGGATACGTCCACTACACGGAAATAGTGGGTCGAATCAACCGGCTGGAAGGCGCAACCCCACACCAACACGAGAAAAAAAACGCGCTGCTTGTTTTCCGTCACCATGACTCCTCCTGTTGCCAAAGGCAGCGTATTTAATAAGGTATTTTAGGCAAAAAGTCAATGGTTCCACCCAGCACTTGCCCTTTACCCATATTTTCTATACAATCAGCCTACTTTGGGTTCCCAAAGCAAGTTTTTCCTCATTACACGGGACTGTAGCTCAGTCGGTAGAGCAGTGGCCTTTTAAGCCAATGGTCGTGGGTTCGATCCCCACCGGTCCCACCAC
>CAZLRU010000015.1:0-30774 GCA_964562155.1 uncultured Gammaproteobacteria bacterium
AGGTGTGCCCGAAGATGAAGATTTACGGCTTGTACGATGCGCTTTTTTGGAGGGGGTGTGGGAGATACGGGGTCTGCTGTCTCTGTGGCGGTGTTATCGGGATGAGCGTCAGCCGCTACGGGTGCATCAATACCCGCTTGTTTCATGAACCTTTTTATGTCATCGACATTGTCCGGCGTGATTTCGTAGCCGGATTCCGCCAGGAGTTTTGGTTCGCCGTCTTTTTCTTGATAGCGACCGGAAACGACGAGCGTTTTTCCCACTTCCCAAATCTCCGGTTTGTCTTTGTAGACGCGGGGAAACACCACGACCTCAATTCCCTCGCTCATGTCTTCGAGCTTGGCAAAAACCATGAGTTCGTTATTTTTGGTGGTGATTTTTTTTGCTAACGTCACAATACCACCAATGCGCACACTTTTTTTGTCTCGGTTGTTTGGCAGCTCTTTGATATCGATGAATAGGCCGCGCAGGAGTTCCCCGTATTCTCGAAAGGGGTGTTCGGAAATGTAGAGACCAAGAAGCTCTTTTTCCCAGGCGAGGCGTTCGCGTTGGGTGGCGGGTGGAGACGCGCGCAGTTTTAGCGGTGGATGGCTATCGACAGGAGCAAATGAAAAGAGATTGAATTGTCCGCTGGAGGCTTCTTGAGAGACGCGTTTATGGTATTCGAGAATGCCTTCTATATTAAAATAGAGTTCGTTACGTTCCCCAAAACGATCCAGAGCCCCTGATTTAATCAGGGATTCAACGGAGCGGCGATTGAAGGATTTGTCTTGAATACGCGAAGCAAAGTCTGCCAAATCTTTAAATGCTCCATGTTTCTTGCGCTCGGCAATGATGGTATCAACGACGTCTTCTCCCAGGCCTTTAATGGCGACGAGGCCAAAGCGGATTTGGTGCTTGTCTTTGATCACCGTAAAACGGGTGAATGATTCATTTAAATCCGGCGGCAGGACCTCTACTCCCATTCTTCGACATTCCTCAACTTCAATGGTGATGCGATCGATATTGCCTGAATCTGAATTTAGCAGGGCTGCCATAAAGGCCTCCGGATACCGAGCCTTTAGATACGCGGTTTGATACGCAATTAAGGCATAGCAGGCCGCATGAGATTTATTGAAGCCGTACGCGGCAAATTCCTCGAACTGTTGAAAAATGGCCTCGGCTGTTTCTCGTTCCACGCCATTTTTTACTGATCCTTCGACGAATTTAACTTTTAACTCCGCCATGAGTTTGGCGATTTTTTTCCCCATGGCTTTACGTAATGTGTCAGCTTCTCCAGGGGTAAAGCCGGCCATGTCTTTAGCGACTTGCATGACTTGCTCTTGGTAGACGGGAATACCGTAGGTTTCTTTGAGGGCGTTTTCCGTCAGTGGGTGCATGAATTTGATTTTTTCGCGTCCATGCTTGCGATCGATAAACGATTCGATGAATTGCATGGGGCCGGGACGATAGAGGGCCACCATGGCGATAATGTCTTCAATCACGGAGGGCTTCAATTCACGAATATACTTCTTCATTCCTTCCGATTCCAACTGAAACACGCCTGTCGTCTCCCCTTTTCCTAAGAGCTCGAAGGTAAGCGGATCATTCAGAGGGATGGTGTTAATATCGATAACATCTCCGTGCACGGCTTGAATGATCTCTAAACAATCTCGGATGACCGATAAGTTAGATAATCCAAGAAAATCCATCTTTAACAACCCTGATACTTCAGCGGAGTGCAGAGAGTACTGGATGACTTGCTCGACGTCTCCCCCTTGCGCTTTTTGCAGAGGGGAAAAGTGACTCAGCGCTTCGGGGGCGATCACGACTCCGCAGGCGTGTTGCGAAGCGTGGCGTGTTGTGCCTTCCAACTTAATGGCTAAGTCGATCAGGCGTTTGATGCGGGGATCGGTTTCGTAGACCTGTTTCAGCTCTGGAGCGTCTTTGATTGATTGTTCGAGGGGGATATGTTTGCCCTGTACGGGAGGTGGGATGATTTTCGCGACACGATCGACATCTCCATAAGGCAATCCAAGCACACGACCCACATCACGAACGGCGGCTCTGGCAGCCATCGTTCCGAAGGTAATAATACCGGCGACGCGATCGACGCCATATTTTTTGCTTACGTATTCAATGACGTCTTTGCGTTTGACGTCGTCAAAATCAGTATCGATATCTGGCATGGAGATACGATCTGGGTTAAGAAAACGCTCGAACAGCAAGCCGTAGCGCAAGGGATCGAGGTTGGTGATGTCCAGCGCATACGCCACGATTGAGCCGGCGGCAGATCCGCGGCCCGGCCCAACGATGACCCCATGTTCTTTGGCCCACACGATATAATCTTGCACGATTAAAAAGTAGGCAGCGAACCCCATGCGTTCGATGGTGCCTAATTCGAATTCCATGCGTTCCCGAGCGATGCGTTGCTGTTCTGGCTCCGGGTAGCGTTTTTGTAATCCTTCTTCGCAGAGATTACGCAGATAGGAGTTTTCTGTTTGGCCTGCCGGCACCTCAAACTTAGGAAGGAGATTCTTTCCGAGTTCTAGTTTGACGTCGCATCGATCGGCGATAAGACGGGTGTTGGCGATGGCTTCCGGATGATCTTTAAAGGCTTCAACCATTTCTTCCGGTCCGCAAAGAGAATGATCCACTAACGCCATTGATGCACGACGACGATCGTCTAATAATTTCCCATCGTGAATGCACATGAGCACATCTTGCGCTTCTCTGTCGTCTGCTCGTAGATAGTGCACGTTTTTGGTAACCACAATGGGCGCGCCCGTCATCTTTGAGAGCTCGATTAAGTTCTCATTAATATCGAGCTGGGTTGGTGATTCCGGATGATGGACGAGCTCAAGAAAAAAGTTATCTTTTCCAAATATTTCCTGATATTGCGCGACTAACTCGCGGGCGCGTTCTAGATCGTGCGATTGGCAGGCTTTAGGAATCTCTCCTTTTCCGCAGCCGGAGAGGGCGATAATCCCCTTTCCGTATTGTCGGAGGAGATCTTTATCCATGCGGGGTTTGTAATAAAACCCGTCCAGATAGGAAATCGAGATCAGTTGCAAAAGATTTTTGTATCCTTGATTGGTTTCCGCTAACAGCGTGAGGTGAAAGCTGTGAGTGTCGATACCCGGACGCCGATCGGTATGTTTGTGTGGGGCGATGTTGGCTTCAACGCCAATAATAGGTTTGAGGCCGGCTTTATGAGCGGCTTCATAGAACTCAATGGTGCCATAGAGAGAATTGTGATCGGTGAGCGCAATGGCGTCGTAGCCAAGTTCTTTGCAACGCGAAACAAGATCGCTCACGTCCCCCATGGCGTCGTATAACGAAAACATGGAATGTGCATGCAAATGCACAAATGGACTCTTCACGATCTCCGTGGATGGTTCAGACATAGTGGGTCATTCGCTGACGGCGCAAGGCCTGCGAATACTTTAATAGTTAAATTTTTATTACGTTATTCAACAACTTGAACTTTTTCTTGCTCGGCTGGTTCGCCTGGGCTAAACGGTTGATACGTTATTGTTAATTCGCCCGGCTTACTCCACTCTATATGATCTGCATCCAACCAGCTCGTCTCGCATTTAGCAATCAATTTTACTGTTTTAGTAAGCTGGCCGTTATTTGATACAAAATAAGCCAAAATCCGACCCTCCTGACTGACGATTGTATGAAGATTTAATCCAGTTTCTCTTTGAAGAGCGGGAATGGACTCTTGTACGTGTTCCCATCTGCATCCTCCAGCTATTTCTAGTGTATTTGCGGCTGAACCTGCGGCTGAGGATATTTTCGTTAACGCTTGCGTGAGGAGTTGTTCATTAGTTTTATTTTGCTCCAGGATTTCTTCTTTTGCCTGTCGCATGCGACCTGGGTCAAACCGATATTGTTCGAGAAGTGCACGTTCGCGTTTTAGATGAATCAAATAAATCGTGCCCCACCCTATGAGGATGATAAGTAGGATCATCAAGCCTAGTTTGGGGCGTAATTCGTCTATTTTTTTTATCATATTCTTATTGTGCTTATCTTTTCTTTCTTTTTCTTGGCAGCTCATCGAACAAATCTTCGTCTTCGTCCGGTTCGGTCATCTTTTTTCGATCACGCACCCATCCAAAGATTTCTTTTCCTGCCGTTGCCATAATCCCGAGATATTGTGAAGCGGAGCCGATGCGTTCCGTGATCTCTTCTACAAAGGCTTCCACTCGATTGATTTTTTCGTGGGTTTCTTCCACTAATTGGTTGGTTTGATGAAGAAGCCGTGCGAGCTCACAGAGCACCCAACAGAGAAAGCCGCTGACAAACAGGATGCTTATGGCTCCGGCGAACAGGAGGGCATCATGAGAAGAAAGGTACATATGAAAAGATGATAGCAAAAGGGACGGTGTTCGTCGAAGCGGTTATTTTCTCCACTCGGCTTGGAGTTTGGTGGTTAGTGCTGTTTCGATGGCTTGCATGGCCGCGTCGACCTCGGCTGTTTCCAGCGTTCGATCTGCTTGGCCAAACGTGAGATGAAAGGTGAGGGATTTTTTATCGTTCGGAATCCCCTCCCCTTGATACGTTTCACTCCATTCTATTGAGCGTAGCAAGGGTGATGTCTCGCGTACGGCCTCTTCTATGGCGCGAACCGTTACTTCTTTGGCAACGATAGGAGCGATGTCGCGTTTGGCTTGTGGGAATGTTGGAAGGGGTTGGTAGGTTTTGGTTGATTGAGCGGCGCTGAAGAGCTGTTGAAGAGGGATATCGGCAAACGCCAGACGATCCTCTATTTTGAACCGTGTTGTTATCGTTGGATGCACTTCTCCAACGGTTGCCAGGTAATGTTCGCCTTTAAAGGCTTGTACCGTGCGGCCGGGATGCCAGAAGAGATCGTTCTCGAGTGGCTTCCACTCAACGTTTTTTATTCCAAATTCAGTCAGGATCTGTTCGGTTATTCCTTTGGCGGCGTGGAAGGCGTCGTCCTTTTCTAAGACGCTGATAATACATTCCGCTTCTTCCGAGGGAAGATCGTGTTTGCGTGGGAAGTAGACATTAGCTACCTCGAACAATCGTTGTGAGCCGAATCGTTCTTGATTTTCGGCAACGGTTTGGAGCATGGATGGCGCGAGACTGGTCCGCATGTATTCGAAGTCTGCTGAGAGCGGATTTTGGACGCGTAAAAGACAGGCTGGATCGAAATTCGCCTTTTCCGCCAACTCTTTGGAGATAAATGAATAGCCAAAGGTTTCTGTGTATCCGGCTCCCTTGATGATTTCGCGCAGTCGTTGCTCGTGTTTGAGTGCTTGGTTAGGGGCTTTAGGAGTAGGTGCGGTTGGATATACCGCAGGGATATTGGCATATCCGTAGACACGAGCGATTTCCTCGATGAGATCGCGACCGGATTCGATATCGTGATCACGCCACCAAGGGATGTTGGCGGTGATGGTTGTGCCTTTGATGCTTACCTCAAAGCCAAGGCGCTTGAGCGTGTCTTTTATGTCTGTTTTGGTAAGTTCGACGCCCGTGAGTTCGTTTACTTCTTTGACGGTTGTCGAGTACGTGAGTTGCTTGTAGGGATGAGCTTCCACGTCAGCGACAACGGATGATACCTTGCCACCGGCGAGCTTAAGACACAGCTCGATGGCGCGAGCGATTCCTACCGGACAAGACTCGGTTGATAATCCTTTCTCGAATAATGATTGCGAGTCGGATGAAAGATTGAGCTCGCGGGCGGTTTTACGAATGTGGGCCGGTTCCCAAACGGCGCACTCAAAGATCACGCTGGTGGTGTCTGAGGTTGCTCCGCTCTCTTCTCCTCCCATGATGCCCGCGATGGATTGTGGACCTTGTGCGTCAGCCACCACAAGATGATGAGCGTCGAGTTGATAGGTTTTTCCGTCCAGAGCTTTTAAGCTCTCCCCTGTTTTTGCGGCGCGAACATGTAGATCGCCTTGTATCTTGTTCGCATCAAACACATGCATCGGACGAGCGAGTTCATGCAAGATGTAGTTAGTGATATCAACAACGTTGTTGATGGGTCGATGGCCGGCTGATAGGAGCCGACGTTTGAGCCACCACGGCGATGGACCCACTTTAACCCCATCAATACGTACAGCCATAAAACGCGGGCAAAGGCGTTTGTCGCTTACGTGAACGGTTAACGGTTCACTTCCTTGTTTGAGCTTCGGAGCTTTCCAGGTAAATGGCTGCTTTAAGATCGCGGCTGCTTCACGGGCAAGTCCAACGATTCCCATGGCGTCTGGGCGATTGGTTGTTACCTCGATGTCCATGATTGTGTCTGCTTCCAGACCAAGAAAACGTGCCAAGGGTTGACCTGCTGCAAAGACGATGTTTTTATCTTTTTTGAATGCTTTGCCGAGATCGAGAATATCGCGTTCGCCATGGGGAAATGCATCGAATAGACCGATTTCATTGGCGGCGCAAATCATACCTTCACTAGCGACGCCACGAATTTCTGTAGGCGTGAGCTTGATGGGCTCACCTTCTCCGTGCCAGCGCACGCTTGCCCCAGGGAGAGCTACAACCACCCATTGATCGGCGGCAAGATTCGCTCCACCACACACGACGGTTGCTACGCGTTCTCCGAGGTCTACCTTTGCAAGGCGAAGCTTGTCGGCGTTTGGGTGTGGTTCAATGTTTTTTACATAGCCTACGACCATGTGTTGGTAGAGGGGGGCTTGTGGATACAGGCGTTCAATGCCGGGACCGGATAAAGAAACACGCGCCGCGAATTGCTCGGCGCTTTCAGTTACGCGAACGTATTCTTTTAACCAATCGTAGGAAGCAAGAAGATTCATAGTCTTTAAAACTGTTGGAGAAAGCGGAGATCGTTTTTCATGAGCAAGCGAATGTCATCGAGCTGCGTCCCCTCTTTCATCATGTAGGTTCGCTCGACTCCCCATCCGAACGCGAAGCCGGAATAGATCGCTGGATCTATGCCCGCTGCCTTTAGTACGTTTGGATGAAGCATTCCTGCGCCGCCCAGTTCAACCCATCCGCGTTTGCAGGTGCGGCATTTTGTTCCTGATTCTTCGATGAGGCCAGTTCCGTTACATACGCCACAAGAAATATCGACTTCAAAGGAAGGTTCCGTAAAACGAAAATGAAATGGTCGAATGCGTACGTGACGCTCCGGACCAAAAAAGTGGTGAACAAAATATTCTAATATTCCTTTTAAGTGCGCGATAGATACGCCTTTATCGACGTACACCCCATCGAACTGATGAAACATCGGCAGATGTGTCACGTCGATTTGTCGGCGATAGTTTTTAGCGATATTGATGGCGCGGATAGGCAGATCCCTCTGAGCGAGACGACGCGCCGTACCACTGGTTGCGTGAGGACTCAAAATCATCTTCCCCCATCGTTCGGACGCAGGCGCATCCATAAAAAATGTTTCCCATTCATCGCGAGCAGGGTGATCGTTCTGCATGTTGAGTGCTTCAAAAGCGTACCAGTCCCACTCAACCTCAGGAAAGCGTGTGCGTTCAAATCCAGCTCGCGCAAAGATATCCGTGATCTCTTGGATGGCTTGAGTCACGAGATGGAGATGGCCTTGAGGTGGACGCGTTCCGGATTCGGTTACGTCGATCCGTTCCTCGGTTAATATTCGCGCGAGATCGGCCTGTCCAACATGTTCACGCGCCGTTTTGATGGCTTTTTCCAGCTCTTCCTTGATGGTGTTGGCTAGGATGCCCGCACTTCGACGTTCATCGCCTTGTAAATCCGCCAATCCTTTTAGGGAAGCAGTTAGCTCCCCTTTCCGTCCAAGATAGCGCACTTCTAAGGCCTCAAGTTCGGCGACGGTTTTTGCGTGGGCGATGCCTGTTTGTGCTTCTTGCTTAAGGGTTTGCAGGTGTTCAGAAAGAGTCATATTACATTCCGGTCCATTGTTTAAAACTGTGCCAGATTGGAGCTCCGTAGGTATGGAGATCTTTGGCGGTTATGAGCACAATTAAGCTGATTAACAATAAGAAGCCAATTTGATGCAGGCGCGCTTCCCAGACCAGTGACTTTCGTTTTCGTCGTAGCGCTTCGATACACACAAACACAAGTCGTCCTCCATCTAAGGCAGGGATGGGAAGAAGGTTGACTACGGCTAAGTTAATCGACAGGATCGCGGCAAATTGAGATAGGGCCCAGAAACCTTGTTTGGCTACTTTCCCCGTCATCACGGCAATACCTACAGGGCCTGATACGTCTGTGCTTGTGCGGTGAGAGATCACGAGCTCTCGCAGCATGCTTCCGAATCCAACGAGAATCAGCTTTGTAAACGCGTACGTTGTTGCGATTGCTTGAGGAAATGCGCGATAGATAGGTAGCCGTACCGTGCCTACATCCGCGAGCCCGATCCCTAAACCGGCTCGTTGAATCGAGGGGATATACGTGGGCTGAGTGGTAAGACTGAGAAGTTGTTGTTCGCGTTTTACTTGAACCACAAGCGGTGAATCGGTGTTACTTTGCCGAGATAGTTCGTTGCGAGCCTCTTCTGAGGTCGTTATTATCGCATCACCAATACGCACGACCTCATCCCCTGTCATGATGCCCGTCTTTGAGGCTGGCGTATCCGTGAGAACTTGAGTGATTTCTACATGTTTATTTTTTACTACCGCTCCAACTGGTAAGCCGCTCAAATCTGTGGGCACTCCAACGGTAAACCCAACGGTAAAAATGATGATCGCCAGCAACCAATTCATGAGCACACCTGCCACCAGAATCCAGGCGCGTGCCCAGGTCGATTGAGCGGCGAATGAGTCACGATCGCCGGTATCCGTATTTTGTTCCCCTTTTAGACGAACAAAGCCACCGAGGGGTAACCAGTTCAGCGACCAGATCGTGGTTGGGTAGGTTTGTGTGTCCGCTCGCTTTACCCGTTTCCAGCCTACTCCGTCACGGACAAAGCCGATGGCTCGAGGAGGAAACCCTAGACCGAATTCTTCGGCTTTTACGCCAAAAAAACGAGCCATGAGAAAATGGCCAAACTCGTGAAAGATCACGAGTACGGATAAAACCGCAAAAAAGATCAAGATAGTAAGCATGGTAGTGTGAAGAGAGGTTAGCATGAGAAAGATGGGATTGTCACCTCTTTGTTTGGATCTCAGAGTAGGCTCGGATGCGCTTTATAGGTCTTTATTTTTCTGTTTATTATGGCGGCCTTATCCTGTGCGGAAGCTCGGTTTGTGGTAAGCGCCACCTCTCCCGGCTGCCAGTGGGGATGACCGTCCTCATCCTCCCGCCACGGCTTCTTTTCCGCACAGGATGCTTTCTTCCGCGTCTCGCGATTCTTCCGCGGACGCGGCTTGTGTTTAGTGGAGGTACTCGCTCACTTCCTTTTTTCTTCTCTCCATTTCTTCGACCGTGCGTGCTTCTAGGTTTAAACGGAGAACTGGTTCTGTGTTTGAGGCGCGCACATTAAACCACCAGTCTTGTTCGGGATGTTGTGCGTCATGGAATTCGAAACGCAGCCCATCGAGCGTTGACCGATCTGTTGCTCTAGATGAATAGGCTGCATCGAGAGTGGTGAGAATCTTTTTTTGATCTTGAACGTGAACATTGATTTCACCTGAGTGTACGTATTTTTGTAAGGACTTCCAGAGGTGTGAGAGTGGTTTTTGTTCACGCGCCAGGAGTTTTATCATGAGCAAGAGCGCATAGTCGCTCGACTCGGCAAACCATAGATCAGCAAAATAAAAATGCATGGATAGTTCGCCCGCAAACATCGCCTGCTCTGCTCGCATTTGCCGTTTGATGTGTGCGTGTCCTACGCGACACATCTGTGCCTCGCCTCCGTTCGCCTTTATGGTTTCCGGGACGCTCCACGATGAACGAAGGTCGTAGAGAACTCGACCTGAGCCACGCTCACGCAAGATTTCTTGAGCAAAGAGAGCTGTAAGCATATCGCCTGGAATGGGTGTCCCCTCTTCATCAACAAATCCGATACGATCTCCGTCACCGTCGAAGGCGACACCGAAGGCGCATTTCTTTTCTTGCACGGTTTTTTGTACCTCGTGGAGAGTTTCTGTGTTTAATGGGTTTGCTTCATGATTTGGAAATGATCCGTCCAGTTCCCAATACAGAGGATGAATGGTAAGTGATGGCACGCGCTTCATGAATTCCGGCAGAATATGACCATTCATGCCATTCCCCGCATCGATCGCCACTGACCACGTAGGAAGATCCGAGGGAAGCTGGGCAAGTTTGAAGATGTGATCTAGGTATCGTTCACGCACATGCTCATCTGCGGACACATGCCCCTTCTCAGTGCACAAGGCTGCATATGGGCTCCCCTCGCACGCCATATCGCGAATCTCTTCCATGCCCGATCCTTGTCCGATGGGTTGGACGTCTCCTTTTACAAGTTTGAATCCATTATATTTTGCTGGATTGTGTGAAGCGGTCACCATGATCCCTAGGTCGTACTCGCCGCCCCCCTCTCCGACCGCGAAATAAAACATAGGCGTCGAACACAGGCCAATGCGCGTGACAGACACGCCCATGCTCGTCAGTCCTTCGATTAACGACGTTTCTAATTCCGGTGACGTCGTGCGCATATCGTGTCCGACGAGAACATGTTTCGGTTTGTAGAGATGAACGAGCGTCTCTCCGAGGCGTTTGGCAACCGATGCGTCGATTTCTTGTGGAGCGAGACCACGAATATCGTACGATTTGAAAATGGAGGGGAGCATATTTTTTATAGTATGAAAGACGAGAGGGTTTTCATCAAGAACTTGACGTTTTTAAAGGCGCTTCGATGAACTACTCGTAGACCTTGCCCGGAGGTAAAACCGGGCACCCGCCTGCTACCGCGGGAAGAGTCCCCCTCCAGAACGTCGTTGACGCGGAGGGTTTGCCACCACGTAGCACGAAGTGTTGGTGGAACTGCTGGATCAAGGAGATCTCGCATCGCCTGTGGGAAATCCCAGGCCTCGGGGGCTTTCGCTCCCAAATCCGGTGACGCGCGGTGCGCACCGGTGCCTACGAAGATCAGTGAGTCGGGCTCCCCGCCCCGACCCAAAAGAGCGGCCTTATCTTGGGGACCAGGACCGTCGAACGCGTAGGAGCGCCGACGGTCTTGCTAATTGTATGAGTGGTGCGATACGCTATCCTTATCTATGAATACTACCTATATTTTGTTGGCTGTCGTTGTTATCGTCGCCCTGTGGTTGGTTTCTACCTATAATGGCTTAATCAAGCTTAAAAATCAGACGGATGAAGCATGGTCTGACATTGATGTTCAGCTTAAACGACGCTATGACCTGATCCCAAACCTGATTAACACGGTTAAGGGCTACGCGACCCATGAATCCGGGGTGTTTGAGAAGGTGTCTCAGGCTCGTGCGGCGGCTATGGGGGCACAAAGCCCTCAGGATAAAGCGGCGGCAGAAAATATGCTGTCTGGTACGCTCAAATCTTTGTTCGCCGTGTCCGAAGCCTATCCTGAGTTAAAAGCAAACGAGAACTTTTTGAAATTACAGGATGAATTGTCGGATACCGAGAACAAGATTCAAGCGGCTCGTCGCTTCTACAATGGGAATGTTCGTGACTTCAACACCAAACTGCAAGTATTTCCTACCAATATTATTGCCGGCATGCTTGGCTTCAAGGCTCGTGATTTCTTTGGCCTTGATAATCCAGAAGAACGCAAGAACCCACAAGTTCAGTTCTAATACCTGGCATCAGGCACTAGGAGCTGGGTGTTAGGGCGTTATAGGGTCAAGGCCCTTGCCTCATGCTTCGCTCTCGGTGCCTGATGCCTTTTTATTGTATGTATCAACAAATCGAATCTAATAAACGCAATACCTGGATCTTGATTTCTGTATTCGTTGGCATATTGGCTGCTGTCGGATATTTCTTGGGGATTGTAAATGGGGATGAGGGCGCAGGGTTGGTATTTGCGCTCATCATTTCTCTAGGTTCAACGCTCATTTCTTGGTTTGCGGGTGATAAAATTGTGCTTTGGACTTCAGGCGCGCAAGAGATTACGGATCGAGAACAGAATCGCTATATTTGGAACCTGGTTGAAAATCTTTGTATTACAGCCGGTTTACCTAAACCCCGCATTTACCTTATTAACGATCCGGCGCCTAATGCCTTTGCAACCGGACGAGATCCCGAGCATGCCTCCATCGCTCTTACCACGGGTATTGTCCAATTGCTTGAGAATGAGGAGTTGGAAGGCGTCATTGCGCATGAACTCTCTCATGTAAAAAATTACGATACCCGCTACATGATTTTGGTGGCTGTATTGGTCGGTACGCTCAGTATTATTGGAGATATGTTTTTGCGGGGTGGATTTCGTCGTCGTTCTAACCGAGGTGAGGGCAGCGGCGCGCTCATGATCATTGGGATTATCTTTCTTGTTATTTCCCCAATTATTGGTCAACTTATTAAGTTCGCTATTAGTCGTCAACGCGAATATTTGGCGGATGCATCCGGTGTTCTCCTCACCCGTTTTCCAGATGCGTTGGCTCGTGCCCTTGAAAAAATCTCTCTGTACGCTCAACCCATGCAAAAAGCTTCACAGGCCACGGCCCATCTGTGGATCTCTAGTCCATTCGGAAAAGAAGCCGGCATTGGTTCCAAGTTATCGAATCTTTTTTCTACTCATCCTCCCATCGCTGAGCGCATTGCTCGCTTACGAGGAATGACGCAGTAGCCTATGTTTAATCCCGATCTCCTTGCTCGCTTCACCACACACTTAAAAGAAGCTCTTCAAAAAGGGTTGTTGTTTGCGGTACGTAATGGTCGTCCCCTGCTTGAGCCCGGTGATTTATTGGTTGGATTGTTGCAGGAGAAGGGATCTATCGGGGCAGAGGTGTTGCAAAAGCTTGAGATCCAGCTGCCATTGGCGGAAGAGCGATTTGCGGGTCGAGCTCAGTCCGTTCCCGCCGGAACCACGATTGCTCCTGATCTTACTCCAGCAACCAAACGCGTGCTCGAAAAATGCGTTCTGCTCGCACATGTATCGGAACACAAGTATGTAGGGACGGAACATCTGTTGTTTTCGTTACTGGATTTGAATCTCTTGGATATTCAAACGTTCTTGCGCGAGCAAGGGGTGGATATTGCTCAAGCTAAAGAACAGGTTTCTCAGGTACTGAAGTCCACGGCTCGGTTTCCTGACCTCACTCCCCCCTCAGAGACGGAAGCGTCTGATGCGCCGGAGAGCGCTTCGGAAGCCGAGCACCAACCGGCGGCCCATACACGTGGACGAACGTCTCACGCTCAACGCGTAAAAGCCCTCGATGTCTTTGCGCGCGAGCTTACCGCTCAGCAGACCGTTGAACGTCTGGATCCGGTGATTGGACGTGAGATGGAGACGGACCGCGTGATTGAGATTCTCTGTCGTCGGACGAAAAATAATCCTTTGCTCTTAGGAGAACCTGGCGTTGGAAAGACAGCGATTGTCGAAGGCTTGGCTCAGCGCATTGTCAGTGGCGATATTCCCGATATCTTGCAGGGGAAACGATTGTACGCGCTTGATCTGGCGCTCATGGTCGCTGGAACCATGTATCGTGGGGAATTTGAGGCCCGTTTAAAGCAGTTGGTCGATGAAGTGAAATCTGATCAAAATATTTTGTTATTTATCGATGAGATTCACACGATGGTAGGCGCTGGTTCCACATCCGGGTCAATGGATGCGGCGAATATTCTCAAGCCTGCCTTAGCACGCGGAGAGATTCATTGTATTGGTGCAACGACCTGGAACGAGTACAAGAAACATATTGAACCGGACGCGGCGTTAGAGCGTCGCTATCAAACCGTTCAGGTTCAGGAGCCAACGGCAGAAGTAGCCTTGACGATGATTCGTGGACTCAAAGATCGGTACGAAGAGCATCATGGAGTGGTCTTTAGTGAAGCGGCTCTTGAAAGCGCTGTTCGTTTAGGCGCTCGCCATCTGACCGAACGTTTTTTTCCGGATAAAGCCATCGATTTATTGGACGAAGCGGCGGCTCATGTGAATGCACATCGTCGCTCCAATGAATCCATGGAACGATTACGCGCGATTGATATCGCTATTCACGCCTCTCAAGAACAAAAAGAGGCAGCGATTGAAAAAGGGGTGTTAGCTGATGCTTCCAAGGCTCTTGCTCAGGAGGAGCGGTTAAAGGAGGAACGAACCGTTTTACAGGAGAAAATTGATAAAACGCGGAAAGCTGATCGGTTGTTGGTTGGGCCTGAGGATATTGCGCGCGTTGTTGCTCGTATGGCCAATGTTCCTTTGACGCTGGTTTTAGCGACAGAGCGTGATCAGCTTGTTGAGCTGGAGGAGCGTTTGGGAAGCATTATCGTTGGACAGCCTGATGCCGTTCGGTTGGTAAGTGATGCTTTGCGCAAGGCGAGATTAGGGTTATCTGACCCACGTCGTCCAAAAGCTAGTTTTCTGTTTGTCGGTCCTTCAGGAGTTGGAAAAACCGAACTGGCCCGCGCGCTCGCCAAAGAAATCTTTGGACGTGAGGATGCTTTGGTAAAGTTGGATATGTCTGAGTTTGCGGAAGGTCATTCTGTTTCCAAGTTACTTGGTTCTCCTGCGGGGTATGTTGGATTTCGAGAAGGAAATCGCTTAGCGGATACGATTCGTAAGAATCCTCACGCTGTTTTTCTTTTTGATGAGTTTGAAAAAGCGCATCCGGATGTCCAGCATATCTTGTTGCAGGCTTTAGAGGATGGTCAGATGAATGACGCGACCGGTCGACCGATTTCGTTTCGGCATGCCTATATTGTGCTTACGTCCAATGCCGGTGCGGAATTGACGAATCGGGTTGGACTTGGATTTGGTGGGCAGAGCGTAGCAGGTAATGCGTATGATGAATTAGTCAAAAATCACCTGAAAGAACGCTTCCGCTTAGAGTTATTGAACCGTTTGGACAAGATTATTGTTTTTAGAACTCTTGAAAAAGAGAGTTTAAAAGAAATTGTTCGTCGTGAGATTGAGGAGGTTATTCGTCGATTGGAACGAGCTCAGGCAGGCGTTTATACCGTTGGGGATGATGTCTTGGAATGGCTCTTGTCCCAACAGAGACATGGAGATGAAGGTGCGCGAGCTGCAAGACGACTTGTCGAGCAAGAAGTCGTGTCTTTATTGAGCAAGGCTCTTCTCGATCGACCTAAGAAAAAAGCTTGGAACCTAAAGGTGAGTAAAAATAAATTGGCCATCCGCTAGCCTTTTTTCTAGATAGAGCGGTGATCTTGTTTTTTGGATTTCTTGTTTTGAGGTACACTATCGCTCATGGCTCGTTCACCCCGTGGCAGATCTTCGATTGGACAAGCGGCAGCGCTCGCGTTGTCTGCCTTAGCATCTGATCCTTCTCAGGCTGCTGCCAACCCTGCCGCTCCTCAGACTCAACAGACAGAACCTCCTTCAAATGCGTCTCAAGATGTACCAGAAGTGACCGAGGGAAAATTGTTGAGTGTGCGTGATAACTTGTTGGGTGCTGGCGTCACGGGTAAAGGCTGGACAATTGATGGAGTAGTAAAAGAAGGCGCCACATCCATGGTGAAACTTCACCGTTGGAACAAAGCGACGAATACCTTTGAAGAACATAAAATTGACGCGGAAACCTACAAGGCGGCGAAAGAGTATAAGGATGAGCAAGGAGGGATGTCGCGCTCCTATACTCCTCCTGTTTTGAAGAAGGCGGATTTGGGACGTGCGCTTGATCCGGACGGGGTGGTTGTTCCTCGTCGTTTTGATGCGGCTACGCGTAGTTATGAAGTCGTTATCAATCATGAGACACGGATGTTGCCCGAGGCGCTGATTAAGGCCTTAAAACAAGGGCAAGCAGGGGCCTTGGAACGCATTCACAGTCATTTGAATATCACCCCTGGAGGTGCGTCTGCTCAGGTGCAAATGCCTGGGCAGGTCATTGGAGGTGCGGTTGCGGGTGCGATTTTAGGAAAAAAACTTGCTACGCGTTTGGGTCTGCGAGAAAAAAATCAAGAACAGGCACCGGATCGTGATTCCGTGCCTCAAACAGCGGTTGCACAAGCGCAAAATGCAAATCGAGCCTCAAATACTCCGGAAGATCGCGTTGCTCAGGAACGCGCAAAACGAGATCAGCGGCTACGTCGTCGACCCACTTCTGCGCAGGTAGAGGATGAGGATGATGGGGATGACGAACAGAAGGCTCAGGGAGCTGTCTCTGGGCGTCGCGTTGTTACCTATCAAGCAACGAATAAAGCGGGCGAATCCGCTCAGGTGACAAGTGAAGCGGCTCCGGAACAGGCTTCTACGCGTCTTTCAACCACCAAGACGACGCAATCTCCTCCCTCTGCTCCGCAAGCGGGTACGCGGCTATCGTTGAATCAAACACCTTCTCCGGTCACTTCTTCATCAACGGCTATTGGGTCTACGCCTGAGGCGTTTGCCGTTCCTTCCAGTCAAGTGATTAATCGACCGTTGCAAACGCTTCCGTTACAGGTGGGCTCACCGTCATCCGCTGGGTCTGTCGCAGAAAACACTCCCTTTGGTTCGCCGCGTCGAGAGGCTGAAAAAGTGGATCGTGTTCAAGCCGCCTTGGAACAGTCCGTGGCACGTAAACGTCGCCGACAAGAAGCGCGGGAGAAGATCGTGGGAGGCGCAGCGGTTGCGGGAGTTGGTGCAACTCTAGGCCCGCAAGTTGTCTATGGATCGTCTGCGCCTCAGGCTGTTGCTCCGGCTTTGGATGCGACCACCGCGGCTGTTTCTGAATTGCTGGATACGGAAGATGTTAGTATTCGACGTATGCGCGAGCTCATGCAGGCGCAAACGCGTGACCGAGGTCTTGGATTGACGACGCCATCGGGTGGTCGGTCAATGTCCTTGTCCGTGTCTTCGCGTCCCCTGTCTGTTTCCTCACCTTCGGCGGGTAGCTCCTCATCCTCTCAAGCTCTCAATATCCAGACGACCTCCGCTGCTGCTCCTTCTGCGGGTTTGGGAGGCGCGTCACAAGCTGTTCGGGGAGCTTTGGCGAGTACAGTGGCGTTACAGGGGGCTCAAATGGCTGTTCAAGCCGTCATGGGTATAGAGGGTATGCGACGTGAACAGGCATTGCGTCGGATTCAGGACGCGATCACTTCTCTTGAAGGTCAAGCGAAGGTGGCTACAACTCAGTTAGGAGTCGTCTCTCCGCCTTCTGTTCCGTCGACGACCTCTGCTACAACCGCCTCTTCCCCTCCTCCTCAGACTGTTGCCGCTCCCCGCTCCCCTTCCTCTGTCTCTCGTCAGTTACGGGGCGAGGGTCAGGAACAAGGACGTCAGGATTTAGCCGTGCTGCAGAGAGGTTTGGGTACATTGAAGAATGCGGAACAACAGGTTGCTAGTTTGCCTCCGGATTCTTCTGTTCCGATGGGGTTTCATGTTCAGATTTCTGGCTTGGATCAGCTTTTACCTATTTCGCCTGAGACGTTACTTGCTGATAAGATGGATGAGGCGGCGGTGCAGGCTTTTGGTTCAAGTTTTGCTCCTGCGCGTGAACTCTCACCATCTTCGATGGAAGAGTCTGCTCCGGAACAAACGACCGTTCCCCCTTCAGCTGTTACGTCAGTACGTGTTGGTGCGCCCCCTGTTCCTCGACGCCAATCTTCTGCTGGCATTCCTGGACAAACGTCCCCGTCTTCTTTTGCTCGTGGTTCGCTAGCACCGCCGCTCGCATCGGCGGTACAGCTTAATGCTGCTCAGGCTCGTGATCGTGGTCCGAGCGGTCAGGGGTCGACCGATGCTCGCTCGCAAATGCTAGGTGAGGACAGCTCTGTTCCTGGAAGTGGGGCGAATGCTTCCGTTCCTTTATCGGCGGGGTATACGAGCAGCAGCGCAGCGCAGGAAGAACCGGAAGATGTTTTTCGGACGGTTAGTCAGGAAGCGGCTAGTACGCGCAAGGCTTCAGAGCAGGCACAAGCTACCAAGGAACAGTTTTCAGGAGGGGCGTCGGGTGAAGGAGCAGCCGATATGGACTATGCAGGTGAAGGAGCGGATGATTCGGCTCGTGAATCGTTCTCTCCTGCGCAGCAATTTGCGGCAGCTCGACAGATACAGGCGATACAAGGAGCGGAGCAACGTCAGTTGCAAGCTGCAACTGAAAGCGAGGCTACACAAAGCGGCGGTGTCACCATGTCTTCCTCTCGTAAAAAGGATTCATTTATTCAGCGTTTTACTAAAGCAAAACTTGGGTTTGATTTAATTGAAGGGTGCGTCGATGGTTTGGGTTTTTTAGAATTTCTCGCTGAATCAAATATTGCCCTCGTGAATGATCGTTTTTTTCACCTCTCCATTGTTCCTAGTTTGAAAAAAGCGGGTGCGGAAGAGCGTCATCAACGATACCTTCGTTACGGGATTATCTTTTTAGATGTGATGATCGTTCTTATTTTATTGATGGTTGCCGTTACGATCGTGGCGTTTGTTGTGACCTTAATGACGCCTGTTGCCGCCACTACCGGAGCTATCTCTTGGGGGCTAGATAGTTAACTAACATTTGCGCTATACTGCAAGGCGTATGAGCGATCGACTCAAGCGTGTTCTTTTCATTATCGGATTTATCTTGTCGTGTATAGCTCTTGGCGTGGCTATCTACTACGTGTTTTTTCGACCGACGCTGCCCGGTGGTTCGACCACTTCTTCTCCGTCTGCCACAGGTCGTTTGCCGCAGGCTGGCGATAGTACCTCGACCGTTGTTTCTGAACTCCCGAGCGGGACAGAGACTCTTCCTTCTAATCCGGTTGTCCGCTCTCCATTAGCATTGCCTGAATCTCCGGAGGAGCCCGTGCTATCGCGTACACGCGTGGTCAGTGAGGGTGTAACGAGTCATTTATCTCGTGCAGTAGGAGGATCGGCGGGTGTTCGTTTCTATAATCCAACGGATGGTCGTTTTTATCGTATTACGGATGACGGGCTCCAAATCCCCTTGTCCGATCAGGTCTTTCCTGATGTTGATGAGGTTAGCTGGGGTAAATCGAGTGATAAAGCTGTACTCACCTTTCCAGATGGTTCGCATATTTTTTACGACTTTACGACCAACCGTCAGGTTACGCTGCCACGGTATTGGGATGAGTTTGATTTTTCGCCAAACGATAATCAGATCGTAAGCAAGAGTGTTGGGAACAACGAGGATAATCGCTATCTTATCACGGCCAATCCGGATGGAACCGGTGCTCGGGCGGTTGAGGAGTTGGGCCAGAATCAAGACAAGGTTCATGTCAGCTGGTCGCCTAATGATCAAATTATCGCGTATGGGTTTACCGGTGAACCGATTGGGTTTGATCGTCAGGCGGTTGTCATGGTAGGAAAAAATCATGAGAACTTTAAAAACTTGGTTGTTGAAGGACGTGGTTTTACGCCGAATTGGTCCCCTTCCGGTCGTACGGTTCTTTATAGCGTTTATAATGGTTCAGAGGGATTTCGCCCTAGCTTGTGGGTGAGTGGAGCGGTTGGTGATGCCATTAATACGAATCGTCGCAACCTTAATTTACAAACTTGGTCGGATAAATGCGTGTGGCAATCCGAGCAAGTTGTCTACTGTGCGGTTCCGAGCTCGCTGGATGATGGCGCCGGCTTACAGCCTGAGTTATTTAAAGATACCAAAGATTTTATTTATAAAATTGATCTTGGGTCTGGTTCTCTTACAAACCTAGGTCAACCGGAGGGAAGTCCAAGCATTCAACAGATGACGTTGGGATCAGATGATCAAGCCCTCTTCTTTAACGATCAGTCGACGGGTAAGATGATCCGTTTTTCTCTTCAATAAGTATGGAACGCGATCATCGCTTACTGTTCGCCGCGTTACTAGGGTTATTCAGTCTTCTGATCATTCTTTTAGGCTGGAGCTTGGTTTATGATACGCAGACAAAATTTTTAAGCGGCACGGAAAGCAGTATCACCGATCCCGCGGAGCTTCCTCGTCCAACCTTACCCGCTCTTCGCCCCACGGATCCGAGCGCCGGCCCCTCTAGCTCCAAAACCCCCGCCATTGTTGTTTTCTCAGATTTTACTTGTGCGTATTGTCGCTTGAGTGAAGGTGAACTTATCCGTGCGATTACCGAGCTTAAGAAGCCTATCCGAGTGATTTGGCGCGATCTCCCTATCTCCAGCACCTCAAAAGAAGCGATGTTACCTGCTCTTGCGGGGCGCTGTGCTCATGCGCAACAAAAGTTTTGGGAATTTCACGACACCCTGTTTACCGGTAAGCCTTTTAGTGATGAGGCGGCGCTTAAAGAACGAGCTTCTTCTATTGGTCTTAATCTACCTCTCTTTACGACTTGCTTGGATCAGGGAACATACGTACAGGATATCCAAAAAGATGTGGGAATCGCTCGTGAGCATCTCATTTTAACCACACCCACCTTTTTTGTCGGCAATCAACCGGCGGTCAGCGGCTACGTTTCCGCTACGCAGTTCAAGCGTCTTATCCAACAAGCGTTGAGCGCTCACTAACCTCTCCTTTATGCGTCTTCGATTGTTTTCTCGCTTTGCCTTAGGGGTCTTGTTGGCGTCTTTTTTATCCCCTTTTGTCGTGCATGCTCAGTTTGGAGCTGATTCTCGAGAAGCTCAACGTGAAACACAAGAAAATCGACAGGAACAACGTCGCTTAGATGCGGTAACCCAAAACCGTTGCTGTTTATGCAGACGAGCGGAAGAAGGGTTTTGTACTCGGTTAACGGGCATCATTTCGTGTGATGCCTTTCGTGGTGGCGATCAGTACGCTCAGCTCTCCTCCGTTCAAACTCATTTATTAGATGGCTTTGTTTGTTCAGATGCTACTTCCACGGCTTGTGACGCCCCGATCGGCGGTCCTTTAGGCGAATTGAATGGAGCAGCCACGGGGAGAAGCGGATCGGTTGCAGCTCCGGCAGGAGGAGCTGCGTCCACTCCCGCCGCACCGGCAACGGCTCCTATTTGTCCACATGTCTACCCTAGCCTGGGTGAGGCGGTTGGGTCGTTATCTTCGTCTGGAGCCGCAGAACGAGCAGCGCAACCGGAAGAGGCGCCCTTCGTCTCCATCACGCCACAGCTTGGCGTTTCTATTCCCGGGTTATCGTTTAGCCCCGCTCGCAAGCAAGGTGATCTAGTTTACGTTCCATTTCTTGCTCAGTACATTGCGGCGGTTGAGCGCTATGCAGTTGGATTAGCCGTGATTGCTGCCGTGATCATGGTGGTGTATGGGGGACTTCGGTATTTATTGGGATCAGCCATCCAGGATGTTTCTGAAGGCAAAAGGATTATTACTGATGCTTTGGTTGGGATGCTCATTGCTCTCGGAGGGTATCTTATTTTGAATACGGTGAATCCGAATGTGTTGGACTTACCCGAGATCAAGCTTGGCTATATTAATCCTGCTTTTTGGGGCGAGAATATTGGTGCTTACCCTTCCGCGGAATCGGGGACGAGTGCGTGTCGCTGCGCGCCCATTCCTCCGGAGGTAAATGAGGCGCGCGTGTTGCCTGTCCCTTGCTTTCAGCAGTGTGGGAGCGGTTGGGGTAGTCAGGCATATGGTCCTAATCTCCTTCTGCCGAGTGATCCTGTGCCTGCGAATTTGAGTGCGGCTGTTGGCAAACCAGCGTGTACCGGTGCACAGCACACGAGCGGTCCTGAGGCTTGTGTGGGGACGATGTGTCAGGGGGCGTGTGGTCCAACGTCTTTGGCTGTGGTGTTAGGGTATTATGGAGCTTCTAGCCGTGAAGGTTCGCCCGTAACACCTATCGAAGCAGCTCGTTATCTTATTCGTTCCGGGCAACGCCCATTTAATGGTGGGACCGTCGGTATTTGTTCGTCTATCTTTAGCCAAGAGTTTCCAGGTTATCGTTGTACCGATTTAAGCAATGTTCCCTCCCCTGCAGCCACGCAGCGCATTATTCAGGAAATTCGTGCTGGCCACCCTGTTATTTTTCATTGCGCGGAATGCCGCATTCGAACCGCGGATGGTCGTGAAATTGCAGGTACGGGCGGTGGGCATTACATGGTTTTTACGGGGGTGTCTGAAGATGGCAATATTCTCTCCGTTCACGATGTCGGTTGGGGTCCTCCTCGGGGTGCTATTGCTATGCGCGTTGCTGATCTTAATGCTCCCCATACGTTTTCTTCCCCCGACTCTCAAGGACGAATGGTCTCACATACCGGCAGCGTATCGTCCGCCTACCTTGTTACCCCTGTAAATACCTCACAAGCTCCTCCAAGCGCTAGCTGCCAAGGACGCGCTCGACGTAGCTCACGCGGGGCAGACGGAAAAATCGTTGTCATTCCGTTCACCTACTGTCCCGGTGGAGCATGTGATTCCCTCTATCGCGCGAATGAGGCATCCATCATCATGGATTCAAGTTGGCTTAAACAATCAAATCCGGCCTTCCGTGTCTTTATGTATATTCATGGTTTGAATCGTGGAGGAACGGGAGCAGCGGGGGCAAATAAATGGAAAACGATTTTAGCTAATTATCCCGGTGAACGCACCGTTCCGCTGCTTATTATCCGCCCTCATAATTATGGGGGCACGAATTCGACTCTGTTTCAGCGTCTGAATACGCAAGAAGTCCTTGAACAAGCATTGCAGGCTTTACGCTCGTATCGTACGGAAAGCGGTACTACCGTTGGCCCCTTTACGGTCCGCGATGTAGCTATATCCGCTCATAGTTCCGGTATTTGTGGCGGGAGCTTTGCGCGTGCGGCGGCTACGCACTACTCTTACGGCGGCCAATCCGTCGCTACGCGTGGATTAGTTGCGTTTGATGCCTACGGCGATTGTTCTCTTGATGCGCCTTCCTTTGTGAATCCTACTGGAATTGCGTATATCATGAATCCAGATTCACGCGGGATGGGCAACGTAAGCGGCAGACCCTTTGCCCCTACAATGGCGGCTCGACATGGGATGAGTGGTGGATCGGATGATAAGCGGGAATGTCCTGCCTTTGCACGCGAAGATGGAGTAACTCACTGTTGGACAAAAGCGCAAAGCAGTTCCGGGAACGGGTATCCGGCTTCACAAAATGGGTGGACCTTGTTTGAAACGACCCTGGGTCATGATGCGAGCGTTGATCGTGTGGCGGGGTATGCCTTGCGTGCATTTTACGGAAATTAGTGGTACGAAGATAAGATATGGCCAAGCAACCGGAAAAACTCTTCTCCTGTAGTAAGTGTGATGCGCAATTTCCTAAGTGGTCAGGACAATGCTCTAGCTGCGGCGCTTGGGGAACCGTGCGAGAGAGTTCTGTGGCGGAAGACGAGACTTTAAGACCCACAAATCGAGCACGGGCCAAATCTGGAACGGTGACGTCTTTTTCTTCATTGACTCAAACCAGTAAAGACGCACACGAACCAACGGGATTGAGTTACTGGGACACGCTTCTGTCCGGTGGATTTGTTGGCGGTGCAGTGACCTTGCTTGGGGGTGAGCCTGGCATCGGAAAATCAACGGTGTTAGCTCAGCTTGGTCTTACGATGGCGGCACAAGGAAAAAGCGTTTTATACGTTACTGGAGAAGAGTCCCCTGCTCAGGTCGCTCTGCGACTTAAGCGCCTAGCAAAAGATATTCCTTCGTCATTTACGTTCCTTGATTCAACCAATGCGGATGTGATTGCCGCCACGATTCGTGAACAGTCCCCCGCTCTCACCATTGTCGATTCCGTACAGACGATTCGTGTTCCGGAAGTGGTTGGTGAACCAGGAAATCCAACGCAAATCAAAGCAGGGGCGGCGGTTGTGAGTGAGGCGGCAAAGCAATCACGATCGGCCGTTGTGCTTGTTGGCCAAGTGACAAAAGACGGGGAATTGGCGGGACCACGATTACTGGAACATCTTGTCGATACCGTGCTCATGATGGAGGGTGATCGGTATCAATCACTCCGGGTTATTCGTGTTTTGAAACATCGGTTTGGATCGACGGAAGAGGTGGCTATGTTAGCGATGACGGAAAAAGGGTTAGAGGAGGTGAAGGATCCAAGCGCGTTGCTCCTCAGTAACCGTCCAGCTCATGCACCCGGTTCCGTTCTTACCTGTTTAATGGAAGGATCTCGTCCCATTTTGATCGAAATTCAAGCCTTGGTGACCCCTGCGGCGTACGGCTCCCCTTCTCGACGTGCGACGGGTGTTGATACAAATCGCTTAAACTTGATTCTCGCCGTCCTTGGACGTCGAGCGGCGATTGGGTTTGGCGATCAGGATGTATTTGTGAATGTTGTGGGTGGAATGAGCGCGACAGACCCGTCGATTGATTTTGCGATTGCACTCGCGCTGGTATCCGCAAAATTAGATAAACCATTTTCTCATGATGCACTGGCGATTGGAGAAATCGGACTTACCGGTGAGTTACGACCGGTGCAGAATACGTCTGGACGGATAAAAGAAGCGCACCGGCTTGGACTCACGACGATCTACTTAGCGCAATCACAAAAACTCCCCAAATTAGCCGCGCCTACGTTACGACCGTTTGCGACGCTTCGAGAAGCGGTAAAAGAGGTTTTTGTTTGAGCTATTCTCCGTGCTTCGTTTCCTGCATCTGCAACATGCGTCGCTTCCAAACCGGATAGGCACTTAATGACATATCTTCATCGAGCATCTTTTTTGCCTCGTCTTGGGCGGACCGGATGAGTTCGAGGTCTGTTAATCGAGCGGCTTTAAACAGCTGTCCCCCGCTTTGTTCAAGACCGACTAGATTTCCAGCTCCGCGTAACAGGAGATCTTCTTCCGCCAATTTCATCCCATCTTGATGTTTTTCTAAGAGGGTGAGTCGATCAAGACTTGCGCCCTCTGCGTCACTTAAGAGAAAGCAGTGGCTTTGTAGCGCGGATCTGCCTACGCGTCCGCGTAATTGGTGTAATTGCGCAAGGCCAAATCGTTCGGCGCCTTCTATAGCCATCACGGTTGCTTGTGGCACATCTATACCCACCTCTATCACAGAGGTTGCGACCAATACCTGGATCTTTCCTTGAGAAAAATCCTGCATGGTTTTTTCTTTTTCTTCCGATTTTAGACGTCCGTGGAGTATCCCAAGACTTAGTCCTTTTAACGGTCCATTGGATAAGCGTTTTGTTTCATCCGTGACTGAGCGCACACCAAGGGTATCGGAGGCATCGATGAGGGGGCAGACGATAAAAGCTCGCTCCCCTTTTTGAACGGCTAATTTTATCGCTGTATAGGCTCGCTCTCGTTCTAGCCCGATGCAGACTTTTGTTTTTATCGGTAAGCGTCCTTTGGGTTTTTCTTGGATCAAAGAAATATCCAGATCTCCGTACAACGTCAGCGCGAGGGAGCGCGGAATAGGTGTGGCGGTCATGGAAAGCAGGTGTGGGATTTTTCCATCAGGACGTTTAGGTTGAGCGAGTAGCTCCCGTTGAGCAACACCAAAACGATGTTGTTCGTCGACGATGGAAAGCGCGAGATCTGATGGCAGCCGGTTAGCTTCTAATAACGCATGCGTTCCTACGACAATTACATTTCCACGACCGATGCGCATCTCGGCTTCTTCTTTTTTCAGCTCCTCAATTCCCCCATCAAAAAAGGCGCGCTTATCTGTACGGGTCAGGAGGACGACCGGGACATGATGCTTGGCAAAAAACAAGCGCAAACTCTCTGCGTGTTGGCGAGCGAGGATATCTGTAGGGGCTAATAGCGCTGCTGAGGAGCCTTGACGATGCACGCAGGCGGCCATAAAAGCCGCTACCACCGTTTTACCCGAGCCTACGTCACCCTGTACGAGCCGGCGCATGGGTGTTGGTTTTTCGAGGCCTTGCAGAATCGTCCAGGCAACTCGTTTTTGATCCCCCGTAAGAGGATAGGGCAGACTTGTGACAAACTTTTTGGCGAAGGGCTCGTCGAAGAGAATTGTGGGTGCGCCCGCCGCTTGTGAAAGGCGTTTGATGGATTGAAGTGCGAGCTGATACGCCAGCAATTCATCAAAGGCCAAGCGCTGACGGCCTTTTTCTGCCTCTTCTGCGTGCTCCGGGAGATGAATGAAGCGAACGGCTTCTGAGAATGAGACGAATCGTTCTAGAAGGTGAGGTATATCCTGCAGTGGGTCGGGTGGGTATTCAACGCTCTCGAGAGCCACTTGCATCAACCGACGGTAGGTTTTTTGTGCCAATGTGCCCGATAGCCCGTAGACGGGAGCGATTTTCCCTGCGGCGATCGTCTCACTCCCCGCCTGCTCATAGAGAGGATGAATCAAACTTTTTCCGTAGGGTGGATCGACTTTTATTTTTCCTGAGAGAAGTAACTCCTGTCCAACGCTGAACTGCGTAAGCATCCAGGGCTGGTTAAAAAAATTGGCGTTTATTTTTCCGGTTGCATCTTCCAGTGTGAGGCGGATGATCTGCATGCGTTGGCGGAAGGTTGGAAGTTTTTTGATGGAAAGAATGGTTCCGCGAATGGTGACGACATCTCCGTCTGAGGCATCACGAATAGCAACCGTTTTAGAAAAATCATCGTATCGACGAGGAAGGGTTACGAGGAGATCGCCAACCGTTTGAATTCCCAAGCCCTGCCACGCTTTGCGGACAGAAGGGGTGGTGCCTTGGATGAAGGCGACGGGATCATCGAAACGAAGCATAGGCCAGAATATTTTTACTGTACGATTCTTGTTCTGGTCTGTCCATGTCTTTCTCCTACTAGATACGCGATCCCTGATCCTGTATACTTCTTCTTATCTATGGTCCCCACCTCTCCCGAAGCTGCCGAGGCATTGATCTTGGCGCAAGACAGATTTGTCTGGGAAGTTCCTTCGTTTGAAAAACGCGAGCGCGGCCGTCGTTGGTATCTGTTTATGTTGTTGTTGGCAACGTTTTTGGTTGCCTACGCTATTTATACCGCCAACTTTCTGTTTGCGTTCTTGATCGTCTTGATGGCCATTCTTTTATTACTTACCGGCCGTCAGGAACCCGTTCCCATGCTCGTTCAGATTGGGGATAATGGCATTGTTGTGAATGGGAAGCTTCATCTATACCAGGATTTGGACACCTTCTCTATCATCTACCAACCCCCTCTCGTCAAGGTTTTATACATAGAAACTCGGAACATTCTGGTTCCTCGCCTACGCATCTCTTTAAATGACCAGGATCCGGTAGGAATCCGCTCTTTATTGAAGCAATACCTCAAAGAAGACCTCGACTTGCGCGGCGAGTATGTTTCTGATATTATAGGCCGGCTTTTGAGGATCTAGATTGCGCACTCGTATACCAAAGGGGTATGCGCGCGCGTCGTCGCTCGGAATCACAAGCATTGTTGATTCTCGTGTTCCTCGCTCCTAGCACTCGTAGCTCAGCTGGATAGAGCGCTTCCCTGCGGAGGAAGAGGTCAGACGTTCGAATCGTCTCGAGTGCACCAGCGAATAAACCACCCATCACGGGTGGTTTTTCGTATTTTCCTTATTTACATGTGTTTAACGTTGTTGGTCGGGCCTGAGGTGAGCGGACTAGATCCGGGCGTACCGTGGCACATACTCACTTCTTACCGTCGGTTTTGCTGCTTTTGGCGGTGCCGGCCACTCCTGCCAACATGGTTCATGCGGATGTTCTTGGCGGAGCCTGCGTACAAGATCGCTCACAAACCCAAAATCGGATGGTTGGGGTGAAGCGGGGGCGCCATTTAGGGTCATGAGTCGGCGGAAGGCCGGATTCTCTTTCAACATAAATACCACGTCTTTGTAGGTAACCGCCTGTGGCATCGTGGGTTCTTTTTTGCCTTCTACCACCTTTGCCAAGGCTCTTTTTCCGGGTAGCATCGCCCTGCGCATCTCGTCTTGTTGTTCCTCGGTGAGGCCTAGATTTGAAAGGATTTCACCCACCGCTGTCGCATACACTTTTTGTTGCTCGGTCACGGATTGATCCCGCAGGGTCTTATCATACATCCAGGCTGATCGAACCAGGTTTTCAAAGGCTTGCAGCAATGGAGGAGCAGCCAAGTTTGCGTACTCGGGCCTATCTATGAAGACTCCCGTTTTTATTTGCACCGGCCTTGGCTTATGGCTTTTTTCCAAGAAAAAAATAATGTCACGCTCTTCAAACCGCCCGCGAGCTCCCGTCGCTTTTTGGCGCAAGATGTCTTCGCGTGGCATGACCTGTTCCACGTGAGTGGCCGGATGTAAAAATTGCGCGTCATTTTTTACTCCGCCCCAAACCCACTGTGGGCCGTACCGTAATAATCCAATCACGGCTATTTCCGCCTTCTTCCCGGCCTGGTCTTCGGAAGTATATTGTTGAGATAATCGTTTAAATGCTTCTACACGATCCTCTACAGGAAGAGGGTCTTTGGGGAAGTAGTACGCTTGATTAGCCAGAAGATCCGCCAGACGAACGCGCAGATCAGTGAGATGAAGATGCGGGATAACCTCTTGCTCCGCGTACACGGGGTGATACGCCTTATCCACGAGCTCGATAAGCACGCGGTATCTTGCGATGATTCTCTGGTACTCTTGCTTATCTGCCGGATCGCATTCAAGGCCGCGTTGTTGTTTTTTCAGTAAACGATCCCGCAATGCTTCATCGAGCATCATGCACTCTACCGCTTCCCATAAGGCCCGTTCAGGGTAGTTGTGTTTTTCTTTTTGACCCGTCACCTTGGCTAGATCTGTGTCGATATTTTTTACCCTAAACCCCTTTAGTACGTGTGTTCGTGCAAAAAAATGTTCCCGGACTTCGGGCCGTGCACGCTCAAACCAGGGGGTGATCACGACTTCATCACGATCATCACGGTGATATGTTTCGGGTGATTCTCGAAAGTCCATACAAAGAGCGGGGTATCGATTATCCTTGCAGTGTTTTAAGATCTTGTAACACTTCCTCCGCGTGCGTTTCCGGCTTTACGCCCTCGTAGACTTTTGCGATCACGCCTTTTGGATCGATGATAAAACTCGTGCGTAGTGTCCCCATGTATTCGCGTCCCATGAATTTCTTTTTGGCCCAGAGTCCATAAGCATTCACCACGGTTTTGTCTTCGTCGGATAGTAGTGTAAAGGGCAATTGGAATTTTTCGGCGAATTTGGCGTGCTTTTTTACCGGATCCACGCTCACCCCAAAGACGTTGGCGTTTATTTTTTTAAATTTTGGGAGATTATCGCGAAAGGCGCACGCCTCTTTTGTGCAGCCTGGCGTGTCATCTTTTGGATAGAAATATAAAACGACCCATTCCCCTGTGTAATCAGACAGAGAATGCTCTTTTCCTTCTTGATCAAGCATGGTCCAGGCAGGAGCCTTTGAACCAACCGTGGGAAGCGACATATACGGGTATTTTAGCGGTGCAACTGACTCATGTCTACGCCTTCCTCAGCGAGACGCGCCCACTTGGTTTGGCTTCCGCCGGGACGGTTATATTCCCCTACCTTGCCGTCAGCACGAACAACGCGGTGACAAGGAATATGAGGATCCAAATTCGCCTTCATGAGTGAGCCTACCGCGCGCGCGGCCCCTGGAACCCCCGCTGCGTTTGCGACCTCTCCATAGGTTCGCACCGAGCCTTTGGGAATCGCCTTAACCGCCGCATGCACTCGATCACGAAACGATTGACTTGTCACCATATCCATCGAGCATAGCAAAAACGAGCCGGGTTGGCTCGTCATTTTACTCTCCCCCTACCCGAGGGGAGTTGGAGGGGGTTATTTCAACAAATCCTCGAGCTTGACCTTGAATACCTCTGAAATCCCGATCAGCGTGCTGATGGTTGGGTTCTGGTTAGCGCCGGATTCGAGCTTGATAATGGTGTTGTAATTCACGGCGGCGCGCTCGGCTAATTCTTCACGAGAAAGATCCATCGCGAGGCGGCGCTTTTTGATGTTTTGAGCGATTTTGCTCAGGTGATACGCGGATTTCTTGGTAGGCATAATAATAGAATAAATGCACCCTATATTATTAAAATGCCCCCGTCAAGACGGTCTATTGCGGGCCGCGCACGCCGGTCTGGTTATTGGTTTTCCTGCAAAAGAAAGGCTTTCAACTCCGCAAATGGTTTGTGCCGTATATAGGTTTTTTGATCGTCTTCCTCGTTTAGCTGCGCGCGCGTGACCGCATAACCCTCGGGAATAAAGATCTTATCCCAGCCGAATCCCCTCTCTCCGGCGGGAGCCTGGGCGATTTCCCCTTCCGATGCTGCTTCAAACATCTTCATGGTTTGACCATCAAAATATCCAAACACCGTTTTTACGGTGGCCTTTCGACTTAAACCGTTTATCATCGAGCACATCACCTCAAATGGGACTCTGTCTACAAAAAAGCGAATGAATGGACCCGGTAGCCCGTTCAGCCCTTCAAACTCCAATGATACGTCTTCAACGATGACGGGGCTTTTTATGTGTTCGTAGGCTTGGCGGACTTTGTGCTCGACGATCTTATGAAGATCCATCGACTGAAGCTCCTCTAGATCCAGCTTCACGTGTTTTACCGGAATGCCAAGAGATTTGGCCAAGTAGTCGGCCTTGCTCTGATTACCGGTGATAAAGGTGACATCCATACATCTTTATTTTTCTTCAAAAAAGGCCTTGATCTTTGACCAGTGTGTTTGAACGGTGTCGATGGTGCTTAGATGACCTCCCGTAGCAAGTATATTGATCCGGATCTTTGCTGTATCGCAGAACGCTTTCACGCCTTTCCAGGGAATATACGGGTCGTTCTTGGCATGAAAGACCATGATCTTGGTTTTGTTTAATTCATGTATCTGCTTCGCGGGGTTGAAAAAGGTCTCGGACTCAATCTTCTTCCAGTTCTTGTCTGATAAACGATAGGCACTCCCAAAAGCCTCGCGGATATAGGCGGCGTAATTCTTGTTTGACGTCTCCTGTTTTTGCTCTTCCGGCAAGATCGCCCAATCAACCACGGGGCAATTGGCGATCACTTTTTTGACGCGTG
>CAZLRU010000016.1:0-28589 GCA_964562155.1 uncultured Gammaproteobacteria bacterium
ATCGAATTATATCGAAGAGTGCTCTTTAAACGCTCAGCTATTCCCAAAAAAGAGAAAAGCCTCTCCAAGTCTGATCGGGGCTCGTTCAATGACATACGCCCAGAACGGTATACCCAGGAATAAAGATTGGCTATCATCCAAATTTTCGAACCAATTCCCCTATGGCCTGCCAATAGCCGGCTTGGTGTGGAAGACCGCTTTCCCATAGGAAGGCGGACAAGAGTTCCGGGCGACCGGAGTCCCAGCCAAACCGTCTGCTGAAAACCCGTTATCGAAAGATGGCGGGTTTTCAGCAGACCAAACTACATTTATGAAAAAACTTGATACGACTGTTCGAATAGAGCTTAAGATGCCCTGTCTTTACAGAGAAGATCTTGAAGAGATTGAGTCCACGATAATTGGAGCATCAAATCAAACTGAGCTAAAGATTCGAACAGGCAAATTTGAATATGATCGAGTTAGCGAGATCGCTCCCAAAGACCAACCAGCAAAACAGGTCAGAACCTCTTCAAGCAAACCTTTTATACAGCTCTCCTTTAGTAAAACGTCTGCGGAAATCTATGGGTCCGGAGAAGATGCGGTTCGGGTAACAGGGGTCATTAAACCTCTTGCAGACATCATAAGAAAACGCGAAAGAAAGATAAACTGGATAAACTCACGAATAGGACCCTTTTACTCTCTGATCTTAACACTTGCCTTTCTAAATGCATTTGGCCCGATCAAAACAAAATGGTTTGATCAACTTACCCGCCAACAATTGATTATAGTCCTTATATCCATGCTCATTCTCATGGCAGTTGGTTTTCGAGACTCGTTCTTTTCATACTCCTTAGTAAGCTTCGACCTTCGATCTAAGAAAACAAATTGGCTTGCGCGGAACAAGGATCAAATACTCCTCGGCCTGGTTAACACAATCATTTCTGGAGTAGTTGGATACTTCATCGGAACGTCTAAATAACCGGAGTCCTTGCTTGGCGTGTCTCAAATACCCCAAAAACACCTGTACTGGCGAGTTCCAGACCGGAGTGTTCTGCCAACAAAAATCACCGCGTAACAGCGGTGATTTTTGTTTATAGCATGAGAGACGCGGAGTTCTATGGTAGGATGACTCCGCATGAAGCGCAGCACCATCATCGGCACGGCAGCAGTAGGTATTCTAGCCCTCATTGCACTCTTGTTTTTCCCAATTTTTATTGGAACTCGCCCGTTGACCATTGAGGAGATCGCCCTAGCAAAACCATTTTTTGAGACTAGCCTTGATTATGAACGGATCCGGATAAACTACGGCGGGCCACTGACACGGATCTATCCGGCCCTTACGACCGGTAATACTATATCTTTTCCAAAGGGTTTTGATGGATCGAATAAAAAAGCTCAAGCGCTCATTCTTCATGAGATGACTCATGTCTGGCAACATCAAAATCATGGAATAGGCTACCTTCCACGAGCCCTGTTTGAGGAGATCACTGAACCAAATCCGTATACCGTGCATTACGACGTTTCCAAGCATTTCTTAGACTACGACATCGAGGAACAAGCCGAAATCGCTGCAGGATACTTTCTCAACCAAAATGAATCCTATCTCCCGTATATAGCCGAGCTAAGAGCGAAGTGACGACTCTAACGAAAGATCAATAGACGTCCCAAAGTTTCGAACCAATTCCCGTATGGCCTGCCACGGAGATATCCGCTAGAACAAGCGGGTATTTTTGTTAAGATAAGAATAGACGCTTCTCCCATGACTGGATACAATCATCTTAATAATATGCCTTTCATAAATACGCTAAGACAGCGTTTTCGTGACGATCTTCGTCAAAAAACTTCACTTTTAAAAATCCATACGATAGTTATTGGAATACTTCTCATTATTGTCTACCTTTTTGTTAATTCAGGAGGTCCATCACAGCAACGCATTTATACCGCTGGTCCATCATTCGATCGCGTGACAACCACCTCGTTTGGATCTGTTGAACATTTTTACGGTCGGGGACTCGTCAGTGCCGAATGGGGGGAGCTAGAAGGTTGTTACACGAATTATTGGAACAAAGATCACCGTCTTATTGTGGCGATTGGACGAAACTTTTGTTATCTATCCCCGCATGGTCGAAGCCTCTATCTACACGCAGGATTCGCTTTCATCATTGGATTTTTTTATGGCATACCCCTTATCTTGCTTAGCTTTTTACTCTACATCCTAACTATTAAAATAAAATCTCGTTGGGTGCTGCATATCGTTTTACTACCCGTAGACCTAGCCGCTCTGATCATCTGGTTTACGCTCATTCCATTCGTATGGTTTAATTTTCAAATACCGTTCACCCCTATCAGCTGGCCATAACCACCTTCAAAAAACGCCTTCTTCTATACTGATAAAAGCTCATCCTAATTCTCTATTCAAACCTCGAAGCTTCGACCTTTTTTTATGGCCTACCAACAAAAATCTCCGCTGAAATAGCGGGGATTTTTGTCATGGATCAAAATACCTAGCCCGGAACAAATACATTCACGTAATGCTTCCCAAAGGAAATAACCGGGATAAAGGATAGAAGCACTAACCCCACCCCCACCGAAACGAGAACAATGGACGCCTTTGGTAACTTGTCCGACGTAGACCATCCCTTATACACCCAGACAGCAAAAGGAATGCACGATGACAACGCAACGATGAAGCCCAGGAGAAACAGATCAAGCTCCACTTGACTCTGCGGATCGAAATCAGTGAATCGGATCGGGAGAAGCTTGTCCTTGCCATAAAATACGTTGGCGTAGTATCCGTCTAAGTCTGAACCGGAACCATGAACACCAGTCGATTCAACCGTAAATAGACCTACCGCGTAACGATTCACGTAATACTCTTCAAATCTCACATCTGAGACACCTAAGCTTTTGCCTAAGGAAACCAAAGCATACAGCACCCCGAAGCACAGAAAGAGGGTTTTTATAAAAAACTTCAACATAAGGCCCTAAAACACTACTCCAAATATCTGGAAAGTAAAACAAATGATCCGACCTCACGTAAGATCGATGACAATCTTCATATTGCCGGACCTCCAGAAACAGAGATTAAAGGCTCGGACCCCATGAATCAGTCGTGTAATCCGAATGCATGGATTGATGATGTGATGATGAGACTGTGATTTCAGCTCGGCTCAATAAAAAAAGACCATCCGTGACACATAGAGGACAGGAGCGTCCTGCCGTGTGTTAGGAACAAGCCTTCTGGAGTAGCCGGATGGGCGAAATCAGTTTTTAGTACTTTTTGGATTAGGCGATGCAGTACGCCTCGCCTTTAATGAAAGATCATGGATTCAGCGGTCGCGAGCGCGCCGACGATCACGCCAATGCGATTTACCACGTTCTTCGTAGAAGACTCGCTTTGCTCGCTTGGCTTTCGTGGCCGGGAAGTAGATCTTGGAGTAGTCGAGCAGGCGGATTTGCTGACTGTCGAGGCCATTGCCACGCGCGACAGTGTCTGCAACTCGCCTGGCTGCAGCCTCATCAGTGAACACTTCAGAATCCCCGAAGCAGCGCACCACGGCTGCCTCATTCACAACAGAATCCTGAGGCGGATAGTCCGCCGGGGAAGCGATGTTCTCGTTTTCGCCCAGACAGGCGATCCGGTACGTATACCCTACTCTTGGACCATGCGTTTTGAAGATCACGACCACATCGCCATTCATCGGTTCTTGCTCCTCAGGCGGAATGGACCAGGACGCACATATCGAGTGCGCTCGATATGCGTGAATAAACGTGCGATAAAAATTGACTCCTGTCAAGATTATTGGCTTTATTCTTGATGAATTCAAACAAACAATAAAATCCAATTCCCGTATGGCCTTCCGGCAAAGTTCTCCCGTAAGTTACGAGTAATCTTGCCTTGTGTTAGAGTGATTATATATGAACATTCGCCTAAATATCTTCGGCCTTATCTTAACCTCAGCTTGGATGTTGGCCAGCTCTGGAACAACCTTTGCGGCTGGACCGTCCACAATAGAACAGGTGCATGTTAAACCCGGAAAAACATTCACCATTTCACTACCAGAAAATAAAACGACCGGATATTCGTGGCAAATCGTTGCGCCCGGAAACACGACCAACATTCAAAAAGGCGCGGAAGGATTTATCTGGCCAAAACAGATTCTTACTGGAACTGGTGGCACACATACCTGGACATTTAAAGCAAAGAAATCAGGTCAAACGAGCATCGTTTTTTGGATGGCAAAATGGTGGGATCCAACGGAACCAATCACGATGCATCGCGTAAATGTAGATATTGGTACCGCATCATCAAGTGAAACCTCTCCGCCAAAAACACATACGAGTTCAAAATAAGCTCATCATTTGTTCAGCCCCCAGACTCATCCCGTTATGACAAATGAACAAATACAATCCATCCTTGAAACCTACGGCAAAGCCTGGGAATCACAAGATCCTGAATTAATCATCAGCATATTTACAGAGGACGCGATCTATCAAGAAGGTCCGTTTGCCGTGCCAATGCAGGGACATGATGCGATAAAAAACTATTGGCTGAAAAAAGTTTTGCAAGAACAAAAAGACATTCACTTCACCTTACTCAACTTCCTCGTTCAAGATGACCAGGCAGCCGCTGAATGGAACGGGGACTTCATCGATACAACCACCAACGAACAAGTACACCTGTACGAAGCAGCTTTTCTTGTATTCAAAGATGGGAAGATCTCATCCCTTCGAGAAACCTGGAGATCACAACGGTCTGCCTTATCGTAAAGTTACCCAATGCCACACGACAACTCGTATGAATACATATCATGACATTGATGGCTACATACAGAACTATCCAAAAGATGTTCAGGCTCTTTTGAAAAAAATGAGGGCGGTCATCAAAAAACATGCCCCTGGGGCCGTGGAGGCGATAAGCTACGGGATTCCCACATACAAACTAAATGGCAACTTGGTCCATTTTGGTGGCTTTAAACGTCATGTTGGTTTTTTCCCGACACCCTCCGGCATTCGTGCATTTCAAAAAGAATTATCCGAGTATCGAACAACAAAGGGGGCTATTCAGTTCCCTTTGGACAAAGCGTTGCCCATCGATCTCATAAAAAAGATTGTTGCCTTCCGAGTGAAGGAAGATATAACCAAAGCTCGGAAGACTTGTAGCCGCGGACACACATATCAAGGAGTCGGACCCTGCGTCGTTTGTTGGCCAGGATCTAAAAAGAAAAAAGCAGGTGCGTGAGCCACCATGATCAAAACAATAGGGACCAGATCCCTCCAAGCACACAACGGACCGACTCGCTTGCTCCCGATTATGGGGCTTGTTAGGCTGTAAGTAGCTATGTCCAGCCCTACCACAAACGGAACGCGGCACACAGACATAAACCCGTCCATTTTTATAGAGCAGCACCTGACACCTTTTGCCGAGCAGCCCGTTTTTTTAGTTGGCCCAAGCCAAAAAACTCAGTCGCTCTGGACTATTTGTCAGGACTTGCTCCAACAAGAACGTGCGCGAGAAGGAGTGCATTCCGTCGATCCGGATACCATCTCCACCATCACAAGTCATGCGCCGGGATATATCCATCAACCACTGGAAACCATCGTAGGCCTACAAACAGACGCACCCCTCAAGCGCGCCATCAAGCCTTTTGGTGGATGGCGAACCGCAGAAAAAGCGTGTGAGGCCTACGGCTACACTCTCAATCCCCTTGTGCGTGAAACCTGCCAAAAGCACCGCAAGACCCATAATGACGGGGTATTCGATGTATACACCGAAGAAATGCGAGCATATCGACGTCATGGCGTTATTACCGGACTTCCGGATAATTATGCTCGAGGTCGAATCATCGGGGATTACCGGCGAGTCCCCCTCTACGGCACCACTCGATTAATCACTGAAAAAGAACAAGACAAAGCAGGGCTCACCTTCACAAATGAAGCGGATATTCGCCTTACTGAAGAACTCGCTGAGCAAATAAGAGCCCTCTCTGACATGGAACAGATGGCGGCTGGATATGGCTTCGATATCCGCTTACCCGCACAAAACGCCCATGAAGCCGTCCAATGGCTTTACTTTGCCTATCTCGCCGCCATAAAAGAACAGGATGGCGCAGCGATGAGCTTGGGAAATATTACTGGTTTTTTAGATATCTTCATTGAGCGTGATTTAGCGCAAGGCCACATCACCGAAGAAGACGCTCAAGAACTCATAGATCAGCTCGTTATCAAATTACGACTCGTCCGTCATCTCCGAACACCTGATTACGCTCAACTATTTGCCGGTGATCCTACATGGATTACCATTGCTCTCGCGGGCACACTTCAAAATGGAGAATCACGTGTCTGCAAGACAGACTACCGATTCTTACAAACGCTCTACAACCTCGGTCCATCCCCCGAACCCAATTTAACCATCCTCTGGTCTCAAAAATTACCCGAAGCATTTAAACGATTTTGTGCAAAAGTATCCATTGATACGTCTGCTATTCAATTTGAAAACGATGATCTAATGAGTTGCGTGCGCGGGGTACATGACTATGGTATTTCCTGCTGCGTATCCATGCTGGAAAGCGGAAAAGAAATGCAATTTTTTGGCGCGCGATGCAACCTCCCAAAAATCCTGCTTTTAGCTCTCAATGCTGGTCGCGATGAACACACCGGAACACTCCTCGTCCCAAATATAACACCGCTAACGCACGGACCACTCGATATTCATGAAGTAGAAAAGCGCCTCGCACAAACCCTGCAACATGTCATGGCTGTTTATGCACAAATGATGAATGCGATCCATTTCATGCATGACAAGTATTTTTATGAAAAAGCGCAGATGGCACTTCTTGATTCCCACCTCAAGCGCATCATGGCATTTGGAATAGCTGGTTTGAGCACTTTTGCAGACTCTCTATCAGCCATCACCTACGCGACGGTCACCGCCATACATAATGAACAAGGACTAACACACACGTTCTCCATAGATGGCTCGTTCCCCGCCTATGGTAACGATGATGCACGAGCCGATCAGATCGCTGTAAATATCGTCCAACAGATACACGATCTATTGTCTAAGCACCCTCTTTACCGGCATGCACGCCCAACGCTTTCCGCTCTCACCATCACCTCAAATGTCATGTACGGTCAAAAAACAGGCGCAACGCCCGATGGACGAGCCGCAGGAGAACCGTTTGCTCCGGGTGCAAACCCCTACCACAACAGGGATACACACGGGATCATTGCCAGTCTAAACTCCGTCGCAAAACTCCCCTGGGATCAACTGCAGGATGGCATTTCAAACACCGTTACATTCACCCCACTAAGCTTAGGCAACGACAATGAAGTCCGCGTTCGTAATCTCACCTCGCTTATTGATGGCTACATGGAAAAAAAAGGACACCATCTGAATATCAACGTTCTTGATCGATCCCTCCTCGAACAAGCCATGCGTCATCCAGAACACTACCCATCCCTCACCATTCGGGTTTCCGGATACGCCGTACACTTCGTCAAACTCTCACATGAACATCAGCTGGAGATATTAGCTCGCACATTCCACGCGCAACTCTAATATTCTATGCAGCTTCGCGTCCACTCTTGGGAAACATTTGGCGTCCATGACGGACCGGGTATTCGTCTCGTGGTTTTTTTACAGGGATGCAATCTTCGCTGTCTGTATTGCCATAATCCTGACACACAAGACATTCATCAAGGTCAATGGATGAGTAGCAACGAATTGATATCCATCATTAAAAAAGAACTTCCCTATCTAAAAGAAGGAGGGATAACCCTGTCTGGCGGTGAACCGACCATTCAAGCAAAGGCCATCACAGAACTATTTACAAAGGCAAAAGCGCTCAATATACATACGGCCCTTGATACAAATGGAACCATTGAAGGCCCAGACGTGGAAAATCTGTACGCGCTGACCGATCTACTGATTCTAGACGTGAAGCATATCGATCCAGAACAACACCATGTCATTACAGGACACTCCAATGCGCCCGTCTTTCGTAATGCCGCGCGCCGCGAACAACAAGCAAAACCAATGTGGCTGCGCTATGTTCTTGTCCCTGGACTCACGGATGCACCAGAGCATATTTACGCGTGGGGTCGTCACTTTGAAAGCTTTGCCTGCATAGAACGGGTGGAAATCCTCCCCTATCACACTCTCGGCGTTGATAAATACACCCAGCTCAAAAAACCCTACGCGCTTCAAGGAACACCCACCCCAACACGAGACAGTCTTGCATCAACTCAACGCATCCTACAGCCATTCTTTAAAAACGCCCCTGTCTGCATACCCTAAATACATTCCCCGCTCTAAGACAGTTATCTATCAAGGAGTCCCCTGCTCTCTATTCCAGATTCAGTACCTGAACAGGTCTCATAATCAGAGTGGGATCTTTTTTCCATTCATCCGAAACATCCGCATACAATTCTAGCTCGTTTCCATCGGGGTCAAGAATATAGATGCTCTGCGTGATCGTATGATCTCCTGTTCCGACGATGTGAACGCCTTTTTCTATTAGCTCGCGAAATACACGCTTCGCATCATCGGGTGAATCACCAATTTTGAATCCAATATGATACAGACCCGGCTCAAACCTCTGCGAAGATCTTGGCTCTCCCCCGATCTCGATCAGGAGCAATTCATGATGAGTGCGTCCTGATGAAAACATGGCCATGTTTGGAGTACGCACAATCTCCTTAAAACCCAGTGTATCTCGATAAAAGTCTGCTGAGCGCTTCAAATCAGAAACGTAAAGCACAACATGTCCAAGTTCTTTGATTTGCATACATGGAGGATGAATGGGATCGGATTATTTCTATACTGTCACAGAAGCGTTCTTTTCACTAGCAGGAACTCCTCGATTCGTAGTCCTGGGTAGATCTAGATGATTTAGCACGTGTTATACACAACACAAAACCACCTTTGTGGTGGTTTTGTGTTGTGTAGCAGCGCTTCTCTGTAACGCGCTCTACAATCTATTAATGCTTTATCGAGTCGAGACAACCGATTGAGCACGATGCCTCAGCAACTGTACATTCCTGTGGCGTTTTTGAGCTGGAAGAACACGCTTTTCCGGTTGCAGCACAGGCATCGGTACATGCCTTAAAAATAGCCGCGTCTGAAGCACTCATGGTATCAGGGACTTTTGACGGGGTCTTCAACACGGGGGCTGGAGCGGTGATCGCGCTCGTTCCTCCTTGAAACGGCTCCGTCGCCGCCTGAAAAGAACCTGCGTTCATTGCGCGAGCTAAGTTAGCAATGTCCTGCCGCATTAAACGAATCTGCTGCTCAAGGTCATCTGTGCGCTGGTATAGCGAGTGATTTCTTGCGTTTTTGTCATAGGCAGCCGCATCATTTACCGAAGCCATTCCATAGCGATCCATTGGAAAGCCTAGATAATACATCGTGATGCGCGCACGGCACTCCATCTTAAGAATATTATTAAACGTGGCCGCCATGAAGCGGTCGCGTACCTCAGGAGCATTCTGCCCGTAGCCGCGATACATCGTCTGATTGAAGGCGAGCACGTTTGAAATTCCCGAGTTTGGCACAAGCATGATTGCTCGCGCTAATGCACCCGTCCCAAAAAATTGTCTGATACTTGACTCTGTGTTTAGAGGGATGTTTGACTCCGTACGAGGAAGACGTCCCGGACGATCTACGTTCGCTGTATCGCGTCCGAGAATATAGTCCGCATCACAATCAGGGAGCGGAACTGAGTTCCAAGCCTTGGCCGCATTCACCAAAAGCCCTCCAGAAACAACAGCAACCAATGCTATCGCCGCTAATTTTGCACTTTTATACATATGCAGGATAAGAAAAAAGAATAATGAGCGGATAATATCAAGCTCTTCGTTTTTCGTACAGGCTGAAGCCCACATAATCTTGACGCATCGTCGTAAGACGGTTTTTATGCTATTTTTTCTTAAAGTACATGAACATTCATATCCAAGGGAACCATCCGACCCTGTGCATTGTCGCCGGTACACACGGTGATGAATACGGCGTGATTGCAAGCGTCGAAAAAACGATTCAGACATATGCGCACCTTCTTCCGGATTTTGTTTGGATCCCTGAAATCAGTCCATCCGCTGTTGCGCGGAAGACACGCAAAAATACAGACGAGGTTGATGTAAATCGAAGCTTTCAGGATTCTTCCCTACTTAAAGAGGTGGTAGATGTGATGGAAGCTGTGCGAAAATTTCACTTCACTACCGTGATGAACTTTCATGAAGACGTAGAGCTCAACACATTTTATTGTTATGACACCGGCTCGAATCCACCATCCGGTTGGGACCCTTTGTGCGCTACCCTTTCAAAACTTGGTCTTCCACTCCTAAATGGTGTTGATGATCCAAAAGACCCCGTCTTAGGATATACGTTCAAGGATGGATACTGTTCGTATACACCAACTCGTGATGGATCACTGGAATCCTGGATGCATATGCACGGCCTCGCGGAACGTATCTTTACTCCGGAGATTCCTGGGCGTCTTACCCCTAAATTAAAAGATGCGGTCGTCGATGCGATTTTTTCTTGTTTAATCCTTTGACCCTCACTCTCTTCATCTGTTAGGCTTCTCTCTATATGAAGCCTGGCGTTGATTTTACTGGGATTGCCGTTGGTATCTACTGCCATGATGGCGACGGAAATTTTGCGTTGCACAAGCGCAGCGAGCATTGTCGTGATGAATGTGGTACGTGGACAGCCGGCGGTGGCACCATGGAATTTGGCGAATCTCCTCATCAATCCCCATGAAACAAACGGCCTCAAAACCCCCTGTGCATCGCCTCCCAAAGGATCTGCGCGATGCTCTCGCCTCTTCCCCGGGAGCTCAAGCTGCCTGGAAGACTCTTACACCACTCGCACGCAACGAGTGGATTTGCTGGATCATCTCTGTAAAGAAACCGGAAACAAGGATTCAACATATCCAAAGGGCGCGCGAGGAGCTCGTCAATGGGAAACGCCGACCGTGCTGTTTTCCTGGGTGCATCCATCGTTAGAACGTTACGCACGGAATATATATCCATCCATCCTCACAACAACTAGACCATAGAGGCTTCATATGAAAAAGCTCGGCGAAGGTTGGCAGTATACGGTCTACGATCTTGGCAATGGTCGTGTTTTAAAGAACTATCATTCTCGCTTGCGTACATGCTGGATTATTCTCAAAGACATTATTCCCGGCGAACTGTCAGGACTTTTCAGAATACCCGACTATATCCCCGACCTTAGACGAAAAGCGCAAAAATCCTTTGAGATTCTTGAGCGACGGCGGCTGCCAGCTGATTGGGTAGCTCATCCTCTTCTTTTACCGAATCTCGCGTACGAACAGGACAAAGTAACCCCTCTCCTCGAGATCTTTGAACGCTCTTCATTGGAAGAAGGAAAACAGATCGTTGATCTTTTTATCGTTTTTACTCATCGCCTTATCGAACATGGGGTTATTGATAAGTTCTTCAATATCACAAAAAACTTTGGCCAAGATCGCTTTGGTAACATTGTGTTAATTGATCTAGGCGAACTGGAAGACGTTCCCGCCAAAATCCTCAAGCATCGCCGAGAACGTGTTTGGGCGGTGCCTTATAAACTCAAATGGATTCGTCATAAGGAGCTGCGTCGGTATTTTGTTGAACAAATGGATTTTCACTTTAGCACTCCTTCATCGTCATAGATTCATAAAGGTCCACCGACGATCAACCCTCGACATATTCGTAAAAAACGGCTATTCTTTGGCCTCATACAACCATCTCTTTATGATAAAAAACCGTACGCTTTTGATTGTTGGCCTTATTGCGCTCGTGAACATGTTGGGATACGGCATTATCATTCCCCTGCTCTATTCCTATTCCAAAAAATACGGTCTCACGGATTTCCAAAATGGCCTTCTGTTTGCTCTCTATTCAATTTGCCAATTTATTTCAACGCCTATTATTGGTCGCTTATCTGATAAATACGGACGACGCCCGATGCTCCTGGTCTCGATCGTGGGTACCGCGGCTTCATTTTTTATCATGGCGTTTGCTCCTAACGCCTTCTTTTTATTTCTTTCTCGCATCATTGATGGATTGACGGCGGGCAATATTCCTGTGGTGTTTGCCGTTATCTCTGACTCAACCAAGCCGGAGGAACGAGCCCAAGCCTTCGGGTTTATCGGTTCAGCTTTTAACTTTGGCTTTATCTTTGGACCAGCTATTGCCGCTCTCACCATCGGTGTTCATGCGGCTTTGCCATTTCTTATTGCCGGCGCCGTCACCATTCTTGCCGCTCTTCTCACGGCCTGGTATTTGCCAGAGACGAATACTCACATGGGCGAAATAAAGAAGGAAAAACTGTTTGATTTTTCTCGGATGTGGCACACCTTGTTTGATGCGAAGGTCGGGGTAATCTTCCTTATTTCTCTCATCTTCTTTCTTGCCTTTTCCTGTGCGCTTATCTACGGATTCCAGCCATTTACCATGAACGTTCTGCACGTCAGCGAATCACAAAACGCCCTTCTGTTTACCGTCTTTGGGGTCATCGGGTTGATCGCTCAAAATCTCTTTGTGGGTCGTATTTCAAAAGCACTTGGCATGAAGCGCGCGTTCTCAAACGCCGTCCTCTTTACCGCTGTAGCTTTTGTGGTGATGTTTTTATCCCAGTCTATTTGGATGTTTATTGTGGCGATGGCGATTCTTGCCCTGGCAAACAGCGTGGTACAGACCCTTATTCCAACCATTTTATCTCAAGCTGCCGACCATGCCTCGCAAGGCTCGATCATGGGGCTCAATAGCTCCTATCAAAGTATTGGGATGATTTTTGGACCAATTCTGGGAGGGGTCGTTGCCACCATCTCAATCCCCTCTACATTTCTCGTGGGTAGCTTATTAGTACTGATTTGCTTCTTTCTCTCCTTTAAGATCCTGCGTTCATCTTCCCGAGCAGCATCCCTCATTTAGCGAGTCATGCCCGTTCTTTGGAGATACCAACCGGCCGCAAACATATTCCGGCGCCACATCCTCTGGCATTACATGCTTTGTTTTTCCTTTTGGTATTTTTGTTTTAGGTAATCGATAAAATATTTTGTCGTGAGCGGCTCACCCGTGATCTTCTTCACTAATGCTTCGGCGGTATACAGCTTTCCGTGAGCGTGAATATTCGTCTTAAGCCAGCCCTTTATGGCCGTGAAGTCTCCTCGTTTTACCTGTTGGTCGAGGTTTTTTATCTGATCTTTTGCCGCGTGGTAAAACTGAGCTGCGTAGAGATTCCCCAGTGTATAGGTGGGGAAATAGCCAATCGCTCCGCTCGACCAGTGCACATCCTGCAAAACACCCAGGCGATCGTTAGACACCTTGAGACCAAGATATTCTTTTATTTTTGCGTTCCAGATCTCTGGTAAATCTTTGACTTTTATCTTGCCTTCGATGAGCCCTTTTTCTATCTCAAACCTAAGAATAATGTGGAGATTGTAGGTGACTTCATCTGACTCGGTACGAATAAAGGATGGCTCGACGCGATTTATGATTTGATAAAACGTTTCGAATGGAACCTGCTTATATGGACGTGGAAAGCATTGTTGTAATTTAGGATAGAAATACTGCCAAAATGGGCGGCTTTTACCAATATTATTCTCCCAGAGCCGCGACTGTGACTCGTGAATCCCCAAAGAAACCGTCTCCCCAAGCGGGGTCCCAAAATGCTCGATTGGGAGTCCCTGTTCGTAAAGACCATGACCCATTTCATGAATGGAGCTTCCGATCGCGTACAAGACATTCGACTCATCGTACCGAGTCGTCAGACGAACATCATGCGGATGAAAACTGGTTGTGAATGGATGCGTACTGATATCCAACCGTCCCGCTTCTTGATCGAACCCGATCTTGTGCGTCATCCATGCATTGAATGCTTGCTGTTCCGTTATTGGAAATACCCCTTTGAGCACGTCTTCTTTTGGCTGTCGCTTTGAAGATACAGCAAGATCTCTCACGAATGACTGCAAGAAGTTGCGCAGCTCTTCAAATATCCCTGTTACCCGTCGGCTCGTTAGGCCCGGTTCATAGACGTCGAGTAGAGCATCGTATGGAGAATCTTTATACCCTAGGTATTCCGCCTCTTGTCGCTTGAGCTCGATAATTCGTTTGAGGTGAGGAAGAAACACCGTAAAGTCATCTTTCTTACGCGCATGAGCCCAAGCGGTTTGGGCCACGGAACAGAGCTCTGCCAGTTCTTTGACGAATGGTTCCGGTAATTTACGTTCGCGATCGTATGCACGCCACGCTTCTTGGATAATGATGGAAGCATGGGGGTCGCTCATCGTTTTGTTTGCACGGTGGAGACGGCTCAATACCTTTCCTTTATCCAAATCGAGAAGCTTTTGATGTGCGAGCACGCTTAGATAACTAATGGTCTTCGCACGTGGTCCGCTGCCTTTAACAGGCATGTGGACTTCTTGGTCCCATTGCAAGACGGCAAGCGTCGAGTTGAGATGGGAGACTTCCGCGAGGCGTTCACGGAGAAGGTCGTAGGAGGCGGTATCCATACCACTTGTATTATGTAGTAAATTAGCGGTGCATTAATGACTCACGTAATAGATCGCCCCGTTATAATCATCTGTAACAAAGAATGAATGAGGATCGTTTGTGAGTACGGCGGCGGTACGACCGTGGACTTGGCCGTCTTGTAAAAAGCCGGTGATAAGGTCTGAGGCTTGGAGCGTGTTTTGATCAATCGTGAGAAGCTTGTAGCCGACTCCCAAGGACTTGTTACCCGACCCATGGACCGCGACCACAAAAGATCCGTTGGACACATCAAACCCCAGAGGAGCGCTGTGCGGATCAAATCCGTACGCAGCAACAGGGACCGTTTTACAATCAAAGGAACGTTGCCATTTTTGACTAGTGTCGGTATGGATCCTGCCTTTGAGTTGATAGCAGTAGGGCCAGCCGTAGTTTATTCCTTCTTCGACTTCGACAAACGTGTCTTCTGGCTTGTCGTTGCCGAGATTATCAGAGCCATTGACTGTGGCGTAGAGTTTATTGCCCAAGAATTGGATACCAACCGCGTTACGCAATCCATTGGCAAATACCTTGAGATCGCTGCCATCGGGGTTCATTTGCAGGATTGAAGCCCGCGATGGTTCATCTGTTTTTTCTTCACAGCTATTACATGAACTTCCGACGGATACATATATTTTATTATTATGCGCGATCACCGTCCTCGTGATATGACCCCCTCCTTCTGACCATGGCCGTGCATAGGTGGGAAAGACACTCACGATCTGAGGAGGTTCCGAAGGAGCGAGATCGCCCGACGCGTACTTATAACGAACCAACTTATCCGTCAGAGCGACATAGAGCCAAACCTGTCCGACCGGATCCGTATAGAAGGCGAGGCTGCTTGGATTGCGCTGCTTGGAGAGATAGGGGGTGACTTTTTTAAATGTTTTCGTATCTGGGTCAAATTCATCAAAGACATACACGTGGCCATTGGGACTGTCGCCCGCACTCTCCATCTCTCCCACAAATAATCTATGATCAGGGCTCTTCGCCATAAATCGTAGACGCTTGTACCCTTGGGCCGCCACGAAAACCGTATAGTCCGTCGGCAATCTCAGGTTAAGGGTGCGACCGTTTTCCAAGGATAGCGTTTGCGTCTTTTTTTCAGACACAGGAGCAGTGGCGGGTGGAGCTGCGAGCGTCGACGTAACTTGAGGAGAGGAGGATGAGTCCGGCGCCTGAATCGTTACGGCTGGCATAGATCCCGACCGCCAAATCAGCAATCCACCCAGACAAAGTAGACCGAGCACAAACATGAATCGAGAAGATGTCATATTTTTTGAGTATACCCTGTTGCCAGCTTGGGTGAAACATGGAATTATGCCTCCACTTATTGACGTTTGATAGACTATGCTTGTTCCCGTCCCCGACGTTCTTCATCAGAACCAGCTCTTGATTGGGCTGCTCTTCCTCGTCATCGCCATCACGAGTCGGGTGAAGCGTTCCGTGTCTTTATCCAAAGAAACGACAACGGAGCTCAAGGGCTTTGCGATTCTGACGGTGGTATTCGCGCATATCGGCTTTTACCTGGCGGAAGATACGCGCTTTTTATTTCCGCTTTCGATCTCCGCCGGTGTTGGGGTGAATCTATTCTTGTTTTTATCCGGCTATGGGCTCACTCACTCGATGCTGCATCGCCCTCTATCAGCATGGGAGTTTTATAAAAAACGCTTAGCAAAACTCTTTGTTCCTCTTTGGGTATTGCTTGCCATCCTCTTTCTCGCCGACTGGCTCTTTCTGCACCGAACCTATTCTTTTCATACTCTTCTTCAAAGCGCTGTAGGGTTTTTCCCAAAAGCAAATCTGTATGAAAATATCGACTCCCCTCTTTGGTATTTTACCTTCATTTTATTTTATTATTTACTCTATCCTCTCGTTTTTTTCCGGTACGCGCCGATTATTTCTTCCATTCTCCTGGCCGGTGCAAGCTACCTCGTCACAACGTTCATTCCCTTGCCTGTCGATGAAGGCGTGCTCGGTGTTTATCAAGTTCACATCTACGCCTTTCCGTTAGGAGCTCTTTGTGCCGCTGTCTGGCAGAGCCGTATTCGCTGGCTAGAACGCACGACCGAGCGTGTAAAGCAGTTCTTTGAACGACCGGCCCTTCTCTCCTATACCACTCGGGGAGGGTGCATCATAGCACTAACAGGCGCCTTTCTTTACCTGTCTATTCATGGCGATATCGGAAAAGAGCACTGGATCGAACAACGAACCAGCTTACTCACCATGTTTACCGTGATTGGACTATTTTTACTTAAGCCATTCGAGACTCGACTCTTGTTTTGGACCGGTTTATTCTCCTACGAAATCTACCTCCTCCACTGGCCCCTCGTCTATCGATATGACCTCTTTTACCGATGGCTGCCCGCGTGGCTTGCGACCTTCCTCTATCTTTTTGCCTTTCTCCTTCTTGGTCATGCGTTTCAACGTTTTGTGGATAGACTCAATAAACGACTCTTCTAGCGCTTATCGCTCTTTACTCATTCATCCATTCTAGATCCATGCCATCCTCTCTTTCTCCCAACGTACAACGACAACTGATTTTGGATGAACTTTTTGATCTAAGCCTCTATCGCACCTTCCGAACACAAGCCTCACCACATATCACCTCGCTACTGGATAATCTTATCAAAACAGAAACGGGGCATTTGGAGTTTTGGCAAACATTTTTTCAATCAGGAGTTACGGAGCTGGACCCTCTTAGAAAGGCTAAGCTTCAGCTGTTTCGCGCTATTGTCGCCTGTTTTGGAGATAGCGCCATCCTGCTCCTTATGGAAGTGATTGAAGTGCACGGGGTTAAAAAATACCTGGACCTGTGGCGCACAACGCGCGACAGCACCTTACGCCAAGGTCTGCGAAGGATTTTAGAAGACGAACTCATTCATGAAGAGAATATCGTGACAGAAACAGCGGGACGAACCGTTGACGGAACCTTTATTCGCAATATTTTTCTTGGATTTAATGATGGTTCCGTTGAGATCCTTGGTGCCGTTAATGGGTTGGTAGCCGCTCTTCACGAGCCCATTCTCGTATCTGCTGCAGGCTTTACCGTCTCCATTGCGGGCGCTATCTCGATGGCGGCAGGCGCGTATGTATCCACCCACTCTGAAGCAGAAATCATGCGTACCGAGGCACAAAAACGGGCGTTCTTAGAAGAAGCAGGTGATGCCTCGATGCCGTCAGCGGATATCACTCCCCCATCCGCCTTGCGCGCGGCCATCATCGTTGGGATCACCTATTTGATTGGCGCCACCTTCCCACTCGCTCCCTTCATCTTAGGAGCCACAAGTCCCCTGTGGTCGATTATCCTATCAGGCAGCTTAATCCTGTTTGTCTCCGCGATCTTGGCGTTTGTTTCCGGCATGCACATGCGTCGGCGGGTGGTGATGAATTTTATGATCGTTGTGATCGCAACGGTCGTATCGTATGGATTTGGGTTATTCGCTCAGCAATGGTTTGGTGTGTAGCACGTTCACGATAAAGGCCTTTACTTCGCCTAGCGCCATCTCAAAACCTTTAGGAAAGTGGTTTTTTACTGTGTAATCTACCGCACATGTTTCAATCCCCTGAACCTCGTCGCCCTCTTCGCGGCCGGCCCTAGGCGTCCAATCGCCTTCCGGTTGAATTTTGATGATGAAAATAGTTTCAATGTACTGCTTTAGCTGCTCAATCAAAAGCGGAGAAGACGTGGCTATCACGGGACCTTTTAACAAGGCGCGCTCCCAGTCTTCTCGACGCGTTCCATACTCGTTTCCTTGAAACGTGAAGTGCGCCGCAAACGCACCCTCGTTCTTCCACCGGGTAAATGTTTCTCTATCCACAAAATGATGGAGCTTCTCTTCACCGGAACGAGGACTGCGCGTTGTTGTTCCGGGCACGGGCTGAAACAGATTCGGAACATCTTTCAACACACCTTCGACGAGGCTTGTTTTTCCCACCCCACTTCGACCAATCAGAAGAATCGCTGTACCCGGTATTTTTGACATGCTCATCTATTATTTTTTCATCCATTCCGGCATGGGAATATCGTCGGCCATATCTTGCCCGAATACATCAAATACAGCCTCGATCACTCTGCGATCGTAGTCAGGATAAAACCCATTAAAAACGATATCTTCACTATCATATTCTCTCCACTGCCCTTGGTGAGTACGTAGATACTCGGACAAGTACTCTTTCATCCGTAGCTCTAGCGTCACGCTTCCTTCCACGTGTTCCGTAATCAACCTCTCGATATTGGCACGCTCCTTCGCTGCCTGCCGTTCATTTTCAACCAGCGCCTCAGGCGTTATAACGTGCACAGAAGGCCGTTTCTCCACTTCATTCGCGGATACTTCGGGCGGATGAGAAGGTCGTTCGTTGGACATATTAATTTGATTTTTTAAACGTTACTTTGAAGACAGGTTCGTATTTCACATCGTTCTCATCGACAATATCAATCGTCTCCCCCTTCATAAACTTCGTGAGGGCCATGTCACTTAATAGCTGCGCATCTGTTTTTAACGCTTCATCAAGCCTCTCCACTTTTTCCAGCTCACGAATGAATTCTTGTTTTATCTCGGTTTCAATACGCAGCTTTTTTGCCTTCAGTTCTTTTAAATCATCCTGAATGGTCTGATACGGCTTTGATTGAGACAAAACATCTTTAAAAGAAGTGGTGAGTTCGCGTTTTTGCTTACGCGTCGCACGGATGCGCTGCAAGACGTCTTTTAAGTCGGGCATAAGGAGGGATGTCGTAGGTGAGTAGAGAGGGTTACTGAGCCGTTAGATGGGCGGATTGTAGCACGACATCCGTCCTCCTCCTATCCTCTCCCTTTATTGTCGGAATTCTTCTCATATGAGACGATTCGGCCGATTATGTATCATCCACGCATTGCTGTTATCGGAGCCGGAGCCTCGGGCCTTAGTTGCGCCTACGAGCTCCAAAAATCCGGCGCCGCCGTCATCGTATTTGAAGCCCGTCCATACGTCGGAGGACGCATGGCAACACGCACGAAACAAGACCTTCCTTTTGACATTGGTGCGGATCACCTATGCAATCTGTACGATGACATGAAAGCGTATGCGCAAGAATTCGGTCTGACATTTGAACCCATGCGTTTTTCCAACTATGGACTCTTTAGAGGTGGCCGCGTGCTTCCGATCGACTCCTCTGTCAGCATCCGATCACGTCTCAAGCTTCTCTGGAACCAACGAGGACCTCGCCGCGTCAAAGATTTTTTCAATTTATCAAACGCGGCCCCGTTTGACACGGAGGACGGTGACACTTACGGACGTGCACATTTCGGTGATGAGATCACCGACTATCTTGTAGATCCTTTTGTTTCTACCTATCAATTCCATCGCGCAAAAGAAATTAGCAGTGGCGCCTTCATCGCCATCCTTGAATCGCTTCGTTTTGACAACGGAAAATGGAAACTCCATCAGTTACGTGGTGGGATGAGTGCCCTACCCGAGGCATTTGCCGAGCGATTAACCGTGCAAACCGGTACCCCTGTTTTACGAGTAGCGCCGAGCGAAGACGGTGTTCTCGTTACCACAAAAGATGGATCTGAACCCTACGACGCTGTGGTATTAGCCTGCACCGCGAGTGTCAGCGCACGCATCTTTGAACATCCGACCAAGGCGCAAGCAGACCTCCTCGCCTCAACCACGTATGCAAGCAGCATAAGCATCGCGTTTCGCGTCAAACCACCACACATTCCTCCCCACTCTGTTGTCTGGGTTCCTTATATTGAAAGTCAAAAAATTTCCGGATACACCAATCAAACCATGAAGCAGGGGTCTTTTACGAATGCAGCCGGTGAAAGCCTGCTTTGCACCTGGTTACACGAAGCATTCGCCAAAACACTCCTTCACGCATCAGACGAGGAGATTTTTCAGATCGTGAAACACGAACTTGTTCGCGTGTGTCCGCATCTTGGCTCAGAAGACGCTCTCACCCCGTATGACATTGAGCGATGGGACGAGGCTATGCCAAAGTTTTCCGCCGGACACCTTAAGCGCGTGGATACATTTCTTCAACATCACCAAGGAGAACAGAATGTCTACTTTTGCGGAGACTTCATGAACAGCCTGTGGACGGAGGGGAGTTTGCGCGGCGGAAAACGAACAGCATCACTCATTATGCAGCGCTTTTCCCGTGAAGACGCGCCCGGACCTCGCGAATAACTTGTTCATCGCTTGGACTTTTGGAGCCATCAAAAAATACATCCCCGGTGAGCTGCATATAGAGCTGCATCCCCGTACCGACCGTGCCATAGAGACCTGCATAGCCGCTGGAGGCATTACACCAAAAGAAGTTTTTCCATGGGGTAGTAGCGCGCAACCTTCCAACCGTGAGCTGTTCGGGCGTCATATGTGAACCATACGCATTTCCCTGAGGCGCCATGACAAAGTCTTCGTTCGTCACCGTCGTCCCCACAACTTTGACCGCGATATGCTGACGTAAATCCGGCACGTAATACTTTTCCACCAGATCAAGCAATCGTTCAGCTAATTCATTTTTCATTTTCGCGTATTCCACATAGCTTCGATCTTGGGCGGCCTTAAAGGATGCGTAGTCCGTGAGGGTTGCGATCTCCATAATTTGACCGCCGGGGGGTGTTGTTCCTCCTTCGGTCGTGTGTAACGTAGGAGTGGAAATGAAAAACCAAGGCTTAGAAAAATCCCCAGACAACTGTTCTTTCCAGGTCTTATTCATATCCCAATCTTCCAGATGCCAGATATTGTGGCCACCAAATCCGTATTTTCGTAAGTCAATATCCTTGAGACCAAGATACACAACCATGCCGGACGGTGAGTAGCTATATTCGAGCGGCTTCTTAAAGGAGGCGGGGAACTTTTCCCATCCAATCATCTTTGCCGCCGATTGTGGATCCATGTTGCAAATAAATTGCTTTGCTTTGAAGACCTTTCCGTCTTTTGTTTGAACCGAAGTCACTTGATCACCGCTCGTTTCCACCTTTACGACCGGTTGCTCGTAGTAGATGTGACACCCCTCGTGATCGGTAATACTCTTACACAAACGATCGACGTAGTAGCGGAAATGCTTGGTGGGATAGTAGGCGCCGGTGTTATACCCTCCAAATAAACCCGCGTAGGAAAAGATCGATAGCTCTTCCGGAGCCGCCATCATGTCCCCAGCATTTGCGATCAAAACAGCTTGCGCTTCTTTTGACAATCCACATTCATCAAAGACTTCCTGAACCGTGGCATTTTTATATTTTAATAACGTCAAAAACTTGTACCCTTGCGTCAGATAATGCCACCAATGAATTTGCGTTTGAGGAAAAATGGACATTTCTTTCCGTAATCGTGCCAGAATATCGCAGAATTTTTTAACCGCCTGCCGCTGTCCCGGATAAGCTGCCTCGATATTGTCCGCCAATTTGTCGAAGCCATAGGGAATTCTGACGCGCTTTCCATCTGGCATCACCATGTGGTCGTACCCCTCCGGATCATACAGTTCAAAGGTGATGTCTTTTTCGAGACCAATATGTTTCAAAAATTCATAGACCTTTCCGCCCGGTCCACAGCCCCAGGTATAATGAATTTGGGCACAAAAATGATAGTCCCCCATTTTAAATGACTGCGCATATCCACCCGGAATATCATGCGCTTCCAGCATACAAATTTTATAGCCCTTATTTGCTAAGAGCGCGCCCACCGTGAGCGCAGAGCTTCCCGTACCCACGATCACATAGTCGTAGACATGTCCTTGGGCGTAGACTTCATTTTGCCGCTGGTGATCCGCCGCCGTGAGAGCCGTGGTGCTGTGTTTTTTCGCCATATAGAGAGGTATTTAAGAGACCGTGAGCATAGTAACACATGCAAAGCAGACGTCCATCACGCAGACATGTTAAGCTTTTTGCCGTATATGACCTATATTCGCGAATATACTGATCTTGGTCCCAAAGAACGGCGGCAACTTTCGTTTAAGCGGAAGTATAAAGAAGAGCATCCCGATTGGGATGACTCCATGGTTTTACTAACCAGTCTCGTGAGTGCACGCCTACCACCCCATGCAAGCGTCCTAGATATAGGATGCGGACACGGAAATTTTGTGATCGATGAATTGGCCGGACGATTTGAAAAACGTATCGGTTTTGATCTTGATCAGGCATCGACGACGAACAATACCAGTGTTGAACAGGTCGTTATTGGAGACGATGAATCGCTTCCTTTTCCAAATCAGACATTTGATATCGCGCTCTCTCTTTGGACACTAGAACATGTTAGGCAGCCTGAACGATTATTTAGAGAAGTGCGCCGCGTTCTGAAACCCGGTGGATTTTTTGCCTTTGTTACCCCTAACCGTTCTTCCTTATTGATTTTGATTCGACGCCTCATGAGTAAACGCGTCGCCGATCATCTCCTCGATTATTTCTATGGACGAAAAGATAATGATGTTTTTGATGTTTATTATCGCGCAAATAATAAAAAAGCTCTCCATCGACTTGCAGCGGACACCGGCCTCGTTATTGAGTACCTTAAGGAAAATGAAGACCCTTCGTACACCTCCTTCAATAGTCTCACCTACCACCTCTCCTCTCTTTTTAGCCGATGTTCCTGGTCATTTAGCAAGCCTCATCTCATCGTTTTATTGCGTGCTCCCCGTTAGTGGGTGATAGGGACAATATGCACAGGAACGGACATGCGCCTGTGATGCAACGTGTATTCTTTTATTTTTTGATACGCGATTATACCCACAATCAACCCAGCACCACCTATAAGATTCATCATTAAATCATTGGCTGTATCCGGGCCATCCCCCAAACGATGGGAAAGAGTAAACACATCTTCCAGATACTCCTCGATCTCGTAGAGAACCGCAATAATCGCATCTATCCCAAGAGCAAGCAGGTAAAGAACGCCGTCAGGAATACGCCAACGCTCCGCACGAGCAAGCATAAAAAGACCCGCGATAAGAGCACCCATAAGCAACGGGCCACTGGTAAAATGCGCGAATTGATCATACCAGGGCCAACGCGCATAGAAGTGAAATACATCACCGAGAAAATCAAAGATGACGATGAGCGTACAAAATAGCCAGACAATACCCGGTAGACAGGTGCGGAGTATCTTATGAACGGCAGAATCCGCTAAAAAAAGCGCTAAAAAAACACCCCCTGTACTAATGATCCGCCCAAGCGCCGTGAATTCAACTTTATACGGGATAATGCGCAAAAAGTTCAATAAATCGAACACCACGAGCCCGACCAGAATACAGTAGGCCGCGTGCCGCAAATAGCCATCAGTACCGGAGCGTTGTACGTGCCTTGAAGCGTAGCTCGTCAACATATCATCCACTATGAAGAATGAGCCGTTCTCCCCTTTATTCACCTTACACCTCTCGAGCAGAATGACAACCTTGGTTCATCGTTGACAAGATCAATATACGCGTAGACGATACTGCTTGCGCATCAGAGGTGACTATTTTTAGTGTTCATGATTTCTACCGTCGTGTACAACCCGCCAAAGACAGGCCCGTGATAGGGGTAGAGTTTGTATTCTTTTATTCCTATCACATGCATACCGTCCGTTTGGACGGTTTTGATTTCTATGAATGAGCCTGAATCTTGGCAACAGGAGCTTCGTCATTGCATTCGCACACTTGAGCAATTGGAAACGCTCATTCCGCTATCGAATAAACCCTTGTTACAACAAACATTAAAAGAGATGCGCTTTTCAATCACTCCACATACATCAACTCTTATTGATTGGGGTAATCCCCGGGATCCGCTTCTTCTTATGTGCGTTCCCCATGAACGTGAATTGATTGTTTCGCCAGAGGAGCTCCGAGACCCCATTGGCGATGAGGACAGATCCCCTATCCCCTTTCTTACGCATCGGTATCCCGATCGAGCTCTCATTTATACAACGTTCTTCTGCTCACTCTCCTGCCGATTCTGCTTCCGACGATTTAAAACAGGAAGCGCGAATCCGGGCCCAACGCCTGCCGAGATTGATCGCATTTGCGCCTACCTTCATACCCACCCGGAAATTGAAGAGATTATTTTGACCGGTGGAGATCCATTAACCCTCGTTGATCAACAATTGGAGATGTGGCTTAAGAAGTTACGCATGATCGCTTCTATTCAACGCATTCGCATTCATACACGCGTCCCGGTTAATCTACCTTCGCGTATCACGGATACACTCGCTCATCTCCTGCACTCATACACCGATTCAACGCATCCTGTGTATGTCGTGACACACTTTAATCACGCCAGAGAGATCGCCTCAGAGAACATTGCAGCCATCGCAAAACTCGTAGATGCCGGGATCATCGTACGCAATCAGAGCGTGCTTCTAAAAGGAGTGAACGATAACGCCGAGACATTGACCCACCTTTTCAAAACACTGACGAATATCCGCGTAGTCCCCTACTATCTGCACCAACTTGATCTCGCGCGCGGAACAAATCATTTTCGTGTACCAATGAAACGCGGAATCGCCCTCATGCGCGAGCTACAAGGTCGCGTCACAGGAATCGCGCTTCCACGCTACATGCTTGATCTGCCCCAAGGAAAGGGAAAAGTACCGTTATCGTACCCATACATCATACAAGAGCATGGCGAATACTGCATTGAGAGTCCGTTTGGAGAGAGGATTACCTATCGAGAACCGCGCACCTTGTCAGATGACTAATATTTGCTAGTATTCCTGCATTCTATGCCCTTCAAAGCAATCCTCTTCGATGTCGACGGAATGGTGATTACGAGTAAGAGGTTTAGCGATCAGATGCAGGAACAGTACGGAATAAGCTGGGACAAAATGAAACCGTTTTTCAACGGTCCGTTTCAGCTATGTAAAACCGGGAGAGCCGATTTAAAAGAGGAGTTGTCTCGTGTCATGCACGAGTGGGGCTGGACAGGTACCGTTGAAGCGTTAATGGAGTTTTGGTTTACCGGCGGATTAGAAGTGAACGAACGCATGACGAATCTTGTCAGCGAGCTTAGGGAGCATGGGACACGTTGCTATCTTTCCACCAATCAAGAAGCGTATCGTTTGGCGTTTTTGCGCGATGAAGTCGGTCTTGGGTCGTTGTTTGATGGCATCTTTTCGTCGTGTGAAATCGGAAACACAAAAGATGAACCGATCTTTTTTGACCATGTCTGTGCTGCTCTGCGAGAACAAGATCCGTCGATTGAACCTGGTGATATTCTGTTCAACGATGATCATGAAGAGAATTTGGTGGCTGCGCGTGGTTGCGGATTACAAACTCATCTCTACAAAGATTTTGATGCGTTTGAACAACTCGTCATCTCCTAGCTATGCCTCATCTTTTTCAGGTGGCGGTGAGTGCCTTTATTATTCAAGATGGTTACCTACTTCTCTTGAAGCGTCGAGAGGATGATGATTTTCTTCCCGGGTATTGGGAGGTTCCTGGTGGAAAGATCGAGGAGCATGAGTCCATCGAAGAGGGCGTCGTTCGTGAGACACGAGAAGAGGCTGGGATCGAGATCTCTATTAGCAAAGCCTTTGGGTATTTTGAATACGTGAGCGGGAATGGAAAGAAAACGGTCAATTTAAATTTCCTGTGTCAGACGACAAATGACACAACGGCGAACGTTGAGTCAGGAGAAATGGAGCGGATCGAGTGGGTATCGGAGGCGGAATTATTGAACTATAAAATGAGTGAGTCTATGCACACTGCCTGCCTGCAAGCGTTTTCATGCTCTCACCATTGAATTGGTTTAAGACCTTGCTCCTTTAGATAGGCGTTTGTTTTGGAAAAATGTTTGCACCCGAAGAAGCCACTAAACGCGGAGAAGGGTGAAGGGTGAGCTGCTTTCAGCACAAGATGCCGCGATGTGTCGATAAGCTCCCCTTTTTGTTGTGCGTATCTTCCCCAGAGAATAAAGATGAGGTGTTCGCGTTTATCCGATAGCTCGCGAATAATGGCGTCGGTGAATAGTTCCCAGCCCTTACCTTGGTGCGAGCCGGCTTTGCTCGCTTCAACGGTTAGGGTTGCGTTCAAAAGCAGAACACCCTGCCTAACCCAGCGCTCGAGATTACCGCTTGCTGGAATCGGTGCACCAACGTCTCCATGAATTTCTTTAAAAATATTTTGCAGGGAGGGTGGAGGCGGCACCCCTTCCGGAACGGAAAAACAGAGCCCGTGCGCTTGACCAGGGCCATGATAAGGGTCTTGGCCAAGAATCACCACACGAACTTGTTCAAAAGGACAGGTATCGAGCGCATAAAAGATTTGAGCCGGGGGTGGGTAAACAGCCTTTGTTTGGTACGCCGTCTTCACAAACTTTGTTAGCTCTTGAAAATAGGGCTTTTCGAATTCATCAGCTAAAGCAGCTTTCCAGGAGGCCTCAAGGCGGACTTCGGACATAGAATACGCTCATCCTACCTCCTCTCCCCCTTTTTTGGCCAACCTGCTAGTCTAAGATCATCTATGAAACCCGCTCGCTACGCCCCTATTATCGGCCTGGAAATCCATGTTCGTCTTAAAACCAAAACAAAGATGTTTTGCTCGTGTGCCAACGTCGATGATAGCAATCCACCAAATACCGCTATTTGTCCTGTTTGCACAGGTCAACCCGGTTCACTCCCCGCTTTAAATGCGGAAGCGGTTCGCTTGGGCGTACGCGCCGGCCTTGCCTTGGAATGCACGATTCCCGATCAAGCCCATTTTGATCGTAAAAACTATTTTTATCCCGATCTTCCAAAGGGGTACCAGATTTCGCAATTCGATTTTCCAATTGCTGAGCACGGGAGGTTTATTGTCGATGTTCCCAAGAAAGAGGCTTTGCCATCACGCGAACGGATTGAAGTCGGTATTACCCGTGCACACCTCGAGGAAGACGCCGCCAAGAACATCCATGACGGCGCATCGTCTTCGAGTCTTATCGATTTTAACCGCGCGGGCGTTCCGCTCACAGAGATCGTGACGGAGCCAGATGTACGCTCCCCCGCCGAAGCGAAGGCCTTTCTACAGGAACTCCAGCTCCTTCTTCGATCCCTCCACGTATCGGAAGCGGATATGGAAAAGGGGTATATGCGCTGTGATGCAAACATCTCCTTATTACCCGTCGATGAAAACGGACTCAAGCTACAGCCAAATTTCAATCCTAAAACAGAAATTAAAAACCTCAACTCGTTCCGAGCCGTTGAACGAGCTTTGACGTACGAAATCGAACGACAGCGGATCATGCTCGAAAAAGGCGAAATCCCAGGAGGAGCCACGCGTGGATGGGACGAAAACAAAGGCGAAACCTTTGAACAGCGAACCAAGGAATCAAGCGCGGATTATCGCTATTTTCCTGAACCGGATCTACCTCCTGTGTCACTCGCCGAAATTCGTGAACAAGAAACATCTCGCTTACCGGAGCTACCCATTGAAACGCGGGCGCGCCTGCAAGAAGAATGGAGATTTTCTGTTGATGATACTAAGTTTTTTGTCGCTAATGAGGGCTGGGTTGGGTATGTTGAAGCGGTCATGGGAGAGTTGGGGACATGGATCGCCGCCACAGATGATACCAAAGATACGGCCGGGGACGTCTTAAAAAAACGTCGAGAGGAGCTCGCGAGACTTGCGGGCGGATGGTTTACCACAAAGCTCGCCGGACTTTTATCTGCGAATGGAAAAACAATTAAAGACGTAAAGATTTCCCCCGAGAATTTTGCCGAGTTTTTGCACTTGATTGATGACGGGGCTGTAAATAGCGCAAACGCACAGAAGCTTTTGATCCTTATGATGGAGAAAGGGACCGATCCCTCTCATCTCCTCGAGGAGCATAACCTTGGACAAATGGATGACGTTGACGCGCTCGCGAAGACTGTCGCCAGCGTCCTCGAACAAAACGCTGATCAGGTAGCGCAAATTCGTGCCGGGAAAGTAGCGCTCGTGAAATGGTTTGTGGGGGGCATCATGAAAGCCACCGAGGGACGAGCCAATCCGGAACAAGCGGAAGCAGAAGTGAAGAAGCAATTGGGATTGTAAATACTGAAATCAAACACCCCGGAAAAACCGGGGTGTTTGATTAGATGAACGTAAGTTACATCCGAGGACCGCGTGGAGGACGTTCCTCCATAGGGCGGGCCTTGTTGAC
>CAZLRU010000017.1:0-27428 GCA_964562155.1 uncultured Gammaproteobacteria bacterium
GTTTTCCCTGCTTGCTTTGCCTGCCATACGAAAACCTAAAAACCTAGGATGAGGCCAACTTTAGCGCCGACTTCCCAGTGAATTTTTCCCAGCGATCGACGATCACGTCGCAATACGCAGGGTCCATTTCGATCATGAAACATCGCCGCCCGACCTGTTCCGCGGCAATGAGCGTCGAACCGGATCCGCCAAAGGCATCGAGAACGATTCCGTCCATAGGACAACTGTTCACGATCGCTTTAGCACAAAGCCTGACCGGCTTCATGGTCGGATGCTCGGGCGACTTCATAGGACGATCGAAAAACCAGGCGTCGCCTTGTTTCCTTCCGCCATACCAGGCGTGGCGCGTCCATCCGTAGAGAATGGGCAGCGATTCCGCGTCCGCTTGCCCGTCTTCGAGCTTTGCCGCCGTTTCAGAAGACAACCCATGGAGGATCGGCTCGGATTGGTGCTGGTAATCCGAACCGCCCAGCGTGAACCGCTGCTTCACCCACACGATGTACCCCTGCCAATGCCCGCCCGCATCGGTAAACGCCTTCCAAAGCGAATGTAGCTCTCCGTACGACATGCAGACGTAAAACGCGCCCGACACGTTCGTCACCAGGTTTTCCATGACGTGCCCGAGGAACGCGAGAAATTCTTCACGCGGCATCTTGTCATTCGCGATTTCTTTGCGGCGCTTTCCCTTGCCGCCGATATATCCCATGTTGTACGGAGGATCCGTAAAACACATGTCGGCCTTCGCACCGTCGAGGAGCTTTGCAAACGTCTCCGGATCCGTGGAGTCGCCACATACCAATCGATGGTTCCCGAGTTCGTACACGTCCCCGGGTTTCGACTTCGGATTCTCCGGCAGAATAGGGTCGTAGTCGTCTTCCACCGGTTGCTTGAGCAAGCGGTTCAACGCTTCCGTAATTTCTCCTTCGTCAAACCCCGTAAGCTTCCGCGTGTCGGCATCCATTGCCTCAAGAAGCTTCGCGAGCATGTCCATGTCCCATTCGCCGGAGATGCGGTTGAGCGCGAGGTTCAACGCCTTCTCGCGGTCCTTGGGAAGATCGACACGGACGCAAGGTACCTCAGACATGCCGAGACGCTCGGCCGCCTTGATGCGCTGGTGCCCGCCGATCACGGTTCCGTCCGCATTCACGATGACGGGATCCACGAACCCGAAGGTCCGGATCGATTCCGCCAGCTTCGAAAGCTCGTGCCCGGAAATGGTGCGCGGATTATATTCCGCGGGCTTCAGCGCGGAGATGTGTACGGTTTCGTACTGCATAGAGAAAATTCGTGACTAAATACGGCCAGAACGTCTTCCCACGACCTCGCGAGCACGTAGGTGCCTCCGGCCTTCGCGATCCGTTCCTGCCAGACACGCTGTTCCGGCCGTTGTCTGCCGGTTTCGGATTTCACCTCAATGCCGACGAACCGTCCGCGTATGACGCAGACGATATCCGGCATCCCGACGTTAAACGCGTCGGCCCTGCGGAAACCGATGATCGCGTTCCCCTTTCTCACCGGAACCGGCGCGGGCTGGCAGCGGAAAGCCAGGATCCCGCGCCAGCGCAGGTTGTCGAGGATCGATCGTTGGATTTCGGATTCCCTCATGCGGACAAGCATAGTCGCGCGAAAGTTCCGGTTGTCGGCGTTATCCACCGAAAAGGCTCATCTGAAGCGATACTGGCCGGGGTTTTGACTTCGAGGCGGCGCGTTTCCTCGGACGCTTCCTCATCTCGATCGCCCTCGGCTTTTCGACGTGCACCGTAACGACTTGCGGCATCCGGTACCCGCGCTCGAGAAGATCCGATACCTTCCCCGCCAAACGGTCGGCCGTCACAAGCCATTGATGCGCCGTAAGCTCGAGATCCTGCGCCTTCGCCTGCAGATACCGTTCATAGGCTTCATTCAGCGATACAATAACCCCTTCCGTCATTCCTGGTACGTCTTCGAACCGCCAGATGCGTTTCTCGGCCCACTTCTCGAATTCCGAAAGCCTGACCCTGAAGGAACCATGCATGCGCTTGAGCACGTACGCGTGTCCGTCGGAACCCATGACAGCGATCGACATGGCGTCGATACCGCCCAAGTTTCGGCGTGCCTGCATGTGGTCAATGTTTCGGCCGCCTGAATTCGACGGTCTTCCGCTTCGGAACGAGCCTTACCTCCCACAGACAGTCGCCATTCCGTTTCTCGACCGTGACCGCGTCGTAGAAGCGCGGATTCGCTTTCGAGGCGAACGTCTCGGCATTTTCCTTGGCCCTGAACAGGGCGACGATTTCGTTTTGCATAGGCAATGTGCGTTAAGCGAGAAGGGATTCGATGCGCCCGATGATCCGGTCCATCCGGTCCGCGTACCACTCCTCGAAGGACTGCTCCGATCCGGAGCGTTCCCAGAGCCGGTAGAGGACGAACCGCAGACGCTGGCTTTTCGTGGGCGGCCGGTAGTCGCGCTCACAAGCAGTCGGAAAAAATTCTTTCGTGACTTGCATACTCATTTCCAAACAAGATTCTGTTTCACGTTCCCGCCGTAATCGACCCACTCCCCCGTATGGATCCTGACTCGCCAGACTCCGCGTGATTCATCAAAGTGCGCCAGGTCGCCTTCGAGATAGGGCCTCTTCCGGTGCGGATCGCCGCGCGAGCGCCTTCGGTTTGAAGCGAACGCTTCCACCTTGCCCCCTTGAGGGGGTAGGGGGTGATTCTTCAGGGGTCTTCTTAAGGGTTCTTCTTTGTGTGCCGTTTTCGGTACGGGTACCAGTTCCGTTTTCGGTACTACCCCGTTCCGTTTTTGGGACTGGTGTTTTTCGTTATCCACAAGGTTGTCCGTACCGTTTTCGGTACGGGTTTCGCATACGACGACCTCAACCTCGATCACCGTGGAACAACCCGTCCGCTCCCCCGTCCGAACGTAGATCCCGTGTTTCGGACCCTCCTCCCTCCAATACTTCAAAGACTTAAAGACGCTCTTGCGGTCGCATCCTATTTCTCGCGCCAGGGTCTGCGCGGAAGCCGAAGTCCGGCCGTGGCTCAGCAAAACCGCCAAAACGGCGATATGGACCGGCCCATGGCCTCCGCGGCAGATCTGGTTGGGCAATGCGGCGAACGGATACGACACTTTCGCCATAGGGAGATCAGGCGCGGGATCCGAAACGGATCTCGCGCTCGTTTTCGTCGAGGATCGACAAATCGTAAATCTCCCTCTCGCGTTGACGCCCGACGGCGCGTAGCACGTCTTCGAAAGCCGAACGGGCGATCTCGTTCCGCTCTCTCACGCGCATCCGTTCCACGACGTTCACGACCCAGTCGAGCGAACGGATCTGGCCAGCCTTACGTTTCTGCATGAGGCGCAGATTATTTATCTGCTCCTCTCGGCCGAGGCGGCCTTGCCGGACCGCCTCGGGTATCACGTTGGTTATTTGCATATTCGCGTCGGTCTAAAACGGAATGTCGGAAAGGTCGACCGCGTCGGTCGAATCCGCAACCTGATCGGACTCAGAACGCTCTTTCCGTTCTTCGGAAAGCACGATCTGGTAGTCGGGATGGTTGTCTTTCTCCTTCCGATCGTTTCGGAAGACCGCGATGCGGATTTCACCACGGATATCTTCAAGAACGCCCGACATGTACTTCTTTCCGTCTTTGGCTTCCTTGAGCCACAAGGCTCCGATTTTTCGTGACATAAGGTTCAGAATGTTTCATCGGCGAGCGTGTCGGAGTTCGTATCCTCAAGCTCGACAATGAGTGAGTCTTTCGCGCTCTCGATCGCCTTGCGCCATTCGAGAATGGCGACGGTGAGACTGAGAGTCGTCTTTCCGTATCGGTCGCCAACTTCCTGGTTCGCGAGAATAGACGACGCCGTCTGCATGATCACAGCCCGGAATAGCTCGCCCTCTTTCGCACATTTCATCGAGAGTGCATGGGCCTTCGCTTGCAGGTCGTCGTAGGTATAGGTCATCTGCATATCAGACTTTGGCGAGCAGCTTCTCGCGCTTCTTAAGGGCAAGGCATGCGAGGAACGCCTGGCCGTCCTCGACCAATTCTTCACGCGTATATTCATGCGGCGTGCAGACCCCGGATTCCTTGTCGAAATGCAGGATCATGCCGCCCGCGAATTGATCGCCGTGTTCTTCTTCGAACGCGATGCGATACCCGGCGATTTGGTAGCGCATCTCGGTATAGACGCCCTTCGAAGTCTTGTAATCGATCAGCATGCGCTTGCCATTCACGTCCGCGACCGCATCGATAAGTCCCGCAAAGCCGTGGGATTGCGAATACACGAGCTTCTCGGCGTGGACGAACTTCACGTCGTTCGAAACGAACCAGTTAAGGAAGGCGTTCACCCCGGCCCGTACGCGCTCGTCAGCGTCTTCCGGAATCTGCGGAACTTCGCTTCGGCTTATGACCGCGAGAGCGAAGGCTTCGGCATAGGCGTGGACGCTGCCTCCGACGGACGCGGCGTCTTCTTTCTTGAGCTGGTGCTGTCGGATCGCTTCTTCGAGGACGGGAACGATCTCTTCTCGAGAGAAAGGACCCGTATTGGATTCGAGGAATGAGCGAACGTGTTTTTCCGCGAGTCCGACCGCCCACGGAATGAGAAAGCGCGACTTGTCCAGGATCCCCGTACAGGCGGTAACCGACGGAAGGTATTCCCTGGACCCTTCCAGCCGATAACGATGACTATCCGGCAGGAACTCGACCGCAACCGATCCGCCATAGAGCCGCTCGACGATTTTTTCGGCCATATCATTGGGCGAGAGCAACCTTGGCCTTTGCGGCCTCAAGGGCGGGATGAGGGTTAACCGCTGGCTTGGGCGCTTGCACCGACTCGCCGACCTGCTGGACAGGAGTCTGTTCAACGACCGTAGCCGCCTTCTTGGACCAGGCGTAGGATTCCGTTCCATGAATCGCCTTGATGATTTTCGAGAAGTCCGGCTCTATCACGCGACCGAGCTGGCCGGTACGATCCTTGGCGGTGAATTTGTCGGATGAAGGATCCACGAAGATGACACGCTTGGATTCGCCTTCCGGCGTCTGCACGACCGTCATATATCCGACCACGTCGACCATGTTCACGATGTCCTTGGAGACCTTGGTCGTGACGAGCGGGCGCAAAAGCACCCGATCTTCATCGGGCTTATCGTCCACGTGCGCGACCAAAAGAACGTGGATGCCGGAATCCCGAAGCACCTTCACGTAGTCGCGCATTGTTTTACGGAGCCAACCCCAACCGGCCTGGCTGGGAGACCCGTCTTTCTGAACCAACTTGGAATCGCCCATGGCCACCATGTGGCGCATGAGCTTTTCCATGAGCTCGCCGATCGGATCGATGACGGCGGTCTCGTACCCGCCCTTTTTCAACGCTTCGGTGTATTCGCGCATGTCGGCCCATTTTTCGACATGGGCCACGTCGAGTTTGATACCGCGAAGACCGAAATATTTAGAACCGTTCTCGCAGTCCGCCATGAGGGCCTTTGGAGCCGTGGAGGCAAACGTCGACTTCCCTACCCCACCCTCGCCATACACAAGCATGACGACAGGTGGCTTCACGGACGGATCGCCCGTGTTGATGATTTTCAGCATAGATATGTGTCCTCTGAATGAATGGAATAAGTCCTCGCCGGGATAACCGCGGGCGCGGTCCGACCTTTAGGCAAGACCGCCATTCATCCGAGAAGCGCCAAAAAGCAAAACTCCCTGGCTTTTGACCAGAGAGTTTTGGCTGAAAATCTGAGTTTCGAGCGACTGTGGAGCGTTGGTACTAACGCTTTGACCACTGAGGGCTGCGACGCGCCTTCTTCAAACCAGGTTTCTTACGTTCCTTCGAGCGAGGATCACGCGTCATGTACCCAAGTTTTTTCAATACTTTACGATAGGTTGGATTGAGCTCTACCAAGGCGCGAGCAACACCTAAGCGCACTGCTTCGGCTTGACCACGCATCCCGCCACCCGTAACGGTAGCGATCACATCCATACCCGTTTCCATACCAACAACCTTAAGGGCCATCTTTACCAATCCCCCAAGTTCAAAGCCAGGAAAACAAACTTCCGCATCACGACCATTGACCTTGATCTGACCAGTGCCATTTTTGACCAACTTCACGCGGGCAATCGCCGTCTTCCGACGACCAAGACCGTTAATATAGGAGCCAGCCTCAAGACGAGCAGCAGGAGCCGCTTCCGCAGCAGCCTCTACTTCCTTGGGTTTCTTGACAGCTTTTGCACGTGGCGCCTTCACCGCTGTGCTCGCCGTTTTTTTCTTGGTTTCAGTAGCCATAGTTAGTTCACAATCTTCAAACGCTTCATACGCGTCTTCTGAGTGCGGTTCTTAGGAAGCATGTATTCAACCGCATGGACCAAAATTTGACCAGGATTGGTCGCCTGCAAATCCCCCACTTTCGAGCGATGAATACCGCCCGGTCGGTTTGAGGAGCGAAAGAAGACCTTGGTCTGCATTTTGTTACCCGTATAGACAAGCTTGTCAGCATTCGTGACATTCACGATCGCGCCCGCATCAATGTGCGGCGTGTAATCAGGACGGTCTTTACCAACCAACATGTTGGCGATCTTGGTCGCTAAACGACCGACCACCTGTCCAGCGGCGTCAACGGTAACCGTCTGACGTTTAATCGTGGCCATGCCACGTGTATTTTTCCAGGCCATAGTTATTTCACCAATTGAATTTGGGCGACTTCAGCTCCGTCCCCCTTACGAGAACCAAGCTTCAAGATACGCGTGTACCCACCCGGACGAGTGCTGTAACGAGGACCAAGCTCCTCCAACACCTTGTTCACGGCATTTTCAGACAACAAGTCCTTCATAAGCAAGCGTCGGCTGACCAAGGTTTTGGAGCGACCACGCGTAATCAATTTTTCTACAAACGGTCGCACAGCCTTCGCTTTAGCCAGCGTGGTGTTGACATGTTCATAGAGAATGACCGACGTCGCCAGACTGCGCATGAGCGCAAGACGTGACGTAGCGTTTCGATCAAGGGTTTTCCCAACACGGCGATGTCTCATACATTATTCACTGTAAGTCAAATTCTTGAGTGTAGAAACATGGTCTGTCAGAACCTGAACCGCTTGATTGACCGCTTCAACGGGATCAATCGTGCCGTCCGTCTCTACTCGTAAGATAAGTTTATCGAAGTCTGTCTTTTCTCCAACACGCGTAGCCTCAACCTTGTACGAGACGCTGATAACCGGGTTGTAGAGCGCGTCGATCGCGATCATTCCAAGTTCCAGCTTCTCTTTTCCCCGTTCGTCAATGGATTTGTATCCACGACCAGGAGCCACCCAGACATCCATCTCGAAGCTACCGGAGGAAGAAGTGATGGTCGCCAGAGGAAGTTCAGGGTTGACGATCTCAACCAAGGCGTCCTTCTTGAAATCAGCCGCCGTGACTTGCTTGTCTCCTTTGACGGACAAGGTGAGTTTGACAGGCTCTTCGGAAAAGAGCTTCAGACGAAGCAATTTAAGGTTCAAGATAATTTCTAGCGCGTCCTCCTTGATATTTGGCATGGTGGCAAACTCGTGATCTGCCCCCTTAATCTTGACCGCCGTTACTGCTGCACCCGGTAAGGATGACAAAAGCACGCGGCGCAAGGCATTGCCAAGCGTCGTCCCATAGCCTTGTGCACATGGCTCAACCACGAGCACGCCTTCATGCGCACGATCGCCGCGCAAGAAGCTGATTTTAGATGGAAGCATGATGGGATCCATACGAAAGGGAATACATGGATAAAAAAGAACGAATTATTGACGAGAATAGAATTCCACAATCAGCTTCACATCAAACGGCTGTTGCAATTCCGTTCCGGCAGGTGCACCCGTTACTTTAGCAGACAATTCACCACCACGCGTAAGCGCAAGCCAAGATGGAGCTTCGTGCTTCGCCAAGGTTTCTGCTGCCGTCTTCCAGTTACCCTTGTTTTGCTTGATACCACGCACCGAAATCATTTCTCCAGGACGCACACGGTAGGAAGGGATATTAACCTTCTTGCCATTCACATCAAAGTGGGCATGAGACACAAATTGACGAGCCGCGGCGCGGGTTTTAGCAAAACCGGCACGATAGACAGCGTTATCGAGACGAAGCTCGAGCAAACGCACCAATGTCTCACCCGTGTCTCCTTGTTTGGACGCCGCTTCGTCAAATAAATTGCGAAACTGACGTTCGTTCAATCCGTAAATACGTTTGGCTTTTTGCTTCTCGCGCAATTGCTTGGCATATTCCGTGGTACGTTTGTTGCCATTTGGTCCATGAACACCCGGAGCAAACGGACGACGCACGAGAGCCTTCGCGTGAGCGCTACGGTCAGAAACCGGAGCACCTTCACGACGAGAGTATTTAGCCTTGAGGTTCAATCTCATATGAAGTCAAGGAAGATTAGACGCGACGAGGGCGTGGTGGACGGCAGCCATTGTGTGGCATAGGCGTCACATCCTTAATCGATAAAACGTTGAGGTTATTAGCGTTCAAAGCGCGAAGAGCACCTTCACGACCCTGACCCACTCCGGACACAAACACATGCACATCCTTAAGTCCGTAATCCTTCACCTTCTCCGCAGCATCGCGAACGATAACGGAAGCGGCGTAAGGAGTAGCTTTCTTTGGGCCCTTGAAGCCGACAACACCGGCACTAGACCAAGATAGAACGGAACCGTTCATATCGGTCAACGATACAATCGTGTTGTTAAAGCTTGCCTGAATATAAGCCTTCCCTTGAGAGACTTGGGCACGAGCTTTCTTACCACCCTTTTTAGGCTTGGCTTTGCTCACTTTTTTGGTAGGCGCTGCGGCTGCATCGGCGGCCGGGGCTACGTTCTTTACTTCATCGCTCATAGATTAGGTCTTTTCAAGCTTACGTTTTCCAGAACCCATCGTCTTACGCACGTTGCCACGAATGGTACGAGAGTTTGTCTTCGTGCGTTGACCGCGAACGGGCAAGCTCTTGATATGACGAGAACCACGGTAGGAACCAATTTCTTTTAAGCGCTTGATGTTAGAAAGCACTTCGCGGCGAAGTTCACCTTCAACCTTGTACTGCTTTTCAATCATGTCACGCAATTGGTTGGCCTGCGCTTCAGGCAAATCCTTGACGCGGACGTCACCGGAAATACCGGTAGCTTTTAACACGTTCTTGGCCGTGGTAGGACCGACACCGTAGATATAGGTGAGAGCCACTTCCAGGCGTTTGTTTTGAGGGAGAGATACTCCGGCAATACGAGCCATAGAAATCGATAAGAATTAACCCTGACGTTGTTTATGTTTAGGATTTTTTGGACACGTGACCACCACACGACCTTTACGGCGCGTTACTTGGCAATCGCGGCACATAGCTTTGACAGATGATCGGACCTTCATAGAATGGAGAGTTGGGAAGAAATTACAAACGATAGGTGATACGACCCTTGGTTAAATCGTACGGAGTCATCTCAACCTGCACCTGATCACCAGGCGTGAGGCGAATACGATTCATACGCATCTTCCCTGATAAGTAGCAGAGGATGCTTTGTCCATTTTCAAGCTTGACTTTAAAGGTGGCCGCTGGAAGATTTTCTTCAATCGTCCCTTTCACCACCAAGAAATCCTTGTTTGGTGAGGGGTTATGAGCGGCCATAGTGATGATGCATGGTTGCAAAAATGACGTGTGTACGTCGCATAAAGTGACTGCCGGGCATCTTCCACGGTGTCACCTTGTCCAACACAAAGTCGGGACCAGCTTCGTACCCCACGTTGATAGGGATTAAAGATTGGCCGGAGTGTACCAATAATTTGGCTAGGCTGTCAACAGGAAGAGCTAAATCGTCGACGAATAGACAGTGATCGTCCAGAAAAAAACCATAAAAACCAACGGAGATCCCTATCCATAGCCCATCAACTCATCTATTTTTACGCCTAATAGAGCGGTTATTGAGCCGCTCCCGTCACAACCGCCTTAATCCGACGCACCCCCGCCGATACCGCCTCTTCTTTTTGAATCTTAAACGACCCCAACTCCCCCGTTTGAGTCACATGAGGCCCGCCACAAATCTCTTTAGAGAAGTCTCCCATGAAATAGACTTTGATCTTGTTACCAACGAGAGCGTACTTGTCTTCAAATAGACCGATGACCCCTTTCGCCTTGGCTTCGTCGACCGTCATCTCTTCCATACGGATCGCATCATTACGGCGAATCTCTTCGTTCACCAGCTCCTCGACCTTGGCGAGCTCTTCCGGCGTCACCTTCTGAGGGTGCGAGAAATCAAAGCGCAACCGCTCAGCCGTAATATTCGAACCTCGCTGCTCGACATGCGTCCCAAGAACGGTGCGCAAGGCTTGATGCAAAAGATGTGTTGCCGTGTGCAAACGCGTTGTTTCGACCGACTGGTCGGCAAGCCCGCCTTTAAACGCACCTGCGGAAGCCGTGCGCGACAACTCTTGATGTTTCTTGAACTCAGCCTCAAACGCCTCGCGATCAACCTTCATCCCTCGCTCAGTCAACAACTCTTCGGTCAATTCCCAAGGAAATCCGTAGGTAGAAAACAACGTAAAGGCTTGTTCGCCAGACACACCCCCCTGTCCTGCCATCTTCTCCAATTCTTTCAAACCTTTTTCCAAAGTTTTACTAAATTTCTCTTCTTCTTTTGCAAGCTCCGTCTGAATTTTTTCTTGGTTGGTACGTAGCTCCGTGTAGTGATCACCAAAGGCATCGATCACGGCTTGGCCAATGGCGGGCAGAAAGGATCCTTGGACCCCTAACCGACGACCTTCACGGATGGCGCGGCGCAACAGCCGACGAACAACATAACCAGCACCAACATTCGAGGGCAAAACCCCGCGAGGATCACCGATAATAAAGGTCGCGGCACGAATATGATCGGAAACGATGCGAAATGAACGCGTATCCTGTTCATTTTTTGCGTAAACCTTGCTAGATGCCGTCTCGAGCCAACGGACAACAGGGATAAAGGCATCCGTTAAAAACACATCAGGATTGCGATTCAACGCTGCAGCAATCCGTTCCAAGCCTCCGCCAAAATCCACGTTACGCTGCTTCAATTTTACGAACCCATCAGCTGTTTTCTGATACTCCATGAACACATTGTTCCCAATCTCCATGAAACGACCGCAGTCACAATTCACATGACAATGATCTCCAAACAACGCCTTATCGACATCCGCATTCAAGTGTCCGGTTGATTCAGGAGCAAAATCCCAAAACATCTCGGTATCAGGCCCACCTGGCTCCCCTATCGGCATTTTCGATGGCACTCCGGAACGTGACCACCAATTCTTCTTCTCATCGTAATAAAATATCCTTCCCCCTTGCATCCCGTCGCGCTCAGCAAAATCAACGGCCTTGGCCTCAAGACCAACCGACGCAAACCGCTCTTGCCACAAACCCACCGCTTCCTCATCTCGAGGAATACCAAGTTGATCATTCCCTCGAAAGGCCGTGATATAGAGATGCTTAGGATCAAGCCCAACGCGCTTCGTCAAAAACTCAAACATCCAAGCGATCTGCTCTTGTTTAAAATAATCCCCCAACGACCAATTCCCAAGCATCTCAAAAAAGGTCGTGTGACGATTATCGCCCACCTCCTCAATATCTTGGGCACGAAAACATTTCTGACTATCAGCCAAACGCGTTCCTTGCGCGTGCGGCTCACCCAATAAAAAAGGGATCATTGGCTGCATCCCGGAACCCGTAAAAAGAGTCGTAGGATCATTATCAGGCAAAACCGAAGCCGAAGGCATGACAGCATGGCCTTTGTTGGCAAAAAACTCTAAGTAGGCTTTGCGAATCTCGTGAATCGTCATAATGAAAGAGAGGGTAACAAATGATATCCGGTTCGTCACTCCAGCTGAACCAAAAGCAAGAATTTAGGCTTTTTTACTGACAAAATTGTGATATAACGCCTCGGCTTGATTTACAAAAATCTTGAGGAGGGAGACGTCGAAATCCTCAGGTAAATCCTCCCCCACATGTAGTAAAAGATAGGCTTTATAGGGTCCCCGGGATCGATCGGAAGGGATAACGGCGATCTTTTTATGATCTTCCGACTCAAGTACCGCGTGGGACAAACTCTTATCATGCACGGCTTTCAAATCACGGTTGGCAACACGAAACGCAAACCTCCCCTCTGATTCATGGGTAAACTCGCCCTCTGTGCGCAAAGGATCAAGTTCAACAAATCGTAGCAGCGCACACTGAGCACCAGCCGCCGCACACGCATTGGCAGCCAAGGAATGAAACAAGTCCTTCGGAAGACGCTTACCATCGATGACCGTTGACGTATCATGCGCCATGTTTTTCAAAAGCTCGATTTTCCGATTGACGGAACCAATATACGCATACGAATCCATCAGCTCTTTTTTGGCGCGATAGTAGTCCATCTGCACCTGCTCACGCTCCCGCTCACGCTTTTCCATGTACCGCTCGTAAAGCGAGAAGGTTAGCAATCCAGCAATCCCAAAGATAAAAATCGTAATTTCCTCAAGCGTCGTTTGCGAAATACCAAAGTAATCACGAGTATAAATGGAAGGAGATAAAACCGTTAAGACAAAAAACAGCAGATACACGAGAGAAATCCACTCCAAACGCTTCGTGGTACGAGCTGGTTGCATCCAAGAAAGAATACACGATCCTAGACCAAGAATCCACCCCCCAGACATTCGTCACCCCGGTAAATGACGGCGGATTGGCCGGGGGCAAGAGCCCAGACCGACTGATCAAAAATAAGGGTATTCAAACACAGTTTGGCCTTAACAGGAGCTTGTCGGTAACGAATCGCCACTTCAACATCCGCTTCCGTATCCTCACGACACGGATCAGCTACACACCAATTCACATCCATAATCTTGGCTTTTGCGGTATAGAGTCGAGGATGTTCACGATCCGGCACAATAATTAACTGGTTTTTTTCTAAATCCTTCGCCGCCACGTACCACGCACGCTGATCCTTTGAAACCTGTATTCCTTGTCGCTGGCCGATCGTATAGGCATCCAATCCATCATGATGACCAATTACAGCGCCCTCGACCGTCACAATCTCCCCGGGGCGCGGCTCAATCTTCCTGCGCAAAAACTCCTTAAAATCGAGCTTGCCCACAAAACAAATCCCTTGACTATCCGGCTTCTGCGCCGTTGGCAACCCAAACGTCTCAGCCTGTTGTCGGACTTCCGCCTTATGCAAATGCCCCACAGGAAACCAGACTCTCCGAAGAACATCCTGGGAAAGACGATAGAGAAAATAGGACTGATCCTTATCCGGATCTATCCCTTTTAAAAGATGGGTGGTTCCGTCGATATCACGACGAACACGAGCATAGTGTCCGGTTGCGACCCCATCAAATCCAAGTCGAAGAGCCTCTTCAAAAAACAATCCAAACTTAATCTCTTCATTACACAAAACATCTGGGTTCGGGGTAATTCCCTTCTCATACTCCGCAAACATCCGACCCAAAACACGCTCACGATAGGAACTCTCAAAATCAAACGTCAAAAGAGGGATACCAAGTTTAGCCGCAACCCGGAGCGCATCACGTCTCTCGCCACGCCACTGACACTCCCCCGTCCAAAGGTCCTTCGTATCAGACCAATTTTTGATAAAGCCTCCAACAACCTCATGACCTTCTTTGAGTAATAAAGCAGCCGCCAAACTCGAATCCACCCCGCCGGACATACCGACAAGGATTTTTTTAGGAGACGATGGAAGAGTCATGAGATCCAAAGATGACGTAAAAACAGACGTTCCGTCAAGATATATAGCCCCACACAACCACTTACGGCTTGGAAAACTGATCTAAAAGCGAAACAACATTCTCTCCATCCATCACCCGTATCCTTCGTAATTGATACCGAGACGATTCACCATGAACCGAACCTAACTTAATTCCAAACCCCATCGTATATCCTGCCTCCTCCACATCCTTCATAACCTGATTGTTCCAACTCCCAAATGGATAGGCAAAATCGACAACAGGATGACCCACTACCTCTTCAAGATCCGCCTTTGATCCAGCGATCTCGGGGGCACGATTGACACTCGACATGCGCGCCAAAAATGGATGATGGCGCGTATGACTCGCAATCGTTACCAGTCCACTTTCATCCGCCTCTTTGACCATCGCTTTAGTCATGTGAGCGGGACTTGTAAAAACACTAGTAATAATAAAATAGGTAGCCTTTAACTGCAGACGGAGCAAAATAGGAAGAACTAGTCGATAATGCTCTCGATACCCATCATCAAAGGTAAGAAGTACCGATTTTTCTGGAAGAACCATCTTTCCCTCAATAGCGGCCTGCAGTTCACGTGGGGTAATCGTGCTGTATCCAGCACGAACCAATCCATCCATCTGCGCCTCAAAGTGCTCAGGTGTAATCGTGTATTGTCGATCCTTGGCCGTGAACCAAGCTTTCATCGGACGAATGTGATGAAACATGAGCACGGGAACACGGATAGCAACCTCAGTATCGGATAACTTCGGGTCGCCCTTCACCAAACCCAAATAACGCAAGGGCGGCTCATGTAACACCTTCGTTCCGGTAGTCGAAAAAGAAATAGGAAGAGTACTCGTCGAACCCTCGAATGTCGCCGACTCTACCTCCAACCCAAGAGAAACATCATCGGTTACAACAAAAAGAGGGTGCGCGTGAGTATGAGCGAACCAAACAATCCCAACAACCATACAGCCAAGAGCGAACACCGCGGCCCCCCATCCAAGAAAGAACGAACGTGCGTGCATAAAGGGAGTATACCCTATCTTTGCTTATTGAGTTTAATCGCCTCCGTACCCTGTACCACCGCCTCCCCCGCTTCATTGACCGCCAATTGTCCACAGGCAGCGTCAATATCTTCACCAAAGGTGACCCGATGCGTCGCGGGAATGCGCAGAGCACGTAGCTGATCCACAAAATCAACACGCTCTGGTCGTTCTGTGCCTTGAAAACTCAACGTGTCGTGATATTTAATAACGTTCACATGCACGAGACGCACATCATCACCTAACAAATCCGCGATGGCTTGAGCATCCTGGGGTCGATCATTAATCCCTTTTAATAACAAATATTCAAACATGACTTTGCGGTTGGTTTTTTCCATATACGTCCGCACCGCCTGCATCAATTTTGCCAATGGATAAGCCCGGTTTACAGGCATGATCTTCGAACGGCCTTCATCCGTAGCCGCATGCAATGAAATCGCAAGATTCACTTGCATCGGCTCATCTGCCAACTTTAAAATCCCCGGCACAACACCGCAGGTCGAGATACTCATGCGACGTGCGCCAAAATTAAATCCATCTTTATCATTCAACGTTTTAAGTGCCTGCATGACATTGTCATAATTATGCAATGGCTCACCCATACCCATAAGCACAACATTCGTCACAACCTCTCCCTTGGGCTTTAAATAACGCGCATAATGAATCACCTGCTCAACAATCTCCTCACTCGTTAAATTCCGCTTTAATCCCATCGTTCCCGTAGCACAAAAGGTACAAGCCATGGCACACCCAACTTGCGATGAGACGCAGACCGTATTTCGCTCGTCTTGATGGCACATGAGAACCGCCTCAATAACTTTTCCGTCTTCACACCGAAACAAAGTTTTTACCGTTCCCCCATCGGAACTTTCCTGCACCCGCAAAGGCACCAGGGCATTCCAAGAAATCTTTGCAGCCGCGGCTTCTCGTAACGGCTTAGCATACACAGACACCTCTTCCCAACTCGAACGCAGTTCAACAAAAAACGCTCGCTTGATCTGCGCGAGTCGATAGGCAGGCTGTTTATGTTCTGCTAAAAAAGCAGCAAGTTGATCAAAATACATGTTGTTCCCAGGCCCAATTTGCCAAGCGTTTAGCCGAAGCAAACATACCCTGTTTGGTATCCGCACCAAAAACAATGACGATGATATCTGTACCGGTCATGGGTGTACCATGCTCATCTAAACGACGCAAGCGTACCGCCAGGTTATTCTTAGCCTCTTCCAAATACCCTGTCTTACCGCCGATCACCCACATCTCCGGATCCTTGGTTAAAAGATCATTGGTATTAGTAATGGTCTTCGCAATTTTTTTAGCCCCATCGTAGACAGTAAACGAATACTTGGCCGTACTCGCTGCTCGACGAATAGCGGACTGAGAGAAGGCGCGATCTGCAATCAAGGCCATATCACGAGCCGTCGTCACATTGCCCGGATCCATCCCCGCAAAATCGACAAAGGTGGAATGAGTAGCTCCAGCAGCTCTTACCTCTTCATTCATCTTGGCAAGAAAGGTTTTTTTGTTGAGTCCGGATAGCCGCCCCATCGCCATGGCTGTATTATTTGCACTGGCGGTAATCGTCGAAAAAAGCATGTCCTGCACACTCATTCTCGCCCCACTACTCACCCGTAAACGCCCGCCCCCAACTTCATCCGCTTTTAAGAGAGCTACACGCCTAGACATCGAGACATTACGCTTAAGAAACGCAAGCGCATTAGGGAGCTTTGTAAGACTCGCCGCAGGATGAACAAAATCCGGTTTAAAACTATAGAGAATCTGCTTTGTTTTTGGAACCATAACAAGCGCCGACACAAATTCATCCGCCTGAGGAACATAGTCAGCAAATGTGGGTACTTGCGTCGCGGCCAAAACAGGTGCTTGAGCTAAAAAAAAGCCAAGCAACAAACAAAGACACGCTATCGCTCGTCGTCCGATCATAATTTTGAAACAACAATCGGCGTTCCAACCGGAGACCAGTCATACACAGCTTTCGCGGCCCCGATCCCCAAGCGAATACACCCATGCGAAGCAACTTTTCCTAAATGATTTTCGCCCTCTTTGCGACCACCGGGCCACTCTGGCAGTTCATGGACTCCATGCCCCCGACCACTAAAATGCATCCAATACGGCATCCATAACTTGGCAGAATTTGACCACGCGCGAGGATTTTTCTGCAAAACCTTAAACGTCCCTACGGGCGTAGGCGTACGAGGTAAACCCGTCGAGACTGGATATGAAGCGATGGTGACATTATTGACCCGCATGTCTAACTTTTGCGTTTTCAGGTGAATAAACAAGGATTTCTGAAGCAGCACAGGAATCGTAGAGGTAGGCGATACACCATCACGCAACTGTTGCCCATCATTTTTTCCATCTCCGTTTGTATCAACGAGTGTCGGATCTGTCTCAAACACAAGCTCAAGCCGATCACTTAATCCATCATGATCATAATCACCTTCCATAAGACGTCCTTCTCCGATTGGATTATAGCCATTCAGCATCTCAACACGATCAGGATAACCATCTGAATCAGTATCAGCTAAAGCAGGATTCGTACGATAAACCATTGCCTCCCAAATATCCGGAAGCCCATCCTGATCCATATCCTGAGCCAGTGAGGCGGCCGTTCCCATCGAAACAGATACACAAAACATCAGCACAACGACAGCAACAACCCCTCCCAAACCCACCAAGAAACGCTGCATAAAAATTAGAAACTGACCCGTTGTCCCGGCTGCAACGGTTGTCTAGTGGATGAGGGATCAGAGGGGGAAACGGGGGGAGAGACAGCCGGTAAACCAACGTCAAGATCACCAAATTCGTCATCCGCATCACGAGAGGAAAAAGGAGGTGGATCAGCCTGAACCAACTGACGAAGAGAAGAAGAGGGCTTAGACGAACGGTCAAGCAACTGCTCAAGCACTTTTGCGGTAGCCGTATTGGAAGGCGCAGGAGAAGAAGCAGGAACGGGTTGAGGAGACGGTGTTTTCTGAGTAGACACGGGAGGACGAACAGGGGGAGCAACGGAACGCGGAGCACGACGATCATCACGAGGAGCGCGCGCATCTCTTCTCTGTTCATCGCGAGGACGTGAAGAAGAATCGCCGCGGGGAGCGGGTTTCGTCGATTCCTGTCTAGGCGAGCGCGGAGCACGATCGTCACGGCGCAGACCAGAGGTAGAACGAGGATCCGGAGACTCACGCTTCGCGGAAGGAGGAGCTGAAGACGATTTCATTGGCTGCCCAGCTCGCGCCTCAAGCACGTTCTTATCTAATTCCAGTTTTTGCCCTTTTGCTTGAGCGATTTCTTCCAACATCGTTAAGCGCTCAGGAGGCGTTTGTCGATCAATGACAACATTGATGGTGCCACGAGGAGGAACGACAGACGATGAAGAAGAATCTTGTACCACGCGGGCTTTATGCGTCTGCGGGGCAGCCGGCAACTGCGCATCATGAGCAAACGAAAGCTCAGACGACTCCTCATGATGAACCGTTGTCAATTCCGGAGGAGGAGGGGTGCGAGAAATCTGCTTCACCACCGAACCACGATTTTTCTTTTCTTCTAAGACAATCGGACGACATTCCGGACAATACATCGGACGCGTTGGATCCAATTGAATAGCCAATTCCCATGTTTTTCCGCAACGGCTGCAAACATGCACAAATTTTGGACGTTCTTTCTTCTTTCCATTGGCCGCTGCACTAACAGCAGCGATCGCCGCCAAACGCTCAGGTTTTAATAACAAATACTCCCCTCCCCCCTCCTCATCAGCGACCGCCTCTCCCTCATCCAGCGAAGCACCTTGAACCACACGCACAAAGGGCGTGGCAGAATCGGCCTGTGTCGACAGGGGGGCAACCAAAGACGGTTGCGCCTCTGGAACCGTAGGAGGAGGAACAGGCTGAGACGGCGCGGCAGAAGAAGTGGTCGGCGCAGCACTCAGATAGGGCACCGAGCCTTCACGCTGCTCTCGTTCATCATCCGTTTCAATACGAGGATAGTCTCGAGCCGGAGCCATGGACGGAACAGAGGGAGGAGAAAAAATACCAGCCAACGAAGAAGGCTCTTCAGAAGACAAGGCTACCGCCTGAGGCGCAGAAACAGCCGGAACAGAGGGAGAATCCGGCGAAGAAGTTACACCCGTCGTTGAACCAGAAACTTCAAACCCACTCCATCTAAGAACTTTTTCTTCAATACTCGCTCGCGGCTCAGCATAACGCTCACGACTAACTTGAACAACTCGTTCTGCAGAAGACGTACGCTTCGCAATCGGCGCCATGGTATTGGCCGAAAAAGGCGGAGTAGCGACACCATCGACCATGAGCTTCAGATAGATCTGATATTTTGCCAAACTCACCATATCTTCCGGAGTAAAGGTTGGTCCAAATTCTGTTTCAAAAAATTCAGCATCCGTGCCTCCGATACGCATCAGAATGATGGTTCCCACATTCCCAATAATGGCAGGCGCCACCTTTTCATCCAATTGCTCAATATATTGATGAGCGATGGTCAAGTTAAGTTTATACTTACGCGCTTCTGACAAAATGGTTGCAAACGATTCATTGGCAAAATTCTGAAACTCATCAACGTAAAGATAAAAATCACGGCGATCGTGCTCAAGAATATTTTGCCGTTCTTGAGCCGCCAGCTGAATTCTCGTAACAACCATCCCACCCAACAAACGCATGTTATCTTCCCCAATACGACCCTTGGATAAATTAACAACGCAGATTCGCCCATCATCCATGATCTGACGAAAATTCACCGTAGATTTAACCTGTGCCACGATATTACGCACCACCGAGGACGACAAGAATTGGCCTACTTTATTTTGCACAGGCGCGATCGCTTCTGTCGCATATTTTTCAGACCAAGAAGCGAACTCCGCGACCCAAAAGGTTTTGACAATCGGATCACGAATCTTCGCAGTCACACGCGCACGGTACTCTTTATCAACAAGTAAACGAGTAATCCCAAGCAAGGTGGCGCCCGGATAATCCAGCAGGGCAAGCACACAGTTCATAAGAATGTACTCCATGCGGGCGCTCCATACATCCGGCCAAATCTTTTTAAACACCCCCATGAGGCCCGAAGCTACCAAAGGTTTCTGATCATCATTATCCGTCTCCAAAATATTGAACCCCATCGGAAAAGCGGTATCAGCCGGATTGAAATAGACCACATCGTTAATACGATGCGAGGGAATGAAGTCAATCAATTTTTCTGCGGTGTCCCCGTGCGGATCGATATAGCAACACCCGTGACCGGCGACGATATCGGACAAAACTAAGTTTTCAAGCAAAGTCGTTTTACCCATGCCGGTTTTTCCGAGCACGTACATGTGACGACGTCGATCATCCGTCTTAATCCCAAAACGCCGATGCTGATTACGAAAATTCGTCTCAGCAAAGAGGGTAATCTCTCGTTCATGGTCATGGTCGTAGACAATCGGCATAAGCAATCTCTACTCAAAGGGAATATTAGCCGGCGGATCCGTTTTCTTCGCTTCAGTCCGACGCAGCTGTGGCGCTTTCACCTGAAGCAAAATAGGAAAATGCCACAACGTCGCAAGCTCCTCAACAGACATAAAGTAACGAGAAACGCCATCACCCGAACGCTTCGCATAGCGCTTCACTAACCGCGTTTTACGAATATCGTTACGACCTTCCTTAAACCACAAAATCGTACTACTCACACCACAGGTCTTTGACTCAGGCTTGAGAGACTGCATACCAAAATCATTCACCTGTTTGATAGCACCAATGAAGGCATGAACAGCTCGGGGCTTCTTAAACACCTCTTTACGACCAGCGTAGATAAAACGAATTTTCGTCTCAAAACCAATCCGACCACTCTTCCGCTCCAATGCCTCCAACGTATATTTTTCACTCGGAGAAAGAGCTGCAAGCTTAGGAAATAAATCCTTCTTGTCTTCTTTAGGCTTCTCAGCCGGTTCAAGCTGATACCCAAAAGCCACTTTTAAAAGATCACTAAAGATATTAAACGGAAAGGAAAATAGTTGACCAACCCAGCTTTCCGAAGGCTTCTCTTTGACGCCTTTTATTTTGTTAATTTCTTGTTCAGCGCGTTTCCGAAAGTCTTTTTGATCGGTCATCTTAATATTAATCTGATACCACGCCTGCTCACCAGGACCAAGGTGAGAGAAGTTTTCTAACACACCGGCCAATGGGTCCTTGAACTCACCGGAAACAGGATCCTCAAAGTCATGATAGGTTTTAATCGGAAACGCATCTGGAGCAACAGTAGTCAACTCCGTCCCCCAAATATCCCATTCTTCATCGGGATAAGTTTGAGGAATAGCCTTGGCATAATTCTCGGCCTCGACAATATCGGCGTCAGGATACTGAGCGTAAATAGCCGATTTCATCATAGCCTCGAACCGACGCTCGCACCAAATATAGAAAGAAACCTGTCCATCAATGGAAGCGATTTCTAAACTGACCGTCGTCTGAACAAACCCATCGACCCAGATCTCGGTCCAGCTCGGACCGTTATGAAGACCGGCAATCGTAGCAAACATGTTCTCCACCGCCTTACAGGTTTGCTCAGAGACACGAGGAATGGTGATTTGCATCAACATCCATTCTTTCTTTTTCCAAAATCGATCCTGAATATATTCCAAATACCCCTGCGTCCCGGCCCACCAAGCAAACCAAGCAAGCAAAATCCAACCACCGGATTTCATAATAATCCACATGGCCGCAAACGGATTTTGACCGGCTATATCCAAAAAGTTCTCGATATCAAACGAGAGGAAGGAGGATAGAAATAAAAAGATGTCGTCACCCATGCGACGACATCTTATCACACCCTCCGCATCCTTTCTATGCCCGACGCTTAAGCGTCCAGAGATGCCAGCTCACGAGCAGCGGAGAAGCCACAAAAATAGAAGAATACGTTCCAACAGCGATTCCGATCATGAGCGTTAATGTAAATTCATGTAGCGTCGAACCACCAAAGAAATGCACAGCCGCCAACGTCAACAAGGTAGCAAACGACGTGTTGAGGGAACGAAGAAACGTTTGATGCACGGAAGCCTCGACAATCTCAGCAAACGAGCCGGAGTGTTTGGGTAAGTTCTCACGCACACGATCCAACACCACAATCGTATCCGTGATGGAATATCCTAAAATGGTAAGGATAGCAGCGATAAACGAGGTACCGACCTCAACATCGTACACATGACCAAGCCAAGCAAACACCCCCATAGGCACAATCACGTCATGAAAAGCAGTGAAGATTGTGACCAACCCGTATTTCCACGATTGAACCGGGGCGGAAACCTTGCGAAATACGTAAGCGACATAGGCCAAGATCGCCAAGAGAACGATCGCCAATCCTTCAATCGACTTTTTACGTAACTCCTCTCCCACCACCGGACCGATCGCATCAAAGCGCAATTCCGAGATCGTGGGATACTGCTTAGATAAACTGGCCATAACCTTCGTATGATCCTCTTCTGAGAGAGGCCTGAGACGAAATTGCATGTCCGTTTCTGCCACAGGCTGAATCACGACCGAACCAAGCTCTACTCCACTTTGATCCAAGACGTGTTGAACGTCTGTCGAAGACGGTCGTTCCGTGAAGCGTACGGCCATGAGTGTACCGCCCGTAAAATCGATCCCCTGCTTCAATCCCCACATCGCAAGAAACGCAAGGGACAACCCAATCATGAGCCCGGAGAGCACGTACCAAATGTGACGCAACTTAACAACATTGAGCAGCATAGAACGTTAGCGTTTAGGACGAAGAAAAATCCAATCGTACTGCTGCAACTTGGTATAAGCCAAGAAGCGCAGGAACGTACGGGTCGCGATCACGGCCGTAAACAATGAGATCAGCGTACCTACCACCAAGGTAAGCGCAAACCCACGAATGACGGACGAGGAGAATCCATACAAGACGGTACTCGAAATCAGAACGGTCACATGACCATCACGAATAGAAGGCCAGGCGCGTTTGAAGGATTCCTCCAACGCAACCAGCAATGCTTTGCCTTGTTTCAACTCTTCCTTCAAGCGCTCAAACACCAACACATTGGCATCAACCGCAATCCCAAGAGACAAGATAAATCCAGCGATACCAGCCAAGGTAAGTGTAATTGGAATGAGCTTAAAGAGAGCAGCGGACAAGGCGGCGTACAACACGAGCGCTACAATAGAGACAACCCCAGGCAAGCGATATAGCAACACCATGAAGAGAGCGACAAATAAGAAGCCGTATAATCCAGCCGACAAGGATTTTGTCAACGAATCCGCGCCTAACGTTGGACCAACCGTCTGCTGAGCAATCAGCTTGATCCCCACCGGTAAGGCACCGGCCTGTAAACGACGGGCAAGAATTCTCGCTTCCTCAACATTGCCACTTCCCTGAATCACCGCTCTTCCACCCGCAATTTCGGTTTGAACGATAGGCGTCGAGATAGCCTTCCCATCCAAGAAAATCCCAACGGGCTTTCCAACATTGCGACGAGTGATATCCTCAAACAACGTAGCACCTTCATCATTGAATTGAAGAGACACGAGCGGCGTGCCAACACGCTGATCAAAATCGACGCGAGCAGAAGCTAACTGCTTACCCGTCAATTTAGTCGCCTTCCATGGATCAGCCGGTACGATATCCGTAGCAATGGTGCGCTTAACCTCAATCACACGAACCCGCACATCGTTCTTCTGGCGTTCATCGATCTTCTGAATCAAGTGGAATCCAAACTGGGATTCAACAACATCTGAAATAACACCCGGCTTAAGAGCAAACGCAGCGGTCTCAAACGCCGGATCGACTAACTGACCCTTGATAACCCAATCAATCTCCCCTTTTGTAGAACTAGCCGTTGGGTCGTCAGAAAACTCCTTGATAAGATCGACGAAGTTTTGCGTGGTAGCACGCTTCTTTAAATCGGTAATACGTGCCAAGGCTTTTTCGCGTTCCTGCTTCTCCGCGTCATTCAAAGGCGTCACCTGACCTTCGCTATTCTTTGTAGGCTCAGGAGAACGGACCAACAAATGACGAACCTTGATTTCATTCCCCAAATCCTTAATTTCTTCGGCACGAGCCACGCTATAGCTGTGAGGGCGTTCAATCACAAGTTTTGCGATCGTACCGGTAGCCGCGCCTTTAAAAATCTCATAGAGATCTTGGTGCTCAGGGTTGTTGGCCAAAAATCCCAAATCCCCAGCCTTATCCTTCAAGGCAGAATCTTCATTCTTTTCTTTGGCCATTGCTTCAAAAGAAGCGGGGGCATTGAGGACGCTCGCAAGAATTGCCTTCGCGCGTTGCTGTTCTTCGGCGTTCTTGGTTTCCATTTCTTTCTTTTGCGCCTCGGTCAACTCTGACGTCGCCGCCTCATTTGTTTCCTTAAACTCCAAAATGGGCGTTTCTCCAATCAACTTAATCGCATCGTTCACATTCTTAATACCCGCCAACTCAACCGTCACCCGCCAACTATTACCAGCCTGAGTTGTTTGGATTAACGGTTCAGACACACCAAGAGTATTAACGCGACGTTCAATCACATCTCGAACGCCATTTAAGGCTTCGCGACGATCAGCGTCCGCCACATGGCTCACATCCGCTTCGTACTCTAAATGCGTTCCACCTTGAAGATCGAGACCCAACACAAACGGAGTTTTTATCGTACCAATCCCAAACCCGATACGGGTTTTAAGCTGACTGGAAAGCCAGTTGTATGGACGAGGGTAGGCAAAGGCACCCGCGACCAACAACAGCACAATGAGCCAGGCCACGCGGGCCTGAACGGTTTTTTTCTGAGGAGAAGAAGATCGGTTCATACGTAAATGATAAGCGGCCGGAGTTTAGCGCACGGGGAGAAAAAAAGACAATGATTAAGCCGCAGGAAGAGCGGGAACAGAGGGTTTCTTGAGCATCCATTGCTGTTGCGCAATGGTAAGCAAGCTCATGGTAAGCCAATAGAGGGCCAATCCACCAGGCAAAGAAAACCCGATGACCGCCGTTAAAACAGGCATCATATAGGTCATTTGCTTATTCATCATGGCTGCCATCCCCTCATCCTTAGCACCCGGTGTGCCAGCGACCTCCAAAGGGGGTTGCGTCACAGCCCCTGCTGGAGGCTTCAACATCTGACGCGTCTGCAAAAACTGAACACCCGCTGCGAGAAGTGCCAGCACATAGCTTGGATGAGCGAGATCAAACAACCCAATGAACTTGGCATTCACCATCTGCGGATTGACGACAAATGGATAGAGCAAATTCGCAAAACTTGCCGACGCAAGACCGATCGACAACGCGCGGTAGAGAGCAATAAAGACAGGCAACTGAATAAGAAGAGGCAGGCAAGAGGCAGCGGGGTTCACCTTCTCTTTAGAATACAGGGCCATGAGTTCTTTGGCCTGACCCTCTTTGTCATCTTTCAAGCGCGCACGTACTTCTTCAATCTTGGGCTGAAGCTGTTGCAGAGCTCGCTGCTGTTTAAGCTGAGCTTGCGTAAGGGGATAGAGAATAAGCTTCACGACAAATGTCACGACAATAATCGCAAACCCAATATCGTGACCAGGTAAAACGTTGTACAACCAAATAAGAAGATTAAGAATAGGTTGAAGAAGGATCGTCGTAAAAAGACTGGTCATACGTAACAGACAGAGAATTAGACACCTTCTTCATCTTTTTTCGCTTCCGCCGTGGCCGCCCCTTCCAACGGATCTGTCGCTTCTGCCGCATCTTTTGAGTCAGCTTCCCGAGCTAGTTCAGGAACTTCTGCGACAAGCCCTTCAACGGGTCCACTCTCAGAATCCGCGACGACCTTACCACCCTGTTCAACCACAGTAATTTTCCAACCGGTCAGCTTGGCGGCTAAACGAACATTTTGACCACCTTTACCAATCGCAAGCGAAAGCTGATCCGCCGTTACCGACACAACGGCCAAATGTTCATCGTCGCGCAACTCCACGGCCAATACTTTTGCAGGAGAAAGCGCGGCTTGAACATAAGCGCTCACATTCTCACTCCACTCGATAATATCAATCTTCTCTCCATTCAATTCGCGAATCATGGTCTGAATACGCGTCCCACGCTGACCAATACAGGAACCAATCGGATCAATCGCCTCATCATTGGTGGAAACAGCCACTTTGGCACGGCTCCCCGCTTCACGCGCGATGCCTTTAATTTCAACAACGCCGTTGGCGATTTCAGGAATCTCTTGCACAAACAACGAGCTGATGAGCTGAGGACTGGTGCGCGACAAACGAATCTCAGGACCTTTGCCTGTCAAAGCAACTTCGCGCAGCAACGCCTTAATACGTGTACCGGGATAGTAGCGCTCCGTCTCGATCTGATCTTCCGGCAACATGATACCGGTAGCACGACCGAGATCGATAAGCACAACACGACCTTCACGACGCTGGATGGTGACATTCATGAGCTCACCTTCGCGACCTTTAAAATCACTATAAATAACGCCACGCTCTGCTTCACGTAATTTTTGCAGAACCACCTGCTTCGCTGTCTGAGCAGCCATACGACCAAACGCAGCCGGCACGCTCAACTCAACCCGAATCTCCTCCCCCAACGCAGCGTCCGGTTTAAGATCACGGGCATCCGAAATCATGATCATGGTCTTTGGATTGAAGATTGGCTCCAACAGTTTTCCATCCGGTCCAAATTCAGGAGCCTTTACCTCTTCCCGTTCACGACGACCACCGCGCACCTCTTTTTCTTCCGGCACTTCCACCGGCGTTTCGGGCAACTCCATGTCCTCGACAACGGTCTTCACGTCAAAAACGCGAATACCGGCCGTCTGACCATCGTAGCGCTCTGGATCAAACTGAACTTTAATATTTTGGTTTTTATTCCCAAAGTCTTTACGAAATGCCGCTGCAAGCGCCGCCTCAACGGTCTCTAAAACCGACTCATAGGCAATGCCTTTTTCGTCGGCAATTTGTTTCATGGCTTGAGAGATGGGACTGGCCATAGTGGAGAAAAGGAATGAGTTTAAGATGTTTTTCTAAAAAAGAAACCCGTTCTTCCGAACGAGTCATCCATGGCGACAGGATACGCGTCTCCCCTCTTTCCGTCAAGTCAGTCAAATTGACGGGGGGGGAGAATATTCTATTATACTCCCGCCCAATGTTTCCAGGTGGAAACAGGTGGTAACCGGACCAACCCGGTGCTCCTACCTCAATGAGGAGGAAGCGACGATGACGACCGAACGTACGCAGAGCGAAGGGCGGCGCGCAGTGAGGGAGATCCAGGCGCTGATGAGCCCCGGCGGGCACAGCTTCGAAGGTCCCCGCCTGGTGGCGTTGGTGGCCGACGCGAAGGACCACCACACGATCATGGACGAGCTCAGCAAGATGCTCGAGGGCAACACCCAGGTGCACACCTGCCCGACGAGCAACGGAGCGACTCTCCTCCCCACGGGCAAGAGGACCAAGGACCTCCGCATCGTGGTGCTCAACGCCGAAAACCTGTCGGCAAAGGAGCAGAAGAGGATCCTCGTCATGAAGGACGAACGGCTCCCGCCGACCGTGCTCGTCGTGAACGAAGACCCCGGAAACATCATGAGCAAGGGCGCCTGGAGCGTCCCGTTCCGGATGGCGGTCTATCGCACCTTCAACTGGGAGGTCGACGAACCGACCCCGAAGCGCAGGCGCTCATCGCGCCGCAAGGACCGTACCTCCGCGGTG
>CAZLRU010000018.1:0-27365 GCA_964562155.1 uncultured Gammaproteobacteria bacterium
TTACGGGTATACTGGATTTCGAGTCCAGCTCATTCGACCACTCTGACACCTCTCCGTATAGTTTCGCTGCGCTTCTCTCCAACGCGCCTCATCCTATCTTTGAGCGAGCGTTGGGTCAAGCGTCTGGGGTTCGTCGGTCAAGGTCTCTGGCTCTGGTATTACTTCCGCTTCACCCGGATTCATCGATAGATAAGATGAGTCCAAAACCGCAACATGTTGCCCCTCCGGGACAATGATTGGCATATAATGCATGTCCCCAGTATCGATATCACGAAACAAGTCTGATAAGCAGATAGCAAGATCCCGTGTTCCTGCCTCATGTCCGAGCTCTGTCACACGGGAACCCATCAAACGCAATACTTCGTCGTAAGCCGCGCGCACAGCAGGTGTTTCTTGATCGAGGTCAGCAGCAGAGAATCGCGATTCAATATAGGCCATCATGTCATCATGAAGATCACCAGCGATCTCTTCCACGGTTCCGCCTTCTCGACTTGTGCCAAAATTCGGCGCTTCCGGATGATAGAATGCCTCAACGGCCTCACGGGCTATCCGTTGTCCTTGTTGCTCCGCGGTTTCCGAAGGAGATTCTGTAGCCGATGAATCAAGGGTTGTTGTAGCCGCCGATGCGCCTTGGGCAGATTCTGCAGATGTACGAGTAAAAGAAGTACCGTACTGAGAAATTTGTGCGCGTACCCGGTCAGCCGCCGCCGCTTCATTGGATAAAAGAGAAGCGGTGGTGCGTTCAAAAGAAGTAGCAGAGGCATCCCGTCCACTCTCTGTGGGTGAGAGGGCCAACCCGGCTATGACGGCAAGCTTTGAGAGGGTCGACGGTTTTTCTCGTCGAGGATGTTCAGAGGGCATAGAGATACTACACTGTAACTCACTCCCGTTGATCTGACTATCACGACGCAATAGACGAAAAAAGCTCATCTTGCTAACCTAATCACCATATGAAAATAAACGTACCTAAGGTGCACGCCGTTATTACGGTGGTGGCCGCCGTGTCTATCGCCCTCACATTTATCCTTCAGATCGTGAATATCGCCTTTGCGATGGTTATGACGCCCGACTTCATGATTGGAACGGCTTCCGTCACACTCACGATGTTGGCGGTAACCAGTACCACGATTAGTTTTTTGATCAGTCTGTACCGCATGGCGAACAAATAAGCTTGACGGTTTCCCGTATAAGGCATAAAACCAGGTTACTAACCTGGTTTTATGTTTGAAGTTTCTGAACGTGCTCACGCTGGGCTTCAGCTCATGGCCGCTCTCGCCGTTAAGCAAGATGAGAGAGTGAGTTTGAAATCTCTCGCGGAAGAGATCGGTATCTCCGGAGCCTACCTGGAAGAGGTCGCCGCGACGCTCCGTAAAGCCAACCTTATCGAAGGTCGCCAGGGCCCAGGTGGGGGATATCGCCTCATCCATCATCCAGAAGAAATCACCCTGGAACAAATATCGACCGCTCTTGAGGGCAAGGTCGCTCTGGTCGAATGTCAAAGTTCCTCCCTCCACTGTCCTCATGAACGCACCTGTCGCACCAAATCAATCTGGAGCCGCCTCCAGCGCAACATCCAAACACAGCTCCAATCTATAACCCTACAAGACGTTCTCTAGTTCCTCCTCTTGCGTCGCCCGCACAGCCACCTCTATGATCCCTCTTCCAAAAAAATTAATCTATCTCGATCACGCCGCCACCACCCCACTGGACCCGCGTGTGCTTGAAGCGATGCAGCCGTACTTCATGGAAGATTTTGGGAACCCTTCTTCATTTCATACGATGGGCGTACGCGCCAAAGAAGCGGTTACTAGTGCTCGTAAATCCATGGCGAGCATTATCGGCGCTCACGACGATGAAATGCTTTTTACCTCCGGCGGCACCGAATCAAATGCCCTTGCTCTCTCGGGCGTGATCAATGCTCACCGCGCCTCCGTCAAAGAAGGTCTTCCGCATGTCATCACAACCTCCATCGAGCATCATTCGGTGCTCGAGCCCTTGTTGCATTGGCAAAAAATAAAACAAATCGATCTCACCATCCTCCCTGTCGATCGCGAGGGTCGGGTCTCTGTGAGTGATCTCGAGGCCGCACTCACGCCAAACACCATTCTGATTTCCATCATGATGGCCAACAACGAAATCGGCACCATTCAACCCATCGCCGATCTCGGTCGTGCTCTGCTCGCGTGGCGCAAAGAGCAAAAAACCTTTTACCCCTTCTTTCATTCTGACGCGTGCCAAGCCGCCGGTGCTCTGGAGCTAAACGTCGACAAGCTCCACGTGGATCTACTGACGTTCAACGGCTCAAAAATGTATGGCCCTAAAGGCGTAGGGTTGTTGTACTTGCGTCGCGGCACCAAAATAGAACCGCTCATACGAGGTGGGGGGCAGGAGCGTAACCTTCGCTCCGGCACAGAAAACGTTCCCGGCATCATCGGCTTTGCAAAAGCCTTTGAGCTTGCAAGCGGTGGACGTGAACAAGAAGGTGCGCGACTAATAACGCTCCGTGATCATCTCGCTGAGGGCCTCCTCAAAATTCCGAAGGCGCGTCTTAATGGTCATCCAACCGAACGCCTTCCCAACAGCGTCAACGTTTCATTCCTGGATATCGAAGGTGAAGCTGCTGTTCTCTACCTGGACGCCGAAGGCATCATGGCTTCCACCGGTTCCGCCTGTGCTTCCGCATCACTCGACCCTTCCCATGTGATCCTCGCGACGGGCCTCTCGTATGAAGCTGCTCATGGCTCCATCCGTTTCACGCTTGGCCGTACAACCACAAAAGAACAGCTCGATCACGTTATCAGCGTCATGCCTGGTATTATCGAGCGTCTACGAAAGATGAGCCCCGTGAATTTAGATATGAAATATTTTGGCTAACTATGTCCTCTTCTCCTCAACAGCCCACCGTTGTCGCTCCCAACACGACCGCCACCAAAGGCGATATTGTGGGCGCGGGCAACGTGACCGGCCAAGGCTGGTTCTATACGGACACCGTTAAAGATCACTTCTTTCATCCCAAGAATTTTCTTGAAGATGGCCGTGAAGAAGAATACAAAGATGCGGCCATGGGGATGGTGGGTTCACCTGCATGTGGTGACGCCATGAAGATTTGGATTCGTGTCGATCCCACAACGAATTGCATCACTGATCTAAAATGGAAAACCTTTGGCTGCGCATCCGCCATCGCCTCAACCTCAATGATGTCCACGATCGTGACGGAAAACGGGGGACTCACTCTTGAAGAAGCTCGCAAACTCCGACCTCAAGATATCATGACGCGCTTGGGCGGCCTTCCCGCTCGCAAAGTCCATTGTTCTGTTCTAGGCGATAAAGCGCTCCGCGCGGCCATCAACGACTGGTATCGCCGCAATGGGATGGTCGATAAGATCGAAGTCGAGCAAGGAAGAATCATCGATCCTGAAACCAAAGTCACCGACCACGATATCGAAGAAGCTGTCCTTGAAGGCGCCGACACCGTGGAAAAACTTCAGGCGAAACTCAAAGTTGGTATCGGTAACCCCGCCTGCCTCCCCGAAGTCGAACAACTTCTGCGTTTTTACAAGGACAAGTACTTTGGGGGCTAGCCCACTTGTCAGATCGGTCCACTTTCCGCTATCTTCTCTCCATCTTCTTATGGACCCAAAATCTTTGATCGAATCTGCTCTCGTTGACGTGGAACCTATGCTCCGAGCCGCTGGTCGTAGTGTGGCCGTCAAAGAAGCTAGCGACACCCACTGCGTGGTCGAGCTCAAAGGCTTCTGTGGCGATTGCGCCTGTTCCGGCTCCTACATGGAAGGTATCCAAGACCTGGTGCGAGAAAAAATTCCTAGTATAAAAAACATCGAGTTCGTCCAATCGTAACTATGCCCCTCAAAATATCTAAAGTCGTCGTTGATCGCGATCTTTGCATCGGTGCTGCACCGTGTGTGACGGTCGCTCCCGGCGTCTTCCAGCTCGACGAAGAAAATAAAGCCTACATCGTCGATCAAAACGCCGCCGATGGCGACACAATTCTTCTCGCCGCCCAATCCTGCCCGGTCCAGGCGATTATCGTCTACGACGAAGACGGCAAGCAGATCTACCCGTAAGAAAAAAAATCAAGAAAATCCCGGAGCAATACCGGGGTTTTTCTTTTAAAGGAGTCAAAGAGAGTTTGCCTGTCTCTGAACTCGTGATAAAGTCTCCGGACGCTGCAAAAAACAGCTAGGTAAGAAAAAGCACAGGAGCAATGGTGTCATGAGTATGGGGATGTGGGTTCGTCTGTTCGTGATCGTGTCCAGTTTGTTTCTCTTCGGTCGCGAAGCGAGCGCGCAAGCGCCCGCCCTCGTCGCCACTTACGTGAGCGTCCACACGGCGCCCGACGAATCATTCATTACCCTTCTGCGTCGAGCGAATCACTCAGACGTTCCGATTCCTTCGGATCAGCGAGTCTCGCTGGCCGTCGCCCTCCGCGCTTTCGACACCATGTCTGTATCGGCGCCCGTGCGGGTGCACCCGCTGGCACTGCTCTGTGCAAATGCCGGTCGTGATGGAGCCTTTCGCCTCCGTTACCGTCTGCATCACCGCGCCTACCGCATCTCCCTGCCGATGTGTCGAGGGAATATGGAGGAGTGGCTCAGCCTGTCTCCGAGTGCCGCCATGGACAGGCTCCGGAGCCTCCTTCCGGAAGGAGCGAGTTTGGCACGAGTATGGATCAGTATCCGTGATCGACGAGCGGTAAATATCCCTGCGCAGACGACACCCTCCTCCCCACGGACTCCAGAGAGCGAAGATGCCAGCATCACCTCGCCGGAGCAAAAACCTCAACCCGTTCTCGAGAGCGTTCACCCCAGAGTAAGCGCGCACGCTTCTCTCAGAACGAGAGTTCAGGTCATCTGCTCTTCTGTAGCCTTCGCGCTCATGCATGAGCGCAGGAGGGAGCTCGCAATCTTCCTATTCATGCTCGGCTTTATGCTGCTGAGCAATGTCGTAAGTTTCTTCATGGGGGAAAGGCACGGCTCTCAAAAAGAGCGTCAGCGTCATACCCAATCTCAACCGATCCCCGAGACGGAACCCATCTGGGAAGAGGTGGACACGAGTGATCTCGAGTCATCACCAGTGGCATTGATGCCCTACCGTCAGCCCTCTCACACCTCCATCCTGAGAGGTGATACCCCTGATTATGGGGTGAGAATGCAGCCCTCAGTTCCAACAACTCCTACGCCACCTCCCTCATCTCGATACAGTGTTCGAGGATCCTCCTCACTGCAGGACTATGTCTTCACAGACTCTCTCTGCAACACCTCCGTTCTCGACACACTCGTCCGTAGATGGATCGACACCTACGCTCACAACCCTCACGTACACATCTCCGTTCGTACAGCGCTGCTTCAACTGCCGGCCGTGACGGGGAAAGCACCCCTCCTCTTCGCTCAAATCTGTCAGACGCTTAGCCTGGCTCTTCGCCACACACATAACCTCAAAGACCAACCGACCCCGACCAACATCTAAACAACCCCCGCTCTTTCACTACTTAATGTAATACAAAACTCCTCCCAACCGGTCTCCCTCAAGAGCCGGTTATTGTTTTTTTAATACCACAATTCTGCGTTTCACCATTTGATCCGCCCGCGCATATACAAGGTCTTTCTCCGCATCTGTCCAATCTCCTAATGGGTCAACGAGTTGGTATCCCGCTTCACGTACCTCACGACCCAGCTCAACCGCTGCCCGCCCCTGTGGCGTTTGTAGTTCTGGCCAAACACCAATCACCACACCGTTCGTTGGCTGAATCTTCGCGAAGGCCATCAAGCTCTCCTCCCACAGTTTTTTTATGTTTCGCGCACCTTCCTCTAGATAAGCGACCGGCTCATGTCCTCGTAGCGGGGTCCCTAAAAATCCTTCCGTCACGATCACCTCAACCGGTTCGTGAACGAAGCCATCAATCAAACGCGCATCATGCGGAAAGCAGTTAATCCGAGCGCGCTGCTCTTGTGAGATGAGATGTTTTTCCACCATCCAATCTAAATTCTTATTGGTATCGGCCACCTGCTTAGCATCAATATCCGATCCAATCAGCGTTGCGTGTTGCTCCATGAGGGCCGATTCCATCAATACTGTCCCACTTCCGCAAAAGGGATCCAGAATCGTAAGAGGGGAGTCAGATGGTGGTTCCAGGGAAAGGTCTGTTGGTTTGCGTAAGAGTTTTGAAGTCCCAACTCCCAGATTTACCATCATGCGCGCAAGCTTCGGTGGCAGCATGCCGTTCTTTGAATCGCGCGCCGGCCGACCATAATCCCGCAAGCTCCAAGCGTCTGCATTTTGGACATGGCTTGTAAGGCACACGTGCGCGATTCCTCGTTCAACAGCAACCACAATGTCATACCCTTCGGTCGTTAATCCAAGCTTCGCAACCGCTGCTGGACTCACATCCCCATCCTTATCCGCAAACCAACGAACAGAGCGTCCAAAGGTTTTCATGGCGCGCTTCAATTCAATGGGTAGCCGTTGCAATACACTCGTGGGAATCCCAATGACGGTGATGGCAAACGTGAGCTTCGACGTCCCTTCGCGCTCCGGCAAGGCGGCCACAATCTGCTCCGCGGTTAGTTCTTTCAAAGGACACGCGAAGAGTTCATCGCCCAGTTTGATCGTCCCCGCCAGACGTTCCTGTAACCAACCTCCATCCCATTCATCTCGTTCAATCAAAGCCACGGACCCAACAATCGTGGGTGCCCGCCCGCCTAAAACAGCCTTGGCTTCTGCTAAGGACAGCCAAGGATGGGATCCCAATAAAAGAAAATGACGCATATCCACCAGAGTATAGAGTATTTAGTATTCAGTATAGGGAGAGGAATGGCTTGACCGAGCCTTCATTATTTGGTGTGATCATTCGTACGCCCTATAAAGAACCATTTTTCGCTTAACCCAGCATCATGATGCTGGTTGAGTACAAAGATGATTCTAGGTAGGACAGGATGTAAAAACTGGAGACAAGGTCTCCCGAGGAGTCGGGTCATGTGTCAGAAGACGAGGTTCGTCATCGCTGGGGCTATGAGGCTCCTGGCAATCATGGCGGCGCTGTCTGTCATGATGTTTCCTTCCGTCGCCGTGGCTCAAGAGCATTCCACGGCGGTGCTTCACGAGCGCACGCGGTTCGTGGATGTTTACACGGCCCTCATCAACGGGGTGTCGGCCGAGCAGTTCGAGCCCTGTGCGCGCTGGGGCGTTTGTCCTACGCAGCTCGCGCTCGATGCTTCCTCTCGCCCGCGGTACCTGCGGGACTTCCGCCGGCCGTCGCTGGCGAACCTTCCTTCACCGGCCGACGTGGCCGAAACTCTTCTCGGTGCCGGAGTCCTGAAGGCGACCTGCCTAATGGACCTGACCGCCGGGAGCGACGCTCGATATGAGCGCCGTGAGCTCGCGCTGAGCCGCGAGGCTATGCGCGCCAATCCGCGGGATCCGCGGCGGTGGTTCAGCCATCGCTGCGTCCCGAGCTCGCGAGCTCTCACCGTCCGCGCAGGTCGCGGCATCTCCTACGAAGCCATCCACCGTCCCACGGAAACCACCGTCCGCGCCGTGATTGCCGATGGAGCGGGATCGAGTGACGATGCGCGCACGCATCTCCAGGCTCTCGCGGGAACCGACCGGCAGGTCATGCTGCGTGATGTCTCCTCTCCTGTGATCAGTGCGCTCTTGGGTGTGCTGGTGCAACGGGCGTTGGGTGCGTTCACGTTCGTGCCCCAGAAGCAGGTGGTCTACATCCGCGTCCCCCTCATCGAAGCGCGTAATCAGCTTCACTGGCTCACGTGGATCAGCGTGCCCCTCTGCTTCATCTTCGGAGCGCTTCTACTGTTTCAGTATTGGCTCAACAAGAGGGGTGCAAAAGATCATAAGCAGCAAATTGATGAAGCTACAACGAGTGGTAGTGACGCCGGTTACAAAACTGGCCACGATGAAGGGAAGGATGAAGGCATCAAAACCGGTCGTGCAGCGGTCATTATCGAACTCGGACCAGCCTTTGCTCGCGTGAGGGGTCTCGCGACGAAGTTCTTGCGTCTGGCGGGAACGACGATCTCGCCCGCGGCGGAGAATGACTATGCAATCATGCTGGATGAGTTGACTGGGGCTATCGATACGGTGCTGAAGAAGGCTGCAGAGCAAGCGAGCAAGGCGGCCACCACCGCGGCCCGTCGAGAAGCGGTAAAAGAAGCCACAGACTTCTTCGCGCGCGTAAGCGGATTTCAAGCAACGGAGGTCGACGACCTCGGTCGTATTCTCCGCGCAGGCACTGACGCCACCGCGCTCGCTGCCAGTAAGACGGTGAGCGATACCTTCGCGCGCGCAGGAATCCTCACGCCCTCGGATGCGCCTGTCGGCACAGTGGTGGCGAAGGGGATCGCCCTCCTCGCCTCAATGAAGGATGAGGCTCTGCACGCTCTCAATTTCGGTATCGCGCATGAGATTCATGCGGCGTTCAGCCATACGCTGGGCGGCGAAGCCCTCCCGTTTCACGAGAATCCCACCATGATGCTGACGGAGGGACTTAAAGCCCTTCAGGCGAAGCATGAGGGAACACTCGCTCTCCTGGGTACCCGCTCAACGACCGAATACGGCGACACAGTCACAACGATGTGGCGGGCTGGCGCAGGTGAACCGGCCGGAACAGAGTTCGGGGGCAGGCATCGCCTGAAGCCGAAGTCGGTAGGAGTTCTTCTCTCAGTCGCTGATAACTTTCTCAAGTGGGCAAAAATGGATCCGATCGTGAATGTAAGTCACGATGATTACGGAGAGAAGGTTCAGCACGCGGTGGAGAAGGTGTTGCGAAGCCTGCAGCTTCGAGTCAAGAAGGCAGAAGCGGCGCGCCTGGAGTTGGAGCGCGATTTGCGTACACGACTGGTTGCGTTGTCAGATGCATGCCGAATCGAGCATCCCGCTGAAGACATTCCTCTCAAACAGGTGATCTCTTCCCTGGACGCGCTCGTACTGAAGATTACACATCACATGAACGAGATTATCGACGCCCGTAACGCGGCGCTGAACCATCCGATCGCTCACAAGGCGATGATCCGCTCTGACCACACCATCGTGGAAATGATCGAGGCACTTCTGAAACGCCTCACGGAACTCGACCCTGAAGTCTCTGTGGAGCGGCTCATGCCCACCTCCCCCTGATCCGTTCACAAGGTTAGTGTGGTACCTTTTATCCAAAAACCACACACATTTACTCCCTCTCTATCCAGACGCGGCCGATGAGTATAGCCACATCACGCGTCTCCCAAAGAGAGTATCCACGGCAAAGGTCCCCAAGACACCGTCCAGCCTCACCGGAAAAGTCTTGCATTCATCAGTCCTTCTGCCCCGCTTAAGCATCGCTTGCGGGGCTTCACTATTTTTATAATAAAAAGCCTTATTTTAGCCAAAAATAAAGCCTGTTCGTTTTGAGGCATGGACGCATCGGTAAAACAGAGACGAGCCTTTTCATTGATATGTAAAAAATCCCTTCAACTAGAGCCTCGAAGGATTGACAAAAAGCCAAAAAGATGATGAAATATGCTGTCGCGCCAATGGTTTTTACCAGGGGTGCGTACGAAGTGTCCGAGTTTGGGAAGTCACGTCGTACGTCGACAACCCGAGTCAGTCAACCAAGCCAGCCCCCTCGCACGTGGGGTTGGTTTCACTGTTTGTAAGGAGTGCATGTGATGAGAAGCTCAGCAGCCTCGTACACCAGGACCATCGTCCTGGCCATCACGTTCGCCATGGTGGCGATCGTGGTGGGGATTCTCAACCCCAACCCCGCCTGGGCTCAGGCGTCCCAGGAGGCCGCCTGCGGCCCCTGGAACGAGCCGATGGCCTTCAGCGTCCCCCGGGGCGCGAAGGTCTCCATCGGGCGTGTGGTCGAGATGACGGCGGAGGACCTCACCTCGGGGCAGGCCAGCCAGGCCCACGCCCCGGCGCAGTTCCCCTTCCAGCGTCTCGCGTCTCGCGCGCCTGCCTCGTCCTCGGTGACCACGGTCGCTGCGCTCGTCGCGGCGGTCTACACCGGCGGCGACGCCAGTGTGACCGCGAACCTGGTGCGCGAAATTACAAACACCATCAGCCACCTCGGTCTCACCCGCATCTCGATCGAGGAGGGGTGGCTGTGGTGCCCCATGACGGACGCCCTCACCGGCGCGCCCATCATGGACCCCGCTACGGGGCGTCAGCGGCGCGTGTCGCCGACCAGCGCAACATGCACGGATGGCTTGCCCCCGCGCCAAGGTGCGCGCTCGCGTATGCTGGCGCGATCCTTCGCCGGGGACTTCTACGAGGGGAGTACGGTCGCCTGGGTTAACCACCAGGCACCCCCCGACTACCGCGCCTGGCGCGGCTACAGCCTCCGGGTCAGCATCAAGTCCGGGGCGGTTTCCGTCCCGCGCGTCTACGATGCGCGGCAGCACCCCCGCCCGGGGGCGCAGCTGTGCAGGCGCCTCCCTGAGATCGCTCGCGAGGCCGCGCACGCGAACAGCGCCGCAGCGCAGCGAGCCATCTTCGACGAGCAGTCGCGGCTCATCGCCGCGGCCATCAGCGAAGCCGACCTGCCGGTCGCCATCTGGGCGACCGCCTTCACGGCGGCCGTGGTCAACCCCACGGTCGCCCGCACGGATGCGACCGCGGGCTGCGAGGCCCGCGAAACGGAGCTCCGCGCCATCATCTCAGAGCGCGACGGCACCATCCGAGGTCGCGACGGCACCATCCGAGGTCGCGACGCGACGATCCAGAACTGGAAGCTGATCGTTTCTGCCCTCGCGGTCTCCCTGGCAGCCCTGCTGGCCGCTCTCGCGGGTACCATCAAGTACTACCGCGACGAGATGAAGCAGGTCGCAGCGTCCTTCCAGGGCGCCGCGTCCGCGGCCGTGATCAAGGCTGTCAACGAGTTCTGGGGGTCCCTCAGACTGAACGAGGTCGGCCTCGTCGTCATGGAGAGGACCCCCAAGGGCTCGCCCGACCACACCCGCGCCGGCAACTTCAACACCGACACCCTCCCGCCCGCCGCGGCCAACGTGGAGATCGCCTGGCTCGCCGCCACCCTCCGCTCCGTGTGCGTCAACGTCGCCCCGGCGGCAGAGGCGCCCAAGACCATTGAGCCCACCCCCACCCCCAACGCGCCGGCCGAGCCCATGCTCGCGTCGGACCACCTCTTCGGAGTCACGGCGCTCGCGTGCGCCATGTTCTTCGTCCTCGGCCAGGTCAGCGGTAGCCGCCTCACGGCCGCCGCCGCCCAGATCGAGATCAAGGCCCAGACCCGCGCCGGCCGCCGGCTCGCCACGCGCCTCAAGAAGACGCGTGGGCTGAAGGAGGCGGCCACTGTGGCAGCGTGCGAGGCGCAAGGCGCCCGCACCGAGATCATGCGGCTCCTCATCGGAGCCAAGATCCTCGACGCGGGCATCGGCGAGGTCCCTCACGACCTCGCCATCGCCTCGATCAGCCACCAGATCGGCGTCGTGGGGCGAGTGATCGCCTCCCACGACGCTGAAGTAGGCGAACTCATCTCAGCGCGCAATGCCGCGCTCACCCGTGCCGGCAAGGCCGAGCGCGAGGTCTTCTCCATCAAGGAGATGAATCGCGGCACCGCTCAGGTCGTGAACGCGTTCGAGAACAGGGCCGTCAAGGCGGAGGGCGACGTCGTCCTCCTGCGCGCGTTCCCTGAGAGTATCTGGCCCGAGGTCTTCGGGCAGGGACTGCCCGAAGACCACATCCCTACCGGTCGCGAGATCGGTGAGGTCATGCGTCGTCTCCGCGCCCGCCGCGCGGAGACCAGTCCCCACCCTGCCGCGGCCACCACCTTCGAGACGCTCGACCTCTCGGACGAAGCTGCTCCTGAGGTGCTGATGGTGGAGGCGTCGATCAGCGACGGCTTTCAGAGCGCCGCCTGGCGCGCGAACAACACCGCCCTCACCCGGCGGTTCGAGGTGCCGCGCAACCTGCGGCGCGCCTCGAACCCCCTGATTCACCAAACCGTCATGGTGCCGGCCGCCGCCGCCCCCGAGGCCATGGTGCACGACGCTCTGACGGTCGCCCTCCCCGCCGCCAACGGCGGGCCCACCACGGCCGAAACGCCGACCGTCGAACAGTCGGCCGCCCCCGCGATCCACCGCAACAAGGCGCCCACCAGCCGCATGGAGGCCGTTCGCACCCGTGCCCCCGCTCCCCCCGTGAGGCCCAGCACCTACTTCGCCTGGCTGCTCGGCCCGGAAGCCCAGCCGGTGAACAACGAGCCTCTCACGGCTGCTGATATGACCCCGGCGCGGATGCGTCGGGCAGCTCCTTCTCAGCCGGTTCCGGCCGCGAACAGCTCGGTCGTTCGAGCCACGACCCCCGTCTACGCGGGACAGCCCCCCCAGGTCTTCGTGGCCTCCATGCTCACCCCGTTCGCGATGCCCCCTCTCCTGCGCCCTCCGACGCCCTCCGGCGTCGTCCTCATCAGCAACATCGGCGCCGGGACCGCAACCCCCGACGCCCCCGCCGACAAAGCGGGATAAAAGTTCCAAGAAGTCCAGCTCCTGACTTTCCAAAAACCGAGCACTCGCCCTTTCTCCCGCTACCAAGCGGGCGTAATGCCTAACGGCTCGAGATGAGGAGCCTGTCCCACGTCGGACAAAAATCTCATCACTCTTCCTTCTCCAACACGCCCCGCCCGTCGAAAGATGCGCGGGGCTTCAACTTTTTATACAAAGGTGTACAGTCCCAACCGAGGAGATACATGATGTCGCTCCGATGTCGTTTGCAGCGAAAGAAGCACAAGTCTCGCGGTCGTCCTGAGCGTAGGGGAAAAAAGCGCCGCCGTCCCCTCGGACGTCCCCCTTATCCCGCTCCCTGGTATGACCCCTCGTTCCCAGCCCGCCCCGACAGTGATGCCCAAACCCCTCTGCACCAAGCTCTCGCCACCCTCATCGCCTCACAACACGCCCCCATCGTCGGCTAGCCCCCTCACCCCGCCTCTCTGCGGGTCTTCTGCTTTTTATATCCCTTTCGTCCCCCTATCCTAATCCAGGGCTCCAGCGACAAGGTCTTTTTAGGAGTGAGTATGTTTGAAGTTATCAATACCAAATGCGAAGCCAACGTACGTATGCAACAAGTTACGGAGCGAGTAAAAAGACCTTGTCGCTGGAGCCCATCGCCTAACTTTCCCCTCCGCCGCCCGCAGGGCTGCGTATTGTCTTGACAAAGAACCAATTTTTCTCTAATCTAACGCCACTTTTACTCTTGATCGCAATCGGCCACGTCTGCTCGTCAGACACCTCAAATAGAGGACGTATTGCACTCAACTATGACAACCTCTCGCTACGAGCTGTTGTACATCATTCCGACAACCTTCACTGATGAAGAAGTCGGCACGGTCGAACAAAAAATCGCCGCTTTATTTACCAAAGTTGGCGCCACCATCGACTCCACACGTCGCCTCGGAAAATTCCGTTTGGCGTACACCATCAAAACGCAACGCCACGGCCACTATGTGCTCGTTATGTTCACGGCTGAACACGGCACCGTTGCGAAGCTCGATGAGCTCTTGCGCATTACGCCAGAAGTTCTTCGTCATTTGATTATTCGCGCCGAAGAAGGTGGTGAAGAAGCCAAATTTGATCTCGTTCAATTCACGGAAATTGTTGTTGAAGGAGGTCGTGAAGATCGCCGCCGCCGTGAAAAGGCCGCCGAAGCAAAAGACGAAACCAAAGAAGAATTGAAAGATGGCGTCGCTGCTCTTGAAAACAAAGGCGAAGCCAAAGAGTCCGCGGTCGCCGGTATTTCCGAGACCGATCTCGAAACCAAGATTGACACCGCCTTGAACGAAGATGTGAAAGCAGTATAAGATCGTCGTATATGGATCTTAATCGCGCTACGATCATTGGCAATGTTACTCGTGACCCGGAAGTTCGGACCACCACGACCGGTCAAAGTGTCGCTTCCTTCGGTGTCGCTACCAACATGGTTTGGACCGATGCTCAAGGCCAAAAGCAACAACGCGCCGAATTTCACAACATTGTAGCCTGGGGCAAGCTCGCGGATATTTGTAAGCAGTACTTAAGCAAAGGCAAAAAGATCTACATTGAAGGTCGCCTACAAACTCGCGAGTGGGAAACGCCGGATGCGCAAAAACGCACCCGCACCGAAATCGTCGCAGAAAACATGATCATGCTCGATCGTGGCGGCGCCCCTTCTCAAGGAGGCTCCTCCATGAATAGCGGTCCTTCATATCAAGCAATGCCTGCCTCCGCACCCGCTGTCGATAAAGGCGTTGGTGATCAAGAGATCCGTATCGAAGACATTCCCTTCTAAATAATACATTACTATGATGAAAACCGAACGCCGCTGTCACTTCTGCCAAGTGAACGCACAAGACGTGAACTACAAAGATACCAATACCTTGCGCCGCTACTTGTCATCCTTTGGCAAGATCGTCCCTCGCAAACGCTCCGGCGTCTGCGTCTGGCACCAACGCAAGCTCGGCAACGCAATCAAACGCTCCCGCTTCATGGCTTTGCTGCCATACTTGGTTCGCTAAACACAAAACCCCGTCTCCCAAAGGCGGGGTTTTGCTATCGACAAAACGCAGAAGGTATAGTCAAATATCAACAATATGAATCCCGAATCTCCCGCGTCCATTATTGTAAGTCAAGAAGCGTATATAGATCCGGATACAGAACATACGCGAATCTTTCAGGTTCCTTCCACCGCACAAGATGCGGGATTTAAACACGCTCACGACGCGCAAGCGGCTAGGCGTGTAGTAGAGGGTTCGATTGCGCTTAAAACAATCATTGCGGATGCGATAGAAGAAGCGACAGATCCAGAGGACGTAAGTTGTCTTGAAGGCGTGCGGGAAGCAATCGAAGAAAGAGATGTAGAAAAGGCATTTAATCTTCTGGATGCTGTTGAGAGCATTCCCGGAGGGACAAAAGGACAGTTGAGAGGGCAGCTCATGCAATGGGCGGGAGATCTTCCTAGAGCAGCTAACTGATCTAGTGGATAAAAAAGAAATGCTTGAAAGACGGTGATGAGGCGTGATCGATGTATGATAGATAAAAAACAACTTCTTACATTACGTGCAGGCGTTGTTCGTGCCATCCGCGCCTATTTTGATGAGCAAGGATTTTTAGAGGTTCACACACCTCGACTTGTCGGCCTCCCCGGCCAAGAACCCTATCTCGATCCTATGTGGACGAAGGTCCATCAGGCACCTGTCTCTGGTTCGATTCTCCCCGCGTCCCATTCCGCCGCCCTCATCACCTCACCTGAATACGCGATGAAAAAGTTGCTCGGAGCAGGCTTCGATAAAATATACGACCTCGGTCCGTGCTTCCGTGATAGTGAGCCATGGGATGGAACCCACGACCCAGAATTTCTTTTATTAGAATGGTATCGCCGCGAGGCAGGTCTCGAAGAATTAATGAAGGACACAGAAGAGATGATCCGGTTCGTTGCGAATCGATTACAGCAAAATCTGTTCACGTCTCCTTTTTGCCGTCTTTCAGTCCGCGATGCCATGCAGCAATACGCCAATGTCGACATCGATCCTCTTCTTGATGATCGCGAAGCGTTGGTGCGCGTAGTAAAAGATCATGGTCACAGTGTCACCGAGTCAGACTCGTGGGATGATCTATTTTTTAAAATATTCCTCAGTGAGGTTGAGCCGAAGCTAGGGACGCCACCCACGTTTCTCTATAACTACCCCGCTTCCATGGCTGCCCTGGCCCGCAAAGATCCTAGCGACCCACGCTACGCCCTGCGTACGGAACTCTATATCGGTACTCTCGAACTCGCCAACGGCTTCGCCGAACTCTGTGATCCTGTCGAGCAACGAGCGCGCTTCGAAGAGGAGCGCGAACTCCGCCGCTCACTCGGTAAAAATACGTGGGATATCGATGAGCGCTTTATTAAAGCCTTGCCTGGCATGGGCAACGCTGCCGGTATCGCCTTTGGTGTTGATCGTCTCGTGATGCTCTTTGCGGGCGTCGACTCCATCTCTGAACTCATGCCTATTCCCGTCCGTGAACGGTTTCAAAATAAATAGACCAAAAAACACGAGTCCATTATTATAAGCCTCCTATGGAAACCTTCCACTACACCAACCAACCACCTCAACAACCAGCGCTTGAAAAAAAATCCTTTCATGCCCAAGAATTCACACGCATCGAGGCAAAGAAGATGCTGCAAGCAATGTTAGAAGATAATTTTTCCAGTTGGGGAACGTTCGAAGGTCTGGTAAAGATGCACAAACAGCTCGGTTCAGACCTGTTGCATGATTCAGAGCTCGTGTCACTAACACAGGCTCTCGTAGAACAGCTGCATGAAATAGGTGATGATCAGGATGAAGAGCGGATCGAATTCCTTAAAGCATCGTTTGCTCTCAATAGTCCATCCACAGGCCAGGCCTAGAAGATTAACGCCATCCCTCTCGAACCGGCGAACCGAGTAAAAATAAGGTCTCAAACATAATCGTGAGCGCTTTCACTACTCCTGCGTGTTCCAGGGTTACAACCAAGGAATCCTCCGGAAATAAAAACGCCACCTTGTGTCCGTAGATCATGAGCAAATCATCAAACGGTAAACGCGTCTCTTCGATAAGACGCATATGCCACACGCGTTTCGTGAGAAGCGCGTGATTTGTTTTTGAAAGCTTTGCTTGCGGCAACAATCGACTCGTATCGGTAAACAGTCCTTTTGTTGCGATCTTCTTTTCAAGAATGACTTCAAAAAAGCGCTGCCATTCTGCTTGAGTGAGAAGGGAGAGTTCCCCGGCCAGGGCGCGTTTACCTTCTAAAACACAAAAGGTTGATCCCTCATCCATGGCCGCAATCTCCTCGTACACGTGCAAAAACCCCTGCCGTGACTCAAAGACTTCAATGGTGGGGGATTTGGGATCGGGATGTCCAAGTCGCTCAAGCATTGGCACGATCGTCGCAAATGAAGACGACCAATCCTGGAGTTTTTTGGAAACCTCCGCCGGAGGCGTGGCGATAAACTGCTTCACCGAACCGGCCCGCGACTCACGGGCATATCCCTTCTCCTGCAATCGTCGCAAATGAAAATAGGTAAGCGATCGGTCCATTCCCGCCTGTCGTGCAACATGAACAACCTTCGATTTCCCCAATGTTAGCAACGCTAAGTACACCTCCGTCTCCGGTTCTGTGAGCTGAGCGCGCAGCAGGTCTTTTGGAGATTTCATGTTAGATTCCCCTCCTTTGGCAAGGAGGGGTTAGGGGAGGATTACTAACCCAAGGAAACAGGCATTCTCTGAGGCTACCTGTTGTTTCCTTGGAACTCCTCCCCCTGCCCCTCCTCGTCAGAGGAGGGGAGCTGGGCTACCAAGATTCCAATATTATACACAAGTTGTTAACAATATTCAACAACAGTAAATGAGCTAAAATAAAGCAAAAAATGAGTATATATCAATAAAAAAGAAAAAACTTATACACAATAATGTGCATCGTAGTATCCTCATCTCGCCGAGCAATAGCGCCTGGCTACAAGACATCGGCACCCAGGACGCAGCCCGAGAGCTGTCGCCATCTGCTGTGAGCATTTCGCTTCATCCCGCGCTAAGGCGTTCCTCTCGAGTCGTCTTCCTTCACGACTCGCCCCATCTTCTATTTCTAAAGAATAGATTGGAAATAAAAGATATGGATTCCATGCAAAAATATACTATCGTGGCGCAAGACGCGGGTTCACCGTTGATACGTAATCAAATCTGGGTCCATTTGGCGGATATCTGGCCAAGTCAGTTTGGTATTCCACGACCGCTGATTGGGATCGTTTCTCGTAAGAATAAGATCGAATACCTCATCGAGCGTAATTCTTGGAATCGAGCGCGTGAAACGTTAAAAACGCATATCGAGAAAGACCCAAATACGCTACGGAGCCTGATGGAGCTTTCAGAAACGTGGGGAGAGGAGATGAATCAAATGACGGAGGGGGTGTATGCCGCCGAGCTATCGGCTTGGACGCAGGAGGATCTTGTGAGGGTGTATGAACAGTTCAGTCATTTGCAGGCCAGACAATACGCGGTCGGTGCCCTCCTCCCGTTGATTGATATTGGAGGCGAGTCATTTATTGAGTCGTTTCTAAAAAAGATCCTACAGGAACGCCTGGAAATAAATGAACGAGAAAGAGCGTTCACGATTCTTACAACGCCTACCAAAGATTCGTTTTCATTAGAGCAAGAAAAGGCGCTCTTAAAGATGGCTGAAAAACTGTGGATGCAAACAGATGTACGTAAAGCCATGGCAAAATCTTCTCCAGAAGAGGCGTGGAGCGACCTGCTGCACATACCGGAAGCAGTAGAGAAAATTCGTCTACACGCAAAAACTTACGGCTGGGTGTACTACGTCTATCAAGGACCAGCGTTCGAAGAGATTCAATTTGTTGAGTTTTTGCAAACGATCTTCAAAAAAGGAGATTCTCCTCAAGAGCTGCTAACAGGCCTTGAGCACGAACGAAAAAAAATCATAGACGAGCAAAAAAAATGGAGAGAAAAAGTGGCGAGAAATGAGAATGAACGCGAGCTGATTACGCTTACAAGCCAATACGTCTGGTCAAAGCCGCGGCGTAAGGATTACCAATCTCGTTCCTATTTTCACATGGAGTCCTTTTTTCGTGAGTGGGTTCGTAGAACAGGAACGTCTCTCCGTCATGCCCGGGCCGCCACGAAAGAGCAGATTACAGCCGGCCTGCAAGGACACGTCATACCGTTGGCTCAGCTTGAATCGCAATATCAACTCCACGTAGTGACGAACGAACAGGAGGATGAAACATGGTATCTTGCCCAAAAAGCAAGCGAATTTATTGATACATATGTAGAAAAAACCAATGATCAACAAGAAGAACAAGGCGTAAGAGAGCTCGTAGGATCGGTGGCGTATCCAGGGGCGGTCACAGGAAAGGTAAGAATAGTAAATGCCCCTGAAGACATGAAAGACTTTAAAGAGGGGGAGGTATTAGTAGCTATCGCAACCACACCCAGTGTTGTGCCTGCGATGAAAAAAGCAGCAGCGATTATTACGGATGAAGGAGGTTTGACCTGTCATGCAGCGATCGTGTCACGCGAGTTGAAGGTGCCCTGCGTCGTTGGGTTAAAGAGAGCGACCAGAGTTCTGAAAAATGGTGACGAGGTCAGGGTCAACGCTGCCAATGGAACGGTGGAGATCGTCCGTAGAGTCATGGAATAAAAGGAACCACGAACTTCCGAGGAGAAACGCATTTTATCGCTAATTAAAGGCAAATGAGGTTGTATGAGCGACGCCCGTCCCGATCGGGACTGGCACTGCCTTCCGCTGGTGGCCGTACGCGGCCCCCACGCCAGCAACTGGTTCTCGCCCGCAGACCTCAACCCCTCGTTCGCCCTCCCCCTGTTCAGGGCCGCCTTCGGCCCCTGACGCCCGCCCGCCTTGAGATGTCTCGGGGCGGGCTTGCTTATTTCCATACCTTGACGAAACCCCTGTTTCGAAGCACAATCGGCCCATTATGGCTTCCACTTCTGACATCAAGAAAGGTATTGTCATCCGCGACCCACAAGGACTTTGGCTCGTGGTTGAATTTCAACACGTAAATCCAGGCAAGGGCGCTGCCTTCGTTCGTACACGTATCAAAAACCTCCAATCCGGCAAAGTCTTGGAGACGACGTTTAAGACCTCCGAATCCATCGACATCGTCGAGGTCGAGCATCGTCGCATGCAATACCTCTATCACGATGCAACGGGGTACACGTTCATGGATAACGGCAGTTATGAGCAGGTGACCATGTCTGATGAAGATGTCGGCGAACAAGGACAATATCTTCGTGAAGGACTTGAAGTGAATATCTCAACCTTCGAAGAACGGCCGATCGCGATGGAGTTGCCTCGCAAAATGACCTTCAAGGTGATCGAGGCGATGGACGCATCCGCCGGTAACACGGTGAGCGGCGGGAATATGACCAAAGAAGTGACGCTCGATGGAGGAATCAAGACCCGCGTTCCGCTCTTCATTAAACAAGGTGAAGACATTATCATCAACACGGAAAACGGCGATTACGTCGAACGGGCCTAAAAATAAAACACCTCGGATCACGGATCCGAGGTGTTTTTGTATGTGGCCGGCTTACGGAAAAACTTTTACCAAGAATGAATTACTCGTCAGAGTATTACCGGCTGTGTCAGTAGCTTTTGCGTAGAAGCTCATTCCGCCATCAACCGAAATTGAGGGAAAGGAGGTTGTCGCCTGACAAGTGCCAGAGAGACCAAAACCGGAACAGGTTCTCATAAGTTGCCCGTCTTGCCGATAGATATCCACGCGGACAGCTCCGGAGGCGCTTGTGAGGTTAAGCGTGGCGTCGATGCGTACGCTCTGTCCAACTCTCACCTCGCCAAAGTCTGCGCTGGTATATACCGAACCGGATAACGTGACAGGCGTAACGGGAGGAGGGGTGTAAGGAGCGCTTGGTCCATACGTGACGTTTAAGCGATCACTCGTGAGGGTTGCCCCTGATTCATGAGTCGCGATCGCGTACAGCCTACGTGTAACCGTCGTGTTGCTGCTAAGGGTGCTGTTACATTCTTGCGCATTCGTACAGGTCGCGAGGAGGGTATTTGTCAGCTCATCGTACACACGAATGGTGATTCCGTTGGCTGAGCCCAACAGATTAGTAAGTTGAGCGTTATAGCGAATGGTTTCAATTCCGTATCCGTCAGATGTTCGACTTGCAACAGTGCCAATAAGGCGGGTCTGTGAAGAGAATCCGGTCGCGGTATACGCTGGTTGATAAGGGGAGAAACTGACAGCCAATGTATTTGAGTAAATAGTGGCACCACCTGCATCCGTTACCTGAGCTTGGAAGGTATGGGTAGCCCCAGAAGCACTTCCGTATTCGTAGATACATTCGGTGCGGCTCGTGCAGTATACGTTGTCCGTGGCATAGCCGACGCTGCCCGTATCGGTGCTAAGCACCATAGAGATACCAGACAGAGATGAGGGGGCATTCAATAAACGAACGCGCATGCGAGCGACATCGTAAGACCCCCGCATTACATGCTCAAGAAGCTCAAGACGGGCGTATGCTGAAGAAGAAAAACGATTACCATACGATCCTGAAGAGGAGTTGCCGTAGATGGTAAGTGTTTGTTGATTTGAAGAGGCGATATAGGCGTTATTTTCACGATCACGGTATTCGGCGTGAAACGACACGGTGCCGTTTGCATTATCAGGGTAATAGGTGAAGCTGCAGCTAAGAACGCCATTACAGGTGCGCTCCACGCGGTTGGTCGTTTCATTCACGAATTGAATACGAACACGTTCCGTTGGGAGGCTTGGAGTGTTGACGCTCGCAATAAAGACGGCTGTGCGGTTAGAATCGTTATAACTAAGACTCGTACGATCAACATTGAGAGAGATCGCACCACCTTGATAGGTGTTGTTATTGTTGTAAGGGTAATAGGAGTTATAATTCCCGCTCGAACCGTAGACAGGAATTGAAATCGACGCATTATTGGTAATCGGCTGTCCGGTAAGACGATCTTCCGCGACCGCCACGTATTGCTGGGTGTATGAATCCGTACGGGTGGGAATGGTAACGGTAAAAGTACAGGTAGTTGTTTGCTCACAGTTGCCAACGGTTGTTCCCGAGTAGCCATTGCCCACGTAGTAATCGTAGACACGAATACGCAAACGATCGTTAGCAATAGAAGGGTTCCGTATCGTAGCGCTAAGCGTCACGCTGCGGTTGGTTTCGTTGTTGTACAAAGACGTCCGGTTTGCGCTCAGCTCAATCGTTGAAGAGTAGTATCCCGAGGAGTAGGGGTTTGAGTAGGTATAAGGGTTATAAGCCGTATTCGATCCACCAACAGAAGATTGGGAAGAGATGTTGTCGTTCGGATTCGTAACCGATGTGTACTCGATGCTGGGAGTGTAGTCTACGCTGCTGTAGATTGGGTTACCCATGGTGTAGTTCGAGAAGTAATCCACCGGAACATCGTCAACCATCTGAGCCCAGGTATCTCCATACAATGTACGTGCCACAAGTTCACTGCTGACCCAGCGCAACACACCATAACGAGATACAGCGTACACTTTAGGATCAGTGGCTATTTTCACAAGTCTCGCACCTGGACGGTAGGTTACATTTCCACCCAGAGGAATGCCATAAAGCTCGGTATTATTAACGGTAGTGACCGGTACGCCGCCGTAGCCAACCCAACTATAAAACGTCTTCGCGTTAGGAAGAACATAGCGTTTGCCATTAGAGGCATACCAATAGACAGTCGCCTCTGAGCCTTTAATATAGGTGTTGATCGTGGCTGCCTGTGCCGTTTGCGGGGCAAAGGTCCCGGCCAAAGAAGGGGAGAGAATGACCACCAGGGTCAAGAGGGCTCCCATCCAGCGTTTAAAGGAAGTAAGCATAGAGAGTGATATAAAGAGAAACAGGTTGTAAATCTAGCGGCTTTAGGCTAACCTACGCGCTATCTACTCGTAGTTTAGCGCGTAGAGCCAAAAAAAGCGAGAAATAAGGAGTATTTCAAAAGGGGGCAAGACACACAACGCCGCGGTGGTGAAATTGGTAGACACTCCAGCCTTAGGAGCTGGCCCTCGCAAGAGGATGAGAGTTCGAGTCTCTCCCGCGGCACCATAAACAACGCATGCACTAACATGCGTTGTTATTAATTGAGGCGAGAGAGACTCGAAGGGTACGGCCAATAGATGCCGGTGGCATGTATTGGACGACCCCGATTCCGAAGGAGGAGTGAGGTTCTGGTCGTTGCCCCGAACGACGGGTGAGGAAGAGTCTCTCCCGCGGCACCACATAAAAACACCAGAGAACAAGTCTGGTGTTTTTATGTGGTAAATAAATACGGGGTTAATATCCCCACTCATGCCCCGCATCCCTCACGAGCCCCACCTGCAAATACCCCATCCGCCGCAATCTCAATTCCAATGCCTCAGCATAAAAATCGCTGTGCTGGTCGTCGCTATAGAGTAAGACGGAGCGATTTTTTTCTAATCCACGAATGATCGAAGCCACCCGCTCGGAAGTCGATGTCTGCAGATGCAGATGAAGAGCGCCGGGGATATGACCATCCGCAAACGCCGCTTCATCTCGCATATCAATAACCTGCGCCCCTTCTTGATTCCAACGCCTCGCATCTTTCAGTGCGAGCACTCGACCATGCTCAAACACACTCACAATATCATTCGCCTCCCGCAATCCAGTCCACGGCAACCCATCCGGAATCCACCCATGACCACCTTCATTGAGCACACCTTGTAACCCACCCAAAATCCCAAAACTTCTCACAAGCCCATGTTCGCGTAGCCACCGTGCCGTTTCCTCTCCGCGCATACTATTCCAACAAATCACTAAAATATCCTTGTCCGCTGGAAGTGAGCGATATCCGCCGTTCACCAAATCTCCTAGTCGTATCCACGTTGTACTCGCATCAACGAAACCAACTTCTCGCTCCTCCTGCTCACGAATATCCAATAATAAAATACGTTGATCCCAATGTTGTTCCTTCACAACTTCTTTTAGTAAAGAGGTTGGTACGAGTACGGTACTTGTCGACACACGTTGTGATAACAAGTCGGTCGAACCTTCTGTCGAAGTTGTATGTGTCGGTGGAAAAACGGTCCCTAGTTGCTGCGTTGGTCGAAAAGACAGGTAACGAATATAGCCAAAACTTCCAACCAACCCGACGGCAAAGCACACCAAAAGAAAAAACAATAACCAAATCATTCGCCGTTCACCGAGATTTTGAATAGACCGAGTCAATGTTTTAAGCCAAGCGCCTAATACTCCAATACCCGCCGCCAAAAATCCCAATATGGTCACCACCCAAGTCAAAAGCGGACCCATGAAATCAGGGGAGGGGATAGCTAAGCCAATTTCAGGCCTCAACCAACCCAACAAGGCAAGCGTGAGCAGAACGGGTATCATATAAACGTATGATGCCTGACGCGGTTCATCCCCACAAAATCCATCTTGAACGCCGTACCTTCGGCGAGCTTCTTTCGCGTCCAGCGCCAGAAAGTGTCAAAATCATAAAGCACCTATTTTCTCTCGATGGTCCATTTGCTCAGGCTGCCAGATCCCTCGGTTTAGTCGTCGACAGCGGCGTCGCAAACACATATATCCATATCATCGAAGGCTATCTCTTCGTTCGATCTGACAAAGAACTATTTCATGTACCAACGGGCCTTAAAAAATTTCACACGCTTTGGCAATTACAAAAACACCTTTCAATATTTCCAGAGACATTTTACACACAATCGGCTGAGTCAGTTTCAGACATCGAGCAACGGTATGCGCTGACAGCTCTCCTGGCAAAACTCGCCGTGCATCGACGAGATCACATTGGTATCAATCTCGATAAGCTCTGGCACGCGCGAGAAACATGGATCGAACAACAAGGTGATCAAGTTCTCATCCAAGACATAGATCTACAGCATCCAAACGAGTCAAAACGCCGACAAACCTGGTCCAAGCCTACGAGCATCGCCGACGCCTATGCCATTCTCCGTGAAGACGCCAAAGACGAGTGGCGCAAAACACTCCCTAAAATAAAAGCGACACTCCCTCCATCGCCTACAAAAGAACTACCACTCGATATCGTCATAGAAGACGATCAAGTCTCCGTAGAAAAAACCAACAAGCCACAAAAAACCGGCCAACCAGTCTCTCTCGGCTACGCCGAAGGCGTCGCCGTGCTTCCAACAAATCCAACAGACAATATTCCGCCTAACGCCATCATCATCGTCCACGCCCTCACTCCCGCGTGGGATGTGATGCTCAACAAGCGACCGCTAGGAGTCATCGCCGAACTCGGCGGACCATTAAGTCACGGCGCCATCCAATGCCGAGAACGAAAAATTCCGGCGATTTTTGGGTATGAGAATGCCCGCAAGAGAATACAGGGCGGATCAAATATTACTTTAGATGCCAATAGAAATGATATTAAAATAATTTGACAAGACGGACTGTCTGGTGATGGGATTCGCCCCAAGGAGGTGTCGCATGAGCGACGCGTTAAGAGATCTCCTGACAGGGGTTCGGATTCTGTGGCTCGATCCCGACCGGCGAGCGTTCACCGCCTTCGGCGACGCACTGCCGGAGACCGGGGCGCTCGTCACCCATGTCAGCGATGTCGATGAAGCCGTTCGAGCGGTCCACGCAGGTGGCTTCGATCTGGTCATCACCGAAATGTGGATGCCCCCGGGCCAGATCTTCGGCGAAGATGCGATGGCCAAGGGCGGTCACTGCACGGGTATGTCTTTCGAGCGCTGGCTCCGTGATCCTGCAGGAGGCAACCGCTCCGTGGACGAGGTCCCTCTCCTGCTCTTTACCAACGCCGGAACAGCCTACTTTTCAAGGTATGGCGCGCAAGGTCCGCAAGGTCGGCGTGACAAACTCCTCATGAAGGATGATGCCTATGCCGTGCCCTCACGGTTCCCACTCTTCCTGCGGAGCATGCTCCTTCCGAAACAATAACTGATCCACTCTCCGCCCGTACCATCGAGCGGTTTTAAAATATTATTTTTTGCTAACCTCGTGATGCGCCAAGCATCGTGCCTCATACGTCACGCCTTTAGCACTTCCCTCAACAAGAATCATCGGGTCCTCATACGGCACCGCCTTCCCATCGCGTAATCGCTGCGTTCGCGTCGCGTTATATCCACGGCACACACTACACACCGCGCGCGAGCGTTGAATCACTGTCTCCGGAATGGCCATCAGTGCCGCGCACGTCGGAAACAGTTCACCTCGAAAACTCGTATCAATACCCGCAGCCAAAATAATTTTTCCCTTACGCAGTTCTTCCTCCAAGACGACCACGAGCTCAGGCGTAAACATATTCACTTCATCAACGCCGATCACAAGCTTATCCTGCACGAATCGTCGCATCTCCTGCATGTCATTCGGATCAACCCCGACCGCCTCAATCAATAACCCCGACCGCGACTGCACGGTCGGCGTCCGCGTATCAATCGACGGCCGTAAGCAGATCAGAGGAATTTGCTGCTCATGAAAAATCCGCAAATGCCTAACCAACTCCAGTGTCTTCCCAGAAAACATCGGCCCCGTAAAAAACGTGAGTGTCCCCTGATGCCCAATCGGCGAAGTAAGCAAAGACATATCGTCCGCCAGCATACGTCCCTCTATCCACTTTTACTAGGGTCCGTAACCGAGCACTTGTTTCTGACGAGGACTGTCTGAGCTAGGAGCTATTCCGATGTGGTCGCTGCGCCTGAAGGAAGAGCTCCGGTTCCGAAGGAAAGCGAGTTCCGCAGGCAGAAACAAGCGCTCGGTTACGGACCCATCCCCCACCTCTCCTGCCGCGCGCAACGCCCTCCTAATATTTATTTATGATACTCCTTCCCCCGTAAAATCGTCTCCGCACGATACAATTGTTCTAATAATAAAATACGCGTCAGCACATGTGGCATGGTCTGCTTTCCAAATGATAAAAGGTGATGCGCTTTTTTCCTCACTTCATCCGTAAGTCCCCAAGATCCTCCAATCAGAAAAACGACCAGTCTCCCGCCTTCGCTCCAGCGCTCAACCCGCTCCGCGAACTTCGTTGAAGCATCGTTGACTCCTCGTTCATCAAGAGCGATAATCGTCGCATTCGCGGGCAGAGACTGTAACAATCGTTCTCCCTCCCGTTTCCGTGTCTCTTCTACGTTCGGCTTAGCCGATCCTCGGTGCGCTTCTTCCAACTCAACCACTTCAACCCTGGCAAATGGCCGCAATGAATCGATATATTTGTGGATAGCCTGTGGATGCCACTCCTCGTGACTCGCTCCAATGACCCGAATAACAAAATGGTGCATATCTCTATGATGAAGTTTTTTTACAAAAAAAGCCAACATTCTGGGGAAAAACGCCCGGTCTTACAGCTCCAGTCGATGATCTTGGTTCTTAACTCTTGACAGCCTCCGCGGTCTTCTATAAAGTACCGCCACATTCTAACACCACCTCCCCAGAACACACGGTAGAAACCGAGGGAGCAATGGAGACCAAAGCCTACGACAAACCATCGTTCCAGCCTGATCTCCCATGATCAGCTTGGCACCCGCCAGGCTCTTTTCATCCAAAAGTAGATTGACACAGATGAGTGCCGAGATCCTCGACCATCATCCGTGTCCGTCCTACGCCGCTCATGTATCGGATCGCGTACGATAGACAGTGAACTTCGACAAAAGAAGAATCAATATACAATGCGTATATGGCATGGTGTCCTCCTTAACGTTCGTCTGATCGTTATTGAGGGCAGCCTGCAAAATTGCAATTAGTTAAGTCCGCACGTACATCGAATAAACTACCGTCCAACCGAAGTAACATTCGGCGTCTGGATGGTCGAAGCACGTAAGGGCATACGGTGGAT
>CAZLRU010000019.1:0-24746 GCA_964562155.1 uncultured Gammaproteobacteria bacterium
ATCTTCATAGCGGAATGATCTTAGCGCCTTCTTTATTCCGGCACAAACGTGCCTCGCTCAATATCCAAGCTTCCGCCAGGTTTCACGACCACCGTATCTCGACGAGCAACATCTTTACGCAGTAATGCATCCGCCAACGCATTTTCGACCCGCTCCTGAATAACGCGACGCAAAGGACGCGCCCCATACAAAGGATCAAACCCGGCTTGCGCCAACTCCTCAACCGCTTGAGCTTCAACCCGAAAACCCATCCCTTTCTCCGCCAAACGCTTGGCCAAACTTCGCAACAGAAGATCGGCAATTTTACGCACATCTTCAAGAGTCAGTGGCTTAAAGACGATCACTCCATCAAAGCGATTTAAAAACTCCGGACGAAAAACCCCTTTCAACTCCCCCTCTAATAACCCCAATTTAATACGCTCAACAGATGATCCAGCCTTAACTTGTTCTTGAATAAATCCAGTCCCCGCATTACTCGTCGCAATCAACACGGCATTCGTAAAATCAACCGTCCTACCGACGCCATCCGTCAAACGCCCATCATCCATCACTTGCAAAAACAAGGTGAGAATATCCGGATGCGCTTTTTCAAGCTCATCCAATAAAATGATACTAAAGGGCTGTCGACGAACCGCCTCCGTCAATAACCCACCCCGCTCATCCCCGGGCGCACCGATCATACGAGTAATCGAGGAAGGATGTTGATATTCGGACATGTCCAACCGAACCATTGCTGCCTCATGTCCAAAATATTCCAACGCAAGAGCTTTGCTCAACTCCGTTTTTCCCACCCCGGTTGGACCCAAGAAAAGAAAATTCGCAATCGGACGCTTATGTTCGCGCACATCCGCTCGTGCACGCCGCATCGCCTGCGCCACGGCCTTAACCGCTTCCTCCTGCCCAATCACGTGACCATGCAACCGCTCCTCCAAGTTTAACAGTTTTTGTGATTCATCCTGAGAGATCGCCTCAACTGGAATATTGGTCTTTGCCTGAACAATTTTAGCAACATCCTCCGCCGATACCAGCACATGCTCTCCCCGCTCATTACGCGCCAAGACCGCCGCCTCACGCACAATATTGAGCGCTGCCTGCGGCATACGTTCATCATGCAAATAACGAGCCGCCAAGGATACTGAGCGCTCCAACGCAGCGTAGGAAAAAAACGCGTGAGTTTCGTACTCAATAAACCCACTTTTAGCCATCAATACCTCCAAAACCGCCTCCTGATCCAGCTCTGTCATCTGTACCCGCACGAGCTTGTTCCCCAACGAACGACGTTCAAGCGCTCCTGCCCACGCTTGGGGAGTCGTTGTCGCAATCACAAAGAAATGCCCTCTATCTATCTCACTGGCAAGGGCTTCCGCTAAATCCATACCACCACCTCCTCCACCAACCAAGGCCTCGATCCCTTCCAAAACCAAAACAATGTTTCCGCTCAAGGCCGCTTCATTCAACATCGCGAGCAAACGTTCAAGCGCCTGCCCGGAATCTCCCGCCGCGAGGAGGGCGGCCAGATGAACCGATACCAATCGCCGATCAAACAGCGCCGCCGGGACATCTTCCTCAACCATTCGACGTGCCAACGCCTCTACTAACGCCGTCTTACCAACACCTGCATCCCCCACCAACACAACCCCCTGACGCCCACTCTCAATCACACGTAACAACTCAGCCATCTCCCGTTCACGTCCCACCATGGGAATCAGGTACCCGTTACGAGCCGCCAAGGTCAAATCCTCGCTGAACTGATCAAGCAAAGCCGTTTGTCGAGCCGTCATCAACCGGTTCATGGAGGTATTTGGCTTATGTTGAGACAAGGCCACAAAACGGTCATGCTCTTCACGCAACTGCTCTTGCAAGCGTACCCACTGCGCAACCCGCAAGACATGTTCACGAGGAAATCCAAGGGTATCGAAGATAGTTTGAAGCTGTTCATCAGCCAAAAACGCCTGGACAAACAGCTCTGTCACGCCCACATGCTTACGCCGACGCTCCCGAGCCATTAAATACGCGGACAAGAGAACCGTTTTTGAGGCTGCCGACAAAACTGTGGGTGAACCGCTACGCAATGCTCGCAACGCCTGCACCAAGGGTTCTTTAATAGATTCACTCGAAACACCTAATCTCATCAAGAAAATCCCACCCGCCGGGCTAGACAGGGCGGCAGCAAAAAGATGGATCGGCATGATTTCCGCTCGACCCGTTTGGGCGGTCAAATGATACGCCTGCTCTAAGACGGACCAAAGCGCGGGGTGGGTATACGCGGAAACATCAATCAAGGCCTGAGGATCAAGAGATCGCTCCGCAGGGACAGATAACCAAGTGGAAATCGTCTTAGGCTGTTCAGCAAAGGCGCGGATATGAAAAACAACAAAACAGATCATGAGCCAACCAAGCCACCAACAGCCCATCGACCAATGACCGGACGCCCACGTCGAACCGTTCGCTAAGCTCGCTAACTCGCCCACGCTAAACCAATACCATCCCCAAGCAGCAAAACACGCTAAAATAAGACTCAAAAAACACAACTGGACTCCCCGATGAAACATCAAACGAAAACGTCTAAATCGAAAGAAAAATGCATCCAACGTAGGACGCCACATCAACACTCCGTCTTGACTCGGGTAAAAAACCCCCGCCCCCTTACAGTCACGACAACGCAAAGAAGCACGTGGATCACCTAAACAGCCGCGACAGGTCTCAACCGTAGTAGAAGCAGAGGGCATAGATTAAAAAGGCTGCGACCAACCATGAAGACCGAAAGAAATATTGATGATCAAAAAAACCACGCACACAATAGGAGCAAAGCACCAAAGCAACACGAGACCAAACGATACAAGAACCTCTATAACCACCACAAGACTACGTGCGGTGATCACGGCCGCACGCATAGCCATGCTAATTAAACGACCAACCCAATCATACGCGCCATACATCGGCACAAAAAAATGGCGTATCCATAGACTAAGTGCGTAGCCACGAACGCGATACTGAAGAGCGCGAGCCAACCAACGCACTAAGGAAGCTAATCCTTCGGTGTACCACCACAAAGGAAAACGCAAAACGCTTCCAAAAAAGTCAGCGAAGAAAAAGGACGCGATCGCTCGTGAGGGCGAGGACATATCTAAAAAGCAGTATAGCACAAAACGCTTCTCATCTCTCCACGCCAATGGCAGACAAAAAGCGCTTTATCGAGAACGTCCGAATTCGATGCTCACCAAAAAGAAAGAATCGAACACGAACATCCTCTCTATTTACGAACAGCTAGTTGCGCAGCTGATCCCTGAAGGTAGCGAACGTTGGTTAATGGAACGTAGCCCAAGCCTTGAATCCGTGTTTCAAGAGTATGGATAGAGTTAAGCTCAATTACCTTATAATCCAACGAAGCAACCGTGTCCTGCAACCGCTCCACCTGCTTCTCTAAACGACGAAGTTCAAAACTCTTATTCGCTTGGCTTGTTACTTGGTAGATATAGACTCCCGTGCAAGCAATAATCGCCCCAACCAAGACTGCAAGCAACGTGCCACTTTTAATATCGGCCAAGCGCCGCGCCAAGGGCATGGGAAGAGCAAATTGCTCGTGTGGTCGTTTTAATGAAATAGCCAAAGGGCGAGACATAGATAATTACGGTACTTTTATGGCTGTTCTTAACTTAGCACTGCGCGCACGTGGATTTTGAACGCATTCTTGATCAGATGGTGCTAACGGTTTTTTAGTGGTGGGCTGCCAACGCTCATCCTGAAATGCCAGTTTCACAATTCGATCTTCGATAGAATGAAAGGTGATGATGGCAAGCCTCCCTCCCGGTCGCAACACCTCGTAAACACTTTCGATTGCTTGCTTCAACGCCTGCACCTCATCATTAACCGCCATGCGCAAGGCTTGAAAGGTTCGTGTCGCAGGATGAATGCGACCCTTTTCGTACGCTGCCGGAACCGCTCCGCGAATAATATCGACGAGTTCAAACGTCGTCATGATCCGTTTTGCCTCACGAGCGGTGACAATCGCCTCAGCAATTCGTCCGGCAAAACGCTCCTCCCCAAAAACACCGATCATCTGACGAAGTTCTCCGCGTGGCCAGGTGTTCACGATATCCTCCGCCGTCAACCCATCATCGTTCGCACGCACACCAAGACGCATGTCGAGTGGACCATCGATCTGGAAGGAAATACCCTTCGTTGGATCCTCGAGCTCATCGGAAGATAAGCCAAGATCTAACAGCACCCCATCCACTTGATCAACGTCTACCCCCTGTAAACCGCGAGCAAGATAACGAAAATTCTCTTCGATTCCCTGCCAACGATCGCCATACGCAGCTAACCGCTTTCGTGCTCGTGCCAACGCGGCGGGATCAACATCGAAAGAAATGACCCGCCCATGTGGCGCAGAACGTTCAAGCAACGCCTGCGTGTGTGTCGCTCCACCAAGGGTCCCATCAACATAGACACCATTCGACCGTACCTCGAGGGCAAGCATGGATTCCTCAAGCATGACGGCGGTATGAATGGATATCTGCATACATCTGGAAACTCTTCGTGGATCGTTGTCCGCCAGCTGGCGGAGTTCATCGTCAATCTGACAATCAACTCGCTTGGCTAGCAGACAACGTTCGACGAGGAATTAAATTCCCAACCCTCCTAGGCGTTCCGCGATCGCATTCCCCTGTTCTTCAGTTTTTGAAGCATAGGTCTTCCATGTCATCTCATCCCAAACTTCCAACCGGTTATAGAGACCCGCAACAACCACATCCTTCGCCAACCCCGCATACGTCCGCAAATACTCAGGCACATTGATTCGACCAGATTTGTCGAGCTCAACCTCCATGGCCCCAGCCAACATCAAGCGAGCAAAGGCGCGAGTATCCGCCTGACCCAAGGGCAACGCCGCTAGTTTTGCGGCAAGAATGTCCCATTCAGCTTTGGGGTATACGAACAGACTTCGATCAAGTCCGCGCGTCACCACCACTCCTTCTGCCAAGGCTCCACGAAACTTAGACGGCATGGCTAACCGGCCTTTTTCGTCGACAGTATGGTGATATTCGCCTAAGAACATATGCCACTTTCACCCACCTGGACCCATTCTATGCCACTTTGCTCGCTAAAACAAGCCTAACTGTGGATAAACATGCCAAAAAACAAAAAAATCGACCCTCACATAAACGCAAACGGTCGATCTAAAGACGCGCTAAAAAATTCACCTCTCACGCATCGGGTATGTTTAGGTCAAAAACTACCCTCTTCTTTAGGGAGAAAATTCCCCGCTCGCACCTTTCGATGATAGGTAATCGCAAAACGATGCGCTTCGTCACGAACCTGCTCAAGAACCACATGATGCTGCTGACACGCTTTAGCGAGCAATGGATCGGCTGCGGTAAAAATAAGATCGTTACGTTTACGCTCAGGTCCCTTGGCTAGTCCAACGATTGGGATAGGCAGACCAAGCTCACCATGAACAACCCGCTCCGCTGCCTGAACCTGTGGAACTCCCCCATCAATGAGAAGCAAATGCGGTCGACGCCATTCCGCATGCGTAAATCGCCGACGCAAAACTTCTTGCATGGAAGCGACGTCGTTGGATCCCTCGACGGTTTTCATACGAAACTTCCGATACTCGCCTTTATTCGCCGCGCCTCGCTCAAACACCACCATTGAAGCGACCGTCGAAGTACCTGAGACGTGGGAAATATCGTAGCCTTCGATACGACCAAAGATAAGGGTATCTGGTCTCTGAATAGAAGGTTCGCTATTAGCCAGTTTTTCAGTCTCGAGACTTGAACCCTCGTCGTCTTTGGATAGCATCGAAACATCCTGAATATGCTCCAAGGCAAACACCTTATTCCTCCAAAGCGCTGCTTCTTCAAAGAGCTTGGCTTTCGCTGCCCGCTCCATGCGTCGACGATAGTTCTTCAGAAGCGTCTCTTTTTTTCCTTCAAAGAAATGAACCAAATCAAGAATAATTCGACGATACGCCTGTTTTGAAATCGCTCGGACACAGACGCCCGGACACTGCTGCAAATGCACATAAAAACAAGCGCGTTTCTGCCCAGGAATGCAGGTGGACCATGGAATAATCTTGCGCACCAATTCAAGGGCGACGCGCAACGAATGCGATGAGGTATACGGACCAAACAAATACTTATAGCGCAGCCCAAGCTCCTGTCGCCCCTCGGTGACAGACAGAACGCCACCGGCGTTCGCGCTTTTACCGACATGGGCGACCTTGGCTACCTCACCCACAATCGTCTTCCCCACTCCCAACTGCCCACCACGAACCAGCAACGGACGCGGGTATTCTTCATCCGTGATCGCCAAATACATGAAGGTCTTATCGTCCTTCAGATCAGTGTTATATTTAGGCCAATACAACTTGATGAGATTCGCTTCTAAAATCAACGCCTCCAACGCCGTCGGTTTCTCAACATAATCAATCTCCGTGACAAGCCGCGTCATCTCTTCAATAAAATTACTATGCGGCCGCTCAAAATGCTGACGCACACGACGAGCGAGCGAAGTTGCTTTTCCAACATAAATAATCGCGCCCTGCGCGTCTTTCATGAGGTAAACTCCCGGGGAATCTGGGAGAAAATCGTTTTTCAGTTTTATGTGTTTGGGGATCATGTTAACTTTTTCTTATAGCCTTGATACAAAAAATAGCCCAGAAGCACGTAAACACCAACTACAAAGACAGCGATCGGCCAAAAATCACGATCGAATAACAGAAAAAATGGTGAACCAAAAATAAACCAAAGTGGTAACCAAAAAATGGAGAAAAATACTCTCATAGACTGAGAGAAAAATTCCCACCCACTACATCCAACCCAAAAAGAATGCCTAAAATCCCATCCACAAGCAAATTCCTCGCCCGTAACCGGCCCTTTGCCCATGAGTCGATTCGGATCAAAATGTCCCGGCAACCTCCCCCAAATAAAAGCGAGATACCCAAGAGCAATAAGAAGCAGAACAGAACCGAGCACCAATTTCACTGTTTTTTTCATAGAATACAACGATGGACAGAATCTACCCATTCATCCGGTGAGCAGAGGGACCTCGATGCAACGAATTGAAGCCCAAACTAGGTACCAGCGCCTGAACTCCCCTCCTCTGGCGAGGAGGGGCAGGGGGAGGAGTTCCAAGAAAACAACGGGTATCCCGCAACCTTAGATCAGTTGGATGCATGAGCGATATCAAGTATCCGTCGACAAACTCCTTCCATATTCCCCATCACCTCACTATTTGTAACACGAACCACCTTTAAACCCAAGGAAATTAAATATTCATCGCGTTCTTTATCGTGCTCCGTGGCTTCATGGGACAAATGAACATCACCATCAACTTCCAAGACAAGCTTCACTTTTGGACAGTAAAAATCCACAATGTACCGACTAATGCTTGCCTGACGGCGAAATTTCAATCCATCGAATTGCTTCGAACGGAGATGACGCCAAACATGAACTTCTGCAGGGGTCATCGAGCTCCGTAATTTCTTTCGAAGATCTTTTAGATCTTGGTTGTAAAAGGTTTCGCTCATATGAAACGAACGAACAAGGGCTGCGTTTTTGTTGGGTTAGCAATCCTCCCCTAACCCCTCCTTGCCAAAGGAGGGGAATCCTACCTACCTACCTACCTACCTACCTACCTACCTACCACCCTTCCCTCTCTTCAACGCCTCCTTCAAATATTTCCCTGTCCAGCTTCGCTCGACCTTCGCGACGTCTTCCGGCGTTCCCTGGGCAACCACCATACCACCCTTATCCCCTCCTTCTGGACCCATATCAATAATCCAGTCGGCATTTTTGATGACATCCAAATTATGCTCAATGACGACAACGGTGTTGCCGCGTGCCACTAAACGATGCAAAACATCCAACAGCTTGCGGATATCATCAAAGTGAAGCCCTGTCGTCGGCTCATCGAGGAGATAGAAGGTTCGACCGGTATCACGTCGCGCAAGTTCCGTGGCTAATTTCACACGCTGCGCCTCCCCACCAGACAAGGTCGTCGCAGATTGTCCGAGACGGATGTAACCAAGCCCCACTTCTTCCATAATTCTCGTCTTGTCATGGATCGGTGGAAGATCACTGAAGAACTTGTTTGCTTCCTCGACGGTCATCTCTAATACATCCGCGATATTCTTCTCGCGATATTTTACTTCTAACGTCTCACGATTAAAGCGACGACCTTTACAGACATCACACGGGACATAGACCGTAGGCAAAAAATGCATCTCGATCGCAAGCTGCCCATTCCCCTCACAGTGCTCACAACGCCCACCAGGGACGTTGAAGGAAAAACGCCCAACTTTATACCCACGCGCACGCGCTTCACCCGTCAAAGAAAAGAGCTCGCGTACATGATCCCAGATCCCTGTGTACGTGGCTGGATTTGAACGAGGCGTCCGACCAATCGCTGATTGATCCACATCAACCACCTTATCCAACCAATCAATCCCTTCAACTGCCTGATGCGCGCCCGGCTTGGCCATCGAACCATTCAATTTTTGTGCTAAGGCTCGATACAAAACATCAATCATGAGCGTTGACTTCCCCGAGCCCGACACACCCGTGACACAGACGAAGCGACGAAGCGGCACCGTTACCGTGACATTTTTCAGATTATTTTCAGAAGCTTTGATAATCTTCAGCCCTTCTTTTGCTTCCGGTCGACGCTTGGATGGATAGGGAATCTTTTTATCCCCGCGCAAATAGGCACAAGTTAAACTCTTCTCATCTTTGAGAATCTGTGGCATGGCCCCTGCGGCTACGACGTGGCCACCATGAACCCCCGCGCCAGGACCGATATCAACCAGATAATCGGAGGCCGCAATCGTGTCTTCATCATGCTCAACCACGATAATGGTATTGCCAAGATCGCGAAGTTTTTCAAGTGTTTGAATCAGACGTGCGTTATCACGTTGATGAAGTCCGATGGTCGGTTCATCCAAAATATATAACGTTCCAACGAGTTTAGAGCCAATCTGCGAAGCAAGACGAATGCGCTGCGCCTCTCCACCAGACAAGGTACCCGCTGTACGCCCAAGCGTAAGATACTCAAGACCAACATCCAACAAAAAAGATAAACGCCCAATAATCTCACGCAAAATAGGCTCGGCAATAGTTGTTTGATTTACATCCAAGCTAAGACCAACAAAAAAGTCAGCCGCCTGGCTAATCTGCATGGAGGCAACTTCGACGATGTTCTTGTTTTGCAGGCGTACATGCAGCGCTTCTGTTCTCAAGCGTTGACCATGACACGCTTCACAGATCTCATCCGAAAAAATGCTCTTGACCCCCAATCCATTACAAGTGGAACAAGCACCATAGGGAGAGTTAAACGAAAACAACCGCGGCTCAATATCCGGAAAGGCAAACCCATCATCGGGACACGAAAAACGCGCCGACATGAGACGCTCACTCGCATCATCAAACACGATATTAACCGCATCAGACGCCTTATCAAGCGCAACCTCAATTGCCTCAGCCAAACGCGAACGCAAAGAGTTATTTCCACTCAACGGCCATCCCACCGGAACACGGTCAACGACCAATTCAATGGTGTGCTGCGCATACCGCTGCATCGGAACCGATTCACGCAAGCTATAGACCTTGCCATCCACACGAACCTCTAAAAACCCTGCTTCATAAAAATCCTGCAACAGCTGGTGATACTCCCCTTTTCGACCGCGCACGACCGGGGCTAACACCACAAGCTGATCTTTTTGCGCGACTCCTTTAGACGCGGCTGCTTTTTTAGCCAAGGCTGCCTTGGCTTTTTGCAATTTTGTTTGTTTCTCAGAACTTAACACTTCATCACCAACCACTGGCGCTTCCTTGCTATGAATTTCCTCAAGCTGCTTCATGGCCGTATCCACCATCTCATCAATGGTCATTTTGCGAATAGGTTTATCGCAAACGGGACAATAGGGCTTGCCAACTCGCGCATACAGAACGCGCAAGTAATCGTAGATCTCGGTAATGGTGGCAACGGTCGAACGCGGATTCGCTGAATGGGCTTTTTGATCAATAGAAATAGCCGGCGACAAGCCTTCAATCTCATCAACATCCGGCTTATCCATCTGCCCCAAAAACTGACGAGCATACGAAGACAAAGACTCCACATAGCGACGCTGCCCCTCAGCAAAAATCGTATCGAACGCCAAAGACGACTTGCCAGAACCCGACAAGCCGGTAAACACAATCATCTTATTGCGAGGCAATTCCAACGAGATATTCTTGAGGTTATGCTCGCGCGCGCCTCGGATAATGATGTTTTCTTGCATAACAAAAAATATGTTCAGTCGTAGTCGTTCTATTTCTGTTCGATTGTAACCCACCTTTTAAGAGTTGTCGAGGTCAAAAAAATCCTCTACCTTCGTAAACAAGAGTGAACGATTCCCATCACAAACATCAACGATCCCCTTTTATGAAATCCACTACGATCAGCAGCACCGTCGTTCACGAAAACCCCTTCTATCGAGTCGTGCGTGATGAATACACGCGTCCAAACGGTCAAATCGCCACCCATTACGTCACCGAATTCCCCGGCGCGGCCCTGATTATCTGTATTCGAGATCAAGAAATTCTCACCGTGACACAATACAGATATCCCGTTGATGCAACCGTACTAGAATTACCCGTTGGTAGAATAGAGGCAGGCGAAGAAACGGCGGAGGCCGCTAAACGAGAATTAAAAGAAGAGACTGGCTACGGATGCAAACAAATCACCTACCTAGGCAAGCTTTGGAGCTTAAATGGAGCAACCAACACGCCGTTATACGTATATCTCGTAGAACCATCGAACGATGTGGGCGAACAGGATCTCGATCAACAAGAAGATGGTCTCACCGCTAAATGGATGCCAATCCAGGAATGGAGAGCTGCCATCGCCAGCGGCGCCGTATCTGACTGCGAATCCATGGCCGCCTGGGCGCTCTACTGTGAAACTCTTGCCTCAAAGAATAAGGCTTGATACTGTCCTTGGCACGAAAGAGAGAGTCGAATGGCCAAAGCAATCGCCCTAGTCGGACGGACCGATGGACGCTTACTCGTGATTCGAAGAGGGAACCTGCTCCAACTCCCGGAAGCGGATCTGAACGGGGTAGAAAACCCCCTCGTCAAAATCGCAACGAACGTTCGTCTAACCACAGGGTACACAGGAGAAGAATGGCTGTACCTCGGACCGCGAGAAGCGGGGCCAGAAGAGGTAAACCGATACTATCAACTGCGCGGAGCCATGCGTAACGCCCCTGTACGCGACGACCAAATCGGCTGGGTAAGTAATCTCGCCGAACTCGCAAGACTGGCAGCTTTTGGACACTTCCAAGAGTGGGAAGTGGTTCAGGCAGCCGCACGCCACTATATCGAACACCACGATCGTGGCTAACCCTTGCCCACTTCCCTTCTTTCCGCTACACTGCGGGCGTTGTGAAGGATCGCTCCATCAACGCCCGCCCTTCGTTTACAAACAAAACACACACGGAGAGGTCGCATAGTGGCCTAGTGCACACGCTTGGCCCCGCCGACAGCGGGGTCCCGCCACAGGCGGGAAAAGCCTGTGCAACCGCAAGGTATCGAGACAGCGTATGTATATTGTCTACATCATTCGTAGCCAAACAACAGGGCGATACTATATAGGGTCGACCCACGACTTACATCAGCGCCTTGCACATCACAACAGCGGAGCGAACAGATCAACGAAGGGAAAAGGACCGTGGGAAAAAGTTTATACGGAATTACAGCCGGACAAAACTTCCGCCCTAAAACGAGAACGTCAGATAAAATCGTATAAAGGCGGAAACGCTTTTTACCAACTCATCAATCCACACGGAGAGGTCGCATAGTGGCCTAGTGCACACGCTTGGAAAGCGTGCATACCGCAAGGTATCGAGAGTTCGAATCTCTCCCTCTCCGCCATGACAATTTAGTATCGTGCGTCTCGAGTGCCTCAAAACGTTCGAATTCTGTACGATGTCAATTGTGACCAACAAAGCCGCCCGAAAGGGCGGCTTTGCATATCGCTCTAAACGCTCTAGAATAAATCGACCGTGTAATATGCGATTTTTCCAGAAAACTCCATTGGATACTACAGACTACACAAAGCTTTCATTTAATGAGCTTATTCAGGTAGTGAGGGTTGATTGGACGACGATTAATAATGATTCTGCGGCCGCATCTATTCTCGACGCTCTAATCGAGTTGAAAAACATCGAGGATACGTATATCTCCGACGGCGGTTGTAGACTAGTCAGTGAATTTCTAGCCCACTCAAGAAAATGGCATTCGTATAGAGCGAAGCTGGTAAAGAGTGAGCTCATGCGGCGATTAGCAGCATCTATAAATGATTATGATTAATTATCAACTGAGTCTTAAAAACTTTTCTATAAAAAATTTTAGAAAGTTTGCTGCATTAGATATAAATTTTGCTAATAGCACTCTCGCTGTTCTAGCGGGTAAAAACGCTACCGGAAAAACATCAATTTTGGAGGCAATAAATATTGCACTATCTGACAGGAGCTCGCGCTCAACGGACATTGTGGAAACAGATTTCAATAATGATAAACCGATCATCTTTGATCTAAATTTCGACAAACCATTTTTCTTTGAATTTCCATATCCTTCGGGCGGTCATTTTGGATTAATCCCATGCTATGGATTCGTAAAAACAATCGATAGAAGAAAGATTAAAGAGAGGGGTAAGTTTTTTTCATCAGAATATGATGTCAAAATTGATTATAAAATCGAAGATTTTAATTTATCAAATACCGAATTCGAGGAACTAAAGAAGCAGATTGAAGATAGTAAACCGAGCGTGAATCATCATTTGGTTCGTGAGTTTTCTATCCAAGCTGATAGTAGCTATGCATATCGAAAAATGTCTGATCCCGTGGGCAATTTTACCCCATTTGAAGGCACTAAAGAATCTTTTAAATACAACACTCTACAAAAGATTCTCTTCCCCACAGTTTTTTACTACGATAATAACCGTACACGAGATCTTTTGCCCCAATACAACACGATTTTCTCAAGAATGTCATCCGAATTAAATTGGCGTTTCAAGAGAGAATTTCTTAAAGAGGAAAACGCGCAGGAGAAAAACGAGTTGTTTCAAACTTTTGAGGATCTACATGAAAAGATTAATAAACTCGATTCACATGAAAAAGAATTGGTTGAGCCATCATTAAAAAGAGTTAAGGATGTCTTTGACATTGATTTAGGCAGTGATCTAAAAATGTTCAGTTTTAATGCTTACCAGCCGTATTCAACCGCGTGGTTGGGTCACTTAACGTCTCAAAATCAAGGAGTGCCGGTAATGAATTTTGGCTCTGGTATCTCAATGTTACTTGCCATCTCTTTATCTTTATCATTTGCCGAGGAATCAAAATCGCCATTTATTGTGTTGATTGATGAACCAGAGCTGCACCTTCATGCAGACTTGCAGAAGAAATTGTTTTCCTTCTTGAAGGAGTCGATATTTCAGACAATCCTGTCTACACACTCCCATCTTCTTTTAGATAAGCAGGATTTTCAGAACAACCTCTTGCTAGAAGAAGACGGAGACGGCGTTGTGCAGATAAAAAATGCAGGGCAAATGGATGTAGCCGACCTGCAATTCAGACTCTTAGGGAATAGTTTGGATGATTTGTATATCCCCCAGAAAATTCTTTTGGTTGAAGGTAAACATGATCGAGCTCTATTTCAGCGTTGTTTAGAGTTACTTGGATATGAATCAATCGGAATTCAGATCGTTGATGCGGGAGGAAAGGATAATATCCCTGATAATTCTGAAAAATACAGAGAAGTGCTTGAACAGCTATTAAGAAAAGATCAGTGGTATTCAGCTTCCGTTATCAAGATCTTAAAAATAGTCATTGATGGTGATGTTTCAACTACTAAGGTTGATTCATGGGCTACCACATTTAGCCTCGATCGAACGAAACAGATTTTTCAACTTGATTTTTCAAAAAAGTATTGCCTCGAAAATTATATTCCTGCGTCCTTAGTCAAAAAATGCGTAAACAGCACAAAACTCAAAGATGGTTCTTTGCTCTCCGCAAAAAGCCAGGATGAAATTATCAGTATCATTTTTTCGGATGATAAGTTAAAGGATATTGATAAAAATAATTGTCAGCAGATTGAAAATAGAATCAGTAAATCACGCCTAAATAGCTACACGAAGGATGCATTGACGCTTGATATTTTAAACTCAACTGAGGGAAGTGGTCTCAAAAGTATAATAGACTGGATTGTTCAAGGTTATTAGCTCCCGCTTTCTCTTTCCGTAAGAAGGTACACGCTTTTATTCTGATAAACCAAGCGGGTTCTTAAATTTCCGAGCAGCTCCCGCTTTTCGGTCACTGTTCCTTACTTTAGTAAATACTTAGCGTAGTTCCGAATATCCACTTCTAGCTCTTTCGGCGCTTGCCTTGTTTTTGCACCGAGTACACCACTCTGAAAGCGGTTCAGTCTTTTCACTTCTTCCTCGAACTTTTGCCGAATACCCAACTCGTTAATATCTAATTCACTTGGAATTCAGCTGCAGAATTCGTAGGTAGGCACATAAAAGACATTAGCTAACGAAGCTAATTAGGAAATTCTGCTAAATTTTTTTGCGGCTAATGTTCGGCTTCTCACTAACTCCCCAAAGCCCCTGAAACCAAATGCGATAGGCATCAGCAATCTTTCGGTTAACGATGACGGTAAAAGATGCTTGATCATCAATGGTATCCAACTTTGCCACGGTGGAAATAACAACATGGTCACCAAAAATATCAATTGCCGCAGGAGAGGAGTAGCTTTTTGGCAAAAACCGAAAATTACTTTTAAGAAGCGAGGTAATTTTTGAATCAGATGTTTTTACTTCATGATCATACAGTACGTGAAACCCAATAGACTTTTGTTGAGCTTGTTGCGTGAATGATTGAAAAAACGAACGCAATCTCGGATCACTCCAAGCGCCTTTACCGCCAATGACGTATACGTCTTGCCCAACGCGAAGAATATCACGCAGATAGTTTTTCCACCCCTCTAGTCCGCGATAGACGTATACATCCTCCTGATGAGATTCATTTTGATACAGCTTCTGTAAGTCGGGCAGGACTTTTTCAAAGCTCAGACGCCTCTCATCTATTCTCTCAAGAAACTTTTTTGGGTCAACCGCTTGATAAAGAATGTCTCTCCCTGTGCGAATTTCAAAAATAAACCCTTTTTCGATAAGTCGTTGGAGTGAATCATACGCGTTTCGACGATTTACCCGAGCTTTTGTCGAGAGTGTTCCTGCAGAGGATTCTCCAAGACAAAGAAGAGCCTCATAGAGAAGAGCCTCGTTCTTTGAAAGGTCAAGCTGCGTGAGTATTTCGCTATATAGAGCCATATTTTTATATGTGGTGTAGTATAGCACCATATGGCCATCTTTGCCACTCACACACAAAAATCTATCTTTTTGTTGCAACGGAGCAGTTCGTTAAACAAAGGAGTATCCGATGCATCGTTCATTCATCTGCCTCGTTTTCGTCACGGCACTCACCCTCTCCATCCTTGGTTGGGCAAAGCAAGCCCAGGCACAGGCTGGATCTCTCTCCTGCTACGGCGTCCTCGATCTGGCTCCCATGGCCATCGGACTCGCAGGAGCGTGCTCGTACGGAAATCCTCGCGCCTCCTGGGGCGTATTCGCGGGAATGTATCATCCGCGAAGCATTGAGGCGTTTAGGCCGAACATCGAAGCGTACAGCTTCGTCGATGTGGGTCTGTGGGGAACATGGCACTCAAGCCTGCACCTGGGCATGGGCTGGACGGAAGCAACCGGCATGACCGTACGTTCCTTCCTCGTCATCACCAACCCTGGGTGGACCGTCGCTCCCTGGGTGAATCTCTACAGCCACACGAACTTCGACACCACGCCATACGCGCAAGTTCGCGCAGGTGTTCGCATCAAGGCCGGAGCGCACGCGGCCCTCGTCTTCTATGGCGAGGCTCCATTCGCCACTCCGATCTCCGCCGTTCCGCTGGGTGTCTTCGTGGCATTTTACTGAGCCTCCTGCAAGGTCTGACGTTCCGCACAAACGCTGAGAGCGTCAGACCCGCCTTCTTTCCACTTTTCATGCAATATGAACAATAAACCCCAAATTCCCAGCATGTTTGAAAGAGACGTACACTTCGCGAATATCTCTCTATCTGTAGATCCTATCGATCAGCCGCGTACCGAGGAGAATGACAACGTCATGGCAATTTTCTACGAAGAACAGCCGCTCATGTGGGAGTTCACTCGGGAAGCAATAGGTGACACTGTTCGCCGCTGTCCAGGTGAAATCGATTTTCTTGATGTGGGAACGGGCAGCGGCGTATGGTCGATTCTTATTTGCAAAAGTATCGGAGCGAAACATGTTATCGCCATAGATAAAAGCTCACGAGCCATCCAAATGGCGCAAAAAAACGCTGAAAGGAACGGGGTAAGCTTTGAATTACGCCATGAATTCTACAATATGAACTCCGCTCTTCATGCTTCGGCAAAGGTAATCGGTTTATACGCTCCTTACCACCTATATCCGCCTGAAGTGGAAATGACCGTTCCGCAACATGCTCGTGGAGGCATTGACGGCCAGCAAATATTCCGTGAGCAGCTCTGTACGGCCGATTATCATCTTGCAAATGATGGCATCATCGTTTTCAATCAAATGTGTCTTGGTAAGAATGATCGGCCAGCTTTTTTGGACTATATTCCTCAACTCATACGAGGATCCAGCATTACCTATACGAATATTTTCGAGCCCATCAACACAGAGGATTTTTTGAAAAGCGTTTACGAAAATGAATTTCCAGATTATCAAAAATCAATTTCTTGCAAATACCCTCAGCTCTTCTTCTGCGATGGTATCATCAGGAGAGATGGCGAAGGTGTGAGTAAGGAAGTACAGCACGGAATTGATCTCCAGGGCAGAAGCTGGAAAGACCGTATAGAAGCACATCGTGAATTAGCGAAACACTCAAAAAATCATAGAAAGAGGTAGATCTTACTTTGGAAATGTCTCCCCGAAAAATGCTATTGCGGTGTCTTATTTGTCTCATTTCGACCCCGTCTCACACGCCACAAAAATGCCCGGATTTTAACCTCTGAAAAAGCCCTTGAATTACACGTTTTCCTGGTTGCTTACCTCGACTGGCCCGCCATGACAATTTAGTATCGTGCGTCTCGAGTGCCTCAAGGCATTCAAGTTCTGTAAGGCATCAATTGTGACCAGCAAGCCGCCCAAAAGAGCGGCTTTGCTTATCTCATTTAACGCTCTACAATAATTTCATCAAATAACAGGTTTGGTTAATTTGCATTCAATGCTCCATCTCATCTGTGATCACAAACAACAAACCACTCAGAATCCTGCTTGATTCGATAACATTAAAATCAGCTAATATTCAACGGCTATTGAGTTATTCAGATAACGATCTTTTTGAATTCGTTTCGTTTGGCGAATCAACCAAACACACAAACCTTCAATTCCTTCAAAACTCAGAAGGAGAGATCGACCGATTGGAAATCGATAAATCAAAAAGTCCTTTGCGAGGCTATAAGGCGACTCTCGCGTTCTGGCATCGACAAGATGATATGTTGGAAATCTCGAAGCGTTTAAACATCAAAAAAGACGAACTGTTCTTACTATACGTACTTGAAACGCTATCTAGAGCAGATGACAGAAAGACAATTTTGATCACGGAAAGACCGAGGGTATTGAACCGCTTGAATCAAAAAAAGGATTTGTTTCCCAAGTTATTTTCACACAGCATTCTTCATTCTGACGAAGCGGTAAATTTCATAGATCTACATTGCAAAAAACATGATAAGTTTATCGTGGCTCCGAACGTTTTTGTGAATAAGGGGCTTTGGTATCTCCTCTCATTAAAAACGAAAATAGCCAATTATCAACGAGCATGGTCCGTTTCGGTGTTTGAAGATAAAAGCTTCATCTATAAAAATGAGTTGATGGATTCGGTAGCCTCACTTGGTGACAGGATCATCGACATGCTTGTAGCAGTGGATGAGATCGGACAAAATTATTACGCTGGGACGAATAATGATACACAAGACGGCATTATCTATCATTTTAATTATTGGATTACGCTCTTTACTGGCGTACTTGATTCTTTGGCATGGATTTCAAAATATCGATATGGAATTGACCATACAAAAAATACAGAAATAGGCTTAAGAAAGGAACCTCACGAACAGTTCTTGAAGAAAATATTTGAAAAAAATAGCGCTATCAAGGATCTGTTACTGGAGAAATCAGCCATGATCAATCTCATCTATCCCCCTAGGGACTTGGTGATACATCGAGCGCGATTACAGGGAATCCTCGTCAACAATGTTGATGAAAATTTTAGTCTGAATATGGTGATCATACAAAAAGATTTTTTTGACCTAATTGTTACCGTGTCCAAGAATAAAGGCGTAAAAAGCAACGCATGGGGTCATCGAATAATTGGCAATGATTACTTCTTAGAGCCCTTTTGTTTTGTAAAAAAGGCGACAATCGCACTGACTGATTTTGTTGATAGATATTTGGATATACTAAATTTTCAGGATCTTGTAGCAGCAAACCCAAGTCTCAAGAACGATATCGATGCATCTACGAATAGCCCCAATCATAAAGAGCTCCTTCAGTTGAAAAAAATGTTTTGCGAAAATAGGATAGGATTCTGATTAGGTACGCATCAGTAGACATATAATCATCCATTTTAAACAGATCACCACTCATCGCATTGTTACGTACCTTCACACACCTCAAATCCATCCAAATACTAAATAGCGTATTTTTGCTAAAGTAAGGGATATGCGTCCTTCTTCATTTCAAGGAAAATTCTCTTGGCCACTGTTCATCGTGTTTCTCGTGTTCTTTTTTCCTTGGGGATGGTACACAGGCAAAAGCATTCAAGCCGTGCTTTTCCATGAAAAAACCGTGGGTATTATTCAAGACGAATCATACATCCCGCCCACGAACACACCTTCCGTTTCCGAACAGCCTGCGTCTCAGATCGGAACATACACGCATCAAGCGATCTTCACGACGCAAACAGGCGCCACCCATCAAGTCTTCACACGCGTGCACTCCAATCCACCTCCATTCAAAATAGGAGATCGCGTACCGATTTACTTCGATGCGCACAACCCATCAAATGCCATGATCGGAACCTTCTCTGAGCTATGGCTCCCCCCACTTAGCTTAAGCTTCTTCACCCTCATCTTTTTTGTGCTCTGGCTAGGTGCTTGGATAGAGCCTATAAATGGTCTACCAAGAACAATCAACACGTCTAAAACCACTCCATCCTCCTAACAAACAAACGTATCTACCATCTCCTCACAAAACACCATCACTCTTGCCCTAAAAAATACCTTAGATTACAGATTTTCACAGTTACTTACCTCAACCGATCCGCTACATAACATTAGTACACTATCCCTATGAAAAATACCCATGCCACCATCGATGCTTACAACGCCGCGCAAACCGAAACGGATAGAGAGATCTGTGACGTGCTAAGAACAGAGATTGATCACGAGCTCAAAAACCACGAAGCAAAGATATGGCACGGGGCGCCCGTCTGGTTCTTAGAGGGCAATCCCATTGTTGGCTACAGCAAACAAAAACCGGGTTTACGTCTGATGTTTTGGAGCGGGGCTAGCTTTGACGAAGATGCGTTAACCGTGCGAAGTGAAAAATTCAAAGACGCTTCCATTTTCTTCACCATGGTTGAGCAAATTAACAAGAAAGATCTTAAACGTTGGTTGAAAAAATCAAAAGATATTCAGTGGGATTACAAAAACATCGTCAAAAGAAAAGGCAAGCTGGAAAGAGTAAAATAAACTTATTTTTTTCTCCATCTTGGCGCAAACCCGGCCATAAAAGCAAACACAATAGCTTTCCAACGAGGCTCCCCACGCGACACAATCGCCTCAATCATGACTCGCTTAAATTCCCGCACATCGTTCCCGGAATAACATAATTTACCATCCGCGTAACAATAAGAGCAGTACTGCGAATGCTCACGATTGATTCCTTTTGGATCTTTTTGGAATGGCATGAGGCAGCTTTCACAAGCGCCTGATAAAGAATGGGACATAGGATTATGAGTTAAATCATGATGACTAATAAATAATAGGTCAATGCATGAGAATCTGACGAATATCGTACCCTTATCCGGTTCAGACAACAACCTGATCCACACTCCCATACAAGAATACCGTATCAAAATAAGAGCTTTTACTTCACTTCTATTAATGCTAGGCTCCGTCCAAGCAATACTCTAGACCCTATGCCAGATGAAATCATTACCCTGTACTTAAAGGAAGCGCCAGAAACCCCTCTGCCGTGCAATCGCGTCGAGTACTACGACAATGATTTCACAACCTATAAAGAACATCACCCCGCCCTCATCGATGTTTTTCTCTTCAATACGCATGGGGACGTCCTACTTCAAAAGCGAGCAAGAAATAAACGGAACAATCCAGGCAAGCTCCACACAACCGTCGGCGGCCATATTACTTGGGGGGATAGCGCGCCATTCTCAGTTGTCCATGAATGTCTGGAGGAGCTTGGCGCGCCAGCTCTTGTTTTTTCTAAAGAGGAATATGCGTCAGCTCTCAATAGACTGAGGCCTTTTACCCATAAAGTCGCTCTGCTTTATGAAGAAGGGGTGTTGTTCCGTAATTACGCAAATGATCCGATTGAGAGTCGTCGAGATCTCAAAGATCGCATGTGGTTGTATTTTGGTCTGTATGACGGCCCCATCGAAACACCTGATCGAACAAGTGCAGAATATGAGTGGATCGATCTCGACACCCTGGAAAAGGAGCTTCAGATACATCCAACTCAGTTTACAGACGGGCTCAAGATCTATATGGAAACGTTTGGCAGCGAAATGAGAGAATTCATAAGAAAATTTGCAGTAAAACAACCATAAACACCTAGCGATGCATCATTGACGCACAGCGCTCGACTTCATTACTATCAACAAACATATGCCAACCATCAACCCCTATATAAATTTCAACGGAAACGCTGAGGAAGCCTTTACCTTTTATAAATCCGTTTTTGGCGGAGCATTCACGCAGATCATCCGTCTCAAAGATATCGCCAGCGCTGAATTTCCAGTACCGGAAAAAGAAGCAAACAACATCCTGCGCATTATTTTACCTATTGGAAAAACCAGATTAATCGCCAATGACGTTCCGGAAAGCATGGGACGCGTGAATGAAAATGAAAACAGATCCAAAATCTCCATCAGCGCAGAAAGCCAGGAAGAAGCCGACAGGATATTCCACGGGCTTTCGGAAGGCGGAACCATTGAAATGCCTATGGCCGATGGTCCATGGGGCTCCTACTTCGGAATGTTTAGAGATAAGTTCGGCATTGAATGGACGGTAGAGCTTGACCCAAAAGAGCAAAACTAACTGACAGCAAGATCATCCCAACAAAGACACGGAATGAACGATCAAAAAAACTCAGCTACGTAGCTGAGTTTTTTTAAGTCTAGAGACTGGGAACGACGTAAGACTGGATCTCTGTAAGGGTCTGCGGATCTTCTGGTCGATGACTACCGCGCGAAAGCGACTTTACCATGCCAATATCTTTTACCCACCACTCTGTCTTTGAAAACGTCGGCAAACCATCAAACAACGCAACAACCTCAATCTTCATCGCTTCGCGTCTTCCAATGGGGAGATCGATCGTCTCTATCCCTACGGCGTGTTTACGCGTGACAACCGTTATCGTAACCGGCTTGGATTTAGCTTCTATGGCAAATCCATCGACAGACTCCTTAGGAACCATGGTCATCGTAACCTTAGACTCCCAATTCATCCCGGGCCTGATCGTTTCTGGAAAGAAAGAACCAATTACACTGTCTGTATGGATTTCTGCACTATTGTAATTTGAGCCACCCGGTTGCAGACCTCCTGTATCGATATATCCCTTGGCCTCAAGCGCACCATCGTGACATCTGAGTTGCTGGTTACTATACGTAACAGACTCGGAATCAGGAGAAGTAAACGCAACGACTAGATAGGCTTCGTTATTTCGAACCCAAGGAACAGCCATCGAATAGGTCCCCTTATCCACCCCGTCCATCGAGGTACGATACAGAGCTCGGTACCCAGGAACCAGAGGATAATACTCGTGACGACACACAACCCCTTCAGGTCCAATCGCAGCTGTACTTGAAGTAGCACGAATATCTGCTGGGGATTCCCCTGTTCCACGACACCCAGCCCCCATCAGGAATAGGAGACAAGACGCGGTCAGTAAGCGAGCGGATGTTGAAAAAATAGACATAGATAATAATAACTTCTTAGATCATACCTGCACTCGCCAGTATATTCAATTAATGAACGACCCTTGAGAACCTCCGACACGTGCTCCCGCTCCACTCCACCTCTTCACCCCATTCCCTTAACGGCCGCGTAAAATAAGGCGCGTCCGGATGCTCATACATCGCTTCATATACAACCATCCATTCATTATCGTTGGAATGTTCAGCCAAAAGCACGATCCGATACAAATCTCCTTTATAATGACGATAAACCTCCCCCGCCTGAGGCGCGTCAGCAGGTAAGGCCGGAACAGCATCTCCTCTTGCCATATTCAGATAAATAATAATCACTTACTTAGATATCCCCTCTCCTTTTGGAAAAGCGTCTAACTCCGTTGCGGAAATAACCTTTACTTGTTTAGCCGTGTACCCACGACGCTTAAACGCCACGCTTGATAAAAGATGTAGCTTGCCCTGATGCACCAGGTAAATACTTGTGCCCGCACTCGTTTTTACCAATGTACCTTCACGAGGCAAGATAGGAGCTCCCATCGCCCAACTATCGACAGCTTCGGCCGAAAAACGGAAGTCAGGGGTCATGCCACGCTGATTGATAACAAATGGATAAATACGGTGTTTCTCTCCCCCCTTAAAGACATACACCTCGCGCGTTTCCTTCACCTCAAAGTACGTGTTCTCCTTTGGCGTCGCAAACGCCCCCTTCGGAAGAGCGGCGACCTGCGCATCAGGCAACGTCACAATATCTTTTAAACGAAACCCGAGATGCTTAAACAGCGCGTCTGTAAGCGGATCCAGCTGACCTTTCGTAACAAGATAGACCGTGGGGACCTTATCACTCTTCACCAATGTCCCATCGCGAGGCGGGATCGCGATACCGTCAGGCCAGTTGGTAATAATACCGGCTTCAAAGAAATAGTCTGGCGTAATCCCTCTTTGTTTGGCAACAAAAGGGAAAATAGGATGCTTCGTCCCGTTCTTAAACAGATACATCTCAGAAGAACCGGGGATAGAGAAATAGGTCCCTTCACGAGGTGTAGCCGGAGGCCCTATTGGAATTGAAGCAATTTCCGCATCCGTGGCCAATTTCACCACATCCTTCTTATTAAATTGAAGATTCTTAAACAACTCCGGCGTCAACGTTAATCGACGCTGCTCACTAATCAAGTACACATCTGAATTTGAAGCGGGCTGAACCAACGTCCCCTCTTTTGGAATGACGTATCCTTGTTTGGTGTAGGAAGCAATTTCCGCATCCGGAATAATCTGAACCTGATCAGCAACGCGATATTGCTTAAACGTAAAAGGGCTGTACACCTTCAACACCCCCTTTTGTACGAGGTACACCTCAGGCGAATAAGATCCTTTAAGAACCGTACCATCAGCAGGTGTTAATTGTGGGCCGCGAGCAAACAACCCCATCTCCTCCGCCAGAAGAGGAAGACTCTTCCCCACATCTAATTTGCGTTGATTTAAGACAAACGCTGAGGCCGGGTGGATCATTTCATCCAAAAACACAAACAAAGAGCCATTCAGAGAAACAATCGTGTTATCCGCGGGCCCATACGTAGGACCAACGGGATAGGTATCTAGCTCAGTCGGCGAAGCGGTAATGGTCGTATTCAAATCAAGACCGCGAGCCTTAGCGACAAAGGCAGGCAATCGTTGTCTCGTGCCATTTTGAATAATATAAAGGAGACCGTCTTGTGCGGAAGCAAGCAGAGTTCCATTGGGATATTTAAACCAGCTCGTAAAAAATCTCCAGAAATTATAGTTACCGTTAAACACATGAGGGGTGTAGCGATAAAGCGCAGCCGTCGCCCGATTCCCCAGGGTCACAATCTGCTGTTTTGCGATCCCCGCATAGTCTCCCAAGGTATTTTCGATCCGAATCTGGTCCCCTACTCGTGCCGGAAAGCCGGCCACATCCGGACCCCGACCATTCGTCACAGAGAATGACTTCATGAGTGATCTAACGGAACCAAGGTACCGATTCCCCTCTGTATCAACATTCCCAAATAATTGAAAATAAAATCCAGGAAATAAATTTCCACAACCTGAGCTATCCGGACAATCAAAACCCATGGCAAAGTTAAGAGCGCGCTGCACACGAGAGGGATCAATCGCATTACTGATAAGACCCTGTTCCTTCTGCAGCGTTACCAAAATCACTTGAGGATTCAATCCGCTCGCACGAGACGCATCCCAAATCAGTTCCGCCGCGGTACGCAAGCGACCAAGCTGAGGCTGAGGGTCATCAAGCGTTAATTTGAGCACAACGTCATTTGGCTCCCGAAGCTTGGCCAAAAAATCAGCTGAAGTATTGGCTAAAATACTCTGCTTTGATTCAAGAAATTTCTGGATTCCCTCCGGTCCACCAAAGGTTTGGGTATCATGAAACGCGGCATCAGGCACCAAGAGATTCGGATTAAATTC
>CAZLRU010000020.1:0-18887 GCA_964562155.1 uncultured Gammaproteobacteria bacterium
AAATGTCAATATAACTAGCCAAAAAACGCCTATTTATATAGGCAGTTTTTGTCTTAAAAAGACACTTGGTCTAAAAAGCGCTTGGATTAGATAAAAACAGTGAATCCCACGAGGAGGCGTGGGGAGGGGGAGATAGTAGATTTTTACCTATGAGGTGCGCATCAGCCAGGGAATGTGATCATTTGTCCGTTGCGCGTGGGTTCGATGAGAAGGGTGTCGCCGGGATTGATTGCGCAGCACTGGAGTTCAGTGCTCATCCCGGTAAGTATGGCTTGCACCATCTCGGCGCTTGCCACGACGAGTCCACGTCGGGGTTGGTACCGCTCTTTCCAGGCGCGTAAAGCTCGGGTGTAGGCGAAGCTTTTCGCCTCACTGCTTTGGAATCGCGTCTTCATGCACCACCCTGGGCACAGGGGGGTGAGGTCTACCCTATGTGCGCGTTGCATAGTGAGGACGGTCGCTAGTGTGCTACGAGCATGGTCACAGCAACCGGTCTGCACCACATAGTCGAAGGGAAAAGCTGTAAGTTCGTCTGAAGGGCGCAAGATTCGGTTTTTCTTGGTCAGATGTGCTACCACGATCAGTGTCATGGCGTTCACGACCTTTCTCGCTGCGTTCGGGACTGTGATCCGAAGCAGGCGAATGGCATGGATATGCCAGGCGTCTGCTTCGGATAATGGACGAAACGATCTCAAATAGAACGGAAAAGGTCAACTAAAAAAGATAAGACCTCGTGACGCGAGGGTCAACGAGGCGAAGGGGAGGGTGTTGAGCGACGCGCAAGAGGCGTTGTTGGCTCAGTCTTTCTTGAAGGAGATGAGTTGGTCGTTGTTGATCTCGACCGTGAATCCGCTGTCTCGGCAGGTGCTCAGGTGAATGATCATTGACTCGTGGGAATCGCTGCCCGCGAGGAGCTGTAGGCAGATTTCTGGGGCTCTCCTGGTCACGAGCAGGACGTTTTGGGCAGCAGCCCGGAGATTGGCTACTACTTGAGAGACCCGGGTCTTCTTCTTCGTTGTCCAGTTCGTCAGCGTGGTGATGGGAACGCCGCAGGCGCTTGTGAATCCTCCTATCTCGATATCGTCGTCGATAACGACGATGGGAGGGTGCCCATCGGGGCCTACCTCCCAGATCATTTGTCCCTTCGGTACTCGAATGATTCGAATCATTCCGCTCTTTCTCAGTGCTCAGAGGTCCGGACATCGGACGTGAGAGTTTAGGAAGGGTAAGTAACTTATATAAAATTGTCAACATAAAAGACGGACCCGGTGTCCATCTTTTATTTGGCGTGCTGTTTTTTGTTTCTTCTAGTTTTTGATATGGGATTGTATGTACTCAACGACGTGCTCGAGCGTGTGTTTTAGCTCTCCGTCTTTGTTGTTAACGATCAGTGACGCGAGATGCTTATATGCGCGCTCTTCTTGTTCCTTGGCTAAGCGTTTTTCAATTTCTTGTGTCGTTGATCCGCGCTCTTGTAAGCGTCTTAATAAATCCGTGTCAGGTGCATCGAAGAAGATGATGTTGGCGTCCGGGTGGATGGTTTTTATGGTCTTCGCTCCTTGCACGTCCATGACGATGAGGATTGGTTTGTTGAGGGCGCGTAATCGTTCCATTTCAGCTTTGCTTGGGCCGTAGAAATTTCCGTAGACATCAGCCCATTCGTAAAAGCCGCCTTGGTCGCGCTTTTGTTCGAACTCTTCGCGCGTAATAAACCAGTACTGTTTGCCATTCTCTTCGCCGGGGCGCATTGGGCGTGTCGTGGTTGTCACGAAGCGTAACAAGCCTAATGCGTTGTCGAGCATGAGAGCGTCTGCGACGGTGGTTTTGCCGGCGCCGGAGAGACCCGTGATGATGAAGAGAGGGGGCATAACGAAAATAGGGAGGAGAGTAGGCGGTGGGATTGCTTCGCTAGTGGGTGAGTAGCTCGGAAAGAACTATTATGACACGCGGAATTCTTCGACGAGAGTGTCGAAGGCGGGATCGCGGGGAAGAGAAAACGTTTTTTCTTCTTTCGTGGTTGGATCTTGGAAGCTTAGGTGGACGCTTTGTAGCATGAGGCGCGGTGGTTTTACGTTGCGGTTGGTTTTTTTGAGGGTGTATAAGGTGTCGCCGATAACGGGTCGTCCAAGAGCGTGCATGTGTGCGCGAATTTGATGGGTGCGGCCTGAGAGAATGTCCAGTTCGACGAGAGTTGCTCCGCGAAAACGCTCAAGTACATGAAAGTGTGTCCATGCCGCTTTGCCTTCCTCTTCTTGCTCGGGGCGAGCAGCCATACGAGCGGACGTGTTTGATCGAGCGATGCGAAATTTAATTTCGCCCTCATCTTTTTCAATCACGCCGTGCACGAGGGCGAGATAGGTTTTTTTGATAATGCGATTACGGAACTGTTCGCGGAATGCGTCGTAAGCGGCTTGGGTTTTTGCGATGATCATCAAGCCACTCACCTCACGGTCAAGGCGATGAATGATGCCGGGGCGGACGGGGTCTTCACCGACTTTGGCAATGGAAGGGTTGTGCGCAAGAAGCCAGTCCACGAGCGTTGGCTCTTGATGAACGCTGTCGGCATGTACGAGGAGACCTATGGGCTTATTGATGACGATCCAGTCACTTGTTTCTTCCAGGATGGTTGGGTTTGGTACCGGGGCTTGAACGGTGGGTGCGGAGGGTTGTTTTGGATTTTTAAGAGCGCGTTCACGCGCCGGTTTGCTGCGTGAGCCAAAGCGTTTTTCTTTAAGAGGGGTTTTTTCCAGGGGGGCTTGATCCTCCCAAGCAATAACATCGTTTTCTCTCAAAAAACGATGGACCATAGCCTTTTTTCCGTTGACGGTGATTTGTTCCGTCTTGATCATTTTTTGGATTTGGGAACGTGAAACAGCCGGAACATGGGCTACAAGAAAATGATCCAGGCGGGAATCGGCGTCGGTTGAGGTGATAGTCCAAGTGGGCATGGCGGGATCTTAGCTGAGATTGGGGAAAATTGATAGCCCTGCGGGCGGCAGAAGAAAAATTAGGCGATGGGCTCTCACAGGGCAGCGTTTTGTCGCCTGCGGAACTTGCTGCATCCTCATGTTTGCTTCGCGTTGGGTATAGATAGCTTCGGGCAGTCCTCGTCGACAAAACGCTGCCCTGTGAGAGCCCTAGATAGGGAGGAGGGGGAGAAAAGGGGTGTAAAAAGCAGAAGACCCGCAGAGAGGCGGGTAGGGGGAGGGGCTAGGTGATTTCGAATTCGTGGAAGATGGTGAGGCAGATACGGAGGAAGAGGTCATATGCGGCTTGAGCGGCCTCTTTCCAGTGTGGGGTTGTTCCATTTTGGGCGATGGCGGCCAGACCGCTTTCGAGCTCTTGTATAAGCTCTCCTGGCCAAGCGAAGGTTATCTTGCATCCGTACTTGGCTCTCAGATTTCCTTTCCAGCTGATGATGCGCAGGACGCCTGCCATCTCTTCACGCGTTGGTAGGGTCTGAGCGGGAATCAGGTTCGCTCGATCCTTTGGAAGCGCTTGCGCGATTACCCAAGCGAGTTCGAGGACGTGGGGAAACTCTCCCAGTTCTTCCGGATATTGGCGTGCGAGGTCGGTGGCCTCTCCGAAGAGTACCGGCGCGCATTCTCGAAGTTCTGCGTAGCCGCGTGTGCTCGGAGGCGGCAGCCAGCCTGGGTTACTTCCGTCCATGGTGCTCCGATCTGCCGGTTGGCTCTGCTACGGTATCGAGCGATTCAGTGATCTGCAACTTTTGACAATACTGCTAAATTTTCATAGCGTATGCACGCGGGCGCGCGTAGCTCAGTGGTAGAGCAGGTGTCTTATACACACCTGGTCGCAGGTTCGATCCCTGCCGCGCGCACCACGAAAACATCCCACGTTATTTGCGTGGGATGTTTTGCTGTTCTTCCCTTGTTTTATCCGTGTTATGCTATCGGCGTCTTTTTTCTATGCAGTACGATCAATTTTTGAAAGAGAGTCCGCCTGGTTGTCCTTTTTGTCGTCATGAGGCATTTGATCCGACGGTGTTAATTACACAAAATCGCAAAATGCTTTTGACGGTTGCCAAAGCTCCTTATGTGCGAGATCAGCTACTCATTATTCCTAAGCGTCATATTGAGCGGTTTTCCGATCTCACCTTTCTGGAGCTTTTGTATTATTGGAAAATGATTGTTTGGGCTGAAAAGCGTTTAACATCCCTAGGCTATACAGGTTATTCTCAATTGTTACGAGAGGGGGATGGAGTGGGTAAATCGATTCCTCATCTCCATTTTCATTTGATCCCCGGTCATGAAGTGCATATTCAGAACTCCACTGTTAAAAGACGGGTGTTGTCCGTCAAAGAGCTTCGGGCCACGGTCGAACGTTTTTTTAAGTGATCTCTTCAACGATGTTTTGATAGCTTTGCCATCGCCATGGGGGTAGCTGTTTGTTTGCTATGGCTGTTTGTATCGCGCAGCTTGGCTCTTGGAGATGTTTGCAATCCGAAAAGCGGCACTGTTGCGCGAGTTCCAGAATGTCAGGGAAGCCGAGGGTGATGTCATCATCATCAACGTGACTTACGTCGAGGGTGCGGATGCCAGGCGTGTCGATAAGGAAGGATTTTGGTTCCCAGATATGGATATCGGAGCGAGTGGTGGTGTGTTGGCCTTGGCCTGCGTGCTCGCTCAGTTCTTGGGTTTTTACGTTTGCGTTTGGGAGTAACGCGTTGATCAGCGAAGATTTACCGGCTCCACTCTTGCCGAGGAGGATAGCGGTTTTTCCTCTGATGAGAGAGCGAAGCTCATTGATTCCTTGCGCCGTTTTTGGCGAGGTTTCTATGACGTGTATGCCCTGTGTGCGATACCAGGCGAGAGCCGGATGACGTTCGTCTGTGAGGTCGACTTTGTTGAGACAGATGATCGGTTCAATCTTTGCAGCCAGACATAATATAATATAGCGATCGACGAGTTCCGGTTCGAAGGTTGGATTGGTTGCGGTTGCCACGATGACAGCTGCGTCGATATTGGCGGCAATCGTGAGTGTTTGTTTGTGATGACGGCTGCCGCCCTCGCCCTTTGTGCGCGTGAGTTTTGTGTGGCGAGGCTTGATGGAAAGGATGCGAATAGGGGAGGTATCGATGTCTATTTCTACGTTGTCTCCTACGGTTAGTTGGGTTATGAGCGAGAGAGGGGCCGTGCCTTCGTAAACATTATCTCCGATAAGGAGAGAGACTGAGCCACCATACACAGAGCTCACAGTGGCGATTGTAGAAGGTTGTTGGTCCGCATTTTCTTTGTCTGTTGTCGCAGAGGATGCCGAACGCAAAATACCCTTTTTTTGGGCTTTTTTTGCACTTAATTTTGGTTTTTTGTCCCAGGACTCATTGTCATCGTAGAGCATGTGCGTATTGTCTGCGTTGGCTCCCTATCTGTAAAGGGTTGAGTTTGTTTTGGGGTCAGCGTAGGATGTCTCCATATGTCGATTGACACTCCTTCATCTACGTCAGAGGCTCCGCATTTTTTGGAAAAGATGGCAACTCGTTTAAAGGAGTTTGTTCGTTCTCATGACACTTCATCAAGTAAGCCAGAACTATCGTCCGATGAGCTTTCGGAGTTAAAGAAGCGTATAGAGGCACGCTTTCTTCAGCTTACGCAGATAGATCGCTCAGTCTACAATATTCAGTGGTATTTACATACCCTTGAAGTTTTATCCAAGGATCGTAGGCCGGATGAAGCTCTGCTCGAATTTGAAGCGTTGATGGATGGCCTTGTTGCGCATAAGGACTAAGGATAAGGCATTGTATGGATGATTTGGTGCGAATCTTGGGCGTTGAGACCAGTTGTGATGAGACGGCTGTGGCTGTTTTAGAAGTGGGGGGGTCTCGTGATAGAGGTTCTTTGTCGCGTGTGCGCGTTGTCTCTAGCCTTGTTTCTTCCCAGATCCCGAATCATCAAAAATATGGAGGAGTGGTGCCGGAAGTGGCGGCACGTTCGCATGTACCGGAGACGGTTTCTCTGATTGCTCAGACACTTGATCGTACACCGCTTGAAACGATTGATGCGATTGCGGTGACGCGTGGACCTGGACTTGCAACGGCACTCAGGGTTGGGGTTGAGGCGGCGCGTACGTTGGCTGCTTTTTCCGGTAAACCGTTGATTGGTGTTAATCATTTGGAGGGGCATATTGCTTCTGCCTGGTTGAACGAAGATAATCGACAGCAGTGGAACTTTCCGCTACTTGTGTTAACGGTTTCCGGTGGACATACGGACCTGGTGCTTGCGAAGGATTATTGTCGATATCGGCTCGTTGGTCGTACGCGTGATGATGCGGCGGGAGAAGCGTTTGATAAATCCGCTCGCTTGATGGGCATGCTTTATCCTGGTGGGCCAAAGATTGCCAAGCTGGCGGAGATGGGTGATCCGAAGGCCTATGCTTTGCCTCGGCCTATGCTTCACGATAAGACGCTGGACTTTAGTTTTAGCGGGCTTAAGACGGCGGTGAGAACGTTATGGGAGTCGTTGTCGGAACGGCCTGTGTATAATGAGGCGCAGCCATCAAAGATCTTGTGTGATGTGGCTGCGTCTTTGCAGGCAGCGATTGTTGAAGTGTTGGTAGAAAAAACCTTGGTTGCCGCCAAAAAATATCGTGTTAAAGCGGTGTGTGTGGTGGGTGGGGTGTCGGCGAATATGTGTTTGCGCGAACAATTGCGTGTACGTTTACGTGCCGAGCTTCCGGAGGTTGCTTATCTGCCTTCTGATAGAAGCTATGTAACAGATAACGCCGCCATGATTGCAGCGGCGGGGTACTGGCGTTATCTGAGGAAGGATTTTGTTGACTGGAAGAGGGTTGAGGTGAGGCCGGAGTGGGGGTTGGATTAATTAGGCGATGGGCTCGCAGCTAACTTAGGAGTATTGGACGCTTATTATGTTGCCTTACGGGTCCTGCCGCTGCGGCACCCTGAAATGCTCGCCGCCAATCACATGGGGAGGCGGACTGCGCGTTTCAGGGGACCCGCCTCCGTGTCACCCGTGCGGATTTTTAATGAAATCCAGTACCCCTAAGTTGGCTACGAGTCCTAGATAGGGAGAGGAGAGGAAGGGGATCAGCAAGTTCTCCGCTGATGAGGGGAGTTGGAGGGGTTGGGTTCTTGATCGATGGATGGGAGGTGCTTAAAACAATATGCAAACATCTTTTTTTATCAAAACGGTTGGGGATTGGCGGGTATTTGCGGAGCGTTTGGTTTTGGAGTTGAAGCCGGGGATGATGATGGCGTTGTCTGGTCCGTTGGGGGCTGGGAAGACCACGTTTGTGCAGGCGTTGGCGCAGGTGTTAGGGGTGAAGGAGGTGCCGGTGAGTCCCACGTTTTCGTTGGTGCGAACCTATAAAGTAAAAAACCATCCCTTCATTCGTCAGCTCGTGCATGTGGATGCGTATCGTATTGAACGGGCTGAAGATATTATTACTTTGGGTTTGGATGAGTTACTGGAGGAGCCCGGAACGATTGTTTGTCTTGAGTGGCCGGAGCAGGTTGAGGGATGGTTACAGGGGTATCGAGAGCGGGTGTTATGGCTGGAGATTGCTCCAAAAGATGAAGGACGTGAGGTTGTTGTTGTAAACAAATACCCCGCAGCTTGAGGCTGTGGGGTATGTTATCTTTTTTATTTCCGACGGAGGCCGTACAAACCGCTCCAGGCTTCTTGTCCGTTTTGATCAATCATACGAACTTGATATTCGAGAGTTGGTTGGTTGTAGACGGGGGTTGTCCAGGTACAACGATCGCCGGGACAGGTGAAGACTTTTTTGCCATTCACGAAGAGGTCCATGTGATCGAGGGCACGAGGTGACCAGCCGCGCATGGTGAAGCTGATCTGATCGTCTTTGACGTATCCGTTTGGACGATTGTTGGTTACTTGGGCGTAGGAAGGAGGGTTGGAAAGGTTGTTCCAAGTCCGTTTGACGGTGATGGCGCGTACATCGGACCAGTTTACGATTCCGTCCATGTCTGTTACGCGCGCATTCATGACGACGAGGTGTTCGTCGCTGAAATCGTTGGTTCCTATTGTGTATGAACATTCTTTGCTTCCTTTGGTTCCAAACGCACAGCTTTTACGAACGACTCCATCCGCGATCATTTCAATGGTTTTGATTCCACGGGGAGCCCATGCACCGACGGTATATGTTGCTGTTTCGTTGACCGCGATGACGTCTTGGGCAGGCGCCATCCATGACCATACACTGAGACCGTTGTCGGCTTTGGTGGGAGCTTCGTTGGATTCAGGTCCTTGTTCTGTCGCGCGAACCAGAATGGATTTTCCATTGCTCCAAACTTCCTGGCCGTTATTGTCGATCGCATGTGCCAACAGGGTGATGGTTGTACCCGGTTGGTAGGTACTGGTATCAAGAGCGAGATCACAGGTGACCGCACTCACGGCTGCTCCGAAGCTGCAGGCGCGTTTAACAGTTCCGTTTGCTAACACCTCGATGAGTCGTAGTCCACTGCTATTATTTTGAGCGGTGACACGGTACGTTACGCGATTTCCACGTAAGACGCTTGCAGCAGCCGGTTCAAGCGTAGCAGATGCACTAAAGATTGCGCCTGCCTGGCTTGGGATGGTGTTAGCGGATGGGGATACGCTCGTTACGTTTACGGCTGGACGTTCACGATGGAAGTTTGTGCCGGTACTCCATGTTTCCATGTCTCGATGATCCACGATCCGGGCGTTTACAAAGACATCCGCTCCATTTGGTAAATCAGAGGGGGTGAGGGTGAGCTGACAGGTGCGTGCATCTGTCATTTTGCCATCGAAGGCGCAGGTGTCTTTGACGGAGCCGTTGACCCAGAGCTCGATACGATCCAAGCCTTGAGCGGCACGGGCAGCGATGTGGAATTTGACGGGCTGAGTTTTTAAGACTGTTTCATTTGGTGTGAGCCACGTAGCCCAGGCAATTCCTGTACGACCATCCATCGTCCATGGGAGGTTGGTGGGAAGGGTGGCGGATTCGCTGATTACCTCGTTTGTTGGAGTGGTCATGGCACTCGCGCTTGCGGAGCTATTAGCGTCCACGATCAAAGATACGGGAGCGCTTTCACGTGCGATATTTTGGTGGTTAATAGCACGAGCTACGAACTGCACGCGTCGAGTTACATTTCCAAGAGACCAATATGTTTGGGCGTAGCTACAGGTGCTGTCGTAACAGCTTTTGATACGTGCCCCATTCACATAGATGTCTATGTGATCCAAATCCTTAGCTGTCGATTGGGCACTGAAGACAAATTGTTTTCCGTCTCCAATACGCGCATCAACCGGATTGCTTGTTACCGTGATTTCTGGACCGAATGTTTTGGAAATAATCTCGGTCGCTAAGTTGCTCACGGTGCTCGGAGTTGTTTCTGTTTGGTCAAAATCCTCGTTCATGAGGACGAGTTTGCCCATGAGCGGACTCGAGGCAACGCCGAGTTCTGGGGTAGATGCTGCCCCAACGAATAACGTGACACCGGCGGTATTGGAAGCGAGGTTTACAAAGAGATCGCGTGATGGGGTTTGGCGAGTCATGCGCTGTCCATCAAAGCGGACAAGATTTTTTCCGGCCACAATCACCCAAGCGCGTCCATTCCAGCTGGCTTTAATTTCGCGGGCGTCGATTGATAAAAGACCTGCGCCCAACGCTTGGTCAGATACTTCGCGCATGGTTGTGCCATCGAAGACCCAAAAACGGTCGCTGGCAAATGGATTGGATGTGACATCGCTTGTAGCGATCAACACTTGGTCTTCGCTTTGCCAGACTCCGCTGACAAATTTTACATTTGGCATAGCGATCTCGCGCCAGGTGTTGCCGTCGATGTTCCAGAGATGGGTGCTAGCAGCTTGGACAACCGTATTATCTGTGCCTTTTAATTGGCTGGTTCCACCGATGAAGTACCAATGACCTTTTACGTGAAGAGGCGTGTTTACGCCCGTACAAATGACGGAATTTGCTGCTCCTTTAAGACAGCCTGAAGCAGCATTGGTGAGTTTTCCAAGCGGAAGTTCAACTTGTTGAGGTTGTGTTTGCGCTCCCCACCAACGATACATCGTCCAGCTAGCGGGAAGACCTCCCTGTGGTTTTGCGTAGGTACGGACATACCAGGTGCCCTGAGAGCCAACGGCGTCTAAGCCGCCTTGCGCGTAGGGAAAGCGTCCACTGACCTCCGTCCAGGCTTCCCCGTTGGTTAACCATATGTAGGGTTGTTCGCGATCAAGGGCTTGATTCACAACCATCCATTGATTTCCGTCAGAAAAAATATTCGACACCCCAAGCATGCCTTTGGCGCGTAATTCCGGCGTCAGATCCTTGAGCGCTTCTCCATCATACCGATAGAGATGTCGGCTGTCGGAGACAAGCCAGTTGCCTGCTCGTTCGCTGACGAGATTGAGGGAAACGCCTTCCCGTACAGGCAAAGACGCCGATGCATCCGACCAATTCCAGAGGTCGGGTGTGGCAATCGCGGGAATGGTGATGGCCGCCATTGCGAGCACAGCCAGGAATATCAAGGCCGTACGAGGGGAGAAAAAGGCTTTTTTAAGCATATGCATATAGAGGGATGTCTGTGAGAAGGGTTTTACCCTGGTACAGAACCGCATATTATTATCAGAAATTAGCCATTTTGTCAAGTGGGTCGTCATGACGCTCTCCAACTTGTCGTGAGGATGAAAAAAGGATAATATAATAAAAATCATATGCCAGAATTCCCTCGTCGTGAGCGTCAGAGCACTCCTCCGCCTGATTCGTCAGGTTCAGATGCGCGGCTTCGTAAACGCGGAGTCACTCCCGAAACAGATGCGATGGTGGACGCAATGTTTGCGGACCAGCAAGGGGAGCCCGAGTCGGCCGCGGAATCCTCTGCGCGGATTGCTGTTGCCCGCGGGGGTAGAACGGAGTCTGGGGTTACGCGTATAGACATGGATTCTGCTGCGTCAACTCACGATACCTATGTGACGGCTCTTGCTGCTCCGTTGGGCGATTGGGCTAAGCCGTATATCGGGAAGATTCCTGAGTTTGCTTTACGTCGTTTGAATGTACCAGAGGCAGATGGTGGATATTCACCCGATGTTCGTGAAGAAATGTTGAGTGGGTGGGAGAGTGGAGCCTTTTCTTTTTCTTCTGAAGATCAGCAACGCGCAGAAGATAGGGTGATTACGCGCGATTTAGCGACGCGTATTCGTGATTTTGATACTGAGCAAACCAGAACAGGTAAAACGAAAGCCCTTGATACCGGCAAAACTCGGACGTTTAATGAGGGGACGCGTGTTCTGGAAGATGCAAAAACACGAGTAATGGCTAAAAAGCAAAAGGCGGCTATTGATGCTCCTCCACTTCCTCCCTTGCTTGATCCAAGTTTTGTTACAGAAATCGAAGATTCGCCGGTAGTAGCAAAAAAACCGGCACGAAAGATTCCTGAAGTGCCTAACCTCAAGACGCTTTCTCGTGAAGCTCCCCGGACTTCATCTTCTCTTCCCCCTATCCCTGAGGCAGCAAGAAAGAAGCCTTTTGCTTTGCCTGCTATCCCTGAAGCGGCTCGAAAGAAACCGTTTTCTCTTCCTCCTATCCCCGAAGCCGCTCGAAATCGGCCTCCTAGAAAAGCTGTCGCGGAGGTTGCGGCAAAGGCTCCTCGTGTCACTGCTGCTTTGAAGCCCCCTGTTGCTGCGGAGGCTCCTCCTGTTTCAAAGATTTTAGGCGGGTTGTTTACGCGTCCTTCTTGGTGGCCATTTGGAAAAAAATAGGCAAGACCTTGTTCGCTCGAATTTTTTCTTCGCGTGTTTTATAGTACGACTATATGAATCCAGAGTCTGGGCCAGGATCATTTTCTGCTGAGCGTGTCACGCCGGAGTTTTTAAAGGTAAAATCTGGGGAGGTGGTGAAATCTGATGCAGATCCGGAGCGAAAAGCGTTTATTCGTGCTTCTGATTTGTTCGAAGATCTTGGTGACAACGCTAAGATAAGCCGTCCGCTCTTTGAGCGTTTGTTGTCCACTATCAGAACGTCTAAAACTCCTCAGACGTTAGGACTTATTTTAGGAGTGGTGAGGAGGGCTTTTGAACATAATCCTAACGCTATTTTAATGACGGTAAAGGATTTGGCTCTCAATGAGATCCGTGTTCCAGAGGCGCAGACGGGTTTTGGTGATAGAGCTGTTGTTCCTGTCTCTACACAAGAAGACGATGAAGATGAAGAGATTACTCGATTATTTACGTCGGCGGATCGTGAAGCTGTGCTGGCGGCGCTGAAGACTGCCAAGGCGGAAGCACTTTCTTTTGAGGGTACCAAGCTAAAAGAGGATGCAACGGATGAGCCGACGCGGGTGATTCCAAAAGCCGAGCTTAAAAACGTTTCTCCTAAGGTTGGTAAAGAGCCGTCTCCAAAGGTTCCTTTGGCGGATGATCCAGAAGGCGAGACGCGTTTCATGACTCCTGGCGACAGGGTGCCGGAAGAGCGTACCGTTATGGTGCTCTCAGCTGATCAATTTGATGAAGGGGTGAGGGCGGCAGAAACAACGTCTGCCAGGGTGGCGGAAGCGGACTCGGAACGTCCCACGGTTATTTTAGATAAAGCGATTGCAGAGGCGATAGAAAAGGGTCCTTTGAAACAGTTTGTTCCTGCTCGAACTCCTCCCGCTCCTCCAAAAGAAGCGTATCGACGCTCTAATCCTGCTAAGGCAGAGACGCCTGTTTCTGCTGTGGTCAGGACCGAGAGGCGCGGTAAAGTTCAGATGGGTTCTGGAGCTGGGACCGATGAAGGTGATCAGCGAGTGGAGTATTTTGAACGTGATGCATCTCTTGAGGCTATTGTAGCGGCTCAGCGACGTCGTGCTGAAGACGCTGAACGAAATCAAGGAAAGGGTTTTTTTGATCTTTCTTCTAAGCAGGACTAGGGGATTTTTTATTTGGGCGGCAGATGTGTTAGCTGGTTTGTGCGATGCGTCTTAATGTATTAATAATGGTCTTTGCGCTTTCGCCAGAATCTCTGGTTGAGGGCGGGTGCTCGATTGAGTGTTTTTTTGGATATTGGAGCACTGAGTGCATGGCGTGTGTCCATAGGTGCGGTTTGAAGGGTGGAACGAATAGGGTGCCTGGTGGCGCGGTTTCTGGAAGGGCTCCGCTTGTGGATGCAACAACGGGTGTTCCGTATTTGTGGACTTCGTGTAAAGGTAACCCAAAACCTTCGTACCAGCTTGGGTAGAGGAGGGCGGCTGCTTTTTGCATCAAGGTCGCGAGAAGGGCGTCAGAGGGACGGGAGATATGAATGAATAGGGTTGTTGAGTCATAGAGTCGTGGAATAGGACGGCCACCAATTAAGACGCATTTTACGTCCGCGAAGGCGGGATCTTTTTTTAGTTCTTGGAAGGCGGTTGTGATGCAAGCGATGTTTTTACGTGGATCGTTTGCGCCGAGGGCGAGGAAATATCTTGTGCCTTCCAGTTCGCTGGGGAGGCTCTCTGTGTTTGGGACGAGGTCGGGGTGAGTGAGGGGAAGGGTTTGAATGTTTGTGGGATCAATATTGAAATGGCGTAGCAGGTCTTGTTTGGTGTGTTCGGAGACGGTGAAGAGGGCGTTGGCTTGTTCGATCCGTTGTTTTGCGCGTGTTATGAGGTGCCAAAGGCGACTTTTTGGAGTAAACCAGGTTGGTTCAATAAAAAAAGACAGATCATGAATGAGGAGGGCGTAAGGTATCCGCGGTTTTCCAACCATTTCCAGGTTGGGGAGGAAGAGGACGTCGTGGTGAGAGGGGGTGAGGCGGTCGAGGCTCGTGAGATTAATGAAGGTGGAGAGGGCGATGAGTTTGTTGGGGATGGAAAGATGTGTGGGTGCTAAGGCGTGGGGGGTGGTTAATAAAGTGGGGGAGGGTTTTTTGAGACCGCTCGTTACTAAGGTGAACGTGTCTTCAGGGTCGTGCGTGACCATGCTTTGTATCAACTCGCGGGCAACGCGTGTGACGCCACCCGGATTTGGATCGGTGAGAACACGGGCATCTATGAGACAGTGCATAGGCCGTGTGTTTTGCAGGCATCGTCAATGAACACACGCATCTCTTGCAGAAAGCGCTGATGGGAGAACTGTTCGGCGTGTGCGCGGATCACGGCTGGGTCAAAGGTGTACTCATCAAAACGACGAACGGTTTCCGCGATGTCTTCCCAGCATTGGACCTCGAGATGGATACCGGTCTGTCCATGAATGACGGTTTCTTTGGCTCCGCCCTGTTTGTAGGCGATGACGGGTTTACCGGCAGCCATCGCTTCGACGGCGGTTATTCCAAAATCTTCGACTTGCGGATGGATGAAGGCGTGACAGCGTTGGTAGAGATTGAGTTTTGTTGCTTCATCCACGCGCCCTACGAAGGTGGTACGAGGCCCGGCTAATAATTTGAGTCGTGGGAGCTCTGGACCATCACCAAAAACAATCAGCGGAAGGTTGAGTTTTGCAAAAGCACGCACGATGAGATCGAAGCGTTTATAGGCGACCAAGCGACCACCGGAAAGCCAGGTTTCACCTGGTTGGGTTGAGAGGGGGATCTTTTCTACGTCGACGGGTGGGTATATGACATGAGCGTCGCGTTGATAGTAGCGTTTGATGCGAGAGCGTGATATTTGGCTGTTGGTGAGTAAGATATCCGGTCGTTCGGCGGCTAGCCGATCCCATTGGCGCAAACGATGCAAGAAGTGGGGGAGTAGCCATTTTACGAGCTTTGGTTGAGGGAGATCGTTTACGTATCCGATCCGTTCTTGCCAAAGGAAACGTGTGGGAGTGTGGCAATACCCAATGTGAAGCGCGTGCGGAGAAGCAATGACCCCTTTTCCAAAACTTGAAGAGTTGGAAATGACTAAATTAAACTCAGATAGATCGAGTGTTTCGATCGCTTGCGGCATGAGAGGGAGATACCACTGGTAATGACGGGGAGCGAAAGGTTTTTTATTGAGTGTGGATGGGCGGATGTCGGCTCCTGCGAGCCCTGGGTGGGTGGTGGTTTTATCGTGAAACAAGGTGAAAATGGGTGCGTTGGGGAATAATTCGTGTAACGCTAACAAGACGCGCTCAGCGCCGCCATCTTGAACAAGGTAATCATGCACAAGGGCTACCTTCATAGTAAAAAGGGTAGCAGATGAGGATGAGGTAGGCGATGGGCCTGTAATACAGACTTGTCTTTGATACTTATGCATTGCCTTACGGGTCCTGCCACTGCGGCACCTTAGAATGCTCGCCGCCAATCACGTGGGGAGAGCGGACTGCGCGTTCTAAGGAATCCGCCTCCGTGTCACCCGTGCGGATTTTAGAGGAATATCAAAGACTAATCTGTATTACAGGCCCTAGATGGGATGAGAATGGGGAGCTGGAGGGGATTGGTTTAGTACACGCCTTTTTTTGAGAGGACGACCCAGGGGGTTTTTAATAAAATATACAGGTCGAGAGCGAGGGACCAGTGTTCGATATACCAGGTGTCTAGGCGGGCTTCATCGTTGAAACTTAGGTCACGACGACCGGAGATTTGGCCCATGCCGGTAATGCCTGGTTTGATCGCGAGGACGCGACGATGCTCGGAGGCGTAGTTTGCGACTTCTTCCGGTTCGTGAGGGCGTGGGCCGATGATAGACATTTCTCCTTTTAAGACGTTCCACATTTGAGGGAGTTCATCAATGGACCAGCGACGAATGAAATGTCCAAGGGGCGTGATGCGCGGATCACGATCGCTGATGCGTTTGACGGGGCCGTTATCAATTCCGTATTCACGAGTGATTTTATCTAATAATTTGCGGTTTTCCGCTTCTTGTTCTTTGAATTGAGGGCCAACGCAATATTTGCGCCACATGGAACGGATTTTGTAGAGATGAAAGATGCGTCCTCGTTCACCAACGCGTGGTTGTTTGAAAATAATTGGCCAGCCATCTTCGAGGCAACGAATCAGCATGGCGGGAACAGTCAGAGGGCTTGTGAGCACCAGGATGAGGACGGCAAAGATAATATCAAAGACGCGTTTCGCGATTCGACCCCAGCCGTCGAGTGGGGTTCGTTTTGGTTCGATGATCGGTACGCCTTCGGCGGTGGAGATTTCTACGCTCGCAAAACTAGCCGCAAAGACATCAGCGAGGTAGCGAAATCCAAGGTGATTGTCTTCGCAAAAGCTAATGATGTCGCGTGCTTGGTTTTTGGTGAGTTCCGTATCCGCGATCAGGATCGTGTCTAATTCGTGACGTTTGGTGAGACGGGTGAGTTGTGTACGAACATCCGCATTCCAGGTGCGACATTGTTTTACAACGGTATAGCCTAAGACCGGCGATGTTTTATAGACGTTCAGGAGGTCCTCCGCTTGTGTCCCTTGACCAATGATTACTAGTCGTTGATGACCGAGGCTGCGTTTGAGCATCATGCGTCGGATGACGCGTAAGAGATAGCGCGCGAAAGATACGTAGAGGATGGCGATGGCCCAGGTGGCTAGAACGAGAAAGCGAGAGGCGGTGACTTCGCGACGAAAAAAGACGCTCGCGATCACGACCATGATGCCAGCCGTGGAAGCTACGATGATACGACCCCACTCATTCCATAGTCTACGTGGGCGAATGGAGTATAGGCCTGCCATGGCGAAGATTGTCATCCAGACGAAGATGAGCAGGATGATGGCGCCAAGATGATCGGTTAAGCGAACTTGCTGTAGAATTGGACGAATGGTGGTGGTAAAAAAGTCTGAATAGCGAAGACCGTAGGCGGTTAAAACGGCGCTTAGGAGTGCGAAAAAATCGAGCGGCACTAATAAGGCGGTAAAGGTGAGATCAAGCCGACGAGTCATAATAAAAGTAAGTATACAGTATTGAGTATAGAGTATCGAGAATCTCTTTTCTTTTACGTCCTGCGTAAAGTTCAATGGAACGAAGGATCCTGTGATCGATCGTCATGGGTGGCCCTGCGGGCGGCAGAAAAGAACATTAGGCGATGGGCTCCAGCGGGAAGTTCTTTTTACTCGCTCCGTAACTTGCTGTATTTTTACGCTGGCTTCGCATTGTACGTTGATAGCTTTAAACATACTCACTCCTAAAAAGAACTTCCCGCTGGAGCCCTAGATAGGAAGAAGAGGCGGAGGATGGAGGGGTTATGATTCGATAGATTTTTTGCGACGCATCTTTTTTCGTGGCAGAATGGAGTGTATGTCGAAATTATCTGCGCATCTTCGTCCGTTTTTGGAACATGTTGAGGTTGAAAAGGGGCGTTCGCATTTGACGGTGCGTAACTATGATTTTTATTTGCAGCGTTTTATTGGGTGGGCTAAGGACCCGGATCCTGCTGATATTACGCTCGACATGATCCATGATTATCGTTTGTATTTGAATCGATTGGAGAGTGGGGAGGGGGATCAAACACTTAAAAAAAGTACGCAGAATTATCATTTGATTGCCTTGCGTTCCTTTCTTAAGTTTCTCATGAAGCGCGATATCAAAACGCTCACACCGGAAAAGATTGAGCTTGCTAAACAAGGGACGCGTGAAGTGGCGTTTTTAGAGCAAGAGGACTTAGAGCGGTTATTGGCGGCGCCGGCTGTTTCCGATGCGTCCCCGCTTGTTCAAGCGAGAGACAAGGCTATCCTTGAGATCTTTTTTTCAACGGGATTGCGTGTGTCTGAGCTTGCCTCGCTTAAACGTGATCAGGTGAATGGAACGCGTGAAGAGCTGTCCGTGCGTGGCAAAGGAGACAAGGTACGATTAGTGTTTATGTCGCCCAAGGCGCGCCTTGCTCTCAAGGCGTATCTTGATTTACGCGATAAGGATGATGTTCCGTATGTATTTGTTCGTCATGATCGTGCCAAGCAAGGGGCGCGTGAAGTTGGTCCGCTTACCCCGCGTTCGATTGAACGACTCGTGCAGCACTATGCGATTGCTGCGGGCATTCCAAAAACGGTGACCCCGCACACGCTTAGGCACTCGTTTGCTACCGATTTATTGATTAATGGAGCTGATTTACGCAGTGTGCAGGCGCTCCTTGGTCACTCTTCTATTACGACGACGCAAATTTATACGCATGTCACGAATCGGCAATTAAAAGATATTTTTCAGGCATTTCATGACAAGCAGCGAGACTAGGAGAGTGGAGGGTAGGCCGCTTCGCTGGTAGGAGAGTAGCTAGATGGGACCAAGCTACTTACCTACTACCTACTTTCCTACTCACCTAGCCGCCTAATACGGTATACTCTTTTCATGCCTCGTCGTTCTTTGTCGGTGCGGGCGCGCATTGCTCAATTCGCTAAGCAGGCTCCAGCTTCTTTGTTGGGCGTTGTTGAGGTTATGCAATCGAATCCTACCAAGGCTCTTCCGATCCTTGATCGTGAGATTCAGCATCGTGCTGAATTCATCCGACTGGCTGAACAGACACGCACCTTTGTCTGGTGGCGGTTTACCGATGCGTTGCAGGGATTTGTGGTGATGAGTATTTTGATTGTGTCCGCCCTTTGGACGTTCCGTGGACTTACACGCGTGCGTGAATGGATTGATGGGATTGATCCGGGAGGGTTGCCCGGAGGAGAAGCGGTGTTTGATCAATGGAAAACATTGTTTGTGCATTCGCCGCTTGTGTCTTGGCCATGGCAAATTTTAGCGGTGATCGCGACGATTATCGTCGTAGGATTATTCGCCCGGCATTTAGGAGTGATTTTATTTTCTTGGCGGGATTTGGGACCGTTGCGAGCCGCGACTCGTTCGCGAGAAGAGGAGATTGGGGTGTTGGAGGAGTGGAGAGAGGTTTTGGAAAAATAAAGTAGGCGATGGGCTCGCACTGGCTCGGAGGTATTTAATGCTTATACGTTGTCTTACGGGTCCTGCGACTGCGACACCCTTCCATCCTCGACTTTCGCAAACGACCACATGCACGTCTCCGGGTGGAAGGGGACCCGCCTCCGTGTCACCCGTGCGA
>CAZLRU010000020.1:18987-24486 GCA_964562155.1 uncultured Gammaproteobacteria bacterium
GACCACATGCACGTCTCCGGGTGGAAGGGGACCCGCCTCCGTGTCACCCGTGCGAGTTTAGTTAGATATCAAACACGTCCGAGCCAGTACGAGCCCTAGATAGGAGAGATGGGGGAGGGGTGGTCGTTTAGTTTTAGCTAAACAGTTGATGGATAACGTCTTCTAGATTTGGTTCTTCGATGGAGACGTCGGCGATGGGGAGGTGGTCGAGGAGGGTTTTGGTGAGGGTGCGTACGTTGTCGCGGGAGACGGCGTAGCTTATGCGGAGGGGATCGAAAGTTTTTAGAGTGCCGAAGGTTTGAGCGGTTTTTTTGGTGATGGGGTGTTGGAGGGTGATGGTGATGGTTTTGTCATTGTCGACGCTGTCTTTTAACTCGGTAAGCAAGCCATCGTAGCGTAGTTGGCCGTGATCGATGAGGATGATGCGTTCGCATAACGCTTCTACATCCGCCATGGTGTGGGAGGTGAGGAGGATGGTGGTTTTTTCTTTTTGGTTCCACTCTTTTAAGAAGGTTCTGACGGCGCGTTGGGAGACGACGTCGAGACCGATGGTGGGTTCGTCGAGGAGGAGGACGCGGGGGCGATGTAAGAGCGCGTTGATTAATTCGCATTTCATGCGTTCGCCGAGAGAGAGTTGTTTGACGGGGGTTTTGAGAAGATGTGTCACATCTAATCGTTCGCTTAATTCTTGGAGACGCGCTTCGAATTGATGTGAGGGAATCGCGTAAATTTCTTTGTTGAGTTCAAAGGTGTCGCGGGCCGGGAGATCCCACCAGAGTTGGTTTTTTTGGCCGAGGACGATCGCGAATTGTCGTTGAAACTCTCGTTCACGTTTCCAGGGTGTGTGTCCAAGGACGGTTGCTTCTCCGCTGGTTGGCCAGAGGATACCTGACAACATTTTGAGGGTGGTTGTTTTACCTGCACCGTTAGGGCCGAGGAATCCCACACATTCGCCTTCTTCGATGGAGAAAGACAGATCTTTTACGGCGGTGGTTTGTATTGTTTCTCGGTGAACGAGACTTTTTAGGCTGCCTAATAGACCTGGTTGTTTTTTCCAGGATTGGTAGGTTTTTGTGAGGTGGGAGACATTTATCATAGATGGGAGTGGCCTGGCGGCGCGGGAGGATGTAGGCGATGAGCTCGTGCCGCAGAGCTTTTTGTCGCCTGCGGAACTTGCTGCATTCTCATGTTTGCTTCACATTGGGTTTTGATAGCTTCGGGCAGTCCTCGTCGACAAAAAGCTCTGCGGCACGAGCTCTAGATGGTGGAAAGGAGGAAGGGATGATCATGATGATGCTGAGGTGTAGTGTGCGAGTCCTTTGTTCCAGATGTAGTTGGTGAGAAGGATGATGGTGATAAGGAGAACCCCCGTCCAGCCGAGTTCAAAGAGGGTGAGTCGATGGAGAAGGGCTTTGGTTGGGAAGGAGACGATAACAAAAATGGGTAGGATATACGTGAAGATGAGGCGTAGTGATGAAGGGAATATTTCCGGGGGAAAGCGCGTATTGTAGGCGATGTCGCGGTATGTCCGCCAGATTTGTTCTGTTTCATTTGTCCAAAATGAAAGACTGGCGATCAGTACGTTTATACAGAGGCCTATGATGAAGCTTGTAATGAGGAGAGCGCTTGTTAGTAGTATTGTGTTTAGCGTAAGGGGAATGTGAGCTTGTCTAATCGCGTACCATAATAGGATACCTGCGGCCGGTACGGTGATAATGTCTAAAAGATCGACGATGCGGAAGGTGGACCAGAGGAAAGGGCTTATGGGTTTTACTAGCACAAAATCGAAATCTCCATTTTTGATAATGCGCGGATGGTCCGTGAGTCCGCGATAGAAGATTTGCAGGAGAACATCGGTGACATTCATAACCGCAAAAAATAAGAGAGCTTCTTCAGCGGTGTATCCGACAATGGTTGTACCGGGTTTAAAGAGAGAGATGGCAAAGAAGAAAAACGCGGCCATGCGAATCAGCTTTGATGGGATGAACGTTAAAAAGTCTATGCGTGACGCCACAAGAATCGTAAAGTTTAACACCGCGGCTCTGCGCCAGATTCGAAGATAACGGAGGATGTTATTTTCCATACGCGGCATATGAACGTACTCCTTGTCGCCAAATGATGGCGAGTATTATTCCGAGGATACACATCCAGACCAGTTGTGTTTTAAGGGCCTGTGTTGTTTGTATGCTTACCCCGTCTATCAAGGTGGCGACGGGAGCATAGATCAATGAAGGAAATGGAGTTGCGTGTAGGACTTTTTGTACTGTTGGAGGCAGGGTATCAATGGGTAGGTAGGCGCCGGAACAGAACTGCACAAGGATGAGGGTTAAAAAGCGGGGTCCGTAGGCGCGATCCGTCCAGAAGGAAAGAAGCCCAGCGATGAAGTCGATGAGTTGCATGAGCGCTAGGCTGCCCAGAAAGAGCAGACTCGCAAATAGGATTGAGTGTCTGGCATCGAGTACGGAGAAGGGGGATGAGGCGGCGATAGTGAGGTGGATGTTCGGAAATATGAGCAGGAGGATCGTGATGGAGATTAAGCCGCCAAACACAGACAGAGCTCGTGCCGCCAGAATGCGGGAGAGGCAGTATCCCAAATAACTCATTGGACGAAGGAGGAAGTTGGTAAGATCGCCATCTGCGATTTCATTGGCGATGGTATTTGTTCCTTGAGTGACGATTTGGCTGGAAACAAGGGCTGATATGATGGTGTAGGTAAAGAGTTGCGCTTGGGACCAATGACCGAGGCCATGAGGGAGTTTTTGAAAAACGAGTAAGAGAGCTCCAAAAAAGAGAAATTCTCGGGCTTTGCCCACGAAAAAGTTGCCTCGATGGATGAGTTCTTGGGAGAGCGCGAGGCGAAAGCCGGCCAGGTAGGGACGCAGGGACATGGGGGTATGATAACAGATAGAAGGAGGGCGGGATGGGGTGAGTTGGCTTTGGTTGACATTTTAGTCGTTTTCTGGTATCTTTCTTTGTTCGCTATCGGCCTTTTCCATTGATTTTGAGCCAGATTGTTCCATATTCCTGAAAAATGCGTTATTTAAGCGCTTTTTTCAGGGAGATTGAACGTCAACTCTCCTCATACAAGTCATTTGTTATCTTCAATGGTTCCTTTACATATTGATTGATCAGATTTGGTCTCAAGGCATTGGCGCTAAGGAGCCGTGCATAAGATCTCCTAACCCTCTCACCGTAACACACCAGCTCTTCAAGCCTGCCTTCGGGCCGCTTGGGAGTAAAAGGTACCTGCGGACGCGGCCTTAATTGCCCGCGAAAAAAAGAGCGTAAAGAGATTGAATGTACTGTTCCCGATCGTTCAAGCCTACGTTCGAAGCGCTCGATCTAGACAATCGGGCAAACCCCCAACCAATGGAAGTCCCACGACATGAGTTGTGGGACGGATCACGAGGACGCATCGATGGACTTCGACATGCTCGATGATTTCTGGTCCCTGCAGCAGCGGCCGAACAACATCTCGGGTTTCCGGGAGTTCGACACCCCGCGCTGGCGCTTCGCCGCCAAGCCGGTTCCCCGGCTCCACCCCGCCTTCGACGACAACGGCAAGCAGACGCTGGTCGTGGCCCCGGTGGGCCGCGTCGAGACCTTCTACCACCTCGGTGAGATGGTCGACCGCGACGAGATCCTCGTCCGCTACGCCGCGGCGATGGACCAGCACGAGCGGATGGGCGGCTGCAAGGGCATGCTGCGCGCCATCGAGCAGGGCGTCCCCCTGTTCAAGCCCAGCTACCGGCTGGTCGCGCCCGCCCCCATCGACGGCCCGAACGGCCCCCAGCCGGTCGAGTTCATGTCGATGCACCTGAGCAGCATCATGATCGCGGCGCAGTTCGTGAACGGCGGCGTGCAACGGTTCGTGCGCGGCGACGACCGGCGGTGCCTGTGGTCGATCCGCGAGACCCGCAACATCGCCGGGCGCCCCGTGGCGGAGCCCTCCGTGCTCTTCGCGGGGCACTTCGACTGGGTCAACCCGCGCGGCGGCTTCAACCCCGAGCGCGACGCGATCCTCATCATGGAGCGCGACCCGGTGACCCAGAACCCGTGGTTGACGATCCTCTACCGCCTGCTCATCAAGTCGGGCTGGGCGCCGGAGGACATCCAGAAGCTCTTCGAGCAGCGCACGGAGTACAAGGAAGCGAGCGACAGGCTCCGCGCCAGCTCGCAGGGTCGGAAGTTCAACCTGCAGGAGCAGCTCGAGCGCGTGGCGCCCGAGCGCCGGACGGTGCTCTCGGTCAACCTCAACGACCCGCTCAACAAGAAGGGCGCCGCGCCGCCCGCCCCCGTCGCCCCCACCCCCCGCGCCGCGCCTGCGCAGCAGAAGTACGGCTGGTGCACGAACGAGACCTGCCCCCAGAAGCACAGCGTCGTGTATGTCGTCGAGCGGAGCTGCTCCGCCTGCCAGGGCAACCTCAAGCCCTCCAAGGCGCGCGCCTTCCTCGAGCAGATGTACACGACCGAGCAGGTGCGCGCCAGCACCGGCGGCCAGCCCGACGTGTGGGCCGCGAAGCAGCTCCGGGGCTTCAAGCCCAAGGAGGCCCCCGCCGTTGCGCCCCCGCCGCCCGCCCCCTGATCTGATCTCTACTTCCCCTCTTCGAGAGGATTGATTGCCCACGTGGGTGACAATCCTCTCATGCCCCCTGCGTATCAGTGTTGCACTGGTAAATAGAGGGCTCATAGTCATCCGATCGGTTCGGACTGATGATTGAGTGAAGTTTCCACCAAGGAGTCTCACGATGCCTCGAGCAGTTACAGTTGGTGCTGAAGAAGAAGTGGTCACCACCGGGGAGGAGCAGGCCGAAGGGGCCGCTCCCGAGGAGACGGCGCCGAAGGGCCCCCTCCCCCCGCCCCTGACGCCCGCCGCCGCGCGCCGCGCGCCCCAGGCGACCCGGCGCGCCACCCCGCCCCGTGCCCCCAAGCCCGCTCCGCGCGAGGCGGACGACGGTGGCGCCGAAGACGACGGTGGCGGCTCCGACCGGCTCGAACCGGTGAACGACACCCCGACCCTCCAGGGTCCGGGGCCGCAGCAGCCCGCCCCCGCCCCGCCCGCCGGCGTCCAGTTTTCGCCCATCCGCGAGCGGCGCGAGCCCCGCGAGGACAGGCGCTGGCACGTCGTCGACGCCCAGGGCAACGACGGCGGCCCCGTCGATTTCAGCGAACTCCGCGCCCGCGTGATCGCTGGGACCTACAACGGCGACACCCTCCTCTTCCGGCCGGGCATGAACCACTCGATCGCCCTCCGGACCATCGACGGGCTCGCGAAGCACCTGCCCCGTGCGACGGCCGCCTCCAGCGCCCCGCCGCCGATGGCGAGCTCCAACCAGGGCCCCCCGCCGCCCGTCGCGCAGCAGGCCTCCGCCTTCCGCTGGTGGCTCGACCCCATCGTTGAGGGGCAGCCCTTCCGCGGACCCTTCAACCTCGCCGAGATGCGGGCGATGTACGCCAACGGGGAGCTGACCATGGCCACCATGGTCCACCGCAGCGACC
>CAZLRU010000021.1:0-10753 GCA_964562155.1 uncultured Gammaproteobacteria bacterium
AGTGGTCCAAGCGTTAATCGTGCGATCAAAGCAAAAAAGCAGGCCAATGGCCTGCTTTTTTCTTGTCTTATAAATCCAGGTGGTTTCCTGGCAAGTCTCTTTATTTTTTTATCAGCACCAGAATCTTTTTTCTGATGTTCATTCATGGTATGCTTAAGGCCTTCCACGTGTCGTGGTCCTTTTTTCGTCATAACCTATGTCTTTTTTCTCCTCTTGGCGCTCTGTGGGATGTGCCTTTCTGTTTCTGTTGTTTTGCATCCTTCCCGCTCAGTATGCGCGAGCCGCTACCTGTTCTATTACCACGGACACGGTTATTGATCAGGATTATGTAGATGGGAATGGGTGTACGGCGATTGATATTCAGGGAAATGTGAGTACTACTTGGCTTGGGACGGTTAATTTAGGAGGGGGAGTTGTGACGGTTAAAAGCGGGTATACTATGAGATTGGGGACGCTGAGTGAAATGGTGTTGGGGAGTACGGATGATTTGGTTATAGAGGACGCGGCTATTCTTACTCATACCGCGGAAGATAAGTATGGCGCGAGAATCACGGCGAGAAATATTACGGTTACAGGATTGTTGACTGCTTCTGAGAAAGGATGTCGTGCCGCTGGCCCGTTTGGAGCTGCTGGGTATGGCGTTGATGTGTCTACGGGTGAGTGTGCGTACCGCACGGGTGGGTACGGTCGAGGTGGAGGCGGAGGTGGGGGCGGAGGCGGAGGTGGTTCGCACGCGGGTGCGGGAGGGAGTGCTGGCGCGATTGCGGGAGGGAGTATTGTCTACGGTAATTCCCTTACCCCGCAATACCTAGGATCGGGTGGAGGGACGGGTTATTATTCTACCGCTTTTGGAGGGGCGGGAGGTGGGCTTATCCATGTGACGTCAACGGGTACTCTTACGATTGATGGAGTTGTGCGCGCAAATGGAGGAAATGGAATATATGATGGGTCCTATAATGGGGGAGGTGGTGGGGCGGGAGGATCGATTTTATTAAGAGCGGCAGTACTGGCCGGGAGCGGAACTGTTTCTGCGAATGGAGGGAATGGTGGGGCGGGGGGTGGCGGGGGTTCTGCTGGTAGGGTTGCCGTTTATTACAACTCGCTTTCCGGTTTTTCGTTGTCGTCTGTTGTTGCGATGCCGGGTGCCGGGGGAGTTGGTGCCGGACCAACTACTGCGGGGGCTACGGGAACGACGTTTCTTCTTGATCGATACACGGATAACGGCTCTGGTACCGTAACGATTACCTCAGGCTTTGATTTTCCTTCTGGTGGTGATTATACGCGTGGCGCGATCCATATTCAGTCGGGCGCTGCTTTGCGATGTTCTGCGGCTTCGTCTCTTGCAATTTCCTCTGTTGAGTGGCTGTCTTTTAGTGGTCTTACATGGACGTGTTCAGCGGTCATTGATAGTGTTTCCCTTTCTTCATCGGCTGGTATTTCTACAACGAATACCGTCATGACGTTTTCAAATACGACTTCTGTTACGATTACGGCTCCGGCTTGGACGAATGTCACTACAACGATCGCCGTGACGAAGCTGGGGTCTCGTTCTCTTTTTGATATTAGTTCACCGTTCACGGTTAGGGACTTTCTTTACACAGGTGGATATGCGGGGATTATCAGGTCTGATGGGGGTGTGCTTAGCTTGGTAAACGTTTCTTCTTTTACCATGGTGAGTTCCACGATTCTCTCGAGTGTTTCTTCTACGAGCCTTACAGCTCTCTCTGTTGATAGTCGATCAAGTATTAGTGCTTCCGAGAAAGGGTGTCAGCCTATTGCTTCCGGTTCTGCCGGTTATGGTCCGAATCTTTCAACGGGTATCTGTGCTCTCGCTACGGGTGGGTATGGCCGTGGCGGTGGGGGAGGCGGATCTGGTGGATCGGGCGCGGCTCATGCGGGAATTGGTGGTAATTTTGGTGGTTTGTCTGGATCAACGGTTACGTATGGGTCCTCAACAGAGCCTCTGTCTTATGGATCGAGTGGTGGGAGCGGGTATTACTCAGGCGCTCCTGGTGGAGCGGGCGGGGGAATTGTGAGCCTTGTGGTATCCGGTGTCGCTCAGATCGATGGGTCTATTACCGCGAATGGCGGAAATGGCTTGTATCAAGGATCATTTAGTGGGGGCGGAGGTGGTTCTGGGGGTAGTATTAATTTACGTGCAGGGACCTTAGCTGGTTCAGGTGCTATTCAGGCAAATGGAGGGGCTGGAGCAAATGGCGGAGGCGGAGGTGGGGGCGGAGGTGGTGGAAGAATTGCTTTGCGATACGCGGGTCTGACGTATTCGGGTACTTCTTCTACGTCTGCGGGGGCTGCGGGTACCGGAGGGACTGGTCAGCCTGGTTCCGCCGGTTCTATTTATCTACTTTCTTTGAATCAAGCGCCCTCGGCTCCTTCCTCTCTTGGTCCCTCTGCGTTGGTGAATGGCTCGACGACGGGAACGGTTACGCCTACCCTTGCCTTTACCCTTGCTGATCCTGATGTGGCTGATACTGTTCAGTACCGCGTTCAGATTGACGATTCTTCTGATTTTTTATCACCTGTCGTAGATTATACTTCTGCCCTCGATAGCCAAGGTGCAAAAACGTTTCAAGTAGGGCAGGTGACCGGATCAGGAAGTTATACCGTTGGTTCGGTGAGCCAAACTCTTTCCAGTGGTTCTTATTATTGGCGTGTAAAAGTCATTGATTCGAATGCTGCAGCCTCTTCTTATTCCGTCGCTAATGCTGGTTCTGTTGCTTTTGTGGTAGATGCGACGGTGCACTATCTTTCGTTTCGCGATGCCGCAGCTTCTGGCCTTGAAAACGTGACAGCTACAAGTGTAAAAATCCTTTTACATGCCGCTCATTTTGAAGATGTGACCGTTAACTATACAGTTAGCGGGGGAACGGCCACGGGATTAGGTGCGGATTACACGCTCACAGCGGGTACTGCCACAATTACGGCGGGAGATACGAGCACGACCATTCCTCTTGCGATTACGGATGATTCTATTGATGAGCCGAATGAGACGATCATTCTTACCTTATCTAGTCCTACGTATGCAACGATTGGTTCGAACACCTCTACGACCTATACCATTACCGATAACGATACGGCGGGGGTTACACTTGCTGAGTCCCTTTCTTCTACGGCTGTGACGGAAGGGGGATCGTCTGATAGTTACACGATCGTTTTGGATTCACAGCCAACCTCTACGGTTCGTATTACGTTATCAGCCAGTGCGGACATTAGCTTATCTACGTCAACGATTGATTTTACGTCTTCTAACTGGGATTCGCCTGTCACTGTTACGGTCACGGCAGTGGATGATTCTGCGGTTGAGTCTACGGAAACTCATACCATTCTTCATACGGTTTCCGTTCCTTCTGGTTTTGCCTATGGCTATTCTGACACCCCCCCAAGCGTGTCTGATGTGGTGGTGACGGTGACGGATAATGATATTGCGCCTGCTGCGACGGTTGTTAATAGCGGCGGAGGAGCTACCTCGGCTGGTTCTGGCAATGGTACCGGTGCTCTTGCGCTTCCAGCGACGTTTTCATTCACTCCTCTCTCTTCCTCGGCTCCTTCTCAACCGGTTGTTTCTTCCGTTTCCCCCGTTGCTAACCCTTCTTTGTCCAACCACCTGCCTCCATCCTCTTCTCAAGAATCTCGTCTTGCTGTTCAGACGGATGCCCGCGTTTTCGGATTATCTTTGTCTAGCTCGCTGCAAGGTGATTTGGCTCCTTTTATTGAAGTGGGTACAACCGATGTTACTCGTCGTTTAGGGGTTGGGGAGCGGAGAGCTCTTCTGCGTGATTGGTTTGATACGATGCGTCTCTCTCCTTCCTCTGTTCAAGTCGTTACGATGGATTTGGAACGCATGGCCTCTGGTCAAATTCCTGTCACGCGCAATGTGTCTCAAGAGCGTGTTCAGCTTACTCGTGTCAGGCAGACGTTTCGATCTATTTTTGGACACGATCCCGTCTTTGCTCGTCCTCAAGAAAACTTAGCTTGGAATACCCTCATGTATCGTATTCGTTTTCCACGTAATTTAGTGGCTGAACAGCAGGGTATCGTTGAGTTTCGACGTCTGTTTGGTCGTGCTCCTGTTGATCCTTTTCAATGGGCGACGGTGCGGGTTCTGGGGTACATAGAGTAACATTGCTTCTTCAGGATTTTGGCGCTACTCTCTAGCTATATGGATGTATTTATCGACAGAGTAAGCGGCATCGATTACTCCTTTGCTAGCGTGTCTATTGGTTTTTTGATTGGGGCTATCTGTGCAATGTTCTTGCTTATTAATTGGATGAAGGGGATCTAGCATGTCGCACGCTAAACAGATTGCCGGGAATGCCGCTTGGCTCATGGCAGCGACCGTCTTGCAGAAGGCGGTGGCTTTTTTGTCGTTTTTTTTTGTGGCGCGTTGGAGTGGGCCAGCGACCACGGGGTCGTATTTTTATGCGGTGGCGATTACTTCTGTCTTTGTAGTGTTGGCTGATTTAGGGCTGACGCCGGTGGTGATCCGTGAATACGCTTCCAATCCTGAACGAGGACGGCGATTTGCGAAGGCTGCGTTGGCGGCCAAGATGTTGCTGGTACCGCTCGCGGTTGTCGTTTCCTTGTTATATGCCTTGGGTCGTGGCAGTGATTCATCCGTGATGCTGTCCGTTGCTATTGCTTGCGGTGTTTTATCGGCGGATTCCTGTTCCCTGCTCCTTTACGGAGTTTTACGCGGTTCGCAGAGATTGCGGTTTGAGGCCGTAGGGATGCTCACGACTCAGCTTATTACAGCAGCAGTGGCTATGGCATCCGCCTGGTTTTTCCGTGGAAATGTTCAACTGTTGGTTTTGGCTCTCTTGTGTGGCAGTCTTTGGAATGTGTTGTGGTCCTGGATGCATGTGCGCAAGCTGGATTGGCGCCAGGGAATATGGACGCGTGATGATCTGCGTCAGATGACGCGATTAGCGATTCCGTTTGCCTTGGCGGGGATATTTGTGAAGATCTATTCATATGTTGATACGTTGTTTTTAGAAGCGTATTGGCCAAAGGCGGAGGTAGGGCATTATGCGGTTGCGTATAAACTCACGTATGCGTTTCAGTTTTTGCCACTTACATTTGTGGCTGCGTTGTATCCAGGATTGAGTGCTATGTATGCGCGAGGAGATCAAGAAGCGTTGACGCGATCCTTACATGGTTCTCTTCGTCTCATGATGCTTATTTCTGTGCCGATTGCGGTGGGGTTATCTGCCTTTTCTGACTTGATTCCTGTTTTGTTTGGTCATTCATACGCTCCTGCTATTTCGGTTTTGCATATCTTAAGTTGGGTTTTGATTCCGATTTTTTGGGATTTTCCGATCGGGTCCCTTTTGAATGCTACGCATCGCGCCTCTACTAAGACCTTGTCGATGGGAATCTCGATGGTGGTCAATGTGATGATGAATGCCGTTCTTGTTCCTCGTATGGGAGCGGTGGGGGCTGCTTATTCAGCATTGGGGAGTTTTGTGTTATTGGGGGTGCTTGGGTTGTATTTTGCTCGGAAGGATGTGGGGGTGGTGTGGGCTGTTCGGTTTCTTTTTCAGGGATGGGGAGCGGCTGTCAGTTTGTATTTCATCCTTCATTTGCTGGTTCAGTCCCTTTCAGCAATCCCTGCTCTGTTGTTGGGAGGTATTGCCATGGTGGTCGTACTGACTGTCTGGCAATTATTTACAAAAGATGATGTTATGATGGTATGGACGTGGATTCGACGAAAAACAGCTTAAACAAGGCTAAATTTAGCCTCTTTACTCTTGAGTACCCACCGGATCGGGGAGGAGTGGGGAGGTATTTGTTTGATTTGGGTCGGGCGCTTGGCGGTTGGCGTGTTGAGCGGGCTCAGGCTTTTTTTTGGTCGTTCTGGCCTCGGTGGGTTCCGCTGATTCGTCGTGTGTGCGCAGAGCGGGAAATGCGAGCGGTGCTTGTGAGTCATGTTTTGCCGGTTGGTACGGTGGCAATGTTGGCCCGTTTGTTTGGTGGATCTGTGTACGGAGTGTTTTTTCATGGGATGGATTTATTGCAGGCGGAGCGTTCTTTTTGGAAAAAGTGGCTGACAAAAAAAATCATACAGTATTCTCATGCTTTGTTTGTGAACTCGTCTGCGACCGCTCATATTTTGCAGCGGTTTACTGATCGGCGACCTGTTATTGTCACGCCTGGAGTTGAGCCACGCCTGTTTTTGACCCGTGAAGAGTCTCGACGAGCATTGGGTCTTTCTTTGGAAGAAAAAATTGTTTTATCAGTCGGGCGATTCGTTCCGCGTAAAGGGTTTGATGTGTTGATCGAAGCCATGAAGAACGTTAATGCTCGTTTGGTTATTATTGGTGATGGACCTGATCGTCAGAGGCTTGAAACTCTTGTATCTCATGCTTCCATCCTCATGTCTGACGTCTCAGATGCAGATCGTGATGTGTGGTATGCGGCGGCGGATGTGTTTGCCTTGCCCGTCAGAGAAGAGAAAGGTGATATTGAGGGGTTTGGGATTGTGTTTTTGGAGGCGGCGCTCGCGGGGTTACCGGTTGTGGCCGGAAAGAGTGGGGGAGTGTCTGAGGCGGTGATTGAGGGAGTGACGGGGCTTCTTGTGGATCCACGGGACGTGAATGCGATCGGGGGAGCTGTTCAGGAGTTGTTAGATGATCCTAGTCGAGCGCAGGTGATGGGGGAGGCTGCGCGAACACGTGTTTTAGAAGATTTTTCCTGGAAGGATCGTGTTCCGCTTGTGGAAGCGGCTTTTCCGCTGGTTTCCGTTATTATTCCGGTCCACGCGGATGTTGAGCTTTTGAATCGTGTGCTGGCTTCTCTGGCTCGGCAAACGTATCGATATATAGAGGTGATTGTCGTTGATAATGGGCTTGGTTCGCGGATAGATCGAGTGGTAAATACGTGGGGGTCACAGTTGTCTATTCGTCTTGAACGATTTTCGACGAATCAAGGAGGGCCGGTGGCGCGTAATCATGGGGTTGCTGTCTCAACCGGGGAATATATATTGGTTCTTGATCATGATGCGCGCCTCAAGCGAGAGGCGATTGAATCTTTTTTGCGTACGCTACAGGAGCATCCGGAGGCTGATGTGGTGTACGCCTCTCATCGGTTTGGGTGGAAGCGCTTTTCTGCTCCACCCTTCGACGCAGAATTATTGAAACGAGTGAATTATATTCATACGTCTAGTCTGATGCGGCGAGCGGCATTTCCGGGTTTTGACCCGGCTCTTACTAAATTTCAAGATTGGGATCTGTGGCTGACGATGGTGGCACGAGGTTCATCCATGGTTGCGATCAATAAAGTATTATTTTCGCTTAAGCCGGGTGGGACGATGAGTGCTTGGCTGCCGTCTTTTGCGTATAGGTTGCCATGGGAGAAGATCGGTTGGGTGCCCAAAAGGTTGATACGGTATCGAGAGGCCGAGCGTATTATTCGTGACAAGCATAACCTATGATCTTGAGCGCTCAGACGATGTGTAAAGGAGAGGGTAGAGGTCTGTTTTATGCGTGTTTCGTTTGGGTGGGGGGTGTTTTGGCTTTAGAGACGTTGTCTGCCCTCACCTTGTTTCATGCTCATGCTCAAACAGTGAGTTTGATTATTTTGACACTCGCTCTCCTTGTTTTGGCTTGGCGTCGACCGGAAGTGGCGGCAGCGGTGCTGGTCACTGAATATGTGATTGGATCTAAAGGGGCTTTGTTACGTGCGTTTGGGGACGGGTTGGGTCACGGAGGTGTTCCGTTGCGTATCGCTTGGTTTGCCGCCTTTTTTTTCGGTTGGTTGATGTGGGCTATCAAGCATAAGACGTATCGTGAATGGCCTTCATATCTTCGCGGTCGATCAGTCTACCTTCTTCTGGGGTTGGTGTTGGTCTATGCCTTTATACGAGGATCTTTGTTGCACAATACGTTTGTTTTTGATGATGCGAATGCGTGGGGGGTCTGGCTCCTTCTTCTTCCGGCGTTAGATTTGGTGTATCACAAGCGGCAAGAGCTGGAGCACGTTCTTTTTTCGGCGTTGGTCGCGGGGTTTGGTTGGTTGTGTGTAAAGACACTCCTCTTGTTCTATGTATTTAGTCATCTCACGAATCCTGAGTGGTTGCAGCTCATATACCTTTGGGTGCGTAGAACGGGAGTTGGGGAGATTACGCGAGCGTTATCCGGGGTGAATGTGTGGCGGGTATTTTTTCAATCACATATCTACGTGCTGCCGGCCGTCATCGTGGGTTTTTGGTATAGTGCTTCATGTAAGCTTACACGGTGGATGTGGGTAGGGTGGGTGATGGCGATGGCGACCCTTATTGTTTCTTTGTCGAGAAGTTTGTTTTTGGGGGTGGTGGTGGGGCTATTTGTGTCTCTTGGGCTTTTCTTTTTTTCTCTTACTACTGCTCAGCCCGGGTCGGTCCGACGGGTCCGGTTTCCTTCTTTTAGGGAGGCATGGGGAATGATGCCGGTCATTGGCAAGCTGCTGCTAGTCCTTTTTGCTTCCCTGCTCCTCGTTGCTGGGCTATTCTATGCTCCTCCTCGTTCATCGGGATCGCTCATGAATTTGATTGCTTCGCGGATCGATGCGGGGGATGCGGCGAGCATGAGCCGATGGGAGCTGGGGAGGAAGCTTTGGCAGGGGGTTAGCTTTCATCCGGTTCTTGGTTCTGGATTTGGGGCGACGATTACCTACACGAGTTCCGATCCTCGCGTTGTTGCGAGTACGGGTGGTGTCTATACGACGTATGCGTTTGAATGGGGATGGTTGGAGCATTGGTTTAAGTTTGGGTTGGTTGGTATTCCTCTTATGCTTTGGATTGTGTTACGGTTGATGCAGAAGACATGGAGCTCCTCGTATGCGTTTTGGATACGAGGTGCGCTTGTGTCGAGTTGTGTCGGACTGATTGTGACGCATGTATTCACTCCGTATCTTAATCACCCCCTCGGTATTATCTGGTTGATCATGCTAGAAGCGATGATCACCCGTTTTCCGACAAGAGCCGTCTCTTCTTCATGATAGATTTTACCGGTCTCACGACGAGTGTCCTTGCAGCGGCGACAAAGGTCCCGTTGCCATGGTTTGTGTTGGGCGGATCATTCTTGGAAGAGGTGATCTCTCCCATTCCTACCTATGCGGTCATGATCACGGCGGGGAGTGTGGCGCGCGTGCAAGGGCACGTGTGGTTGTGGTTGTTGGTATTGGCTGTCTTGGGGGCGGTGGGAAAGACGATTGCCTGCTTGATCTACTATACGTTGGCCGATGTGATCGAGGATTTGGTTGTTCCGCGTTTTGGTAAATATCTTGGAGTGACTCATGCGGATGTGGAAGCGATGGGTGCTCGATTAGGGCAACGACGTGGCGATCATTGGTTGTTGATTGGGTTGCGATCCTTGCCGGTGGTTCCGTCTGCTCCTATTTCGGTTGTGGCCGGGATTATTCACGTGGAACGATGGTTGTTTGTCTGGACGACGTTCGTGGGGACGTTTATCAAGAACACCATGTATTTGGTTATTGGATTTTTTGGGTTAAGCGCTGTCTATCAGGCGTTGCGTCAAGCTGGCATCTTGCGAGATGTGTTTTGGCTGGGATTTATTTTGTGTATTGGAATTTTGGTGGCCTGGTTTGTGTATCGGAAGAGGAAGTAAAGAACTCGACAAGCCGGCTATTTTTGCGTAGGATGGCTCAATATGAGCCTTTTTAAGCCAAAGCGGACACGGATCGCCCCGTCACCAACCGGGTACATGCATATTGGGACGTTGCGAACGGTTTTATATGATTATTTTTTGGCCCGTCAGTCCGGTGGGCAGTTTGTGCTGCGGATTGAAGATACGGATCAAGAGCGCTCGGTGCCTGGGGCTGTTGAAAGTCTTTTGAAGACCTTTCAGACATTGAATCTGGATTATGATGAGGGGCCGGTTTTGAATGCAGATGGATCGATGAGCGAAAAAGGCCCTCATGGTCCCTATTTTCAGTCACAGCGGTTAGATATCTATAAGAAGTACGCGGATCAATTGGTTGCGCAAGGAGACGCGTATCCTTGTTTTTGTACCTCAGAAGATCTTGACGTGATGCGTGCGGAACAGGCGTTGCTTAAGCGAGCACCAAAGTATGATCGACGGTGTTTGGCCTTGTCGGCTGATGATGTTTCGGCGCGTCTTGCGCGTGGGGATCGACACGTTTTGCGTTTGAAGGTGCCGGAGGGCGAATCACGCTTTGTGGATGCCATTCGTGGCGAAATTGTTTTTCAAAACAGCGAAGTTGACGATCAGGTGCTCATGAAGTCTGATGGGTTTCCTACGTATCATTTAGCTGTTGTTGTTGATGATGAGCTTATGAAGATCACGCATGTCTTGCGTGGAGAAGAGTGGGTATCATCGACGCCCAAGCAAATTATCCTGTGTAAGATGTTGGGTTTTGAGATGCCGACCTATGCGCATGTGCCATTGATTCTTAATCCGGATAAGACGAAATTATCAAAACGAAAAGGGGATGTTTCTGTCGAGTCTTATTTGTCGAAAGGTTATTTGCCGGAAGCGTTAATTAACTTTTTGGCATTACTTGGTTGGAACCCGACGGATGATCGGGAACTATTTTCTCGCGACGAGCTTATTCAGTTATTTGATTTGTCGAAAGTGAATAAGGCGGGAGCTGTCTTGAATGTCGAGAAGTTGAATTGGGTGAATGCGCACTATTTAAAAACCATGCCGGAAGCCGAGTATCTGAAGTTGATGCGCCCATTTGTTCAGGGATTGAGTGATGATGTGGCATTTGTTGATCG
>CAZLRU010000021.1:10853-24200 GCA_964562155.1 uncultured Gammaproteobacteria bacterium
CTCGCGCGCATCGACGAGGCCTTAGGGAAGTTGGTATAATCTCACGTGATGTTTGTTTCGTCCTTTCGGATACGGTTGACCGTGCTCTTTACGCTTGGTTCTCTTGTTTTTTCTTCTATTTATCCTACGTTGGCTCAGGTTGAGCCAATCACCGTCGAGGATGCGCCAAGTGACGCGGATGTGGGGTTGAAGCAAGAGGTTGATGCGTTGCAGGACCAGGTTAAGCAAAAGCAAACGCGCATTAAAGAATTGGATGCCTTGATTAAAGGTTATCGTGATAAGCAGGTCGAACAGCAGAATACGGCGTTGTCTTTGCAGAACGAGCTTGCTCTATTGGAAAATGGCATTCAAGAAAAACAGTTAAGTGCTGAGCGCGCGCAACGCGAGGTAGAGTCGACGACGCTTGAGATTCAGGCCCTTGGGAATCAGATTGCTTTGCAGAAACAGGCGATTGATAAACGCGAGTCGTCTTTATCTGATATTTTTGTAAAATTGCAACAGGATAGCTCCATTAGCGTCTTTGATGCGTTCCTCTCTCGTCCTTCGTTGTCGGAGTTGTTTGTGCGGTTGGATGAGCTGGGTCGCTTGGAGGGGGATTTGGGGGAGGCAACGCGGGTGCTTAAGTCAGAAAAAGTCATTTTGGAAACCAAGCGGAAACAGCAGGAGGATCGTCGTGCGGTGCTTGAGCAGCAAAAATTGGAAGCTCAGGTTGCCCAGACGGAGCTTGAAGAACAGCGTTTGAGTAAGTTGTCGCTTATTAATGCGACGCAGAATAAAGAAGATGAATTTCGTAAGGTGGTGTATGAATTACGCCAGCAGCAACAGAGTGAAGCAGGGGACATTCAATCATTGCAAGACCGACTTAAAGATCGCTTGGATTCAATTGATGCGGCGCTTGCGCGTGGTGACGTTCTTTTGAACTGGCCGATTCCGGTTAAAAAAGGGATTTCAGCCCATTTTCATGATCCAAGTTATCCGTTTCGTAAATTGTTTGAACATCCGGGGGTGGATTTACCGGCGCCCGTGGGAACGCCTGTGAAGGCGGCTGCAGGAGGCTATGTGGCCTGGAATAGGACCGGAAAACAGTATGGAAACTATGTGATGGTCGTTCACGCGGGTGGGGTGGCAACGGTCTACGCCCATTTATCGAAGTTTGGGGCTAAGCCTGACACGTACGTTGAGCGTGGGGATGTGATCGGCTATTCCGGCGGACGCCCGGGTGATGCGGGAGCAGGTTTATCGACGGGAGCGCATTTGCACTTTGAAGTACGTCAAAACGGGATTCCAGTGAATCCTGAAAACTTTTTGCCTGATCTGTAATATTTTATGTTTCCTTCTTGGATCTATCTTGTCACTTATTTAGCTATCGTTGGTTCAATGTTTGGATATGTTGTTTATCAACGCTTAGCGTGGAAGATCGTGATTGGCACATTGCGTAAACGTGAGACGAGTATGGCTAAGATTTTATTCCATCCAAATCCTATTCATGTTTATAATGTAGATTACTCAGCTAATGGAGAGGTTGTTACAACATCTCTCACGCTAAATCCGGCATTTGCAGGTTGGTACCTATTTTCAGCTGAAAATCAACCGGTAGTAGTATTGGTTCATCCCAATAACCAAAAAAATGTTAAACTGTTATATGTTGGCGATGAGATATCGCTGACGCGTGTTTGGATATTGCCGGCCACGATGTTCATTCTCGCTTTGTTCGCCACTTGGTTCTTATGGGAGGGCTTCTCTTCGTCGCTCTTTCATTACTAAAAAGTTTTGTGAATCTTTATTTTAAAAATTATTGTCGGGGGTTCGTTGTGGGAGGGGCTGCATGTCTGTCTAGATTTACTTTATAGGTTTTTCCTGTGAACCCTGAAAACTTTTTGCCGGATTTGGATTGAATATGAACCTATATCTTAAAAATTATGTTCGAGGATTAACTTTGGGTGCCGTGGTCTGTGTCGTTCTCGTTGTGTATGGGTTATTGAGTTTGCCGTTTCTTACTCTGTGGGTAGCTCTTCCGCTCGTCATTTTGCCGTATATTTTATTATTTAGTGGACGTGTCTATGAGTGGTTAATTGCGGTCCCAATCCGTCATTTATCAGGACAAGCATTCCCTGGGCCTCGCAGACAGTGGTTGATGGGGGCGTTTGTATTGGGTTATTTTTCCGCTTTGTGCGTACTTTTGTTTTTTACCATCCTTGGAAAAACGATTTATTCGGATGGGTAGGGAATGGTTTTAAGAATGGTGTCGAGTTCTTCTAGGGTGTTAATGCGTACGAGGGCTGAACGAATTTCTTTCCACCCATTGAATCCTTTGAAGTACCAAGGTAAGTGTTTGCGTAGTTTTACGAGTCCACGTTCACCATAGTGAAAGACCTGCATGCGCGCATGTTCGCGGATGGCTTCGATACGGTCTTGGACAGAAATATCGGTTCCCGATTCCGTGCTCTGTTCTTTTGTCATCAAATGCTCCTGCACTTGTTTTGCGAACCAAGGATTACCAAGCATGCCTCGCCCAATAAGAACACCATCGGCGCCGGAGCGTTTCATGGCTTCGGCGGCGAGTTCTGGGGTAGTGATATCTCCGTTCACGAGAAAGGGGGTGTTTGGTACCTGTGCACGGGCTTCGCCGACACGATCCCAATTTGCCACACCGCTATAGCCTTGCTCCTTGGTTCGACCGTGCATAGAGATGAGAGCGGCACCCGCGTTTTCTATGACTTTCACAAATTCCAGACAGTCCGTGTCATGTTTCCAGCCCAGACGTGTTTTGACGCTGATGGGCACGCTCACGGCAGCCTTCATCGCGCGCACAATGGCTGAGGCTCGTTCCGGCTCTTTAATAAGAAACGCTCCGTTAAAATTTGAAACGATATTATAGACTGGACAGCCCATGTTGATATCAATCGCATCGGGATGGAAGCGCTCTTCGATGATGCGGGCGGCTTCGGCCATGGTTGCCGGATCGCTGCCGAAAATTTGCTGCACAAGCGGACGTTCGCGCTCATCGAACTCGGCCATCTTGAGTGTCTTCTCATTCAAGCGTACGATAGCTTCGGACGAAACCATCTCACGGAACATAAGAGGTGTGCCGTGTTGTTTACACAATAAACAAAACGGCAGATCGCTCATATCTGCCATGGGAGCAAGGGCGACGATGGGTCGCGGTATGGTTTCCCAAAACATCGACCTATTCTATGCTAAATTCTTTAAAATATCAAGTCTATCGGATCCTTCGCTTGATTGCTCGGACGCGTCTGCGCACTCTTTGTGTGTTTGGGCTGGCCGGGCTCTTCTGGGGTGTGCTTTTTTTGTTTTTGTCTTTAAAAGTGGCGGATTCAACATTGAATTATAATCCCTATCGTTGGATGTCAAAACCCCACGAGTGGTTGATGCTCGTGGGGTTGGTATTGGATCTGCGGATATATGTCTGGATTAAGCAGGTTCGTCCGACTGTTCCTCACTTGGTCGTGCTGTTTTGTTTGGCTCACGTGTTTGCGGCCACGTTTTTCTACGGGGTCGTTGCCGTTCTTATTCGTGAGGTTATTGTTTGGATACGGTCTTTTAACGCCAAACGCCGAGGATCGCGCCCATAACCAGCATGGTAACTAGGCTACAGCCGGTGTTGATGGCGAACCATGTCCAGGATTTGCGTTCAAAGAATACGTGAGCAGCGCCGGCGGTTGCATAGAATCCTACCCAGATCCACGCCGCGAAGATTGCTCCCACGCCTGCCGTTGTGACCCCGGTATAGCTGAGCATCTGACCAAGAACAAAGGCGGTGATGAAGCTCGCGATCAATTGGCCGACCATTGATTTGACCATGTCTTTCTTTCCTTTTTCCATGGCGACCTTATCGTTTGGGTCAAGGCCGATTTCTTTCATCCAACGGTTGATGAATAAGAGAGGGGAGTACCAAACGGCGCCGATGGCCATGGCGGCAATGGTCGAGACGAGGACGGCCATCATGTTTACGGAAACAGTGGGCATAGGGTTGTGGGATAAGAACTAAATGAGTAAGCTGACTAAAGTGTATCCTTCCTTGGTCTAGGGTGCAACCACATGCCTTCTTTTTCCGCCGTCCGTTCTTGGACTCACCAAACCACGGAGCCATTGTTAGCTTCTTCTGATAAATGTACGTAATATGTCATCTTTTTCTCAACAAGAGTTGCAGGCTATTCAAGAACGAAATCGTCGTGTCGAGATGGATAAGGCTTGGGAGACGAGTAAAACGAGAATCGTCTCTATTATGGTGATTACCTATCTCGTCGCGGTAGTATTCTTATGGTTTATTGGTGCCGCTCAGCCCTGGCTGGGGGCAGGGATGCCTGTTATTGGATTTTTCCTTTCCACGGTTTCTTTACCGTTTGTGAAGCGATGGTGGACGGCGCGTTACCTTTCCTCATTTCAGTCTAGTAAGTAGGTGTATGTCCTCTCTCCCAGAATTTTTTTCCCATGTTCGGTTGCTTGCGACTCGGCCTGAGACGGTTCAGCGTGATGAAGTTATTGGGATTGGGCTAGCCGCCTATGGTGCGCGTATTGTTTCGGTGCCTGATCATCAAGATCAGCGGGTGATTTATGTTGAATCGGGTGATATGGATAGAGTGTATCAATTGATTTTGGAACAACTTCTTTCTCCTCAGGGATGGCAGGCGCACCTTCAGGCGTATCAGGAGCTTTTGCGTGCCTTTGAAGAGACGGTGTCTCTTTCCTTGGGTATTAAGGATCATGATGTTCAGGCGGCGGCGCGCGCGTATCGTGCTTGGCTTGGCTCTCTTCAACGGTTTGGTCAATTTATTCTTGCTCCTTTTATTGTTGAACGTGATGTTGACCCTCGGTGTCAGCAATTAGCGGAACGCGTGTATGGGGCTGATGAGGCTAGGCGCGTCATGGATAGGATTTCTTGTCCTTCTGAGTTGCACGCGTTTCAGCACATGCGTCTGGCTATTTTGGAATGCGTGATAGAGGGTCGGGTGTCGCTGGTTTCTGCGCAAACGCTAGCGGATGCCTTTGGGTGGTATAACGAATATACGTTTGTTGAGCACTTGTTAGAGGCGGAATATTTTTTGAAGGAAATGCAGGCCTTGTCTGTGACGGACGCGCAGCAGGAACGAGATAAGCTACTGGGCGATGTAGAGGAGCATAAGCGGGCTTTTGCCGATTTTATGCAAGAGTGTCCTGATGCTGAGCTCAGGCATTTGGCGGACGTTGTTCATACGTATACGTTTTTACGCACGGATCGGGTTGATAAAATGAAGCTGACGCAGGTGCCGGTTCGTCGCATTTTTGAAGCGTGTGCGCACGTTTTTCAAGAGCGTACGCACGTTACATGGACCCTCGAGATGGTGGCAGCTTGTTTAACTCAGGAATTGGTCGATTTTTTTGATAAAGGCATCGTTCCGGATGCGATTCAGGTTGGCGAGCGATTGTCGCAGCCCTGGGTCTATTACCGAGAGCAAGCGGGTGCACACCTCCTAGGTGGTGAAGAGATGGTGAAGGAGGTTCAAGGGCTCATTGCGGCCGGTTTTCAGCAACGTCAATCTATTAAGGGGCGGACCGCCTTTCCAGGAAAGGTTACGGGTCGTGTTTGTTTGGTGCGTGGGAAAGCGGATTTGCCTCGGGTACAGCTGGGGGATGTGTTAGTCGCCAAAACTACAATGCCTGATTACACGCCGGCGATGAAATTAGCGGCGGCATTTGTTACCGAGGAGGGAGGAATCACTTCTCATGCGGCGATTATTTCTCGCGAATGGAAGAAACCGTGTGTAGTGGGGACGGGAAATTGTACCAAGCTTTTACAAGATGGTGATGTGGTTGAGGTTGATGCGGAACAAGGGATTGTGAGGAAAATATAGTAGGCGATGGGTCGATACGAGAACAAGATTTTTGACGCCTATCTTTTCCTTACGGGTCCTGCCACTGCGGCACCCTGAAATGCTCGCCGCCAATCACATGGGGAGGCGGACTGCGCGTTTCAGGGGATCCGCCTCCGTGTCACCCGTGCGGGTTTAGATGAATGTTAAAAATCTTGTTCTCGTATCGACCCTAGAAAGGGGGAGGGAAGGGGAGGGGAGGTGCACCAAAATGTGTTGTTGGTGCGTATATTGTCATGGGCGTTCCATATCTCTATAATGGGCTGACCTTTGGTTCTATTTGTTCTCTTTTTCTTTTTTGTATGCATTTACGCACACCTCGTTTTTCAAAAACCTCCCTTATGACGGCTGGTGCTTTGGCGCTTGTTCTTATGGGTGCAGGGTGTTCTGATGATGACGCTGTTTCTGTTAAGCAACCGGCTCCTGATGCTGGCGCAAAAACGTTTACCTCCTACAAAGATGGTTCTTATACGGCTGAAGGAACCTATCAATCTCCCGCAGATCTTGAGCATGTGACGGTTACGGTCACGCTTAAGGATGGAGTGATTACGGATACGGTATTTGCAGGAACGTCTCCCGTTGGGAAATCGCAGCGATACATGGATACGTTTTCCAGTGACTACAAGCCACTCGTGGTTGGAAAAAAGTTGAGTGACGTTCAGTTAACCAAGGTCTCCGGCTCTTCTTTGACGCCAATTGGGTTCAATAATGCTTTAGAGAAGATTAAGCAGCAAGCGGGTCAGTTATAAGCGTGAGCTATGCTCGGTTCGTCGAAACGTTCTTTTGTTTTTGAAGGTATTGGTACGAGATGGGTGATTGACATTGAAGATCCGATCGACGATATCAAGGCGGACTATTTGTTACAGCGAATGAAGGCACGTATCGAGCAATTCGATCGTGCCTATTCGCGTTTTCGGTCCGATTCGTTGATTACCCAATTTTCAGAACGGGCGGGGGCGTATGTATTGCCGGAAGACGCTGCTCCTATGATGCGTTTGTATGAGCAGCTATATCGCATTACCAAGGGGCTTATGACGCCGCTTGTGGGTCAATTGTTGGTGGATGCGGGGTATGATGCAATGTATTCATTACAACCTAAGGAGTTATGCGAACCTCCTACGTGGGAAGAGGCAATCGTATTCGAGCCGTCGACTTCAGCGTTAACCGTCAAACGTCCGGTGGTTCTTGATGTGGGAGCGATGGGAAAAGGCTATTTAATTGATCTTGTATCCGGGATCTTGATCGAAGAAGGGATGCGATCTTTTTGTGTTGAAGCGGGGGGTGATATGTTGCAGCGCCACGCCCGCTCCAGCCCCCTGCGGGTTGGTCTTGAGCATCCGGAAGATACGACGCAGGTGATCGGGGTGGTTGATCTTTTGAATGCGAGCTTGTGTGGATCGGCGGGGAATAGGCGTGCCTGGTCGACGTTTCATCATATTATGAATCCTAAAACGCTGACGTCCCCTCGGGATATTTTAGCGGTCTGGGCGGTCGCTTCAACGACGATGTTAGCTGATGCGATGACAACAGCGCTCTTTTTTGTGAGTCCTGATGTCTTGGAGCGGTATTACTCTTTTGAATACCTCGTGATGTACGCTGACCGATCCATTAAGGCTTCAAGAGGATTTCCAGCAGAATTGTTTATTGAGCCATCTTCCTAAAATGTTGTTTCAGGCTGCCTCCTACTTTTTTGCCTGGATTAAAGATGTTGTATGAATCAAACAGCGTCTTTACTTGTTTAAACAGTTGCGTCATTTTTTTGCCGTACATTTGTTCAAGGTAAGGTGTGCGGATCAAGCCGTCATTGTGTTCGGCGGTGATTGTGCCTTTGTAGCTCAAGACCAATTTGTAGACGCGTTCAGAAATGATGGGGATTAAGGCTTTAATGCGAGGCTGGGTGAGATCCATCAGAGGAATGATATGAAAGTTTCCGTCACCGGGGTGGCCGGCGATGGTGTAGAGAAGATCGTTTTTATATTCATCGAGGATGGCGTTTAGTTCTGGAAGAAATGTAGAAAGGTGGGTGGGATGAACCGCGATGTCATCAATAAAAGGGGCAGTCTGTTTCTCTTTGTGATGCGCGTGCAGCAACGCGAAGCTGTGTCGACGGATAGCCCAGTATTTTTGGGATTCTTGGGTGTTTTTTAGGGTGCGGAAGCTGAAGCCTGGAATCATGGCCTGCGTTTGTACGAGAGTGTCGTTGAGTGCTTGTAGGCGTTGTTCGAGTTTATGTTGCCGATCGTCCGTTAGTTCAACGAGGAGCACGAGGGAGGGGAATCCGCCTTTGAGCGTCATGAGAAACTCTGGCATAAATTGCCAGGCTAAGCGCACTAGATCGCCCTTCATGTTTTTGATGAGCTCACGCCAAAAGGTGGTAGCAAGGCGCAATGTTTTATCATCGTATGATTCGAGGCTTTCGGGATGGTGTTTAAGAAGGAGTGTTACGAGTTCTGCAAGGTGTTGGAGGTCTTTTAAAAAGATGACCGTCAGACGCGAATATTTTTTTGGTTTTACCAGCTTGAGTTTTGCTTCCGTGATAAGACCGAGGGTTCCTTGAGCACCCACAAATAACTGCGTAAGATCAAATGTTTTTCCATCCCAAATATTCCAAAGTGCGTAGCCCGCTGAATTCTTGGAAGTATTGGGTTGGGCGTTTTTTATGAGATCGGCGTTTTGTTCAAGTAGTTTTCGGAGACTTCGGTAGAGGTGTGCTTCAAAATCTCGTTCCGCACATTTTTTGTCGAGCTGTTCTCGTGAAAGGGGACGAATGAGATGTGCTTCGCCATCGCTTAAGACGACGGTGAGTTCTTTGACATACTGCTCCGTTTTTCCATATGCCAAGGTTTTTTCCCCGCCTGAATTGTTGGAGAGCATGCCTCCGATGGCGCACAGATCCTTTGAGGCTGGATAGGGAGGATAGAGAAGATGTTTCTTTATGAGACGCTTTTCGAGGTCGCGAAAATAGACGCCGGTTTCGACGCGTGCGTAGGTCTGGGTGAGTTGTTTTATCTGATTAAAATGAGGAGTGAATGAGACGACGATGGAGGAGTTTAATGGTCCTCCTGTCATATCCGTGCCTGCAGCCCGAGCGGTGAGGGATGTATTGCGTCCTTGAATGGTTTCATGGGTGGCAAAACGGACGAGCGTTTTTACATCTTGAATCGTTTTTGGACAGGCAACGAGCGTTGGAGTGACGGCAAAAATGGAATAGTCACGACTATGCTTAGAGAGGGTGTCTTTATCTTGCCAGAGCTCACCGAGAAAATCTTTTTTAAGAGCATCGAGATTCATGAGATGGCCTCTATGATACCACGGATAGGAGGATTATTTTTCTTGAATGGCTTCAATGGAATGATTGCGATGAATAAGTTCATCATTGCGGACGGAAACGAAGAACTCGTATTGGTTTTTTGGTTGGCGACCGTACCATGTCAAGAACTTGCTGTGGACTTTTTTCTTCTTTAATTCTTCGCTGTGAAGATCTAGAAATAATTGATACTGCTCGAAGGCGTGTTCTTCGAATACGTAATTTAGCTCGAATGACCAGCGTTTGCAGAGGAGGTATAGGATCGCTGAAGACCAGAAGTAAAAAAAGGCAAAGCAGAGGGGAAGTAGAGTGCTACGGATGATGCCGGTTTGTTGTTCTTGTTGGGCAAGAGCCGAGATCACTACCACGTGCATGGTTTCATTGTCTTGAGCGATTCGTGCAAAATCAGCTGTTTTTGCTAGTTTGAGGGCTTTTTGCTCGTCGCTGTAGAATAGGGTCATGAACACAAATCCGACGGCTTCCCATGAGTGATAAGGGACACGAGCAATGACTTCTATCGCGCGAAATTTTAGATACGATGGTTTTTTGCCATAGACGAGGTTGCCTCCCTGAACCAATAACAATCCGAAGAGGAGTGGGAGAAGGCCTGGGCTGTATGCATCATGGAGACGCTTGTAGGAGGCGAGTTCTACAGGATCGCTTAATCGCTTGGCGAGTTCTTCAAAGGCTTGTTCTGCGTGAAGGTGGTTCATGCAAGATAAAATAGCAAGGAAGAAGAGATTCTTGAAGGGGAGTGGGGGTGATTTTTAGGGGTTGTGTGCTACACTTTTGTCTATATGCCAGAGTTATACAGAAAAGGTGCTTCGTTTGCTGAGGGGGCTGAGAATAGAGTTTATCGAGAATATTTTAATCCAAATCGAGTTATCAAAGAACGATCACCGGAAGCTCGGGAGACGCCACGTCGCACGATTGCTCGCTATCATTTAGGAAAGGTTGCACATCTCCTTTTTCCAGAGCAGATTCCTGATGTATATGGAGCGGGTACGAAGCCTCGGACGCAGGTACATGTTGCCTATACTCCACTTGATAAATATCACAAAGCAGCTAATAAAATGATCATCGGGGAAGCGGCTGATACGGTTGAATTCAAAAAATTAGATAACCTTGCCCGAGAGGGGGAGCGAGCTATGGAGGAAGATCCTTTATTCGGCAATTTTTTAAAGGAGATGAAAGAGGCCGGTTTGGAGGCTGATGATTCGCCGATAAACTATACGAAGTTTCGAGGAGTAATTTCTTATGTCGACTCATTTACGCCGTGGCGTGGCGAGGGGAATTGGAGTATGGGTTTTGCGAACACAGGTGCTCCCGAGCGCGGGTATGATGCAGCTCGTTTGCAGCAAGCGATCCAGCGCATTCACGATCCTGTTGTACAAGAAAAGGCTCTCTTTCATTTCTACCGACTAGAATCTCTTTTTTTGAAAGAGTGCCAAGAATTTGAAGTAAAGCATCAGCAGAAAACGTAGGATTGTCCTCAACGTGATGCTTAGGCAATGCTTGAGGAAGATGAAGAAATAAACCGTTCTTTTTCTGCTTTGGTCCAGCGTTTGATGGCGGCTTCTTGCTTGCGGGCGTTTGATTCTGATAGATCGTTCGCCTGCCAGACGAGTGTTACCGGTCGACGGCTTCTGGTGTAAGCGGCGCCTTTCCCTTTGTTGTGTTGGTCAAGGCGCTTTTCGATGTTTGTTGAGATGCCTGTATACAGACTTCGGTCGTAGCAGCGCAAGATATAGACGGACCATTGGTTCATATGTTGCCTCTAGTATAGCTGACAGACTTCTCTTTTACCTTGTTCCTCCCTCTGCTTGATTTTTCTAAATATTTTGTATAAAAATGTCGGCAATGACGAAGGTCGTCAGAGGAGGATTTCATTATGTGTTGGGATGAGATCGTGAAGGGGGGTTTTGTGAAGGTGGTGCAGCTCGTTTCTCGAAAGGGGCAGGACCGCCTTCCGGGTGATCTCAGTCGCAGAAAGGTGGGGATGACGGGGGTCGTGGGTGAATTCGTTGCTGGGCGGGATCATGCTTATTGGGTTCATCCTGACGATGGCAGTCGGATGGTCCCGTACATGGATGATGAGCTTGAGCCGATTCCGCCTATGGCGCGCGTCCCGGGCTTTTACTACGATGAGCGTACAAAGGTTTATCTGTCTTCTTCTCAGCGATTTTTTGTCTTTTCAGCAGAACCTGCTGTAGGGGTTCTGGGCTCTGAACGTGTTGCTCAGATCTCTGTAGAAGCTAATAAGTTGTTGGACGATCTTCTGCTCGTAGAAGGGACGCTGGCCCCCGATGAAGTTCAGCGGCTCGCCGCCTGCTCGATCCTCCAGCCGGTCTTCGAAGACAGGGGTTGTCTCGCCGTCGTTCAGTCTCGAATCGTCCTGCTTTGTGACAGAAGAGCTCAGGCTGTCGTGCTCCGCTATCTTCATGAGCAGGGGATTCAGGAGATTAAACCTTCCGAGATTCGTGCGACGCGTATGGTGCTCGAGGTTGTTCTCGGTGGCGGACTTCGTGCTCTCATCGTCGCCAATCAACTTTATGAAGCGTTGGGCGTTGTGGCGGCTCCTGACTTTACGCGTTTGAGTTTCTGACGTGTCGTAGCTCGCTCCTTATCTCTTTAAGAGTTCTCCATTGAATAGTTTTTATTTGTTGGACGACTCTTTTTAAATACGCTGTTTTTTTCTACGTATCTTCCACATGGTGCGATAGTAGCGTTTTATCAAGCCACGACGGGCATATTTGTATTTATCCTTGAGCGGGCGCAGAAGAATTTTTGAGCGTTTTTTGCTATTAAGAAGGGCGGCGTTAAGTTTGCAGCGGAAGGAGCAGAAGGCTTCCTGCTCACTCGGTGCGCATGTTTCACATACAAGCAGATGGAGATGGCAATCATCATTTCCGCAATTGAGGTAGCGTTCAGTAGTTTTTTTACAATGATGACAGGTGCCGATGATTTCGCGTTCGCCGCCAAAATCCATCACGACGCGATCATCGAAGGTGTAGAGGGTTCCGAGAAAATCTTTTCCTGGGTATTTTTCCATGTAGGCATGCATGCCGTTTTCTAACTGATAGACGTTTTTGAACCCTTTATTCAACAGGTACGCCGACATTTTTTCACAGCGAATCCCGCCGGTGCATACGGTTACGATTTTTTTATCTTTGTATTGTTCGAGCTTTAAGACGGCCTTCTCTAAGTCACGCGAAGCACGCAGACCGGGATCGATCGACTTTTTAAAATGACCGGAAGCGAATTCGTATGAATTACGCATGTCCATGACAATAAAGTCTTCATCGCGTTCGTACATTTCCCGAAGTTTTTCTGGGGGAAGATGGGGAGCGGTTCGGACACGTGGATTGGCGTCGGCATCGGAGAAACGAGTGCCTACGATTTCCTTGCGTACTTTGACCATCAGCTTTGGAAAACTTGAACCTGTTCCGGTGCTACGCTTGATGTTGATATCGAAAAATCGTTGGTCTTCTTGGAGGAAACGGACGAATTCTTCCGTGTTCGCCGTTTCGCCTTCGAGGGTTGCGTTGAGGCCTTCTTCGGAGATGAGGGCGCGGCCATTGAGCCCGAGCGCCTGTGCACGAGCACGAAAAACATCCGCGAATGTGTGCGGATCTTCGATGGTCACGTATTTATAGAAGAGAAGGACTTGGTAGGACATGGCCTTGTTTTAGCCTAATTTTTACAAAAAAGCAATCCAGGCTCTGTATTGTATTTGTGTTGAGAGGGGGTATAGTGACTCTATATGAAACCTTCCCCATTTATTTGGCTTGTTGGCGGTGTGGTGATTGGGCTCCTGCTGGGTGGCTTGGTATGGTATACGCGTCGTGCACCTGTTATGGATGCGCAGATTATTTCTCCTCAGCCGGTTGCGTGTACGATGGAAGCAAAGGTATGTCCGGATGGATCCTACGTTGGTCGTGTGGGTCCGCGCTGTGAATTTGCTGCTTGTCCCACGACTCCGTCGCAGCCCGCGGTGCCTACTCCTGCCCCTCTCCCTTCCGCTCCGGTTACATCGACGCCTCCGGGTACGTCTGTTCTCCCACCGCTTCGTCCCGGAGAGCATCGCGTGAGTTTTGTGTATGCACCGGTTAAGACCGAGTATGTGGGGGTTCAGTGGCCACCGTCTGTTCGTGTGAGTGACGAGACCTA
>CAZLRU010000022.1:0-19434 GCA_964562155.1 uncultured Gammaproteobacteria bacterium
TCAGCGAAATCGTTCCTCTTGTGACGGCTCGCACCATCAAGTCGACGGTCAATCGCGAACGTCTCCAAACCATCGCTCGGGAAGCTGCTGAACAATCCGGCCGTGGTCGCGTTCCTGTGATCCAGGGAGCCGTCACGTTTAAAGACGCCCTTGCATCGATAAAACAAAAAGAAGGGGTATTTTTCTTTGATCTCAACGCCCCCTTATTTAAGCATTCTCAAGACTCAGTATCCGACACTGGATACTCTCTCTTTGTGGGTCCCGAAGGCGGTTGGACCGAGGAAGAGCGTGCGCTCGCGGAAAAAGAAGGATTAGCTATCGCTGGTCTGGGCTCACGCACCTTACGAGCAGAGACCGCGGCGATGATCGCAAGCTACCTTCTGTGTACGTAATCTAAAAAACAAGACTTCTTTCCACGAGATATTCTCGATACCCAATAGTTTTTATGATTATTATCGCAAGCGGACCCGTTATTGTTGAAGGCCGAAAAGTACTTGTAAACAAACATGGAGACACCCCATATTGGAAGTTCTGCGGAGGCAGACTGGAGTCCATGGACACGACTCTGGTCGAGGCGTGTCGTCGCGAAGCCAAAGAAGAAATGGGCATAGATCTCGAGATGCTCTCTCAAGATCCATCCTTCTTTTACACCACAAAAGAAACGCCAGAGGGAATCGTTGACGTGATTCTTGTTCATTACCTCGCCAAGCGTGTTGGTGAGATAAAACCCGGAGATGACATTCGTGAATGGAAGTGGTTACCCATTGATCGGTTAGAAAGTGAAGATCTTGCTCCCAATATCAAGCCGATGCTAAGAGAGTTTGGATTTTTAGAGTAAATCATTCTAATAAAAAAAGAACTCATCCAGATGCGATGAAATGGATGAGTACACACAAAACGAAAACGACGCGCTCACTTCGATAGCCACTGGCTAAGGGAAGTAAGCGCGCGTTAAGAGAAGGGAAGAAAGAGCGAGGTATCAGTCGCAGATCTGCGGGCCGTCCGGATCATCAGGATCGGGATGGCAGCGATGTCGCCGCGAGTGCGGCGGACGCGGCTGGCCGCGCGGGGTACGTCGGTTGCGTCCAGAGGGCTGGGCGACCGGGGGAGGCGGCTCTTGAGGAGTCGTCGCCACGGGCGGAGTCGGCTCAGCCCGTGGAGGGGTGGGAGCCGGCACCGGAGGGGTGGGTTCGAGCGGAGTCGGCTCCGGTCGCGCGTCCCGCGTTGTGTGCGGTGTGGGGCGCGGCGTGTTGGCCACCCCGCGCATGATCAGGACTCCGATGATCGCTGCGAGTGTCACCGCCGCGAACGCGATGATGATGGTTGGACGCGGTGACCTCGCCGTAGGGCGCTTGTCGAACGTGCCGCTCAGGTTTGTCTGTGCTTGACGCACAGGACTCTCCTGGCCCGGATCGCCCCCACCGAGTCGCTGAAGCTTTACGTTCACCGGGAGGGGCGGCTTGACCGTTACCTCTCCCACGCCGGCGAACGTGCCACTCTGGTGGGCCAGGATGGCGCCTTCGGGGGGAGGGGTCGTGTTCGACACGAGGTCGAGAACCTCGGTCGGCTCGTCTGCTCCTACCGGAGGGAGTAGACGAGCCGCCTTTTCGGGCAGAGAGAACTCGCGCACCCCGATGCGCGTGAACTCGTGGTTGGCGATGGCGTAGCGCTCGAGGGCCTGGGCGAAGGCGGCCGCGGACTGGAAGCGCTCGTTCGGTCGCTTGGCCATGGCCGTGAGCACGACCTTCTGAAGGTCGGACTCGATACCCTCCATGGGCGGCGGTTCCTCCCGTGCCGCCATCATGAGGGTGGCGACGAACGTTTCCCCTTCGAAGGGGGGACGTCCCATCAGCATCTCCCACAGGATTACTCCCAGGGAGTAGATGTCTGCTCGTCGATCGACTTCCTTCGGTCGCTGGTGCTGCTCGGGGGACATGTAGTAGGCCGTTCCCATGAGCGTAGCCGTTCTGGTCATGCGATCCTTGCCAGGCGCTACCACCTGGGCAATCCCGAAGTCGAGGATCTTTGCCATCAGGGTCGAATGCTTCCGCCCCCGCGCGACGAAGATGTTCTCAGGCTTGAGATCGCGATGGATGACGGTCGCCTCGTGAGCCGCCTCCAGGCCATCGAGCACCTGGAGCGCAACCTCGACGGCGTGGATCGGGGGAAGTTTCCCACCGAAACGCTCCATCTCCTCGTAGAGATTGTGCCCGACGAGGAATTCCATCGTCAGGAAGTGGAAGCCGAGCTTCGTATCAGATCCTGCGTCCAGGACGCGGATCACGTGGTCGCTGTTCCTTGCCGCTGCCGAGGCGGCCTTTGGCTCCTTGAGGAAGCGCGCGACCGTCTCGTCTTCGGCGTTGAGGTTCGGTCGGAGCATCTTGAGCGCGACCGAGGTCCCAGTGGTCTGGTCCTCGGCCTCGTAGACCTGCCCCATCATGCCCGACCCGAGCATGCGGAGAATTCGGTAGCGGCCGGCTACCACGGTGTTTGTAACGAGCAGTGGAGTTTCTTCGGACACGGCACTCTCCTTCGAGTGTTTGATGTTCGAGGTCGTGACTGATTTCACGTCCTCCCATACGCCGTGTTCAGAGATGAACACATCAAATGGGATGATATGAAAGAAAGTGGGGGACCGGGCACGAGTCATACGACGTCGTGCCCGGTGAGGGGAGAGGAAGGAGCAGAGGTGAGTCAGAACTGGCCGCTGACCCCGACCGTGCCGTCGGCGGGGTTGAAGAACGCGGTGGTGCGCTGCGGGGCGTTGGGGCTGATCCCGACGATGATCGCGCCCACGATCGCCGCGGCTCCTCCACCGGCGATGGTGGCCCACGCAGCGGTACGTTCCGTGTCAGCGACGGTGGCGGGCGAGGTCGCGCCCTCGCGCGGCTGTACGCAGTCGATGGCGGACGTCTCACGACAGCCGCGCTGCGCGAGCGCCGCGCGCTGCTCCTGGTCGAGCCCGTCATTGTAGGCGGCGAGCCCGTGGAGGGCGGCGCCGACCGCGGCGCCGACCGCACCGATGCCCACGAGCACCCACCCAGCCCGCCGTCGGCCGGAGTGGTCGACCACCGCCGGGTGGTTGTTGGCGAGGATGGCGTTGCACCGCCCCGCCGTGCAGACGTTGCCCGCGGGGCAGACGTTGCCGCAGCCGCCGCAGTTGCGAACGTCGCTCGCGAGCTCGACGCACGCTCCACCGCAGGCGAGCTGCCGCGCCGGGCACATGAGCGCCGACGGCGGCGCGGTGACGTGGGTGGCGACCACCGTGGGCGCCTGCATGCGCGCCACGAGCTGCGTGCGGAACTCCTGGAGCGCCGTGAGCGCCGCTTGGATCGGGCGCGTCTGGAACCCGTCCACGAGGTTGGCGCGCATGAGCGCCTGGTTGTAGTCGGCGATCGCCGAGTCGATGAGCGCGAGGCGCTCGGGTCCGTCGGACAACGTACCCTGACGGCTCTCGCGCGCGATCGCGCGACCCTGGTATCGGTCCGGCAGACCGCACTGTACGATCGCCGTGGACCAGAGCGTCTCGGCGCTCACATAGTCACGGGCCCGCGAAGCGGTCCGCGCCTGTCCCGCCGTCGCGCCCGACCCGTCACGGTCGGGGCACTCCTCGGCGGAGATCTCGGCCGGCGTCGGGGACGACGCCGGCCCGCGGGGCTGGCTCTGTGCCAGCACCGCCGGGGCGGTCGGCGCCCCGTGGTGCCGACCATGATGGTGGCGGGTCTGCCCGTAGGCATTCCCCCCCGCCGCCAGAAAGGTCACGAACCACGCCGTGGTCGCGACCGCCCCGACCCTTCGAAACCAGTTATGTACCTCAGTCCACATTAGCCGAATCCTCCTTTGGAATAGGCCTATCGTTGCTGTGATCCCATCCTACCTCGAAGGCAGGACGGACGCGATACCTTGGCACAAAATCGGGCTTTTGTCGAGCCCAACGCCATTATATCTCAGGTTATTCTTGCGATAATAACGAAAAAGCCAAAAAATAAGCCATTTAGAGGGTTTTTATCACGAGTGATCCTCGATACGCGCGTTCCGATCCTGTATACTCTCTCCATGGCCTATAAACCCGTTGTCTTGATCATCGTTGATGGTTTTGGAGTAGCTCCATCGGCGGATGGAAATGCGGTGAATGAAGCAAAGATGCCGATCTTCCATCGGTTGGTTGAGAGTTATCCGGCGATGACCCTTCAGGCTTCCGGTTCCGCTGTTGGGTTGGGTTGGGGAGAGATGGGAAACTCAGAAGTCGGTCATCTAACCATTGGAGCCGGACGTATTTTTTACCAAAGTCTACCCCGTATTAACCTCGCTATTGAAAGCGGAGAGTTCGCGAGCAACCCCGCGCTCCAAAAAACCATCGACCACGCAAAAACAAATAACGGAGCTATTCATTTATTGGGATTGGTTTCTCCCGGGGGCGTGCACGCGACCACCGAGCATCTGCACGCACTTCTTGATCTGTGTAAAAAAGGCGGTATCACGCGCGTCTATGTGCACGCTTTCTTGGATGGTCGCGATACACAGTACCGTTCAGCGCTCGGCTTCATCGACGAACTCGAAGCCAAGATGGAAGAGATGGGGATAGGGGAGATCGCCTCTCTTTCGGGGAGATTCTACGCCATGGATCGCGATAACCGCTGGGATCGTATTCAAAAAAGCTATGAAGCGATCGCGGCAGGACGAGGCGAGATGTCCGAGAGCGCTCATGCAGCGATTGAGGCTTCGTATGCAAAAGGTGTCTATGACGAGCAGTTCGTGCCGACAGTGATCACTAAACAAAACAAACCGATCGGTCTCATGACTCCAGGCGACGGGGTGATCTTTTTCAATTTTCGTCCGGACCGCATGCGTCAGATCACCAAAGCATTTTGTTTGCCAACGTTTACCAAATTCGAGCGCCAAACCTATCTCACGCGCATGTTCTACACGACCATGACGGAGTACGAAAAAGATCTTCCTGTAGAAGTCGCATTTCCTCCTTATATTATCGAACAATGTCTTGCCCGCGTGGTGTCAGAAGCGGGTTTGCGTCAGCTGCATATTGCGGAAACAGAGAAATACGCGCACGTGACCTTCTTCCTAAACGGCATGCGCGAAGAAGCCTTTCCCGGCGAAGAGCGTGTGATCGTGCCCTCGCCGCGTGTCTCGAGCTACGATCAAGCACCAGAAATGTCGATCTTTGAAGTGACCGATCGAATCGTGAAAGAAATATCAGCCGCTTCGTATGATCTGATTGTCGTAAACTTTGCTAATCCCGATATGGTGGGTCATACCGGTGATGAAGCGGCCACCGTCAAAGCGTGTGAAGCCGTAGATAAAGCCCTTGGTCAGGTTGTGGATGCGATCCTTTTAGTTGGGGGCGCGGTTCTTCTGACGGCCGATCATGGGAATGCGGAGGAAGTAAAAAATCTCGTGACAGGCGAGATGGATAAAGAGCATTCGACGAACCCTGTGCCGTGTCTCATTGTGGCTAAAGATCTTGAAGGAATGAAGGCGCCGGGCGGTGATGTCGTGGGTGGAGATTTATCATTTACGCCCCCGGTGGGTATGTTGGCGGATGTTGCGCCAACGGTCTGTAAATTGTTAGGTATTCCTCAAGGCTCAGATATGACGGGGCAAGCATTGGTATAAGGAGTAAGAAGGTGTACCAAGAGTATGGCTTCTCCTCGAACAGCTGAAAAAATAGTGCATACACTTGAGCCCCTCTATCCTGCAAAAGGCATGGTTGATCTTGGAAATCCAGAAGACACCCTGATCGCAACGTTGCTCTCTGCTCGCACAACCGATGCACAAGTGCTGAAGGTATATCCCGGTTTACGCAAACGATTTCCTACGCTCAAGGATTTTGCTGGGGCTCATGTCAAAGATATTGAAAAATGCATTGGGTCTATTGGTTTATATCGCAATAAAGCCCTTGCGATTAAAGCTCTTGCCATACGTTTATTGGAAGTCTACGGAGGGAACGTTCCTAGTACCATGGAAGATCTGATAACGCTCCCGGGCGTTGGTCGCAAAACCGCGAGCTGTGTCCTCTGGTATGGTTTTGGTAAACCCGCCATGGCTGTTGATACCCATGTCTTTCGGATTGCAAAACGCCTGGGCTGGGCGAAAGGGAAAAATGTTCTTATGGTTGAACAAGAACTTATGAATCTCCTCCCCAAGGATGTATGGGGACCCGTAAACCGCCTATTCGTTCAGTTCGGCCGTGACATCTGCAAACCCATCACCCCACACTGTTGGAGATGCCCCGTGCGTGATCTCTGCGAATACAAACATAAAACCCCTAAACCCTAAAAAACCAACCACTCCCTTCCTCTCCCATCTAGGGCTCGCACTGACTCGAACGTGTTTGATATCTCTATTAAACTCGCACGGGTGACACGGAGGCGGGTCCCCTGAAACGCGCAGTCCGCCTCCCCATGTGATTGGCGGCGAGCATTTCAGGGTGCCGCAGTGGCAGGACCCGTGCGAAAACAAAAAAGCTTGCAAACACGTTCGAGTCAGTGCGAGCCCACCGCCTAACTTTATTTTCTGCCGCCCGCAGGGCAATCTATTGTATACTCCCTTCATGCCCACTGAACTCGCCATCATGCACGCCATACAAGACATCCTTCGGATGCCTTGGTTGAGCGTTTTCATAGTTTGGTCTGCTCGTTGGTTCATCTTCTTGATTCCGTTGCTCGCCATCATCGGTCGCGCTCAACAACGTTTGTCGCGTCATGCGTTAAAAGAGCTTGTCTGGACCACGCTTCTCGCAGCGTGTCTCGCATTTGGATTGGAGTGGTTACTGGGTCGGACACGTCCTTTTATCACCGATCCCACGCTACATGTTCTCGTGCCCCGTCCACACACCATGAGTTTTCCATCAGCGCATGCATCCATCGCCTACGCCATGGCATTCGCGATCTTTGGATGGGATCGCCCGCTAGGTGTCATTGCCTTGATATTGGCTGATCTGGTGGCAATAGGTCGTGTTGCAACCGGCGTACATTACCCAACGGATGTGTTAGCTGGTCTGCTCGTTGGCATCGCTTCGTTCACGGTAGTGCGCATGGGGCACAAGTGGATACGTGAAAAAAATACCTAAATGTCTCGTCTTTTTCATCTTTTCCTCGCATTGATCGGGGTGTATCTGCTCTGGACCATCGGTTCATGGGCCTTTGCGAGTTTTGTTGGTCGTATCGAAGCCGGGCCCGCGGTCGTAGTTCGTGTCGACCGTGCACTCACCAATGAAGAAACGGCCAAGCTTCTCCACGAACAATATCATCTTATTGCCTCTCCAGTCGGCTATCGAATCTATGCCGCCCTCGCTCGTGTGTCCGGGGCAAAACAAGGCAGCTACGAAATACATCCTGGCCTTCGCTACAGTGATATCGCGCATCTTTTAGCTCGTGGGCAGGAACGAGCCGAGCGCGAGATCCGGGTTATTGAAGGATGGGATATTCGCAATCAAGCTGATCAACTTACAAAGGTAAACCCTGTCTGGAGCACAGGGTTTCTCGCACTGGTCGGTCAACCAGGCGGCGAAGCCCCCTTTGATCCAAAATGGCGAACAGAATTTCCCTTTTTACAAAAACTCCCCCTTGCACGTTCCCTCGATGGCTACCTCTTTCCTGACACCTATCGTGTTTGGGAGGATGAGATGCCGGAAAGCTTGATTCGTAAACAGCTAAAAACGTTTGATCAAAAAGTCTACCAATCATTTAAAGAGGCTCCACTACCTGCTCCGTTGAAAAGCTTCGACGAAGCCGTCATCCTCGCATCGATCGTAGAAAAGGAGGTCCAAACCAAAGAAGATCGCGCCATTGTGGCAGGCCTGTTTCTTCGTCGATTACGTGAGGGAATGGCTCTCCAAAGTGACGCCACCCTGACCTACATCACGGGTTCCAAACGTGGACGCGCAACTCCCGCAGAGCTTGGGTTAGAAACCGCCTATAATTCATACCAAAATACTGGCCTTCCTCCTGGACCGATCTCTCATCCAGCTCTCTCTGCTCTTGAAGCGGTCTTTCGCCCAACAAGCAGCACCTACAGATATTTTCTCACCGACAAAAATAATAAAGTATTGTACGCATCAACCTTCGACGAGCATATAAGAAATAAAATAAGAGCTGGCTACTAATATGTCCGTCTTCACTCTCTCTTCCTCTTCTGAGCCTCGTCATCGTCGCATCGACTACGCGAAGGAATTAAACCAAGAACAGCTCGACGTCGTCCTAGGGGGCGATGGTCCATGTTTGGTATTGGCGGGCGCCGGGTCCGGCAAGACGCGAACCCTCACCTATCGCGTGGCCTATCTCCTTGAGCACGGGCTTGATCCATCATCCATTCTCCTTTTAACCTTTACAAATAAGGCTGCGCGCGAGATGCGTAGTCGTGTTGAATCACTTTTGGGTACAGATGCGCGTGGGATCTGGGGGGGTACCTTTCACTCCATCGCAAACCGTATTCTACGCGCCTTTGCTCCGCTCATCGGGTATACGCCCGGTTTTTCCATTCTCGATCAAGAAGATGCGCGTGATCTCGTCAAAGCGATTCTCAAAGATCTCAAAATCGATCCCAAAGCTCGTCGCTTTCCCTCCGCTGCGGTCGTGCAAGACGTGATCTCCTACGCGCGTAACGTCCAGCAACCGATTGATACGGTCGTTGGCTGGAAGCACCCGAATTTTGTCCCATTTATTGCTGAAATAGAATCGATCGCCGCCCAGTATCAACTCAGAAAAAAATCGGCCAACGCCATGGATTTCGATGATCTGCTCACGTCCCTCGCGAGCTTGCTTGAAGATGCTGTCCATGGTCCAAACATCGCCGGCCCCTTTAAATACGTCCTTGTCGATGAGTTTCAAGATACAAACGCGATTCAAGCACGGATCGTTGCAGGGTTCGCAAAAGCTCATCAAAATATTTTAGTGGTAGGGGATGATGCGCAGTCGATCTACGCGTTTCGCGGTGCCGATGTAAAAAATATCCTGTCTTTCCCCAATCGTTGGCAAGGGACAAACATATTTAAGCTGCTGACGAATTATCGTTCCACGCCCCAGATCCTCGAGGTGGCCAACGCCTCGTTATCGCATAACACGGAGCAGTTTCAAAAAGAGCTTATTGCCGTTCACACGAAGGGAGATAAGCCCAAGCTCATCCCTTGTGCTTCGGCCGCACAAGAAGCGCAGTATGTGGCTGAGCAAATTCTGGCCTTACGACACGAGGGCACGGCCCTGCGAAACATAGCCGTTCTCTTCCGTTCGAGCGCGCATTCACAAGCCCTCGAATTCGAACTCATGCGCCGCGATATTCCCTATGAATACCGTGGGGGTCAAAAGTTTTTTGAACGCGCTCATATCAAAGACGTCATCTGCTTCTTGCGTGTCGCACATAATCCGCAGGATGAGGTTGCCTGGATGCGCGTGCTCGGTCTTCAGACCGGAATAGGGGATGCTTCCGCCAGCGCTATTGCGTCACAAGCAAAAGTCGCAACTGATTTTGGTCGCATCCTCCTTCCGGAGACAGCGCTCCTCGTCCCAAAACGAGCTCAAGAAGGCTGGCGCGAATTTCAAAGAATTGCACGCGAGATGGTTGAAACAGGCAAAACACCCGCTACCATGATCCGTGCCGTAACAAGTTCCACGTATCGTGACTACCTCGAACGTGAATATCCGAATTGGCGTGAACGTTTAGAAGATTTGGAGCAGCTCGCTCTATTCGCGGAAAATTACCAAGAAGTCGGACCGTTTCTCAATGACATCGCTCTCTACGATGATGTGGTGGCGGGTCGAGATGCAAAGACAAATGCGCCAAACGATGATGAGCGCATGATTTTATCGACCATTCATCAAGCCAAGGGTCTTGAATGGGACACGGTTTTTATTCTTCACCTCGCCGAGGGTTCCTTCCCCTCCCGTCGCGCTGTTGCAGAAGACGACATGGAAGAAGAGCGTCGCCTATTCTACGTCGCCGTCACGCGTGCTCGTAAACATCTGTTCCTCACATATCCCATGACAACGGGCTACGATACGCTTCAGTTCAATCAACCAAGCACCTTCATCGAGGAAATATCTCCACGCTTATTCGATCGTGTCGAATTACGCGAATCCGGCGGCTATCATACCGCCGCCGTTCGTCGGAATGGTTCTTCTGGTGTATCGAGAGGGGAATGGAGTGAGGACGGTGCAAGCGAGCCTTGGTCCGATGAACCAATCATTCAAATCGATAACACCGGTGAACGTAAAAGCTTTGCAACAAAAACAGTTTGGAAATCCGCGACGGACAATACGCCTAAGCCAAAAACAGGGTCGTTTTTGAGAAATGTGGAAGATTTATAAAAGAATGTAACAAAGAAGACGGTATTTTCGTCTTCTCTGTTGTAGGGTAAAAAAAGGAAAAGACGCGAGAGCGCGTCGACGTCAGAAGGTATTAGCGGGTGTATCGCGGGTCGGTGAGTTGTGCGAGATCACCCGCGTAATCCACGTACTGTGCAATAGCGGCAATGAAGTAGATTTTGCGGGACTCACGCAGATCATGCACCAGTCTAGTGAAGCGTTCCGGCTCCGGCTTGGGGGGAGGATCATCGTAGGGTACGCCCCTCTTGAAGTAGAAGTAACTACCCAGAGCAGCAGAAGGGGGATTGATATAGCAGTTCGTGCCCAGGATAACGACACCGTGATGTACGATGGCGAAGAAGGCGGAACACGCCTCCGAGAAGCTCGCGCGGGATCCGGCTTGGGCGCCCGGCTGTTTACGCAGGATGAAGATGGGCTCTGAGCACGGTTTTCTAAGCTTGACCAAACGTTCGAAGCCATCCCAGCAGTAGAATCCAATGCATCTCAGACCGTTACCGTCCAGGATGCAGATGCGGGTATTCACGGCCAACATGTCGGTGGGTCGATGCCACTCACCATTATCAAGAACGGGTGCGCTATGGTCTCTTTGACAGAGGGTTGCCTTGATAGGTTTCAGGCCAACACGTGTAAAAAACGACGCTACCTCATCTCCCTGATTGGACATCGATACCTCCTTGCAGTGCAAAGCCTGCCAAAGAATGTTTAGTTTGTAAACCTCTCCCAGTCTAATGCCTTATCTAGACGCATACACCGTTTCATTATGACCCCCTATTCTAAACGTGTTCTCCAAATCTACTGGCAACACATACGCCCGCACAAATGGCGTGTCTTCACGATCTTTTTTCTGGTTGGAGTCAACATGGCTCTTTGGACCATCTACCCGCTCTATTACAAGGATCTATTCGATGCCTTGGTCGCTATGTCTAAGGCAGGGGTCTATGATTGGGCACAGATTAAACACCTATTCGTAATTATTTTTGGGATCTATGGAATCATGTGGTCGTTCTGGCGTGTCACGGGTCTGATGGCGAGCCGAACGCAACCGCAAATTGCTGCCGACCTACAAAACACGGTTTTCAAAAACGTTCTCGAACATTCCTATCGATTCTTTACAGAAGAGCCTTCGGGCTCACTCGTAAAAAAAGCCTCACGCTTCGTCGACGCCTTCAATAATATCGCAGAGCCCGTCATGTGGCGGTTGTTCCCAATCGTGATCACTCTCGTCACGATGTTCGTGGTCTTCTGGCGAATTGAGTGGATGCTCGGCGCGATGTTGGCTGTTGGGGTCGCGGTCTTTTTACTCACGGATATCTGGGTTTCTCATCTCAAGCTTCCATTGGATGAACGGCGCTCCGAAATGGATTCCAAGGCCAGCGGCCTGATCGCCGATGGGCTCACAAACGCGTTAAACATCAAGTTATTTGTCAGTGCAGAACGTGAACGGAGAGCCTATCAAACCCTAACCAACGAACAGCGTCAGGCGCAAACCAAGAGCTGGCGCATGCATGAAATTAGTTTGGCGATTCAAACGATTTTGATGACGGCCATTGAGCTTGCCATCATGCTGTGGGGTGTGCGCAGCTTTATCCAAGGGCGTATGAGTATCGGAACGCTTGCGATCTTGCAGACCTACCTCATCTTCCTCTTTAACCAAGTGTGGGATTTTGGTCGTCTTATTCGCACTATCTACGAACAACTCGCGAACGCCAAAGAAATGGTGCAAATCATGGATCGTCAGATCGAAATCCAAGACATGCCTAAAGCCAAAAAACTAAAAGTCTCAAATGGGGCGATTGACTTTGAAGATGTTGCGTTCTCCTATGTCTCAGAGCGTGATGTCCTTCGCCATTTCTCGCTCAGCATCAAGCCCGGTGAAAAGGTTGCGCTCGTTGGCTCTTCAGGCGCAGGCAAATCGACGGTTACCAAGCTACTCTTGCGCTTCTTCGATCTGACCGACGGCCGCATCTCCGTCGACGGGCAAGACATTGCAAAAGTCACGCAAGATAGTCTACGCATCAACATGGCGCTCGTTCCTCAAGACCCACTCCTCTTCCACCGCACGCTCAAAGAAAACATTCGCTACGGCGATCCAAAAGCAACCGATGAAGATGTGATCGCGGCCGCAAAACAGGCGCATTGCCATGAGTTCATCACCGCTTTACCGGAAGGATACGAATCATTAGTAGGGGAGCGTGGCGTGAAGTTATCCGGCGGAGAGCGTCAACGCGTCGCCGTCGCCCGCGCCATTCTCATGAATGCACCCATCTTGATTTTAGATGAGGCCACCTCAAGCCTCGACTCCGAATCCGAAGCGCTCATTCAAGACGCCCTCAAAAAACTCATGAAAGGCAAAACGGTCATCGCTATCGCGCATCGTCTCTCGACCATCATGCAAATGGATCGCATTATCGTTATGCAAGATGGTCGCGTCGTTGATGAAGGCAAGCACGAAGATCTGCTCACGCGTGATGGTCTCTACAAATCTCTCTGGTCCATCCAGGCGGGAGGATTTTTGGCGGAATAACAGAATAAAAAGCAAAACGACGCGAGATGCGTCATGAGAAGAAAAAACAAGATTGAGGAGGTGTTTCAGCTCAGGCTGCGTCGGTACAGGAAGTGTTCGGCTCGCTCGCGTTCGACGCACAGGGTGCAGTCGGTCTTGGTCGCTACCGCGCCTTCGATGAAGACGATCTTGTGCTGGTGTCGACCGTCAACCACGGCTCTTGCGTGTTTGATGATCTCCGCGCGCGTCACGAGGGCCGGCTTTTGTGCGCCGATATCGAGTAGTCGTGCGTGTCCGAGAAACTCCTCGAAGGGCTGCGGAAAGACGACGAGGGTGACCTCGCGAGCGGCGAACCCGAGCGCCACCAGGTCGGACATGCCCAGGTGGCGTCTGGCCACCACGTAGCCTGTCTGGTCGGGTACGAGCACGGCTACGTAGCCCGGCCAGAAGATGGTTCGCCTGATCCCTTCACGATCGTGGCTGAGCCCTGCTGCTTGTATGGCCGCCCGGTAGCGTCGTTTAGCTTCGGCGCCCGGGCTTTCGATGACCGGTGTAGTGTCCCCCATGGACACCTCCTTCCATGCAAAAAAGATCGCATAGGTTCACGATCTTGTGAAGGGGTTGGCAAAAACACGCTATGGTCTCAACAAAGATTCCTTAAACTGCGGATGATCGACTTCAAATAACTTCCCTGCGCGGGCAACGCCGTGCACATACTTCTTTGCCTCTTCTTGAGAAACGGTAAAGGGTGGGTCTTGTCCCGGATAACGAGGAAAGTCTTGCGTCCGAAACAGGACCAATGTTTCTTCTGTTGCGGCTCTGCCCAACGCTTCCAAATGGTGCGGACCCAAATGTCCCCGCATACCAATGAGGATAGATCCATCTCGTGACAGAACGCCAACCACATATTCCGGATAAACATATTCATCATGCGAGTCACGGTCCTCGCAGCCTTCAATGGTTACCTTAGCCTTAGCAAAAACACGTTCAACAGTCCGCTGGAGCACGGTTGTTTCAATGCGTTTTAATTGAGGTTCCATCATTCTCGCGAACGAAGCTCGTTCACCGCCAAATGCTCGAGGGTTCATACGAAAAAAATCTCACGCCCGTCATTCCTTGTCCAGGATAAAAAACACAATCGACGCAGAGCATGCGTCGGGGGGGGGGGTGAGGAGAAGGGTGCGGTTGCCGTTGCGAGCTACTCGCGTTCAGGGGGGGGTGCCATCTCGATGCGGCGGTAGAGCGCTGCGTCGGCGCGGTCACGCGTGATGTTGTAGAAGCGCTCGTCGCCTCGGCCGCTCCAGCCGATGAGAATGACCTTCTCGCCGCTGTCCGAATCGAGGATGCCGATGGCGTACTCGATGACGAGCTGGCGATTCACGGTCACGACACCGGTGCCGTTGATGACCTGGTTCGCCTCCTTGTCCAGGATCTCACCGAGCCTCTCGGGGAAGATGACGAGCACTTCCCCCTGCGCCGCCCGAGCGATTTTCTCAGCTTCGTCTGCGCTGATGTCGGTCGCGCAGACGAGCGTGACCTCACTTCCATCGGGCCCTTCCATGAGGCCCACGAAGCAGTTCTGGAAAAGGCACCGCCTCTCCCGCCGGAGCTCGTCGAGCTTGATTCCGGCTCTCGCGAGTACATGGAGAAATCGTCGCATGCGAAGGTCCATATGACCCTCCTTCCTGCCGCAACCCTTACATATTCTATTATTCCTGTAAAGGCTCGACGAACCGTATAAAAAACACAATCGACGCAGAGCATGCGTCGGGGGCGAAGAAGATTATTCTAGAGGAGTCCCTGCCTTTCTGAAGAACTCCCGAATTTCGTCGATGGATTTTTGCAGCGCCTCTCTGCCCTTGGGGGTGAGGGAGTAGATTTTGACTGGCCTACCTCTATGAGTCGGGTCCTGAGGCCGCTCACCGTCGAAATGAACCAACTCCTGCTCCGGAGAGGAGAGACGGGTCAGCTCGCCGTAGATGTTCGAAATGCTCGGAGGGTTCCGGTCGTTGGCAGCCTTCCGAATACGTCGTTGGATGTTCAGTCCATAGTCCGGCCCATCCGCCAGGAAGCGCAAAACCAGTAGACGTACGCTGACTGAATGTGCTTTTTTACCGCTAGTTCGTCCCATGCGAGTAGGTCTCACTTTCTTGCTGTAAAAGCGTTTCATAACGAGTTTGGACTGTCAACCACTACATCAAGCTCTGGTTCTATATTCTAGGACCTCCTATCTTGACCATTTCCTCCTAATTCGTTACATTCAGCCCTAACAACCAGAGTCCAAAGACAGCAGGCGGCGTGCAAACGCATAACCCGATCGTAAGATCACCCTGCCGAGGATCGCTTTATTTAGCTGAAATATCAGCTAATCACGCATCCGCAGGACATGGCTCCGCGGTTGTTTTATTCACAAAAGGTCGAACCGTTCGTTTAATTCATTACCTAGAACCGTACACGTTATGCCAAAAACACGTGCACAAAAAGGCGAATCCTTGCAGGAGCTGACCCAGCTCTTCAAAGATGGAAAATCCATCATGTTTGCCGACTACCAGGGCATGACCGTCGCCAAGATGACGAACCTGCGCAAGCAGCTCACGGGCGCCAAGGTCGATTACGTTGTCGCGAAGAAGACTCTTCTCGGCATCGCCGCAAAAGAAGCGGGCTACGAAGTCGACTTCAGCAAAGTCTCCGGAATGGTCGGTGCTGCCTTCGCTCACGAAGATGAAATGGCTCCTGCCAAGCTCATCGGTGACGCTGGCAAAGATGCGCCAATCAAATTGGTCGGAGGAATCTTCGATGGCAAGTTCATCGACGCTCAATACGCCATCTCCTTGTCCAAGTTGCCAAGCAAGTCACAATTGTTGGGCCAGTTGCTCAACGTCTTCAATGGTCCTGCCGCTGCCTTCGTTCGCGTTTTGAACGCGCATCGCGAGAAGCAAGAAGGTGGAACCACCGCTGCCTAAGCTCATCTATAAACTTATTTTCCTCACTATGTCCGATGAAATGAAGCCAGAGGTTCCAGCTAAGTTTGCTGACCTCGTTGCAAGTCTCGAAAAAATGTCCGTTCTCGAAGTGGCTGAGCTCGTCAAAGCCCTCGAAGCAAAATGGGGTGTGTCCGCTGCTGCGCCTGTCGCTATGATGGCTGCCGGAGCTGGAGCTGCCGCTGCCGAAGAGAAATCCTCCTTCAACGTTGAACTCACCGAAACCGGTGCGAACAAGATCGGAGTGATCAAAGTCGTTCGTGAAATCACGGGCTTGGGCTTGAAGGAAGCCAAGGACATCGCTGACGCTGCGCCAAAGGTGGTCAAAGAAGGTGTTGCCAAAGCCGAAGCCGAAGACATGAAGAAAAAGCTCGAAGAAGCAGGTGCCAAAGTCACCTTGAAATAAGCGCTTTGATCAGCAAAAATCAGCCCTCCGACATGTTCGGGGGGTTGATTTTTTGTCCATTTTGTGATATCTTGCCCCGTCGCAATGCCGCGACCTGTTCAAGGAGTCACCCGTGCTGCACCTCCTGTTTGCCTCCCTTCCCGCCGTCGTGTCCGTCGTTCTCCTCCTCGGCTCGTTCCGTCTGCAGAGCCGGGGCAGGCTGCTGTAGACCCTCTCATGCCCCCGCTCGCCCTAAAGGCGCTGCGGGGGCATCACGCTTTTATAGTCCGATCGCGTTCTCAAGTCTTTTAAAAAACAGCCATATTTGCTAGTCTTTTTCCATGGAAACTCCTCCGGCCGAGTTCCTCACCATGCGTTCAGAACTCCTCCGCCACACGGATGGCTTCGACACTCCGTCTCCCGCGGTTCGCGTCGTCGCTCTCCTGGTTTTTGTGGCCATCGTCGGCCTCCTGGGTCTGGCCATCCAACACGCCTGCCAGCCCAAGTACATCCGCCATCTCTGATCTACGTCCCTGACCCTCGTGTCAGGGTTTGCGCGTTTTAGGCTCTATTAAGAGAAAAAATAAGACCAATTTTCTATACGATATAGGCCAAAATACCTTGACATTTAGCCAAAAATGTGAGATTATACTCCGTTCAGGGCTTCTGTTATCTCAAAGGGCCCTGAAGGTTCTCTGATATAACACAAGCCCTAAAAACACGCGCCCCAACGGCTTTGGGGTAACGTTTTTGACTGTGGTTCAAGACCAACACGGAAAGGGGGAGGGTTATGAAAACTCTCTTCAGATGGATCGTCAAAAGGATGTGTGTGTGGGGGGAGTACCTCCGCACCGATGAGGTCAGGGCGCGCCAGGAGATGGCTGCCGTGATCATCATGATCGCAGGGGTGTTCTCAGCCGTCGCTTTCACCGGCCTCGGCTACACCATGGCGTCGTCTACGACGTCGCGGACCTGGCTCGCCGTCATCATGGGCCTGCCGCTCGGAGGGGTGATGGGGATGATCACGATCATTCTCGACACCTACCTCTACAGCCTGTCGACGGACGAGACGGGCAAGCCGAAGTCCATCCGCGCCCTCCGGCAGCCCAAGAAGGGCCTGTTCGCAGGAGCGACGGAGGTCGACCTCGACGAGATCGTTCGAAATCTCGGCGAGGAGCCCGCCAAGGACAACGAGTCCACGTCCACGCGTCCCGCTCGAGAGAGCAAGGGTCCGTGGTGGCTGCCCTGGGTCGCCCGTTTCGCCATCATGCTGGCGAACTCGATCTTCACGGCGAAGGGCGCGGAGCGTGTGCTCCTGGCCTACGACATCCACATGCAGATCGAGCGCGACGAGCGCCGATCTGTGTCGCGGATCCTCGACGACGCCAAGAAGAAGGCGAATGAGCGCGCCGAGACCGACATCGCGGGCCTCACGACGCGCGCCGGCACCGCGAATACCGCCGACGTGCAGCGCTGCCGCGCCGATGTAACCGCCAAGCAGGTGGAGATCGATGACATCGCGAGGCAGATGAACGACGAACGCGTGACGAGTGGTGGCGGTCGAGAGGCCGGTACGGGCCGTAACTGGCGGTCACTCGACGCAACCGCGACCAGGCTCCGCGGCGAACTGCGTGCCATCAGCGCGCACTGCGATGAACTCGCAGCCGCCGGCAACCACGGTCTGGAGGCGTCCATCGCAGCCCGCCGCCACCAGCTCGACGAGGAAATCGGCGCGCTCACGCGCATGACCCCCGATCAGCTCGTCGCCAGCGAGGGCGGCGTCTGGCGCGAATCGCGCGGGTATCTCCGCACGGAGGAGGCGATCGAGGACATCCTCAAGGACCACCCCAAGGCCGTCTGGTCCATCCGCGGCGCCCGTGCGTTCTTCCTGCTCATCGAGCTGATGAGCATGTTCATGAAGCTGTTCGCGGGTGCCGCCATCGCCCGCTACTACAACGTCATGAAGCAGGCAGCGGCGGGCAACCCCGTCGCCATCGACTGGATGAAGCTCCAGGGGTACACGAACGTCAGCCTCGTCGTCATGGACGAGGAGCCGGCCAAGATCTATGCGGCCCACGAAGCGGCTCTCAAGCTGTTCGAGACGGCGGTGCGCGAGCACATCGAGCTGTTCATCCGGCTCGCCATCTACCGCGACGAGCGCGGCTTCTGCTACCCCATCGCCTACATCCGCGCGAGGCTCCGCCTCAACTGGATGGAAAAGGTCGAGAAGCACCGGCTCACCACCAAGCGCTTCTACGACCGGAACGAAACGATCGCTCCCTCGATCGAGGGAATCCTGCGTCTGCTCGGGGGGCTCAACCCCTGGACGGACGATCAGTTCACGGCCTGGGAGGCGAGCGAAGCTCACCTGGCTCACCACGGCTGGGTCTCTCCCGAGGTCCACGAGGTCGAGCTCGCGACCTTCCTCGACGGCATCCTCGTCCGTCGCCGTGCGCTGGAAGAGAAGCTCGCCGAGCACGCCGTGTGGCTGCTCGAGCTCGTCACCACCACCCCCAAGGACGAGGATGTGAACCTCGGCCTCATCCTGCGTCATCGCGCGCAGGCGTGGCGGACCGAGATCCTGCCTCTCCTGCAGGCCCTCAGCCTGCTCGAAGGCAAGGCGGGCAAGGCCGCCCCAGCCTGGGACAACGACCCGCGCCCCCTCGGTCTGCAGGAGAAGTTCCTGACGCCCTGGGTCGAGGTCGGCATGATCTGCGTAACGATCGGGAGAACGTTCAAGCTCCTCCCGGCGCGTGCGCCGATCTCAACCACCTCCCTCCCCGGACTGCCGAACCTCCTCGTTCCGGCCGTCGCAATCGGCGCTCCGCCGCCGCGCACCAGCACGATCGCGGCCACGAACAGGCTGCCGCCCCTCCCTCCGAGGACGCGTCCGGCTGGTGCCCCACCCCCTGTCGGTGGCTTCGATCTCGACGACGTCGATGACGACAAGGATACGGGCAAGCACCAGGTGTCCCCGCCCCCTCCGCAGCGCCAGGCCAGCACCATCCAGGGCGTAGGCGGTCCTCAACCGTCTCTGCCTCCTGCGCCGCGTCAGGCCGCTACCTTCGTCGGCCCGCCCCCTCCGCCCCCCACCAACTGAACCCCGTTCGTTCCCATCTCTTGGCACCACTCGTCTGTGACGAGTGTCTCGCCCGCCCCGCACGACCTTGTCCTAACGGATAACGGGAGTGCGGGGCTTCAGCGTTTTAATGGATCCACTCGTGATGT
>CAZLRU010000023.1:0-6161 GCA_964562155.1 uncultured Gammaproteobacteria bacterium
GAAGCAAGTCGAGTCGTTCCCATCGTGGGCTCCTTAAACCCGCTATTCACGCTCTTCGGCAGTATTCTCGTTCTGGGAGAACATCTTTCAGCCAAAAGCAAAAGTGGGTTCGTTCTCTTATTGGTGGCAACCTTCTTTTTAGCACGAGGATCAAAACAGAGCCGCGTGGATGGAAAAACCATTGGGCTTGCGATCATAGCCGCGATCCTATTCGCCATCTCAAGCATCGCGGGCAAAGATGCGTTTAGTCACGCAACCTTTTTAGGCGTTCTGATTGCGTCCCGAATTGCTGCAGCAGGAGTGGGGATATTAATCGGACTATCCGTAAAAGGAGCTCGACGAGAGATCCTTAGCATGATCAAACCAAAAAAATCTCGCACAACCTCAAAGCCCACCCTCCTCTGGCTCACGTTTATCGGCCAAGCCTCAGGTTCTTTAGGTTTTATTTTAGTTAACGTCGCGATCGCCCAAGGAAGCGCCTCCATCGTCAACGCCCTACAAGCCGTACAATACGCGGCCATCGTCCTCGTCGCCTGGTTGGGAGGGAAGCGCTTACAAACGCTGCTTCAAGAGGACACCTCAAGAAAGGTCCTTGTGCAAAAAGGGGTGGCTATTTTACTCGTCGCTCTTGGACTTTGGTTGATTACCAGTTAACCATAAGCTACGCTGAGACCATCTATGGGATGGAGCTACCTTATCGGAGCCTTAAAGGTGATCGGACTAACAGCCCTAGTGGTCTTCCTCTATCTTTTCTTAGGTTGGCCAAAAACATATCCCAAAACGTACGGGATCACCTGGAGCGCGAATTATGCTCGCTATCTTGGGATAGATTCCGACCAAGGGCTCACAGCGGTCCTAGACGAACTCAAGATCAAACACGTACGCCTTCCCACCTATTGGACGGAGGGAGAAAAAACACCCGGTACGTTAGATTGGTCACAGGTGGATAAGCAACTTGATCTGATCGAGCAGCACGGAGGAACCGTTACGCTGGCGATAGGCGCAAAACAGCCACGCTGGCCGGAGTGCTGGATTCCGGATTGGGCCAAAGAAAAATCCGCCCCTGAGCGGCGTGCAGCTCAGCTCAACTATGTAAAAAACACGATTGAGCATTTTAAACATAGAAGCAGCATCACCCAATGGCAAGTAGAAAATGAACCTGAGTTTTTCAGTTCATTTGGAGATTGTATTTATTACGATAAAACCACCCTTGCGGACGAGATTGAGCTCGTTCATGCCCTTGATGAAATGCACCGCCCAATTTCAACCACCGCTTCCGGAGAACTCTCAACCTGGTTATTCGAGCCAAAACATCTAGACATAGGCTTTAGCGTCTATCGAGTCGTTCCGAATCCCATCATAAAAACCATTCATTACTGGTTTCTTCCTTCATGGTTTTATGGACGAAAAATCAGTCTCAGAACCATGCTTCGAGGCGGATCCATGTACGTCAGCGAACTTCAAATGGAACCGTGGGTAACGAACGATATCCTCACAAGCTCGATAGAAGAACAGGGCGCAACGCTGGATCTTCCGCAGATAAAAGACAATCTCTTATTTGCACGCCGTCTCAACGTCAAAAGAGTCGACCTCTGGGGAGCGGAGTGGTGGTATTGGATGAAGACGCAAAAAGGTCATCCGGAATTTTGGGAAGAGATAAAAAACAGCCTTAAATAACAGCGCTCTACACGACAAAGCTACAAACTCGGAAGAAAGAATCCAGCATAACTAAGATAACTATACGCAAAGAAGGGGATCGTTATCAGAAGTACGCAACACGCAAGGAGGAGATGTTTACGAGAAACACCATACAGAAAATGCGTTCCGTAGATCATCGGAAATAAAAATCCTGGCAAGATAAAAATCGCTTTGACCGCCCCCATATCAAAATACGGATAGCGCGCCAAATAAAACACTTGAGCCGCCAAGTATCCAAACGAAACAAGGGCCCCAAACCCTGCCATCGCACGGTCTTGCCATAGGCGAGCAAACAAAGATCGCCACACAAGAACAAACACTCCTAAAAAAACCAATAGCACGAGCGAGACGCCAACCAAAATCAATCGCTTCATGTAATACGCATGATGCAGCGTAACCCAACTAAAATCCGCGGTCTGAAAGAGCTCCGTTTTTGGGGTGGCATTTTTTACATCCACGTTATCGATGGCACCGTAATAATCGCTCACAAAATCGCTATATAGCATCGGCCACAGATTCCCACTCCCCATCGGAAAATAGGGGATGGTAAACACGCGTGTATCAAAATAACGTGTCACCTGAAACAGCTCCGGCAGTGAAAGGGGATGAGGCTGAAGAAAGCCGGGATTGTTTAGGGTTGGACCACGAGCAATGTGATTATACCGATAGATCTGCCAAGGGAGATTGATGGCAGCAATAGTGAGAAGAGTAAAAACAAAAAACCTCACATGTAAGCCGGCCACCCCTTTCCTCCACAAAAAAAGACAGGTGAGCACACAGGCGCTAACAGGGATAATCGTCGTTATTTTTGAGATCAACGCAAATCCCATGAGCGCCCCAAACCAGAGACCGTCAAAGGGTCGAAACCGCTCTTCTCGAATACGCGCAAAAAGCAACCAGGAAATAAGAAACGCGAACAAAAACGCGAACAGCTCATTCGTGACAAACAGCGAAGCCGCCTGAAAAGCTGGGAGCGCAGAAAAAAGCACCGTAAACGATAAAGCGACCCACCGAGGAAGGAGAACCCGGGTGACACGATAAATAGCCACTAACGCGAGGACGCTCCAACCCGCCTGGAACAGCGAGAGACTTCGAATTTGAAAGGCGTAATCACCCGTAAACGCGATAATCGTACGCAGCAAAGGCGCATTTACAAGATAGTAGAACGGCTCATGCCAGGCGATATAGTTCGTTTGAATAGAAGGAAAGCGTCCGCCCACCAACGAAAAAACATAGTCCAAATGCCCACCCCCGTCATACCCCCAATACGGATTAAAGGAAAACACGTTATGTACGCGGAACCAGAGATAGGCGACCAAAAGAGCCGCAACCACAAGCGGAAAACAAAAACGGCTCCACCTATCCAAACGAGGCTGTATCTTCGGTAAAAACATGCCCCCATTCTAAAGACTCCTCCTAAAAAGGGGAATGGATCGCTTATACGGGGGAAGCGATTGACCATTTCCAAAAAAAAGCGTATCCTTACGCCACTTCTATGCCTTCCATCCGCAACATCGCGATTATCGCCCACGTCGACCATGGCAAAACCACCTTGGCCGATGCGCTTTTGAAACAGTCCGATACCTTTCGCGAGGCGGGCTTGCAAGGCGAAACCATTCTCGACATGAACCCCCTCGAACGCGAGCGTGGGATTACGATTTTAGCCAAAAACTGTGCCGTCATGTTTGGCGACACCCGCATCAATATCGTGGACACCCCGGGTCACGCAGACTTCGGGGGAGAGGTCGAGCGCATCATGAACCTGGTTGATGGAGCCTTGTTGCTCGTTGACGCCAAAGAAGGTCCGATGCCACAGACCCGTTTCGTGCTCAAAAAGGCGATTCAGGCCGGACACCGCATCATCCTTGTCATCAACAAGATCGATAAACCGGACGCCCGTCCAGACTGGGTACTCGATCAGGTCTTCGACCTATTCGTGACGCTCGGAGCCTCAGATGCCCAAACAGACTTTCCTGTGATCTATGCTTCCGCCAAACAAGGCAAAGCGGGTTTAGAGCAAGATCTGTCCAAGATGACGGATATCCGCCCTATTTTTGAAACCATCGTCAAAGAAGTATCAGCACCGAAGGTTCACGAAGGGCCTCTTCAAGTCTCCATCGCCAACGTCAGCTACGACAATTACAAAGGGAAAATGGCGATTGGTCGTATCGTGCGCGGAACCATCAAACCAGGCCCCGTCATGTGGATCAACCGCGAAGGAAAACAGGTTCCATCAAAAGTCACCAACCTGCTCGGCTTCATGGGTATGGTTAAAGTCGATATTCAAGAAGCTCAAGCGGGAGATATCATTGCTCTTGCCGGTATTCCTGACATCAATATCGGAGATACCGTCGCCGACATCAACCAACCAGAAGCGCTCCCTCCAATCACGATTGAAGAGCCAACGGTCAAAATGACCTTCGGCGTCAACACGTCTCCCTTCGCCGGAGAAGAAGGACAGTTCACCACCTCTCGCAACATCAAGGAACGGCTAGATCGTGAATTGCAAAACGATGTAGCCTTGCGCGTCGAAGCCGGTTCCGGAGACGGAACATTCATCGTTTCCGGTCGTGGTGAATTACATTTGGCAATTTTAATTGAACGCATGCGTCGTGAAGGCTTTGAAATTCAAGTTTCTCGCCCTCAGGTGATCTTCCGCGAAGAAAATCATCAGAAGACTGAACCATTTGAAGAAGTGACTCTCGAATGTCCGGAAGGCATGAGTGGCTCCGTTATCGAAAAGATGGGACGTCGCAAAGCAGAAATGAAAGACATGCGCGTGGAAAACGGCACCGCCTACCTTCAATTCGAAATCCCTACCCGTGGTCTCATCGGCTATCGCACAGAATTCATGATGGACACGCGCGGTCAAGGTGTCATTAACACACTTTTTCTCGGCTATCGTCCATTCATCGGAACGATTGACGGCAGCCCACACGGCTCTCTCATCGCCCACGAGACAGGGGAGTCCAACAGCTACGGATTAACGGCCGCTCAAGAACGTGGACAGCTCTTCCTGGGCCCAGGTGTCAAAGTTTACGAAGGAATGGTTGTAGGTCAAAATGCCAAGCCAGAAGACATCTCCGTCAACGTGTGTAAAGAAAAGAAACTGAGCAACATGCGCTCAAAGGGAGACGGGGTGTCCGAAGGACTCACAACGCCTCGCATCATGAGCTTGGAAGAATCCCTCGAATATCTTGGTGACGATGAACTACTTGAAGTAACCCCGGTGAACCTACGTATCCGCAAACAGTACCTAAAAGAATTTGAACGAAAACGAACCAGCAATTAAACAAAAAACGACTCCACCAGATGGGGTCGTTTTTTATTGTATTGCTTGATTATTTTTCACAAACCTGTCGAAATAGGCTCGGGAGGAATAAAGGCCATGAACGACGACGCTCTGTTCGGACTGGTTCTCGCCACCACGATCCTGCGCTGGATCCTGACCCTGTACGGACAGACGCTTCTGCCCATCATCTGGCTCATCATGAGAATCGCAGGACGACTGCTCCTCGCGATCCTGGGGATCATGGTGCTCAAACTGCCCCACAAGATCCTCGAGGCGTACTCGGCCCACCAAGCACACGTACAAGAACGCGAGGCCAACGACCGAATCAAGGCAGAACTGACGCGCCCACCCAACCGAGCAGCGGCACCCATGCCGATCCCGGAACCCGGAGAGGACCCTGACGCGGATCCATGCATCATGAGCCGCAGGCGAGGGCTCCTCATGATCGCCTGCTTCGTTCTAATCGGGCTTTACATCGGTTACAGCACAAGCACGGACTTCGGGCAACCGGCGGAAACCAACCCCGCACGCCCCACAGAGCGGTGCCCCTACGACGCTCAGCTGATCGAACCCTGCCAGTTCTACTACCACCTCCTCACAGATTTGGCCTGCTACTGAAAACAAACACACCTCTACACCCTCGTCCTCGCACGAGGCCTTCGTTTTTTTAGCGGTTTTTCAAGCATCTCCACGACCCGTTTCACGATTTATGTCGGCATGGTATTGTCAGGCGCGCTATGAGACATGAAGTCGTCCTTGATATCGAAACGCGTAATACCTTCCAAGATGTTGGAGCTTACAACCCATCCTTGCTCCAGGTCTCTTTGGTCGGCGTCTATTTTTATGAAACAGACACCTTTGAATCCTTTTTAGAAGAAGATCTTCCGAAGTTATGGCCCCGCTTGGAGCGAGCGGATCGCATCATTGGCTATAACTTAATCGGTTTTGATTACCCCTGCTTGCAATCTTATTACACAGGCGACATCATGAAACTCCCAACCCTCGATCTGTTAGTCGAGATCGAAAAACGCTTAGGCTTCCGCATCAAACTTGATGACGTTGCTCAGGCGACCCTCGGAGTAGGGAAGAGCGGTCATGGACTCATGGCCGTCGAGTATTGGAAAAAAGGAGAGATCGAAAAACTCAAGGAATACTGTCTGCAAGACGTACG
>CAZLRU010000023.1:6261-19100 GCA_964562155.1 uncultured Gammaproteobacteria bacterium
ACCCCTCCCAACCACTATATCTTGTGGTATAGTGCAGCACGCACCACAACATGTAGTAAATCTAGTTTGTCGGCTCACCTGCATCCACGCCAATATTCACGTCTCTCTAGACGCGAATGATGCAAGCAAGCCAACTCCGCACCGTAAAGCTTTTTCCTTTTACGAACAAAGGCGTTATTTAGCGCTCCTTCACTCGATTCTTTCCGCGACCGCGGAGACACTTTCTTTTTATGGATATCTTGCTCGAACTCCTCACCAACCCAAAACCCATCACCAAACGTAACGGCCAAAATCAGGGATTTGAATTTCAAAAGTTTGAACGCTCCGTCGCGAGAGCATTTAGGGACCAGAATAAAAACGATGAGACCATGATCCGTCACATCGTAGAAGAAGCGCTCAAAGAATTTGGCAGCATCTACACCCAAGAACCACATCCAAAAACCTCGCACCTACGCCAAGCCATCCTGCTCGTCCTAGAAAAACAAGGATTACACGACATCAAAGAAGCCTACGAGAAAAATCAAAAAACCAGCACACCTCCTTCTCCTATTGCGCCTGCAACACCTACCCCACAAACAACCACCCCTACTATGTCTCTCCCTCCAGTACCAGAGGCTCGCCCAAGCACCATCGCCCCCATCACCGGAGAGGTGCACGTCGCACGTCGCCGTCGCCTCAACGAGGAACGAAAAGCCGTTACCCATAAGTTTCAAGTCGGAGCCTATGAAGGGTATCTGATCGTAGGATTGTACGATGACGGTCAGCCCGGTGAAATTTTCTTACGCATGAACAAAGAGGGGAGCATGTTGAGCGGGCTCATGGACTCGTTCGCAACCGCCGTCTCGATCGGATTACAGTATGGCGTACCCCTCAAGGTACTCGTGAAGAAATTTGCCGGCGTTCACTTCGAACCTAATGGCCCTACACAGAACCCAAACATCCCACACGCTCGTTCCATCATGGATTACATTTTTCGTTGGTTAGCAGTCAAATTTTTGACTCCAGAAGAACGCCAGACTGTGCTCGGACTCCATATCGACGACCAAGGCATGGAAACCATGGAAGTCTCAAACGTCGATGGCGCGCGTCAATCACGTCTTCTTGATCGGGCCAACGCATAATCCATCCATCTATGCTGCCAGCAGAGCTCTTCGGTTCTTGTCCTATCCTGACACACCGCAAATTTTACCGACCCTTCGAGTACGACCATTACTTCGAATATTTTCGCAAACAAAACCAAGCCCACTGGCTACCAACCGAGGTCCCTATGGAAAGCGATATTAACGATTATCGCTTCAACCTCAATCCTCAAGAAACAAACCTCATTATCCAAATCCTGCGCTTCTTTACGCAGGGAGATATTGAAGTCAATAACAACTACAACACGCGTCTCATCCCCATGTTTCCAAAGCCTGAGATCAAAATGATGCTCTCGGCCTTTGCCGCCATGGAAAGCGTTCATGTCTGGGCCTATTCGTATCTAAACGATTCATTGGGCTTGCCGGAAAAAGAATACTCCGCATTTTTGGAGTACGAAGCCATGCGCAATAAATACAACTACCTGCAAAACTTCGAAGTAAAAACGGTGGAAGACCTGGCCATCAACCTAGCCGTCTTCGGAGGATTCATGGAAGGGGTGAGTTTATTTTCTTCCTTCGCGATCCTCATGAATTTCCCTCGTCTCGGTAAGTTGAGAGGGGTGGGTCAGATTGTCACTTGGAGCATCCGTGATGAAACGCTCCATAGCCAGGGTGTGTGCCAATTGTTTCGAGATTTGATTAACGAAAACAAGCATATCTGGACGCAAAATCTACGCAGCACACTCTATCAAGCCTGCGATGACATGGTGAAGCTGGAAGACGCGTTCATTGATACCTGCTTCTCAATGGGAGCGGTGCAGGGACTAACGCCGGAAGAGGTAAAACAATACATTCGCTACATCGCTGATCGCAAACTCAATGATCTTGGACTGGATCGCTTGTACATGATCAACAAAAACCCTCTGCAGTGGCTCGACATCATGATCAATGCCAAAGAGCACACAAACTTCTTCGAAAATCGCGCCACCGAATATGCCAAAGGAGCCGTGGTTGAAGATTGGGGATAAAAACAACGTTTCTTTTTCTACTCTCCTTGATCCTTATCTCCTATGTCCAAATCCTACTCTAGCGTCGTAGACGCTCTCTCAGACAACAACCTCCCGATTGCGCGTGACATGCTGTTGGGAGAAATCATGGAAAAAACCAGCACGCGCGAAAGCTGGGATTGTCCGCATTACACCACGGATCGCGCCATCCAAGAGAGCATCCCCTTAAAACACGAACGCAGCAAAGAGATCACCTATTTTGGTCTCGAAAACATGCGTGATCGTTACTTCCTTCACGATAAAGACGGGGTTATTTGTGAAAATCCCCAGACCTTTTTTGCGCGCGTAGCCACCGGCATGGCGCGCGGAGACAAGGAGTTAGCCCATCGTCTTTACGAGTACATGAGCAACGGTTGGTTTATTGCAGCCACGCCTGTACTCATGAACATTGGTACCAGTAAAGGATTGCCCATCTCCTGCTTTCTAAACACCGTCCCAGACACCCTGGAAGGCATCTTTGATATCTATCGCGAAAATGCCTTTTTAGCCAAGTATGGAGGGGGGATTGGGACAGACTGGTCTCGCTTACGTGGACAAAATGCCCCGCTCAAATCAAGCAGCCTCAAATCAAGCGGCGTCATCCCTTTTCTGAAAGTGATGGATTCAGAAACCTTGGCAATCTCACGCAACAGCCATCGTCGAGGCGCTGCCGCGGCCTATCTGCGCGTCGACCATCCGGATATCGAAGATTTTCTCGAGATTCGTCGTCCAACCGGGGGAGACATGGATCGTAAATGCTTAAACATCAACAATGGCGTCGTCATCACTGATGAATTCATGCGAGCCGTAGAAGAGAATCGAACCTACAAACTCATCGATCCTCACTATAATACGGTGACAAAAGAATTAAGCGCCGTCGAAATCTGGCGCAAAATCTTGACGATCCGCGCCGAAACAGGGGAGCCCTACCTGCTCTTCATCGATACCGTTAACAAGGCCATCCCTCCTCATCATAAAGAGAAGGGCCTGGTTGTCCGTCAAAGCAATCTGTGCACCGAGATCGTGCTCCCAACCACCGATGATCGTACCGCCGTGTGCTGCCTGGGAAACCTCAACATGGAAACGTTTGATGAATGGAAAGACCAAGTTGAACAAATCACCTACGACTGCGTAAAAGCCCTCGATAACAATTTGGACAGCTTTTGCGAAATGGCTGACCCGGTCGAGTACAAGAAAGCTATTAACTCCGTAAAACACGAGCGCTCCATTGGTCTAGGCGTTATGGGCTATCACGGATACCTCATGTCAAAAATGATACCGTTTGAAAGCCTTCAAGCACGCCTCATCAATAAGCAGGTCTTTAGTCTGGTCAATAAGCACGCCAAAGCTGCTTCCGTGAAATTAGGACAAGAACGCGGTCTCCCTCTCGATGGGGGAACGCAACGCAACAGCTACGTCATGTCCGTGCAGCCCACTGCCAGCACCGCCTTTCTGTGCCGACAAGCAACGCCTTGCGTGGAACCTATCTCTGGAAATGCCTATCTACAAAAAACGCTATCTGGTAGCTTCTTGGTAAAGAATAAATACCTAGAGCGCGTTCTGGAAAAGAAGGGGCAAGACACCACGGAAGTATGGCAAGACATCATTAGCGCCAAAGGCAGTGTTCAACACCTAGACGTCCTAACAGAAGAAGAGAAAAAAGTCTTCCGTACCGCCTACGAAATGAACATGCGTGAGATCGTTCAGCAAGCCGCTGACCGCCAACCATTCATCTGTCAGGCGCAATCGATCAACGTCTTCTTCCCAACGCCAATTAGCGGAAAATATCTCCATGACGTCCATTTCTTGGCCTGGAAGGCAGGAATGAAATCCTTGTACTATCTTCGCTCGGCCGCGCCGATTGAAGCAGAAAAAATCAATACCAAGGTACAAAAACGCGACCTGGCAAACGAAGAGTGCGCCGTCTGTCAGTAAAACAAAACAACAAGAGAGGGCGGGTTTATCCCGCCCTCTCTGCTATTCAGAAAGATTAGATTGTTTCTTCTTCCTCTCCAAGATCGCCTAACCCATTTAATTCATCCTGCTTCAACTCTTTCTCAAGTCGATCAAGCGCGGCGAGCTCATCTACCTCACCTTCTTCATCTTCCTCGGCCTTTTCCTCTTCCTCGGGCTTTACCTCATCAACAGCGGCTTCCTCATCAGGAACAACCGCGGCAGCAGCTTTTTCCTCCTCATCTTCCTCATCCTCATCATCCCCCCCACTACTCGTTTGAAGGGCTAACGCGGCCATATTTTCGTTCTCTTCTTCGAAGGTGTCGCCGTCCCAGTCATTGGCAGGGCGGGAGAAATCAAGGTAAGTCATAAAAGAAACATGTGCGAATATTGGTGTGCGTGATAAGCTACGACATACGCGAAACTTATGCAAGAGCTATGGACACTTCTCTCATCCTCATCATCATTATATTAGGCTTTATTGCTTTAGGGGCATTCATGTACTGGCTGAAAAAGTCTACTCCGCCCCCTCTACCCTCAATAGACCCCCAATCCCTCTTGCTCCTTCAGCAGGGGATGGGGGAGCTCCGCAAAGAAATGCGTGAGAGCTTAAACGAGAACGGCCGACAAGCGATTGACACCAGTCGCCACATGTCGAATACAGTAACCAACACGGTCCGCGATGTAACGGAACGATTAGTTCGATTAGAAGAAACCAACAAACAAATCCTCTCATTTTCCGGACAACTCGACAATCTACAACGTATTCTCACGAATCCAAAACAACGTGGTATTTTAGGCGAGTACTATCTTGAAACTCTTCTCAAAAACAGCTTGCCGCCCGATGGATTTCAGATGCAATACAAGTTCAAAGATGGAGAAATCGTTGATGCAGCCGTCTTCATTAAAGAAAAGATTATTCCCATCGACTCAAAATTTTCTTTGGAAAACTATAATCGGATCATCGACGAACAAAATCTAGCTGAACGAGAAAAATTGGAAAAAGCCCTTGTCGCCGATTTAAAAATGCGCGTCCAAGAAACCGCTAAATACGTCCGACCAGAAGAGGGGACCATGGATTTTGCCTTCATGTTTATTCCCCACGAAGCAATCTACTACGATTTATTAACAAATAAGATCGGGGTAGGGGGAGATGATCCGGAAAGTATCATTCAACGCGCCGCCGGAAAATATCATGTCATCATTGTGTCCCCAACTTCATTTCTCGCCTATCTACAAACCGTTCTTCAAGGGTTACGCGCACTTAAAATCGAAGAACAAGCCAAGGAAATCCGTACTCGCGTCGGCGATCTCGGACGACACCTCATGGCCTATGAACAATATTTTGGAAATGTGGGCAAACATCTAAGTACAACGGTCAATCAATACAATCTCGCCTCAAAAGAACTCGGAAAGATCGACAAAGACGTCGTAAAAATCTCCGGTCAAAGCACGGGGTATCAAGTCGGCATCATAGACAAACCCCAACAAGATGGAGAGTAAGTGTATGCCTCTAAAGAAATACTTCAATAAGATCTTATTCCTCCTCGTCATCTCATTAGGCCTGACGACGATTTCGATTGTTGAACAGATCCAGATCGGCTATCAAAAAAAAATCACCTCTGTCGATCAAGTCCTCTCCTTCGAGACGCCCTATCTCGCACCTACCGCTATGATCTTGGGCGCGAGCGTCAAGCTTGATGGCACGCCATCAGACGCGCTGCGTGATCGAGTTATTGTTGGAATACAGCTCTTCAAAAGCAGTAAAGTCTCCTATCTCCTCATGACGGGGGATGACGGGGGATTTCATGCCAACGAAGTCGCTACCATGAAACGATTAGCCATAGAAGCAGGAGTGCCCGCAGACAGGATTCTGGTCGATGAGCACGGCTATCGTACGTACGAAAGCTGTAAACGCGCGGTCGAAGTCTTTCACATCACGAAAGCCGTCATCGTCACACAGCGCTTCCACCTCCCACGTGCCCTCTATCTCTGCTCGCATCTCGGTATGGATGCACAAGGGGTGTCAGCCGATTTACAAACGTATGAGCGAATTGTGTTCTTCACGTTCCGTGATCTTGCCGCCAGTCTCAAAGCATGGTTCGATATAAACATCTATCCACCCCGTTCACCTGTTAATTACTAACCAATTAATCGTATGAGCGATATTGGAGCCATTATCACCGTCGCCCTCGTGGTAGTCACGATCGCAATATTAGTATTCACGCACCGACTAACGGAATAACCACATTCATTCCAAGCGCTCTTTAAAATAGGGGCTTTATAGCCCCCCCCATAAAATCATCTCCGCGTCTGTATGGTGCCCCAAACAAATCCCGTTCTTTTTTTAATCAGTAAACTTTGGCTCTACTCAAAAGGGAATAGGGGACAAGTCATTTTATATGTAATGCTCTTTCTTGGAGCAAATATAGTCGGTTTTATAGAACCATTCATCATCGCGCACGTTTTAAACACAATTCAAACACAAGGAGTAACATTGGCAAACATTTTTTATATTGTCGCCGTTTCCTCGCTTCTCATCGTTACCACCCTAGCGTTCTGGGCCTTTCATGGACCGGCTCGCGTGATAGAAACGAGAAACGCCTTCATCGCGCGAGCAAATTTTAAAAAATACCTCGTAGAAGGTGTCTTAGATCTGCCTTCCGCTTGGCACACAGATCACCATTCAGGCGACACAATCGACAAGATCAGCAAAGCAACAGAAGGTCTCTATCGCTTCAGCAGCGATACATTCGAAGGAATAGGAAGTTTTTTGAAGCTCCTCACATCATTTGGAGTACTCGTCTACTTTGACACATACGCCGCCTTAATTATTGTGCCGCTCGTCATCATAACGCTCCAAGTGATTTTGAGATTTGATAAAATCCTCGTCAAACAAGATGATGAGATCAATAAGATGGAAAATCATCTATCAGCAAAAATTTTTGATGTCATAAGCAATATCAGCACCGTCATCATCTTACGTGTAGAACGGTTAGTAGGCGATTCAATTGCCAAGAAGACGATGCAGTCTTTTGCCCTCTCAGTAAAAAATTCAAAAGTGAACGAAACCAAATGGTTTATCGTCTCAGTCTGTGGGGCTCTCACCACATTTTTTGTACTCGTATCCTATCTTTACGGGCACCTCTATACCGGAACCGCTATCGCAATTGGCACGATCTACCTCCTGTATAGCTACGTACAACGAGTCACAGACACCTTTTTTCATTTTGCCTATAAATACGGGGATTTTTTGCAACAAAAAACGCGCGTGCAAAACGCGGACGATCTCATCAAAGAATTCCAAACAAAAAAGGTCATCCAGCCCCTCCGATTAGGGTCAACCTGGAAAAAACTTCAAATCTCCTCGCTCTTCTTTTCCTACCATACAGATGAAGGGGCGGAACAACATCTCAACAACATCTCTTTGTCCATAAAACCCGGAGAACGCATTGCCTTCATAGGGGAGAGTGGGAGCGGAAAAACGACGCTCTTAAAGCTCTTACGGGGCCTGTATCAACCGGAACGCGTCGAGCTTACGTTAGATGGTAAACTGATCAAACAAGGTTTAGCAGCCCTGAGCCCACATATCACTCTCATTCCACAAGATCCAGAAATTTTTGCTACCACCATTCGGGAAAATATTACCCTAGGCATTGATCATTCATCCAGCTTTATCAAGCGCTTCACCGATATGGCGCGCTTCACCGACGTCGTGGAACGCTTGCCACACAAATTGGATTCATCGATCGTCGAAAAAGGAGTCAACCTAAGCGGAGGGGAAAAACAGAGACTTGCGCTGGCACGCGGCCTCATGGCCTGCGAAGACAAGACGATTGTCCTCCTTGACGAACCAACCAGCAGCGTCGACCTAAAAAATGAAACGATAATCTATAAGACCATTTTCCAAGCCTTTAAAAAGAAGACAGTTATCTCTTCCATTCATAGACTGCACCTACTACCCCTGTTCGATACGATCTACTTCTTCAACAAAGGTCGTGTGGTTGCTTCAGGAACATTCGAAGGGCTCCTAGCATCCTCCGACGCCTTCAAGCAGCTCTGGGAAAAATACCAAAAAACACAAGAACGAGCCGAATAGCTCGTTCTTAAAAAATCCAACAAATGTCAGCTATTGAGCAAGTGGAGCCATGCGCACGCGAATCGAAGCAGGTACATACAAGCTCAGCACCACATGGCGGTGAACCTTGGTAGTAGGGGACGCCTCATCAGCCTCTTCGCGTACCACCTGAACCGTATCCTTGGCACGAACGACCGTAAAATAATCGTAAGCACCCGCATGATAAAAAGGAATGGTACCAACAACCGTACCACGGCTTACCTCAGCGATACCCGAGAAGGAGGGGAGAGCGGGCACTTGTTCAGCCACATACACCTTGGTCAGCGTCCAGCCATCAACACTGATCACAAATCCGTTTGGCTGCAGATCCTGACCGCCGGAAAAACTTCGAGTCACATTCACGACCAACGTTTTCTTAGAGACAGCCCGTGCTGCAAACACACTCATGCCAACAACAAGATATTTTTTTGTCTAACCGAGAGGGAAGGAGAGGGATCATTAAACCATAAATAAGGATATACATGCGTCGCACATTATATCTTATAAGACGCATGATGCTAAAAAGGGCGCTTTTACAGGCTTTCTAACATCATGCGTCTTATTAAGGCTTATTTACCAGCTTATTTGATGGATTGTAAATTAAGTCTTTGTTACCTACCCAATATTAGGCCCAAATCTATTTAACGTAGACTTTATTAGGAATCCTCACATCTACGTATTCTTTGATCTGCAGGTTCTTGGGCTTCTGTTGCTGGAAGGCTTTAAACGCCTCTATTTGCATTTCAAGGGTATCAGTATACCCATCAAACCAAGCCTCGTAGCCCTGTGCCGTTTTAACGACCAGCTTGGTGCTTGAGGCGTCCTGTGGAGGCTGGATTTCAAGGTAGCTAAGGCCCTGTTTTTGTAACTGAAAGGCAGCCGCCAACCAACGACCTATTTGAGGATCTATGACTCCTGCCGTCGACGATGACACCTGCAAGCGCGGGTAAGAAAAAATAGGCGGATCGGTAAAAGCAGACGGACGCTTACGCGCAAGCCGATCAAAAATTTCTTTTTGCTCTTGTAGGGTCGGTTCAGACAAAATGAATCCACGACCATCCATCCAAAAATCTTGCGTAGACGTGTGTAGAACAAAACGACGTACACGCGCCTGAATCATGAGTCGTAAAATATTAAAACCCCTTTTATCCACCGTCACATGTTCAGCCGATAAACGCTCCGTGAGCAACGATTCGATTTGCTCCGGTTGAAGAAAAAAACTATGTCGTGCCGGTTGCCAAAACGGACGCGGTCGCCCATCTAAAACCTCATACACCTCCCTCTTTACCTCAACGGGGTCTATTCCCTTCCCTGCCACCTCTATCCCCTTCACTTGAAACAAATCACTGATAAAAAAAAGGTAAAGCCACCCAATAACAGACACGATCCCTAAAAAAATAAAAAACGCCAGACGCATCGCTCCTCTATCTTGCGTTGTCTCACGGCGAGTAAATCTGTTTTGCGGCTCAAGCAGCATGCAAGGAGTATACAATCTCGAGCCCTTCTTTTCTAGTTCTTAGAAAAAGACTGCTGTAGTCGATGCTCAATAAACGCCTTATACAATTGAGCCTCCAATAAACGTGCCGGATCCTTTTCCGCCAAGATAAATAGATAAGGGCACTTAATTAATGCCGAATAGAGCTGATAGAACCCCCGCACCGACGGCTCAAGAAGATGAGATGGTCCATAGTAGTCCTGCGCCCCCTGAATAAACGCGTCTGCCAAAGCCAAATTTCCAAACACCTCTATATCAGTTGCCATGCGATACACCGAATAACTCCGCTCGACGCGTCGCCACTCCTTCTTAGGTGGATAGACATCAATAAAAAAGACTTGACCATCCTCATAAAAAATATTATCCGAATGGTTATCCATCCCAATCACAAAATCATCAACCGATAAAGAAGAAAAGTATGTCTCACGTTCCCGAATAAATGTCCGTAAAACAACCATGGCCGCATCCGTAAGAGCGCGAGGAAACACGGGGTCGGCCAACCAACACCAGGTCTCGACATCACGCATTAATACAGCCAACTGCTCAAGGATCGGGAGAGAATCAGTGGGCCGTTCAGGAAAAGAGTCGATCGCCTTGGCTGATTGATATCCAAGAGCGACTGCGTCTTCTACCCTTAACGATCCTTGTAGCAGCTGACGCGTCACATTAGCCGCCGTATCAATGCGGCGCATTTGAATGACCCGATCAAACGATCCATCAATCTCAGGCGTTAATCTCACCACCCCATCTTCTACACGAACACCTAAGAGAGCTTGGTGAACGGAAGGGCTGAAATGCCGGTTCCAGGCAAAATCAGCTTCATAAAAAGCGGAACGGGTAACCGGATCGGCTAAATCAGTAAAATCTTGATTAAACGCCTGATTATCTTTTCGATAAATTTTATAAACCGTGGAAGGAAACAAAAAAACATCCGAAATAAAGGTTCGTATATGCTGAGGGTTGCAGGCAGGCTCTTTTAGACCCTCCACCTTCCCCTCTTGAAAAGCCCGTAGAATCAACGCATCAATCGTAGACAACATAAAGAAAGAGTACTAAACCAAGCAAAAACCAACAAGCAAGCGCTTGACGCTATTGCGTAGGTTGGATATTCTGTCGCTACTCAGACACGTGCCGGGATGGCGGAATTGGTAGACGCACAGGACTCAAAATCCTGCGATCGCAAGGTCATGAGAGTTCGATTCTCTCTCCCGGCACCATCGAGTTCAGCTCGACCAGATAAAAACAGCGCTTAATAAGCGCTGTTTTTATTGATACTATTTTACAAGCAGATCTTGCGACACCTGCTACTCGGCTACGGAAGGACTGCTCATGGCTTCAAACTTCTGTTTTGCTAGCTGAACCAATGAATCAAGCGTGACAAATCCTGTAGGCGCAACCAACGAACGATCCGCAACAAGTTTCATGGAAGAAACCAAATTGAACCCAAACGTATTGTAACCCACAAGGCGCTTAGCTAAACGACGACCAACATACTGCTCCGAGTAACTTGGCTGCGTAAACGTTCCAGCAGATTCAACCCGCTCTATCATGCCCGTTTGCTCATTCAGCACCGCAATCATCCGAATCTTGGCAACATGTGCACGAACAAGAGCAAGCGTGGTCCGCAACTCCTTCATTTGAGCGGTGTATTGCGTATTGTAGGCAGAGCGGCTCGATGTTTTTAAGCCAGCCAAGTCCTTCTCAATTTGTTTACGTAAAACCGCTTCAAGCTCCGTCCAAAAACGTGGATTAACTTGAAATTGCACGCGAGAATACATGACACCATTACGATTTGTCCGTGACTCTAAGCGTACCACCCGCAAGACACCGGGCTTCTGAACTAGCGGCAAGAATTGACGCGTGAAATTTTCTTGAGCTTCGGTGGTAAGCTCAATATTCGCTCCGACAGGCAAGGCATCACTCAACGACTGCTCTACGTGATCAAGATCGATTTGCAACCAACGACCAACAATCTGATCAAGGTTTAACCCAGGAATTTCTGCTTGAGCAATAAGCGTGCGCATATCATCCGAAAGAGATGCGAGACGCACATAGTACACGTTGCCAATCTTCTTCATCTCAAAAGCCATCGGGTCCTTCCAACGATTCGTCGTACCAAAAAGACCCAACACCTCCGCTCCGATCAACTCAACCGATTCCACACGAAAGCGCTGTTCACTGTCCGCTAAGAGAGAAGTGCGGGGCAAGACCTCACTAGTGGCTACCACATGCACCTTCAAACCACCCCCATGCTCTCCACGTGCCACCGGTCGATAATTATAAGTAAAATTGACATCCATGGTTGTTGCGAGAGGCTGACTCTGAGCAACAGACAGAGTCACGGCACGATCCAATAACTGCTGAGAGGTGGCCGCAAAGGACAATTGAGGGGCAAATAAGGCCGTAACAGCCAAGCCCGTAACAAATCGTTTAAAAAACATAGTGAAAACACTTTAGCAGCTTGACGTTGAGAAGAAAAGCACGTATCCTCATGGGAGAGAAATCATCGCGGGGTAGAGCAGCGGCAGCTCGCCAGGCCCATAACCTGGAGGTCGCCGGTTCAAATCCGGCCCCCGCAACCAAGAAAAACACATCGTGGACGCGATGTGTTTTTGTATATTCAAAAAAGAATATTCATTCAATAGACGATAAAAATAGAAAAGCCCCTCGGATCAAGGATCGTTGGGGAATATGAAGGAAGAGAAATATTCGGTCAGGTGCCGTTGGGATCTGCTGCGGCGCAGATCGCGTTCATCTGGTCAGCTCCGGGCCCGATGTCGGGCGGCCGAGGCATCTCGCGCTGCACGACGCGCGCGCTCTGCAGCGGCCCGCTCTTGCGAGGACGCGGGAGCATCTCGCTGTAGGGCAAAAAGGAACGTGCACGCAAAGGGTCTCCGCCGGTACGGTTATTGACGTCGGCCACGATGGCATCCTCCTGGCGATGAAGCCGCACGAGCTGGTCACTCGTTCATCCAACGCATCGCCAACGTTGAAATTTAAAATAGCCTAAAACAACAAACGAGAACCGTCAATTGCCTTAGGCGTGCTATTACACGGCTCCCGATGAAGAGATCGTATTCGTTACCGTGCCCTTTGGACACTCATATCACCACACCCTGACCATTAAAAACGCCAACACGATGAGCTGC
>CAZLRU010000024.1:0-4438 GCA_964562155.1 uncultured Gammaproteobacteria bacterium
TCTTTGCTCTGCTTCTTTTTTAAGCATATGGGTCAACTCCCTGCTCCTTCTCAAGTTCGAGCCACTCCTGCTCCGCGCTCTGTACCTAGCCCCGTACCCCCTCTCCCACCAACCGCTCACGATCCTCGTGGCAGCATTGCGCTTGTTTTATCATTAGTGGCCCTTATTATTGCGGTTGGCAGCGCCTGGTATACCGATCAGCATCTTCAACGGTTTATGGAAGCAGATCGTCGTGGTCCAGCTCGGGTCATCCCCGCTATTCCCTCCGCAGCCCCTACCGCCCCCGCCGCATTAGAGACACCCTCAACCCCTCCTTCTCCTCAAGAAAAATGGCTGACCGTGCAATCGTTAACGGTTCCCACCAAGAAAGGAACGGTTCAGATCCGTCACGACTGTAACCAAGCTCCAGAAGCGGTGTCCTTCGATGGCGCAGCGTATAAAGGGACCGCGTGTTTTGGGACGAATCGTTTGGTCCTGATTGACCCTCAAGGAAAAGAACGAGTCATCCTTCCGGCTCGCGTGCTACCTACCGATGAAGATGGTCATTCCCTCGCCCCCCTCCTCTTTTCTGCAACGGTGCAAAATTTCTCAAACAATAAACAGGACGTGCTCATCAGCTTCGATGCGGATAGCTGTTCCAGTGTCGGAGACTGCGGAGCCGGACAGCCCACCCCACGCGTGACATTTGTCTATAGCGTGGATGAAGACAAAACGACCGCCATTACGCCCATTGGAGATCGTCAAACCCTTGTCTGGGGAGGTGATAGACGCGCGGTTTTATTGGATCTCACGTGTGGAGGAGCCGGATGCGATAATCCGCAGGCACTCCACGGATTCAATCTCAACACAAATACGCTTAAAACAATCACCACGCTAAAAGCCGATTGGAATAACGGACAACCAACCGGTGACACAGGCATTGGACGCGCAACGGCACATTGGGAATCGGTTACATGGATTGATGCGACACATGCGGAAGCAGTCTATGTAGGCGCAGACGACAAGAAACAGACGATCCCTCTGGTTTTCTAACACATGATCCATACACAAAAACATCGACCGCTCCGTCGATGTTTTTGTGTTAATATCAATGAAAAATGAGGTAATGCGCAGCTTGACAACAACATCAACAGGCTCTACTTTCCTTTACGTGAAATGAGGTCAGGATGGGAGCACAAGGACAGGAGGTGCCGATGATCCGCAACCCGCCTTGCGCGTGGTTTCTTGAAGATCTTGCCAGCGTTTCGATGGCCAGAGCGCTGTATTATAGAGCTTGGAGCTCTAGCGATCCCTTTCTGCGTCCAAAAGAACTCCAGGAGTTCCTTGCTTCCGCCAATCTAGAACTCTTTGTTGCCGACGACAAAGCGGCCACCAGCCATCTTGCCGGTATTGCCCGCGTAACCGGACCCGCGCCCGACGGCATCACGATGCAGAACGGGGACGTACTGATTATCGGCGACCACAATAGCCAACACGGCCCCATCTTCTACGTTCACTGCATTACCTGATCGCTCCTTCTCTTAGAGAATCGACCCATCGCATTCTCTTCCTCAACTATTTTCTTAAGCGCTGGCTTGAGAGGTTGCGAGGGATTTAGATCGAGGATAGAGGCGCTCCGCTCGTATCCCCCATCAACCGTTTCAGGACCAGCTCCGCACTTATGAGACAAATTGGCACACCGATACCTGGATTTGTGTTACCCCCGACGTAGTAGAGGTTTTTTACCTTTGGGTTTATGTTATTTGGACGAAACGTAGCCGTCTGTCTCAATGTGTGCGCAAGACCAAGAGCGGTGCCTTGGTAACTGTTATACCGCTCGGTGAACTCTTTTGCGCAGAAGGTCTTTTGATACACGATACGTGAACGCAGATCCGGAATATGCATCGACTCCTCTAAGTTGCGCAGGACCTTTTGCGTTTCTTCCGCGAGGCGTTCATCCGTGTATTCAAGACCCGCCGGAATTGGAACGAGAACAAAGAGGTTTTCATGATCCTGGGGTGCAACCGTCGGATCGGTTGTTGCCGGAGCGCACACGTAGATAGACGGGTCCTTTGGCCAGGTTGGCTGATCAAAGATTTCGGCAAAGTTTTGTTTCCAGTCTTTAGAGAAAAGCAGATTATGATGCGTGAGCGATGGAATACGCCCCTTCACCCCCAAATACAGAATGAGCGCGGAGGGAGCTAGGACACGTGTTTTCCAATACCGATCGTCATATTGACGCGCCTCTTCTGGAAGTAGAACCGTATCCGTGTGGTGCATGTCTGCATTTGAGATCACCAGATCTGCACGCTTCTCTTCCCCTGTCGACAGACGGATCCCAACGGCTCGACCCTGCTCAATCAGAATACGCTCGACCGGAGCATTCACATGAAACGAAACATGGTGTTTTTTTCCAATATTCACCAAGGCTTTCACAATTTCATACATCCCTCCTTGCGGATAGTAGACCCCCATCTTGAAATCAATGTGATTCATGATGCTGTAGAGGGCAGGCGTCTTATACGGCGAACTGCCCAGAAATACGAGCTGGTACTCCAAAATCTTCTGCAAAGCATCCGTCTTAAAAAAACGACAGATATACTCATGCATGTTGGCAAAGACCGATAAACGACGACCGTTCTTGATCGCTTCCCAGGTAAATAAATCTCTCAGCGAGTCATAGTTCTTATACATGAACGACCGTTTTGAGATGCTGTACGCTTCTTCCGCGCGACGCAGATACTCTTTTAGTTTTTCATAGGAACCAGGCTCTAGCGCTTCCAGCGTCGCTCGATCACGCTCAAGATCCGAGTAAAGATCCACTTGCCTGTTTTGATCTTTAAAAAAAATGCGGTACGAAGGACTGAGACGAATGAGCTGAAGATGATCACTGATTTGCTCTCCCATTAATTCAAAAAAATGCTCGAAAATATCGGGCATGAGATACCAAGACGGACCCATGTCGAACCGAAAACCGTCAGCCTCAAAGAGGCTCAGACGTCCGCCAAGCTGTTCATTTTTTTCGAATATCTCGACAGAATACCCTTGTTTCGCGAGGAGACACGCTGTGGCTAAGCCCCCGACACCAGAGCCAATGATAATAGCAGTTTTCATAGAAGGCATTTTAACTTCTCCCACCAGGCTGTTCTTGCTCGTTGCTTGTAGACATCATACCCCTGTTGTTCAATCTTGCGTAAGATCATCCGATACAGATCACTCCCCGCTTGTACGGCTCGCCTGCCCTTGCGATGAAGAAGTGGTATCCCCTGGTTTGCCTCCTCATACAGCGCGTCAGCTCTCGCAATTTGGCATTTCATCCAGCTGATAAAACGTTCGTCGACCACCTGCTTTCTTATCTCTTCATCGGATAATCCAAACTCATGAAGCTCATCCTGTGGCAGATAGATACGTCCTCGTGTTGTGAAATCCTCGCCGATATCACGCAAGAAATTGGTCAACTGCATGGCGTAGCCTAGCTTTTCCGCATACACGAGCGCTTCCGGGCGGGAGAAGCCGATGACGTGCGTCATCATGAGGCCTACAGCCGCTGCGGAACCGTACATATAGGCTTTGAGATCTTCGTAGGTTGAGTACCGTGTACGCGCCACATCCTGCTGCATAGCCCAGAGAAAGGCGTCGGCGTAGGCGGACGGGATCTGGAAACGATCAAAGGCTGCGCGTGACGCAGTGATGACAGGATCATCAACAGGCTCTGTGGCTGATCTTTTCCATGCTTCCGACCATGCCGCTAATGCATCGCTCGTGCTTAGACCACTGGTCATGCGAGCGGTACCGTAGCTCTTTATAAGATGCTCGGCCCCCTGTTCGTGATCCACGATTTCGTCGGGTACGCGAAAAAAGGCGTACAGCATGTGCGTCGCTTCACGTATCTTGCACGGAAAGAGGCGTGTCGCCCAATAATAACTGGTGCCGTATTCCCGGTGGATACGTCGACAGACCTCGAGTGCCGCCTCGTTGGTCATACGCTCTAATGCGTCCGTTCACGAATAAACTGCACCAACGCTTCCAATGCTTCGGTTTTTACGTTTCGTTTCTTCAAACCATCCAAGGCCTGGAGAGCATCATCAAACAGCTTGTTCATTCGTTTCTCTCCCGCAGCAAACGCTCCGGAGACCTCAAACAATGTCTGTACCGCCGGACGGTCTGCTTCCGTAAGCTCTTTTCCGAGCAATGTTTGCAAGACGTGTTTTTGTTCGGCTGTTCCGTGACGAGCGATGTACTGGGTAAAAACCGTATGCTGTTGTTCGCGTAAATCGGTTAAGACCGCTTTCCCTGTGTGTTTTGCACTTTGGGTGAGATCAAGATAATCATCCTGAATTTGAAACGCTAAGCCAATCGCCGTTCCAAAGGCGTCACACCCCGATAAAATCCGCTTTGAGGCTCCAGCCAAGACCGCTCCGATGCGTAACGGTCGAACAAACGTATAACTCGCCGTCTT
>CAZLRU010000024.1:4538-8532 GCA_964562155.1 uncultured Gammaproteobacteria bacterium
GCCACCTCAGATAATCCCCCGATCCCACCACGGATCACTTCTACATCGGCGGCGGCGTGCGCCTGCAACATCTCATCTGCCTGCAACAAGGGACGTACGACATAGCCATGGCGCTGTTTACGCTGCAAATGCTCGGCTTTTCTTTGTCCAGTTACATGAATGATCTGTGTGAAGCGCAACCAGGTATCGAGCGTTCGTTCAATAAATTGATTCAACGCTTCCGCTCCTTGACCCCCTCCATACACGAGCAAGATCGATTGATGCGGGTTTAATCCGAAGGCGCGAGCGGCACTCGTGCGATCAGGCAGATCACGGAGCGTATAACGTACCGGGGTCGGTAACGGTTCATCCGTAACCCTATCTCCAAAGGGGCGCTGGGCGTATTCAAAGGAAGTGGTCACACTCACGCACTGGCCGGCAATCAACCGGTTGGTGAGGCCGGGCTCAAAATCGAGCTGATGCGTAACGCAGGGAATACCTTTGGCAGCCGCAGCTTGAACGACCGGGACGGCGGTAAAGCCTCCGGCGGTGAGCAAGGCGCTCGGATGCAACCTCTGCATTAATTCCTTTGCGCGCAGACGTGCTTGCAACCACTGAAATGGAAAGGTGAACCACTGGAAGGAGGGATAGCGAGGCCATTTAGCTACCTCTAAGCCAAAGAACGGGATTTGCTCCTTCTCTATCAATCCTCGTTCCGGTCCATCCGGTGTTCCAATCCAAGCAAATTTAATCGCTTTTTCCTGCTTCTTTAAGACGCGAGCCACGGCAAGAAGCGGCGTGACGGGACCAAGACTTCCTCCACCAACAAAGACAATGTTCATACATGGGGTACGGGAGCTTATATTCGCTCACCGCGACGAGACGTTTGTTCTCTGGGAATACCTGCGATGAGACCAAGAGCTCCGAGCAGCGCAACCATGGCTGAACCGCCGTGAGAAATAAGAGGGAGTGTCACCCCGGTCATCGGCATGACCCCCGTCATAGAACCGACATTCAAAAAAACCTGTACAGCAATCCATACCCCAACTCCCGCCGCAAGATACCGACCGAATGGATCACGTGCTTCGCGTGAGATTTTAAAACAGCGCCAGATGATCGCCGCAAATACCGCGAGTAGCAAGAGCATGACGATAAATCCCATTTCTTCCGCGATAACGGCAGAGATTGAATCGGCTTCGACCTCCGGTAAATAGAGAAATTTTTGACGAGAGCGCCCGTACCCAAGACCAAAAAACCCTCCCGATCCAATAGCCAACATGGCTTGATTGATATGATACCCAACTCCGAGCGGATCCAATTCCGGATGAAGAAACGCCGTGAATCGCGCCGCTCGATACTGTGAGTGACGAATAAGAAGCGTCAACATTCCAAGACCCGATACCGACAACCCCGCAAACCAACTAAGCGGAGCACCGGATAAAAAATAGACAAACAACGACATGAGAACAATAACCGTCATGGAACCCGTGTCAGGTTGAAGGATCACGAGCAGAATAACTGAGCCAAGAGCGGCCAAAAACGGAAGCAGTCCATTTTCTAACGTGTGATGGTCTCGTTGACCTTCGCGATTCGCCAACCAAGCCGCTAAATAAATCAGAAAGGTGAGTTTTACGATTTCCGTAGGCTGAAGCGTAAATGCTCCGAGATGAATCCACCCACGTGCGCCTCCCAATTTGAGACCAATCCCAGGGATAAACACCAAGAGCAGCGCCCCTATACTTCCAATTAAAGCGATTCCAGCCACACTTCGCCAGACCCGATAATCGATAACCGCCAACGCAAAAAAAGCCACCAGACCCGGAATAATCCCGTTCACGAGCTGATGCTTCACAAAATAAAGACTTGAACCGGAACGAGCGATCGCGACCGGACCGGTTGCGGAAAGCAGCATAATCAACCCAAAAACCAATAATCCCAGGGTAATCCAGAGGATGCCAGGATCAAGAGCCCGAAAGCGATCAAGCGTACGCATGGGAAATGATTATATTTTATCAATGAGCGCCAGCACGGAACCGATCCCGGCACAGACAATGGAAACAAGCCAAAAACGCATCACAATTTGAGGCTCCGTCCAACCAATGGCTTCAAAATGATGATGAACCGGGGTGCTGTGAAAGATTTTTTTACCGCGTAGTTTTTTACTCGCCACTTGAACGAGCACCGATAAACTCTCCACCACAAATGGAAGACCGATGACGATCAAGAGGAGTGGTTGATTAGTCATGAGGGCAACAACCCCAAGAACCGCCCCCAGAGACATGGCGCCCGTATCCCCCATCATAATGGAAGCAGGATTCACATTAAACCAAAGAAATCCAAGCAAGGTTCCGATGATCGCCGCGCACATGGTGGCTAAATCGGTACGTCCTTGCGCCCAAGCGATGATGGCGTAGGCGCCAAACGCCGTCAGCATTCCTCCGCCCGCGAGACCATCGAGCCCATCTGTCTCGTTCACGGATAGCGACGTCGCCACGATCGTTAATATAAAAAACGGCACGTACCACCACCCGATGTTATACGTTCCTACAAATGGAATGTGTAATTGATCCCAACCCAACTTCGTATAAAACCACCACGCCCCGATTACCGCGATCAGCGTGTACGACAAAATACGATGACGTTTGCGCAATCCTCCTCCTCGCGGACCTAAACGCTTTACGTTCCAGTAATCATCAACGAGCCCGATCAAGGCGGCGGCAAACATGAGGCCAAGCGGCAACCAGGTTTGCCCACGCGACAAAAAGGAGGCACGACAGGCAAAACTCCCCTCACCCATCACCTCGCATCCAAGTCCAAATATAAGGGCAAGTAAGATTACCACGCTCCACATAACGATTCCTCCCATGGTAGGCATACCGGCCTTAGCCTTATGAAGCGTCGCCATCACCGGCGCACTCTCAACATCGCGAATGTTTTTTCCCATTTTGGCCGCTCGCAGCAGACGAATAAGGATCGGCATCAAGAGAAGAGCGCAAGCGAACGCAAGAGCCATTATGCCCAGAGGACGGGCGACAAAGAAGGTTGGATCGGTCATACCTATTGATTAATTTTAACCAAATGCCAAAGTGCCATCATCCAAGGAATACTCCAGACAGCGGCAAGAAAAAAAAAGCACCAGGCTTGATAGACGTCCTCGCGATACACTCCAAAGGCCCACGCAAAGTCCGCCATTAACATACCCAGCCACACAACAGGGAATAGAAAGATCCATCCCCACGCCCCTAACGCATCTACCCCCACATAAATATTGTAGTGCAACACAATCGGGCCAAGAACCTGATGCCGCAGAGCGATCATGTTCGCGATAAACCAACCGCTTCCCCCTAGTAGAAAGAGGGTGGTCGCAATCGTCACCACCTTAACCCACGGATCCTGCCAGGCGCGTTTGGCAGAAAAAAGCCAAGATTCAATGGTCATCGGCTCTATTCTACGCAATTGGACAGGAAGTGTCACTATTCGACTTGAACCACTTCTTTTACCTCCGGCACCATCTCTTTCAGCGTATCTTCAATCCCCGCTTTGAGAGTCATTTCTGACATGGGACACCCGACGCAGGCGCCCTGCATACGAACCTGGACGAGACCCGTGTCCATATGCACATCAACTAATTCAACATTTCCGCCATGCATAGCCAATCCTTGGCGTAAGACCTGGAGAACATTTTCGATATCTTGGGAGAGTTCTTCTTTTGTTTTGGCCATATTTCACTAGATTAAGCCAAATCTCGCGCCTTGACAAGCAGAGCAACTTCCCCTAAGATAAGCCCATATTTTTGAGTTCGAGGTATCGCCTACCGGCCTACCGCCTACTCACCTACTCCCTAAATATCTATGGCTCATAAAAAAGCAGGTGGTTCTACCAGTAACGGGCGCGATTCCCATGGTCAACGCTTAGGCGTCAAAAAATACGCCGGCGAAGTTGTTCGCACGGGCAATATTTTGATGCGCCAACGCGGCACAAAAATTCGCGCCGGCAAGAATGTGGGCGTTGGGAA
>CAZLRU010000024.1:8632-18821 GCA_964562155.1 uncultured Gammaproteobacteria bacterium
ACTCTAGCAATTTTGCGAGGCTCGTCATCGGGTGCACAACCTAACACCTCTGCCACGCCCGGGAGTCGAAGAAGGTCTTCAACCCTTGCTAGGTATGTTTCCGGACTATCATCAATCCTCTTCATGAGCTCACGAAAATCTTGGCTTCTCCAATGAGGGTACTGCTCACCGCGCATCGCCTCTTCACTGGCAGCACCTTTTCTTCCTTCTGCCCATGTTTGCCAAATAATCCTTCTATCTCTCAGAGAGTCCCGCGTGCTTTCTGCCGCTACTCGAAGGGATGGGTTAGCTGTTTGGCGCGCATTATCCCGAGCGCGATCAAAATCGCTAAAATACTGATCGATTATTCTACTCATCTGCTTCTCTATTTCTATTTGTTCTGCTGATTTTCCCCGTACGTTTTCATGTGACGCCATAAGATGATTTTTTTATTTAATCCTATTTCGCCGCAGCCTTCATAAACCCTACAAACAGTGGATGCGGTCTGAACGGTCGTGACAAGAATTCTGGATGAAACTGGCTCGCCATGAAGAATGGGTGGTTTTTCAATTCGATGATTTCAACAAGGCTCCCATCCGGCGAGAGACCACTAGGGATGAGACCGGCTTTTTCCAAGTCTTCGCGATACTCAGGGTTACACTCGTAGCGATGACGATGACGTTCGACAATCTCCTCTCGACCATAGACTTCGCGAGCCTTTGAACCTGGCCGCAATACACAATCGTATGAACCAAGACGCATGGTGCCGCCGTAGTGCTTGTTTTTCATCCGTTCTTCTTGCTCGTTCATGAGGTGAATGACCGGATTTGAAGTCTTAGGATTGATCTCTGTGGTATTAGCGTCCTTCAACCCCAGAACATTGCGAGCAAACTCGACGGTTGCCAGCTGCAATCCATAACAAAGACCGAGGTATGGGATTTTCTTTTCACGAGCGTAGCGGATCGCGAGCAGCTTCCCCTCGATGCCACGCGTTCCAAATCCACCAGGAACGAGAATACCGTCGAGATCCTTGAGAACATCGGGAACGCTTTTTGGATTCAACTCCAACTCTTCGGAGTTAATCCAGATGATTTCCGGCTTACGTTGAATGGACCAAGCGGCATGTTTCACGGCTTCAAGAACCGAGAGGTAGGCGTCCGTCAATACAAAATCGCCCGTTGAAACGTATTTGCCCACGATGCCAATTTTTATTGGCTTGGTAGAAGATTGAATGCGATTCCAAAGACCGCGCCAGGATTTAAGATCGGCTGATTTTTTGCGCAGCTTTAACTTCTTCACCACGCGCTCCGCCAAGCCCTCTTCTTCAAGATTGAGGGGGACTTGATAAATCGAGCTGACGTCGGGAGCACTAAACACATCCTCCGCTTTCATGCTGCAATTAATAGCAATCTTTTCTTTGCGGGGTTTATCGATCGGATGTGTCGAACGACCGATGATGAAATCCGGCTGTATACCCGTCCCATTCAAGGTCCGAACAGCATACTGCGTGGGCTTACTCTTCATTTCTCCTAATGCTCCCGGAACAGGCAGGTAACTTACCAAACCAACGAGTACGTCACCTGGCGTCTCACTCTTCATCATACGCGCGGCTTCGAGATACAAAACATTTTGATACTCGCCGACCGTGCCACCGATTTCAATAATTGTTACATCTGCGTCATTTAGCTTGGCAGCCGTCTTTATGCGTCCGATGATTTCAAGCGGAACATGAGGGACGACTTCAACGGTCTTTCCTCCATAACCAAGTGCGCGCTCCCGCTCGATAACAGACAGATAGACACGACCCGTCGTCATGTAATTGACGCGTGTAATATCCTCGTCAAGAAAGCGTTCATAGTTACCAATGTCTTGGTCTGTTTCGTCGCCATCTGAAGTCACAAACACCTCGCCATGCTCGACAGGGTTCATAGTGCCGGCATCGACGTTGATGTATGGATCGATTTTTACGGCGGTCACGCGCAGTCCCCGCGCCTTGAGCAATGCCCCTAACGAAGCAGAAGCAATCCCCTTCCCTACCCCTGACATGACTCCTCCCGCAATAAACACATAGGTGCGACGACGTTTCATATTCGGCGATGATAGCACGTGGACCGCCCGAGGGGAGGGGGTGTGTCAAAGGGGGAAGGAGCGAATTGACTTTTTTGAAAAATGATGGTGAAAGAAGCTGGTGAAGAGAGGGTAAACCGTCATGTCGTCCACCACAGAAGCAGAGCAGGTCTCCCCCATGAACATTCTTCAGTACATGGGTGTAACGTTCCACTATGTTGGGGCGGGTGAGCATCGCACCCACCCCAATAACAGCCCTTCTCCTCCAGCCTTTATAAAGATTACTGATGATCAGGTCGTTCTTTGCTGGGGCGATGATGCCCAGACGAGACTCGATTCTGGATGCCAAAACCTGGGCCGCCTGACTCTGCATCATCAGTCCGATGGCTGGACCATTACCACGGATGGAGGGAACTGGAGCACCTCCCCGGATAGGCGTCACTGGTGGTGCTACCGGGCAATCGCTGAAGCTATCGGCCAGCCCGATACCAGATGGATTGGTGTTACGAGTCCGGCACTCTCCCTCAAGCAGCTCCAAGCTATCTTGGAGATTTTCGCCAAGGCGTACCACCACATCATCAAAATGAATCAATCGATTCTCGCTGGACCGTAAAACCAGGTGACATCCTTTCACGCCTGAGGCACTCCTCGGCGTTTTTCATATTTGATATTTTATTATTTTCCGTACCGTCGCTGACGGCTGCCGTATTCTTCGAGCGCCGTGTCGAGATCAGCTTCATTGAAATCCGGCCAGTGTTTCTTGCACCAATACAGCTCGGCGTAGGGGGCTTGCCATAGGAGAAATCCGCTTAACCGCTCTTCTCCAGAGGTGCGAATAATCAAATCCGGTTCCGGCATCTCTGGCCAGTACATGGCGGAGGTGACCTTAGCTTCGTCTATTTGATCGACAGATATGCCAGCTTGAACAAGCCGCTTCATCGCGTCAATGATTTCCGTGCGACCGCCATAATTTAAGGCAATCACCAGCGTCATCTTGGTGTTATTCTTTGTTCGTTCCTCGGCATTATTGATCCCCTCGATGATCGATGGACGCAAACGATCACGCTGGCCAATGACTTTGAGGCGAATCCCTTTTTTATCAAACTCACCCACATCATTGCGCAATGACCACTCCAATAAATCCATTAAATAACCAACTTCATCCTGGGCACGCTTCCAGTTCTCGGTCGAAAAGGCCCATAGGGTCACCACCTCAATCCGACGAGCGAGACACCAATCCCCTAGCTTTTTGACGGTTTGGTAACCTGCCCGATGCCCTTCCAAGGTCGGTAATCCCCGTTCGCGAGCAAAGCGACGGTTTCCATCCATAATCAAGGCAAGATGCTTGAGGGCGGGCGTGTCCATAGAATAGAACTGATCATAAATAAAAGCCGGGTTCTGTGCAACCCTTCAGCTTCCTAAAGACCGACAAGACTCACCTTCGACAAATCGGGCATTTTAGGCTAGGGTATGGCCCATGCATTTGATCAATGGAAAAGACTTAGCAAAAACCATTCGCCGCGAGGTGGCCCTCCGAGTCGCGAAATTAGACCATGTACCCACCCTGGGTGTTTTACTCGTGGGGAACGATCCCGCTTCGCACTTGTACGTTTCGATGAAAAAGAAGGCGGCGGAAACAGCTGGTATCAAGATGGATATCGTTAAGATCGAAACAGCGGTAACGGATGCCGAACTCATCAAGCAGATTGAAGCATGGAACCATCGGGCAGACATTGACGGCATCTTGGTTCAACTCCCCCTCCCAAAAGGACACGATGAAAATGCTGTGATAGCCGCCCTTGATCCCAAAAAAGACGTGGACGGATTTCATCCGGAAAATATGAGGGCACTGCTCGCAGGTCAGCAGGCTCTTATCCCTCCCGTTCACGAAGGTGTCTTGCGTTTGATTGCTTCCACACCTCTCACCCTGACAGGAAAAACGGCGGTTGTTATTGTGAATTCGAGTATTTTCGGCGATCCATTAGTTCACTTGCTAAAATCGGCTGGATTATTTGTTCATTCCATGAACGCGGATGAGTTGGAGGCACAAACCTTGCGACGAGCGGATGTGGTTGTGATCGCGATTGGCCGGGCAAAGTTTTTACATGCAGGGATCACAAAGAAAGATGCTGTGATTATCGATGTCGGCACCAATCACGATGAAGACGATGAACTGTGCGGCGACGTGGATATGGCTACGTATGAGCCCTATGAGGCGTGGGTGAGCCCCGTACCAGGAGGCGTGGGACCGATGACGATTGCGTTGCTGTTATTGAATGTCGTGAGGGTGGCGGAGGCAAAGACACAGCCGTAGTCACTATCAGAATACAAAACACCCGTCCTACATAGGACGGGTGTTTTGTTAGGCGACGAGCCCTTCTGGCATTTGAGCCTGGCGGTGTTTCTTTTGGGTGTAGAGGCCGGCGAGGATCGTGGCGATGGCGTAGATCACAAGAAGAACAAAGCTCTTGTAATCAAGCTGGGAAAAGACTTCTAAGACCTTGGCTTTTGTCATCCAAACATAGAGACCCGCTTCCCAGACAACCCCAACCACCAAAAAGACTGTTGTGACAACGCCAATCTGAAAACCTGTTGGGGCTCGACCACGCATTGCCCACAAGCCAAACAGAAACGTAATAATAAAATGCAATACGTAGGCCAAGACCGCCGTTGTCCATACCGGTAAAGGAGATGGGTCAAACCGGTTGAGCGCAAGCACCATTCCAAGAATCAGGATAAAGCGAGGAACCGTGAGGAGCGCGGCGCGCAAAGCAAGGGGCATATGGGAGTAGTATACAGTATCGGGTACAGAGTATCGAGTATAGTAATCTTCCCTCCTCTGACAAGGAGGGGAATCTAGATCCCCTGTAGATACTTCAATAATAACCTCACTCCATACCCACTGCCCCCAACAGGAATATCAGGGCGGGTTTCTTTTTCCACGAAGGCGGGGCCGGCGATATCAAGGTGCGCCCAAGGTGTTTTGCCAACGAAGTGCTGCAAAAATAGGCCGGCGGTAATCGCTCCTCCTGCACGTCCGCCTCCAATATTTTTTATATCGGCAACTTTTGATTTGATTAGCTCCTGATACGGCGCATAGAGCGGTAATGGCCAGAGTGGTTCTCCGGTATCCTTTGCCGCTGTTAGCAATCGATCACGTAATCGGTCGTCATCCGTCATAAGAGCGGAGACATCTTCTCCGAGCGCGACCACGCAGGCCCCGGTGAGCGTAGCGAGATCCACCATCGCATCAGGTTCAAACGTGTTGGCGTAAGATAGCGCATCCGCCAGCGTGACACGACCCTCGGCATCGGTATTCAAGACTTCAATCGTTGTTCCATCCATCGCCTTCACCACATCTCCCGGACGATAGGCGTTCCCAGATGGCATATTTTCTACGGCGAGAAAAATACCGTGTACCTCGACACTAACATCGAGCTTTGTCAGCGCCTGAAATACTCCGAGCACCGCTGCTGCGCCTGCCATATCACACTTCATGGTCATCATTCCGTCAGCGGGCTTAATAGAGAGGCCGCCGGAATCGAAGGTAACAGCTTTTCCGACAAGAGCGATGCGTTTTTTTGGCTTGCCTACCGGACGATAGATAAGATGTGCACCTTTAGAGCCATTGTAAGAACCCCGGCCGACCGCGAGCGCCGCATTCATTCCAAGTTCTTTCATTTTTTCTTCGTCCAGGATCGTGAGCGAGATACGCTTGCTTTCTGAGGCGATCTGTTCAGCGACCTTAACCATGTCCGCCGGTAGCAGATGGTTTGGGGGTGTATTGACGAGCGTACGCGCCAACATGGTGGCATCTGCCAGTATGCGCGCTTCTTCCACGCCTCGCTCTATGGCTCTGATCGTCGTTCGATCGCTCGCCATGATCGTCACCCGCTCCACTTCGTGCCCGTCTTTTTGATGAGCTTCATGCAAACGACCTTTGTATTCGTGAAAGACATAGGAACCCAGCGCCATCCCTTCGGCTATCGCTGAAGCGAGGTCGCGGGCCGTTTTTCCCTCTATGCTTATTTCCGGCCAGGCCAGCACAACGGTTTTTGCTTTGAGACTTTTGGCGCGCTTAGCAAGCTGCGCGCCTAATTTACGATACGCATCCACATCCAGCTTTTCTTTATCCCCCACCCCAACCACAAGCACCTTCCCTGCCGGTATTTTGCCTAAACATGGATACAGGATCGCTTCTCCTGTTTTACCGATGAAGCCGTCCTGCTTTACAAGGGCCGTGAGTGCGCCCGTGAGCTGCGTATCAATCTTTTGTAGCAGAGTATTAGAAGCAAGGGTCGCTCCTTTTGCGTGGAGTACGATGAGAAGATCTGCCTTCTCTTGGGCTACGGCTCCTTGCTGGGCATGGATAGTCAACATACAGAAGAGAGCCTAACCAATGAGACTCAGAATGACAACGTGTATGCTATACTCAGTAAGCATTATTATTTATTTTTCTATGTCTATACGACTTTCTTCGTTGGTTTCCGGTATGGCGCTGTGCGCTCTGCTGGCAAACCCCGTCTTTGCCCTGAGCCCTTCTTCAGATGCATACGCATCCCAGGAAACTACTCCCACCGACTGTCGTGATAGCTCCTTGCCCGACTATCGCGCCTCCCTAACCGAAGCCATGACGACCATGCGCAACAGCATCATGAACGAATGGAAACGTCAGGCAGAGGTTCGCGTGAATGCAGCGACCACTCAACGTCGTGCAGGCGTGAAACGCGCGCTCGACATAGCAGGCGGACAACTCAATGCGGCGTTTGATGTGTTTGTAAAAACACAGAACACCTCTTTAGCAGCCGATATCAATGCGCTTGTGAATACCTATAGCAGCGACAACGCAGACGTTGCTGATGCCGTGTTTAACGGATGGTCAAACCGTGTGATTTCGTTTCGCGCTCTAGAGACTGCCATGGTTCGTGCCGAAAATAGCCTGCGTTTGTACACCCCTGCACGAGATCGCGCCGCTATGAGTCGTGCCTGGAATACCGTGCGCAAGGGAGCTCAAGAGCAGTTTGCCGCGGCACGTCATGGTGCTCGTGAGACCTTTAAAACCGACATGGAAGCGTGTGTAAACGGCTTGCCTCTTGAATATCTTTCCGATGATTCGGTAAGTGATGACAGCGCAAAAGACAAGGCGGATCAGGACGCCACCCCTCTTGCTTCTACCCCCATGAGCGCCAAAGTAGAGACAAGTCTCGGGGTTGAGGGCACGTCGGACGCCCGTACCTGTGGAGCCCATCACTTCGTTTTTGTTGGCAAAATTGGCTACGGCGCAGCAGGACTCGTGAAATATCACTGGGTACGCAGCGATGGTCAGTCGACAGCGACTGAAGCCGTTGAGTTTGCTCAGGCCGGTGTCAAAACCGTGTCTTTCTCCTGGGACATGGCGGCTACCACCGCTCAATGGGTTCGTCTTGTGATTGATGCTCCTACGTTTGCCCAAGCAGAGGCCCCCATCACACTCACGCAGGACTGCGCCCCTTCGGTCACGATGCCACTCCCGAATCAAGACACCTTTACGGCTAAGCCTCCAGTTCTTCCTGCGAATGAGCTTGTGACTGGCGTACGTGCGCAAACCGTCAGTAAATCTGAGGTCGCTTTATGCGGATGGTACCGATTTCAGTTTCAAGGCATGGTGGATACGGCCGGTCCTGGCACTATTACGTTCCGCTGGGAACGGTCCGATGGCGTCGTCTCCCCTGAACGCAAAGTCGCCTTTGATGCAGCTGGTAGCCATGAGGTGTCCGCTGAATCATGGGACTTGAGCGGAAATTACGAAGGAAGCGTGCGCTTGCACGTCTTATCCCCTATCAACAAGCTCTCTGAGGCCGCTCCTCTCAAAATCATGCAAATGTGTAAATAGCCTTTTCTTCTTGGAGGCCGTTTGTCACACGTCTCAGAAGACGACCTTCACCGAATATAAAACACCCCGTTCATCGGGGTGTTTTATATTCTTGTACGTTAGAGAGGGAGTACGTCACTCACGTAACTCACCATCGATCGAACCGCGCTTGGGCTAAAGTCAGCTGAGTTATTAATCTCCGCCCCAAACGTGTAGTCAGCATAGTATCCATCGGATACATCATCCACCATCCGATTCCAACTACTGCCGTATAAGCCTTGAGCAGCCGCCTCCGTTTTTACCCAACGCAAGGCGCGGTTGGTGGAAACAGCGTAGACCTTAGGATCGGTTGAGAACTTCACCATTTTTACCCCTGGATGATAGGTCACGTTTGATCCGAGCGGGAGGCTTGCCATATCACTCGCGCTTATAATTCGCACGCCGCTGAAGTCACTGTACCAGGTGGAGTAGACACGCTGATGAGGAAAGGCGTGACGACGACCATCCGCTCCAATGTAATACACGGCACTATCCGCCTGTGTAAAGCGGTTACCATCATCTGGCAACTTTACTAGCGTATGCACGGAAACACCAATGCGAGAAACATTATTTAAGCGCGCCAATAGATCACTGGAAGGCATCGTTGATCCGCCCGTTGAACCACCAGCCAGTGTTCCAATTGTGATCGATAAATTACGTCCGGAAAATCTACCTACGTTGTCAAAAACCTCTATATAAGCCGTATAGGTGCCGGCGGTGGTAGGCGTACCTGTAATGATGCCGTTGGCAGACAGGCTCAGGCCCGGAGGCAAAGATCCGCTGGCCAAGTTCCAGCTGTAAGGAGTCGCTCCTCCGGTAGCAGATAAACTCGCACTATAACCGCTTCCCACCGTTCCACCCGCAAGAACGGACGTCGTGATACTAGGAGGGAGGGAGGGAGGAGAGGTAAGGTCTATCCCACTCAAAGCGGGAGAGACGGTCAGAGTAAAGGTTCGGTACGCCGCTACGTCGCGGGCATCCGTCATTTTTATCGAGAAGCTATAGGAACCAGCCGCCGTTGGCGTTCCACGTAATTGTCCGTCGCTCCCTACGGTGGTTAACATGAGTCCCGCAGGTAAGCTTGAACCTGAATCCATAGCCCAGTGATAGGGCCCGACTCCACCCGCTCCCACCAAATCCGCTCCGTAGGAAGATCCCACGCGTGCCGCGGGAAGATTTGAAGCGCTCGCAATAACAGGGGCTGCGGCGTCGACCGCAATGCTCAAATCCTGACTTCCCGTTCTTCCCGTTGCATCTTTTGCTCTTACCGTGAAGCTATAGGTCGCATTGGTCGTAGGTGTACCACTTATGACACCACTCCCGGCATTGAGGACTAGTCCCCCAGGAAGACTCCCGGCGGTAATGCTCCACTCATACCCAGGAACTCCTCCCGTCACACCGATCGTCTGAGCATAGGATTGACCAACCATCGCGCCCGGCAAAGAGGCGGTGGTAATAACAGGATAACCAGTCACTACGAGCGTATATGATTTATCCGGTGGAGTATCTCCGATCCCTCCATCGCGCCGAGTGGCCCCGACCACAAAGGTATAGCTTCCGACACTTATCGGTGTACCACGAACGGTATAGGTGAATCCATCAGAACTAGCAGCGGCTCCGATCCCCGGAGGCATGGCTCCACTTACGATACGGAAGGTATAAGGAATACCGTAATGATTTGACTGAATTTCTTGAGAATAATAAACGCCCGTTTGCGCACCCGGTAAAGAGGAGGGCGTAAAAAAGGAGGCGGCAAAGGCGACGGGACTTGTTGCACCGAGGAGCATGAGAGCGAACAGAAGGGCGGTGGTTATAACCCCTCCTTTACGTACCAAGGTAGATATCGTCATAGGATAAGAAAACGTTACGAATCAAAACCGAGGGAGTCACCATCTATCTCCACGCCGGCTTTCTTCACCTCACACCTTTTTCGCAAAAAAAGCCAGGGGGAGAATCAAAAAATACAAAAACCACTCCTTATCATGAAGAGTGGTTTTTGCGTGGTGCAGCGGCTGGGATTCGAACCCAGGACCTTGGGCTTAAGAGGCCCCTGCTCTACCAACTGAGCTACCGCTGCATTTATTTGTCTTTTCGCAACCTTAAAGCGCCGATATGGTAGAAGAATCCCGCTTGCCTGTCAAACCAAAAACGGCTACCATCACCGAATCATCGTTCGCACCCCTAGCTCAGCTGGATAGAGCGCTTCCCTCCGAAGGAAGAGGCCAGACGTTCGAATCGTCTGGGGTGCACCAG
>CAZLRU010000025.1:0-17480 GCA_964562155.1 uncultured Gammaproteobacteria bacterium
GCATCAAACGGATTCTTTTTTGTGTAGTAGGTATTTGGATAGTTCGCTGAATCGTAGAGATCAACGACAAGGGATATTTTCTCACGCATGAAATCAAAGTAGCGCATCTCTCCTTTTGTGAATGCTCGATACACGACCCAGTTCATATAGTCGACGATTTGGAGACATGGTTCCCCAATGGGGGTTTGAGCGTATATCTGGATTTCAGAATCGACCTTTTTGCCCCATTTCTTTTCGAAACTATCAACGGATACTTGGATCGCTTGTTGTAGTGGCTCTTGTCTGGCCCTATTTCCTCGCGTGGCGAAATAAATGATGCTCTTCTCCGAAGTATGGAGTTGGTTTTCGAACAGTTTTGAGATTAGATCATCATAGAAAAGGTTGCAGTCGCTTTTGTGCTTCTTTCGGAAGAGCGACTCAATTTTTCTTCCAACGAAGAATTGAGCTTTGAATGGCAAGTCCACAATTGCTTTGAAAACCTTCTCTCGAATTTCTGGACAATCATCCTTTGCGTGGAAGAATTGGGAGGAGTTTTTGAAGGAAGGGATGTTTTGGAGATACTTGTCGGCAATCACCTCAGCATGGACGACGTTGAGAGCCTCACGTAGCCTTTCTGGTTCCTCTGTTTTAATGAATCCCAGAATCAGGATTTTCGAGCACCCTTCTTTGCCTACAATAAGATTTCCGTATCGGTCATAGAAGGTTGGATCACCAGATTCGTCGACGAAGAAGATGTTTGTCTTTTGAGCCTTGCTTTTCATGGTCTGATTTTAGCGTAGAGGAAGAGTTTGTGGAATCAGCTTTGAAGTAACCCGCGTAGTCATTCAATTTTGGCTAATGTTAGGCACTACCAAAAACCCTTAAATAACCCATCCAAAATAAAAAGGCTAAAGTTAGCCATTGTTGATGTGCTTGGGTTGACTTTTGTATTAAAATATGATATTCTGGGATGTTCCTTCACACTTAAAATCCAAGTTTCTACAGGGCAAGTCTGGGCTCCTTATGCAACAGGGCGTAAGGATGAGAGACGAACCATCACAGCGGAGCAGAGACGATCATGGGCAAGAATTTCGCGGCCTTGAAGAGCGGTCTGGGTCTGATGCGGGGGCTCGGAGACGACTTCCTGCAGGCGTGTGAGCGGATGGACGTTCCGCTCGAGGCGCTCCACCGCCTCGTCACCCCGAAGGGGCGTGACACGTGGGATGCCATCGGGCGTCTCATTATCAACGACTGGCGCGCGGAGCAGCCGCAGCAGGGCGTGGGCGGTCACCCCTTCCGGGGAACGTCGATCACCGACCGCAACATCATCGTCGTCCCGGACCTCGCGGCCGTCGACCTGACGGCACTCGCGAAGAGCGAGCTCAACCTCACCTACCTCGACCCCGACTACGAGCAGTGGAACTACTACCGGGGGAACGATGGCAAGGAGATCTCGGGGCGTGGCAAGCGCTTCGAGGTGTTGATCTGGAAGCCGGAGCTCGCATCCGGTGCCTATATCAACTCCGAGCCGGTGCGCAAGCACTTCCGCGACCTCGGCTTCTACGGCCACGCGGGTGCCTTCACCCAGTGGCGTCGTACCTGCGGGCTCGAGGGCTACCACGTCTCGATCCCGGAGGACAACGGCTGCTGGCGGGACTCCGATGGCCGCCTCTACGCCCCGTATTCCTACTTCGATGACGGCCGCCGTGAGCTCGGCCACGACTGGGTCGGCCGCAAGTGGAATGGCTACTGGTCGTTCGTCGCCTTCCGCGAGTTGTCCGTGTAGAACTTGGTGCCTTGGGCACTTGGTGCTTGAACAAAGCCCTTGTGCCCTTGGTTCCTCTGGCCACCCCGTGTGCAACGAGATACTCTCTCGGTTCGCGTGCGGGGTGGATTCAGTTCTGGTACACTTGGATTTGGATAGTACATGAAACTGCTTTTGAATCATGGTTCAAAGCGATGGAACTCTGGAATGCTTGCCCGATCGGAATGTTGTGAGACATGTTCTCCGGCAGTGTATCGACATTCATTTCCTCACATAAACAACTCGGTGTCGTTTGCTCCGTGATTTCGATCACGCATAAAATTCAGCCAAGAGATATTTTCGATTGGTGGTGATATAGACGGCAAACGGCAATAATAAAAAGTGGGCTGCTGGCGTAACTCCGATGGCAACCTCTACGCCCCGTATTCCTACTTCGATGACGGCAACCGTAAGCTCAACCACAACTGGGTCGACAACAAGTGGAATGACAACTGGTCGTTCGTCGCCTTCCGCGACTCGTTTCTGTGAATTGATAAAGCTCCATCTACCGCGATGGAGCTTTATCTTGTATCGACTTTCTCCATCCACCAATCATTTTTCCAGCTTCACTCAACGGTGTGGATATAGCCATGTATTTCTTGTTATCCAAACACTTCACTTCCCAAGCGGTTTGCAGAAAGAACTTGAGCAGGTCGAGCTTAGTGGCAGCCCTCACGACGAATCCTGATTTATTCTCTCCATTCGCATATCCAGCGAGATAGATGTTTTCGATCACATCGGTAAACAAGGAGTCGATCTTGCTTCCTAACGAGAACTTTGATAGACGCGGAAAACTGTTGTGGAAGACATGCCACAACTTGTAAGCTTCAAGCGCCTTTTGGAGAACGGGGAGATTCGTAGACATTGGATTTCTTTGAGGGGGGGGGTAGACATATCTTTGTATGAAAAAATGTTTGATTACATTCCAAGAGGTTAGCTCCCTCGAAAACTTGATAGAAGCGTGGTCGGAGTTTATCCGTGGGAAACGAAACAAGAAAGATGTGCAAGCATTCTCTCTGAATCTCTCAGACCATATCGTTGATCTGTATGATGATTTGGAGAGGGGAACGTATACACATGGTCCATATCATCATTTCCCGATCAACGATCCAAAGCCTCGGAGTATCCATAAGGCGACGGTTCGTGATCGACTGCTCCATCACGCGCTCCACCGTAAGCTCTACCCAGCTTACGCTCCTTTATTCATTGCTGACTCATTCTCTTGTCAGGAGGGGAAAGGACTTCATGTGGCGATTCACCGCTTTGAGAGAACTGCAAGAAAGGTAAGTCATAATCATACGCGGACATGTTGGGTTTTGAAGGGCGATATTCGTAAGTTCTTTGCCAGCGTTGACCATGCGGAATTAAACGAGATTTTGCGTACTCGTATCGAGGACAAACGTTTGATATGTCTTCTCTCAAATGTGATTGAGAGTTTCCACGCCACACCGGGGAAGGGTATCCCCCTTGGCAATCTGACCTCCCAGCTCTTCGCAAACATCTACTTGAATGAGTTTGACCAATTCGTGAAGCAGGGACTGGGAATAAAACATTATCTTCGCTACGCCGATGATTTTGTCTTCCTTTCGCATGATCGTGAAGAGCTTTTAAGCTTCATATCGCTTGTCCAGTCTTTTCTTGTTGAGCGATTGGCGCTGTCTCTTCATCCTGATAAGGTTCACCTCCAAACCTTCGCGTCAGGTGTCGATTTTCTTGGTTGGACGCACTTCCCGCATCATCGTGTGCCAAGAACGAAGACAAGGCAGAGGATGCAATCAAAGTTGCAGAAGAGCTTGAAGAATGAAACGTTGCAATCCTATCTTGGTCTGCTTTCTCACGGTGATGCGTTTGAGCTGCGTGGATCATTGTTGAATCAGTATTGGCTTTGGCGGGAAAAGGATAATTCATAGGCTTCTATCTTGAGTTGAGATAGAAACAGGCTCCATCCGCAAACTTGATGTTTGGTATCCAGAGTGGTGTTCCATCCCAACCCTTCTCGATTTCTCCCCGTACCCGATACACCGTCAAAACAAGCTTGTCATTGTACTTTTTACCCAATTCTCGGTCATCGGGCGAAAGAAGCGTGCCCGTATTCTTTCCTATGCTTCGATCTACTCTTACGACGATACGACATTCCGGTTTTTGGGAAGACTTGTTGAGAGCATGGATACAACTTGGAAAATTGTGACTCTCCCACGGATCGCTCTTATCTGTTCGTACAAGCTCCAGAATCCTTAAAATATCCTCTACGGACGCAAACTTATCTGTATCTTCCGATCCCAGAAGTTCGTCGAGTTTTTTCAGATTTATGGAGAGAGGAAGTGATGGAAAATAGTTGACCCCTCCCGCAAGTATGGCGAGTTCGTCGCCCTTCAAGACATTCGGTCGGGTCGGTCTTGTCCCATCAGGAGTGAGAACGCTCACCGCTTCTGGACCTTTTTCTCGTAGGATTGAGAATAGGGCGTTGTTTGCATCGTTCAGCTCACGGAAAAGTTTGGCTAACGGTTCAGGGGTAAAAATCCGGCATAATCCGCCATCACGGTCATAGCCGAATATACGGGCATGTTGCCAACACGTGTCAGCCTGCGGAGTCTTTGAACTGCGACAATAATAGACCGTATGAAGTCCAGAGAAGGTGACTCCACGGCTGAGGCTATTTCCACCCACAAGAACGTTTAAGCCAGTATCGTAACGAACGCCATCAAGTGTATTTTTGTTGAGTGTGAGGACGTTTATCTGGGGAAGCCCATTTTTAAGAAAAGCGATCACTTCTTCTATCGAACTCAGCCCGGGTTTTGTCTTTTGAAGGTCGTTCCATGCGTCTTGTAGGCCGTGTGGGAATGTCTGCGCTTCATTCAGGATATCGTGCCTTACCTCTTCCAGATATTGTTCCACTTTTTCTTTCGCCTTGTCGTGTTCGCTGATCTTTATTCCCGGGTGGATGAGCATGCTGCAAACGGGACGTTCTTTGGAGATAAGACTGTGTGCCCCCGCAATCAGAAATGATAATACCGCTTTACGGAAACCTTCGGGAATCTCCTTTGTTTTCAAGAGTGAATTTTTCTCGTTATCAGGTGTTGGACGTATGCACTGGCTGTTTTCTCCATAGAAGAAGTCACCTCCCAGATATTTCGCACCCGGAGCGATGTAATGGGCGAATGCGGGACGCCAATCTGACTCCTTTGATTGAAGAAGCAGTGATTGCGGAGTGGCAGTGACGTGAAGATAAAAACTTGAAGGTGCTTGTTTGCGAAGACTGTCTAAACCGTGATGAATAGCACTTTTATCAGATTGGTTGATCTTTGTGTTTAAGCTTGATGCGTCTCCTTCGTCATCCAAGAGAAATAGCGGTTGTTCCTTGAAGTACGGATTGGTCCCAATATGATTTAGCCAATGTTTCAAGACGCGGACATTTTTCTTGAGTACCACCATTGTAGGGATCGGTGTCTTCGGTATCTTGAGAAACTCGTCATCATCTGTTTCTCCAAGTACTCGAAAGCCGTCCATGAAGCCACCCAAGGATCGCTTCGTCCTTTCCAATGTTTGTCGATACAGCATGACGTTATCGGTCGTCATTAAAACAAAGAACTTGAATCCATTATCTGCTGCGGCAGAAGCTACCCCGAACATCTGTCCGGTTTTACCGCTTTGTACGTGACCAAAAAGCAGACCAGACAAATGTTCATTGAAGCTGAAAGTCATCAGGTATTTATCCGTGAAGCTTTCGGCTGATAGCTGCAGTGAAACAGGGGAGCCGGGAACAGCTTCTTCCGCTTTTTTCAAATACGTTTCAAGGTAATTCATAGATTGCGTGAGAAATCCAAAAACCACACGTGGGGATTCCGCGTGGCGGTAAGTACAAGATTCTCTTTGCCGTATTTTTGGAGCATAGAAGGCGTGACTAGTTCTCCCACCTTCAGGACCCCATTGGCCTCCATTCGGCCTTTAATCCATCTACCAAGCGTTTGTAGATCGTCTTCTGAGCGAAAGTTCTTGTTGTTCTGTCCGCTTACCTTGCAACGGAACTTCCAGCCATCGTCGGTATAAACCGTGAAAGGTTCATCGGCTTTGGGATAGCCTCTTTGTTTTGTGATTTCGTGCGAAACAATAACTTCTACCTCGTACCAAGCGCGTGGTCGAATAGCTTTTGTCGTGCTCGTTTCCCGACCTTTTCCAAAGTAGACGTTTAGGTTGCTTTTTTGTTCAGCTTTCAGCGGGATATTGAAGGATAGGCGTGTTAGCCCCGTTTTCAGTTTTTCAAGTTCTCCTGAGGAGATTTTTTCGACACCCGTTCTCCCTTCTAATAGGTCAGATCGCTGAATGATTTTATAATCGCTGTATTCAAGGATCGGCTTGGTCGCTTTTAAGACAAGATTATGATGCAATTCTATCAAGCGTTTCACCGAAACTGATTCTGTGAGAAGGATGTCTGTTTCCCATTGGAGGTCGAGTCCCAGAATATCGGAAAGATTTGATGATCCTACGATAGAAGCTTGGGGAGCAGTGTCTTTCAAAAAAGAGTAAATTTTTCCGTGAAACTTAAAGGCAGTACAAACACGAACCTCGCCGATCTTTTCATCTCGAAGAAACTTTCCAAGCGAACAAGCGGCTTCGTGCTGCGGTTGAGTGAATCCTTCGCGACCATGCATGCCGATCACGAGATCACAGGTTTTTCTCTGGAAATTGGCGTTGTAATGCGAGAGGATGGCCTTCAACTCCATGAGCGATTCTTCCGAAACATAGCCAGTAGCTATTTTGATGTCGTTTGCTGGAACAAGCTGACGCTCAAACGTTTCTCGGAAACTCGAAAATCCGGAAGGTTTGAGTGGAATAACGCTGGAATATACAAGTTCCATATCAAACGCTTTTCAAAAATTTCTTTATCGCTTTTGCTACCACTCGAATGGCTACAGGAGGTACTGAGTTCCCAATCTGACGACGAACTTCTGTGATTGACCCCTCAAAAACAAAATCATCAGGATACCCAAACAGTCTTGCACGCTCTCTATTTGTAAGTGGTCTTGGTTCTGAGAAGTGGTAACCCCATGTCCCACCTCCGCCACCTGCGATAATGGTGGTTGACGGTTTGTTCGGATGAAGACGACGATAAACGTGGCTAATCATCCCTTTCACGTAATACGGAGAGTTCTTTGGTATGTTCGTGAAGTTGCCACCGGGCGGGATGAGTTTTAGCAACTCTTTCGTCTTCTCTGCGATTTTTTGATGCTCGTTGTTGTAGATAGCTTTTTCTGCTTCATTCAATGCAGTTTTTGCACCCACATAAGAGTGTTTATCGTGGGTATGGCTTGGCATGATGAACTCTTTTTTGATGTCGTTTCTTACACCGATGATAAGAATGCGCTCTCGAAGCTGGGGAGCACCATAATTAGCGAAATTGACTGGATGAATCTGGACTCGGTATCCCACATCGCCAAAATCAGCGGCTATTTGTCTTATCGCTTCACCTTTATTTGCGGTTAGAAGCCCTTTTACGTTTTCTGCGATAAAAATCCTCGGCCTTTTGAGGCTCACAGCTTTCACGAAGTGTCGATACAGGTTGCCTCGTTCAGTGCCCAAACCTTTTCGTTTCCAGATCATCGAGAAATCTTGGCAGGGAAAGCCGCCAAGCATTACATCGCAACGTGGTAGCTCTTTGAAATCAATTTTGGCAACGTCTGCTTCAATCACATGGTCTCCAAGGTTCCTTTTGTACGTCTCACAAGCCCAATGGTCGATATCATTGGCCCAACTGATGCGAAACCCCTCCAATGCAAAGCCAAGGTCCATTCCGCCGCATCCGGCAAAAAGTGAGCCAATAGAAAACCTGACCCTCGATGGTTTCCGAGTGTTTTTAGTCATATTCATGTTCATTCATCTTCTATAGATGACTATAAGTATCTATATGGAAAGCAATATACCATCAAAGAAGTGATACTCATAGTCCGTCGCTCTATAGTCATCTCCCCTCTACCCTAAAAGGGTGAAAAATGACGAGATTTTGAAAAAGTTTGGTAAACGAGTGAAGGTTCTCCGATTGGGGAAGGGCATCACTTCGCAAATGGCCTTAGCAAACAAGGCTGGTTTGGATCGCACGTATGTTGGTGGGTTGGAAAGAGGGGAGCGCAACGTGGGGCTTGTCAACATTGGTAAGATTGCCAAAGCCTTGGGCGTGAGCTTGGAAGATATGTTCAGGCTCTAATCAGGCCAGAGCTTCTATTACCCTCGGATCAACGGATACGGAATGTTCCGTTCTTTTGTAATGTTAGCGATATTTTTACCTTCCGCACAAAGAGAGTACGGCTACGGTCTCCCTGAGACGCATCGCTTTCTTTGAAGATTCGCCTTCAAGGTCCTATCTGGGTAAAACTTTTAGTCGACACAACGCCAAAAATCCTTTGAAAAACATTGGTATTGATGTAGGATCGCTCATAATCCTCAAAAACGTCTATGCCAAGAGAATATGCACGCGACAAATTTCTCCGTCTGGTGGGCTCCAAATTATTGGAGGAGTACGTCACCAAGTTCGGTTTGAGTATCAATCTTCCTCGTAACTTGAAGAAGAAGGATTTTGGGATGGAGGCCGACAAGGTATTTGAAAAGATGGATGATAAAGAGTGGTTAAAGCGAGCGGACAGAGAGTTTCGTGCAATCAACGAACTCTGTTCTACGCATGGGGTTGCCGACATGATTGAGCATGGTCGTCGCAAGAATGTGGATATTTTTGCTTTGTTTGAGAAACTCGAAACCACTCACGAAAAAGCCTTCCATTGTTTTCTCGAACATCCAACTCTCTTTGCTGAGGCAAGCATTTGGCACAAGGTGCAAGGATTGGGTCGCTGGCAGACCTATGCAGGTTCACCCAAGGGCGTTCCATATTCTTCGATTGAAGGCGGATGCGACTTATTTGCTGATAAGATCAAATCCTTTCTCCGCAACAAAGACGGGCGAGGTAAAAAATGTAAGGCTATTGCATATGATCGGGGAGATCGTGTTTGTGTTGTCGCCTATCCTGAGGGACATGGCACGGTTGACCATGAATACGAGAATGACATCTTAGTTCCGGTAGTGCGTAAGCCTGTTGAAGAGATTTTTATCTTATATATGCCTCATGATGGGGCTGTTCAGGTTAAAGCTGCTGCCGGGAAGGAGGTAGCAGACGAGGTTTTCAAAGCATTTCTGGCTCACTGCCTCGCTACGGACGCGCCAGCTGAGTTGTTACGTGAAGTTTTTGATTTGGATAAGTTGAAGCAACGTGACTTCCCTTTTGCCTATGACCCGCTGGATCAAATCGAGTTTATCCGTTTACGTGGCTTATGGTTTCGTGGTTTGGAGGCCACCGGACGGAAATACTCGGTGGAAATCCCGGCTCGCGTTCAATGGCAGTCAGCCATTTGGGAAGAATTGTCGAGAATGCCCATTCCCATCGAGCAAATGAAAATCCAAAGAGCCATTATCCAGATTAAATTGCCCGGGCGTGCTGGCAGCGTACAGATTGAATTGACTCCAAATACCTGTAGCCTCGGTGATACGCCACTTCATTTGAAAGCTCGTGACTATCTGAAGCAGTGGGGTTTAGTATATGGAGGCTAATCTTCCTGTCCATGCTTTTTTCTCCTCTGTTTGTACTGAGAAGGAGATCACGCATTACGACGTTGTTCGTTTGCTTGGGCAAGATGTGGTCTTGATTCTTGTCGCTACGGGTGTTTTGCGGGAGACGGCACCATTGAAGCATGATCCGGATACGGGGTTGGAGATTTATGTTGATCGAGGTGAGGTTTTTATCATCCCTGACGAAGCTCCTTTCTCAGAGCGTCAGATGGTGCAGCCGGAGCGACTGCGTAATTATGCTGTCCGTTTAGAAAATATGATGGAGAGGCTCGGTAAGGTGCTGCACTTGCAAGGTGATTTGACGGAACACTCCATCGGACGATTGTGGACGTTGGGTTCTCATAAACTTGGAGCGGCGAAAGTCTGGTGCGTGGCGTGTATTGGGGAGTTGCAGGCAAGCGATATGCATTTATTGAGGGCATTGGTCGATGGCGGCTCGCACATTATGCTTTTTTCGTCGGCTGTGAATCCTCTTGGTGGGATTGCGTCACCAGAGAATCTACACGTTAGACAGCTCGCTGATGGCTTTTTAATTAAGCAGGGGAAGTTGATCGCCGACCCGGAAGGGATATTCCGAACAGAAATCACAACGCTTGGACGCGATGTGCAATTTGATAAGAAAACCGGATTGGTGATTTATATGGGAAGTCAGCTCGGTCGTCTTGAACCGGGGACACCAGAATACTGGATGTTTAGCCTGCTTTTTGAGAGATACGGACAAAGAGTTACCCACCAACATATTATCGACCACATACAGAAGAAGGGCATCGCTAAACGTGACATTGATGTTGCGACGTGGAGCAATAAGATCAAATCGAGCATCGCAGACATCCTTGGCAAGATAAATGTGGACAAGTTCCTAAAATCCTCTCGTGAGAAAGGAGCTTATATATTGGGTTAAAACGATGGTCGGTCGGAGGATGGGCGGAGGATTCCGGAGGATAGCGAGAGGGTGCTTATAGGTACCAGAGGCCATGCTGAGCATGGTCTTTTTCGTTAGGTGCGTCGCACCGATGCGAATGACTATGAAATATGGAATATCTCCCAAACACGTTTGAACTTGCTGATCTTGGCGCTGCCGCTGCTCTCGCTGCGCTCGGATTCAAATTACACGCACTGGAACCCACCGACGGACGGCGGGTCGTTTTCGTCTTCCAGAATGAATCTGGAATCGGTGAGGCGGTTGAAAGGTATTGGTCCGGCCAACTCCTCGTTGATGCCCTCGCTTATTTTGGCGCAGTGAAGCTTCTCAAGTCGAGACTTTACGCCATTGCTCGTTGATATGCCGTTACCAGAACGATGTATCCAAGAGTTCCGTGAACTTTGGCGTCAAATGTACGGGGAGGAGTTGAGCCAAGAAGTTGCTGAACGCCAAGCAGGAGCAATGTTGGCCGTTTTGGGACAAGCCTTCCTACCCAGTCGATTGAGTGACCAGCCAAAGAATAATGGGCCTCCCTAATGCGTACAAGGTTCCGACAAGTATTCCTTTAACTTTTTATCTTCTATCTATGATCGTCAAATCCTCCTCTCGCGTACTTCCGGCAGGTACGCATCCTGTACGCGTCGTTTCCATCCAGTCTGTTGAGAACATTCGTGATGCTACGAAAGAACAGCTTGAAGTGACGCTTGAGCTGGTCGGTGTCTCAAATCACGAGCCTTCGTCTGTTCGTTTTTGGACCTCACCCATTCTTCACCCACAAGGCAAACTTTTGCCGTTCATCGAGGCCGTCCTATTTCGTCCGCTGTCTTCTGACGAGCTTCGCGATGGTTTTGACGTTGATTCTCTCATCGACAAAGAACTTCGTGTCGTTGTGAAAAATGCCACTTCCCAAGCTGGAAAGAATTTTTCCAAGGTCGTCGATTTCCTCCCTAAACACAACTAAAAACGCCCTCTCACAAAGGGCGCTCTCATAACCGCTATGCAATCTCTTATCGAAGGCTATCTTGCCACAAAAGGCCTCAAGTACGCAACCAAAGGCAAGGAGATAATCATCAACTGTGTATTCAACGACTGTGACGTGAAAACCAAACACGCTGGACATCTCTCCATCAATTATGAGAAGGGTGTTTACCGTTGTCTCAAATGCGATGAACAGGGGCATGTCAGTGAGCTTGTGAGTCACCTTGGGGATGATCCTGTTGAAGTCGGTTTGCGGGAGGGACCTGTCCATATTGGACGGGCCCTCCGTCAGAAAGCGAAACAGATTGAAGAGTCGCTCCCCGAAGAAGATGTTGAGGCGTGGCACGTGGCCTTGCCTACAAACATTCGTGAATGGTTGCAGGGCCAACGTGGTTTGAGTGATGAAGTGATCGCACGTGCCAAACTTGGCTGGGACGGGGAGCGAATTGTCATTCCCGTAGCCAAGGCAGACGGTTCTTGGTTGTTTGCCAAGCGTCGCCAACCACCCGGTAAAGAAGAAAGTGGTCCAAAGTATCAATATCCCCAAGGGAGCAAGGCAATGCTCTATGGGGCGGAGCTTTTGTCAGGTGTTCAAGAAGTTATTGTTTGCGAAGGAGAATTAGACGCCTTGATCCTTCGTTCTCGTGGCTTCGTCGCTGTGTCAGGGACGGGTGGGGCTGGAACTTTTCCCGAGGAATGGGCTGGAATGTTTTCTTCGATTCCAAAGGTGTATGTCGTGTTTGATTTGGACGACGCTGGTAAAAAAGGTTCTCAAGCCGTTGGTAGACTCATCCCTCATGCTCGCATCGTTCAACTTCCGGAAGAGCTTGGTGAACACGGAGACGTGACGGACTTCTTCATGAAGGCTGGCATGGCTGCGGATGATTTTCGCCAGCTATGTCAAAAGGCTCGCTCTATGAAGGAAATTGATGAAGCGGGTGAGCGCTATTCGCCTTTGCCAGCTCCAACAAATCGAACGGACATTTATATGTGGCGTAAGACGGCAAACTTAAACTTCTCGGAATGCATGATTGCAGGGGAGGTGGGTGTTGCGGTGTTGGCCCAGCTTCTTATCAAAGACGTCCGTAATCCTTTTGGATTGGTTTACGTTGATGTTCCGAGTGCTGGAAAAACCATTACGTTGAACTTCTTCTCTGATCTTGAAGAGCTGGTTTATCCAACGGATAGTTTCACGCCCTCTTCACTTGTCTCTCACGCTTCAAATCGGAAACAGAAAGACTTGGAGAAAATCGACCTGCTTCCACGAATCAGGCATCGTATGTTGATTGTTCGTGATCTGGCCCCAATCTTCGCTGAACGCCAAGAGAATTTGCTTAAAAACCTTGGTGTGATGACACGTGTTTTTGATGGGGAGGGTTACGAATCGGACAGTGGTGTTCATGGAAAACGCGGCTATAAAGGCGACTACACGTTCATGTTTCTTGCTGGTTCCACGCCCATTGCGCCACGTGTCTGGAAGTTCATGGGCAATCTTGGGAGCCGTCTCTTTTTCCTCAATATGAAAGCGATAGATAAGACGGAGGAAGAGCTGGCGGATTTATTGATTCAGGATGACTTCAAGCGCAAAGAGCAAGAATGCCGGACCGTGACGCGGAATCTTATCTTGACCCTTTGGTCAGACCATAAAGGGGGCGTTACGTGGGATAAGAAAGCCGATCCATCTGAACTTCGGCGCGTGGTCTCTCGATGCGCAAAACTCCTTGCCCACCTTCGGGGGACGGTAAATGTTTGGAGTGATGAAGAAGACGGAAAACAGCATCATACGAACGTTGTCATCGAGAAACCCACTCGTATCAACCAGCTTCTCTACAATCTTGCACGCGGTCATGCTTTGGCTTGTGGTCGAACGACCCTAACTCGGGAAGACCTTTGGCCATGTATCGAAGTCGCTCTCAACTCGGCGCAATATAACCGTATCAAACTTATGGAGGCGATTATCGAGTTTGCGGGAACGGTGAACACTGGCGTAGTCGAAGAGGCTATTCAGTGCAGCAATCCAACCGCCCTAAAAGAAATCGAAACCCTCCGAATCTTGGGTATTGTCGATGTTGAAAGCGTAGGCGATGGAACCGCTGGTAGACCCGAAAAGCTTGTGACGGTCGCGCAAGACTTTGCTTGGTTCTGTTCAGATGAATGCAAGGAAATGCGTGCGATGAAGCCACAGGCGACTGTAATCTAATGATAACTGGCCATGTGTTATTGAAATAAACCTTTTCACTTTCACCCAATCCTATGGAGACTCCCAATCAGCGAACGGTAGATTACAAAGAAGACATCGTATTTTACGATCAGATGCATATCTTGTCGTCGGAGCATATTCGGGAAACGGTGTTCGATCAGTGGGATGAACGAGTGCTAACCGATGAGGAGTTAGCTCATATCACGGAAAACATCGTGGAGAATGTTTACGGGTTTCTCTACGATGAAATTAGCGAAGTTATAGGGTCTAACGTCTGAATATAGTTACTACCCACCCATAACATATGTTGTGCAAAGCAAACACGGTGGCAGGCGACCCCTGCCAAGCCAGACCCATGCAAGGAAGCGATTACTGCTATCTCCATGATCCCGCCGTAAGCGAGGACGAGAAACGCGACGCCCGTTCACGTGGAGGTAAGGAAAATCAAATCACCGTTATCTCTCCCCAGCCTCCTTTGAAGCTGAAGAGCGCAAGAGACGCCGTCGTGCTTTTGGAAGAAACGATCAACGGCGTACGCAGCGGAGAGTTGGATGTGAAGGTAGCTAACTGTCTCGGCTTCCTGACTGACAAGCTTTTGAAAGCTTATGAAGTGGCCGAACTGAGCGACAAGGTCGAGATCATGGAGCGTTTCTTGGAAAAACGTAAAACCCGCTGATTATGCGAACAAATATCACCAACCTCCTACAGAAAGGCAATCTCTCTCCCAAAGAGCGCTCCCTCATGGTCGTTCATAACGCCGTCACCGAAGAACGGGACGGCAAAGGATTTCTGAGCGACGCAGACAAGTATGCTCTTGTTGAAGGGTGGCATCCAAAAGATAACAGCGAGGTCAGAGAGTACAACAAATATAACGGCGGTTGGCGTACGGCGATGTACGCCGAACTCGACGCGCAGACAACCTTCCTGAACGCGCAAAACGCCTTCCTGCGTGCCTGTATTGCCACCAGTTACTACCTCCATACGGATTACGAACGAGTCATGCGAAGCGACAGCCGACTCTTCGATTGGAGCAATTTGGATTGCAAGAAACGTCCTAACGCAAAAGACGCCTTGGAATCAGTTTTGGAAAATAGCGGTCTGCAACGGGACTACATGGTGTACCGATACGCCTTTGAGCTGATGGACGAAGAGCTGCAGCAGGACTTGCTCAAGCTCTATCCGGACGTAAAAACGGAGAGCGACTACCTGTACAACGAACTGGCCTTGTATGAACTCTTGGGAGAAACCGGCATTGCAAGCGACGAAGCGAAAGATGAGATTGCGGACATGATCGCAAAACGCGCCTACAACGAATACACCGCTGCATTAGCAGAACAAAGGCAGAAGACAGGCAAAGAAAGTGTTTCCGATTTTAATCCGTGGAGCTTTCACGGCTACTTCGCCGATATTCCGCTCTTGGAGGTAGCAAAGAAATGCGCCGAATATCGTAAACTCGATGTACCGATGGAAGAAGACGGGGGCGCACTTGCCCGCCTCCTGCTTGAAAAGATCACGATCCTCGCAGCGGAATGCGAAACGGACATTGGAACGCTGATAAAACAGGCGGCACGCCGATACCTTGATGAAGGGTTATTGGACGAGTATCCACCGTTATTTTTGAGTGATAGAACCGGAACGGTGAACGGAGAAGGTACAAGCCTTCCGCATAAGGAGATTTTCAAGCGCTGGCTTGCAGCAAGGACGAAAGCTGAGCTTGAGACAAAACAAATGATGAATGAGGGGAAGCTCGAAGTCCGGACCATCAGTGACGAGGTCTTTGGCGTCAAACGCGAACAACAGACGGTATTAGGCAAAAGCCTCTACCGGCTTGAGGATTCGATGGGATTCATTGAAGACTATAAGAAACAAGCAGAGGCATTGGTACCCGTGGGTTTTCTCTTCGAACTCATCCAGCAAGGAGAGCTTATCCATCAGTACAGAATCTTGTTGGGCTTCGAAGACATCTTCAAACGCCTATCCGCAGTCTACGACATCGACCTGACATACAAGATGCAGGGCTACCTCGCCACCATTCGAAGAGACTTCCGCCTGCTGAACGACATGCTGCATATCATCAAAGAGAAGTATGTGTGCGAGGCGTACACGTTCCACGATTGCCGTTACTTCATGGATGTTCCGCAGACCTGTTTTGTTATAGACGTTGAAGCGATAGAGCCAGATACGGAACGTCTCGAAATCTATTACAAGGAGTTTCAAAAAACCTTGGGAGATGCGTTCTGATGCCAGCTTTTCCAACTCAACTAATTGAGCTATGATGACACCGTTGATCCTGTTCCCAAACGTGAAACGCTTTTGTTGTATTTTGCTACCCGAAAAGGGCGGCTCTGCCAGCAAAGCATCACGCGTTTCGCGTATGTGGAGCAGGATCAACCAGAGCCGTCCTTTTTAGGTCGCAAAACTCTTTATGAAACCATCCGCTATATATTCGAGAAAATCTACCGAATCGGAGGACCGTCAAGTCCTTTCAATTGATTCTCAAACTCGTGAGATGGAGACGATAGCTTTCCGCTGTGGTTATCCAAAGCCTGCGTTTTTGGAGGAATCTATGTCGGCCAAGGCTCCGGGGCGTCCCGTTTTTAATAAGCTAATGGAGATGGTTGAAGCTGGTAAAATCGGCACCATATTTTGTTGGAAGCTCGACCGTCTGGCTCGCAACCCAGTCGATGGAGGGCGCATTATTTGGGCGATTAAAAACTACGGGCTACATATCGTTACTCCCACTCAGACATATTCTTCTGAGGAAGATAATACGATCTTGATGTATGTCGAGTTTGGCATGGCGCAAAAGTACATTGATGATCTTGGGAGAAACGTGAAACGTGGAAACCGAGCGAAGTTGGACACGGGCTGGCTTCCCGGATGTGCTCCCCTTGGGTATTTGAATAAACTTGATGACCATACCATCGTGCCAGACCCAGACCGTTTTCATCTGGTACGCAAAATGTGGGATATGGTGCTCTCGGGAGTTTATTCTGTCGAACAAATCCGTCGTATCGCCAATGATGAATGGGGCTTTAGAACGAAGAAGACGAAGCGGCAAGGCGGGTCTCCACTCTCCAAAGGGGTGATTTATAAGTTGTTTCGCCATCACTTCTATTACGGAGTAATCGTGCGAAATGTTGAGGGGAATGATCGGCGGTATACAGGGGCGCACAAGGCTATGATTACCGAAGAAGAGTTTTGGCGTGCGCAAAAGATTTTAGGTAACCCTGTCCCAAAACCGCACCGAAAACAGTTTGCTTTTACCGGTATGATGCGTTGTGGAGAGTGCGGATCGGTGATTACTGCTGATGAGAAGATCAAGCCAAGCGGAAAAGTCTACACATATTATCGTTGCACGAAGAAGTGTAAGGAAATTCGTTGCACTCAGAATCCAATAACGGTATCGGAGTTTGAAAAACAATTCATGCCTATCTTGGAATCTATCACTATCCCAAAACCCTTTGCAGATTGGGCTATCCGTTGGCTTCGTGTTTTGAATCAGGATGAATGCAAGGATCGTAATTCAGGACGTGAATCGCTCCAAAATGCCTATAATGACGTCCAGACGAGGTTGGATAAGCTCATGGACCTTCGTTTATCAGACCTGCTTACGAATGACGAATATCTCCACCAGAAGGAACGTCTCTTACAAGAACAGCGAAGTGTGAAAGAAAAACTGGGGGATTCTGAACAACGGGCTGATAACTGGCGCGAACGTGTTGAGAACGTGATTGATTTTTCCCTTCACGCACATGAGTGGTTTAGTTCGGGAGGTTTTCAAAAGAAACGCACCGTTGTGTTTGGTCTTGGGTCGAACTTCATCCTAAAAGATGGAATTGTTAAGTATGATATGGAGAAAGTCTGGGAGGTGTTTTCTAACGCCGCACCAAAACTGAGAAAAGATGTTGAATCGTTAGAACTCGATCAATTTGGCTCCATAAACGAAAAAACCACGGCTTTTTCTTCCGTGATTCTTGGGTGGCAGG
>CAZLRU010000026.1:0-14545 GCA_964562155.1 uncultured Gammaproteobacteria bacterium
TCATCCGTCAACCGATCAAAAATCCCCATCTCACGCCCAAATCCAGTAAATAATTTAATATTCGTCGCGTTTGTAAGCGCGTCTGCAACAGCCCCCGTTACTTCAGAATCCTTGGCTGCGCGCTGCACTCGTAACCGATGTCGAATCCGTACCGAGTAGAAATTCAATGCCACAAACAACACCACCCAAACACTAAGCATCAGAGCCACCTGCGAGCTCCGTTGTGACACAAAATAAAGAACCCAGAACGTTGATACCACGAGCGGCAACAACCGCCACTGCAACGCATCCACAATATCCGCATACGCCCGCGACAATCGACCGACACGACGAACAAGTGATCCAGCAAATGAATCGGCAAAAAACTGATAAGAATGACCCAATAAATAAGCAAACGCCGTCCGCTCCAAATCTTTCATGACACGCGGGATAATCCAACCAGAGGTATAACCAGCCACCCGCCACATCATCCATCCTAACAAATGGATACCAATGATAATTGACACCACATGCAAAGCGCCTTGACCGTCTCGTACGTCGACAGACAAGACATCAATAAACTGCCGGTAAAACCATTGCGCCCACGTACCACACGATTCCGCAACCACGATAACCAAAAAAACGAGTAACGTTTGCCACGGATAACGACGCATATGCGCCAAAAATACCCGAATAATATCGCCATTCGTAACCTTGGGCACCTCAAAAGAACGTGAACGAGACATAACAACAGCAGTATACAGGATCAAGCATGCGGATCATAACCCCTCCGGGGCTACTCCCCGGGTCGACGTTTCACGTTTCACGTTCTACGATGCCCCTATATGAAATCCTCCGACCTATTTGTGAACTGCCTTGAAGCGGAAGGCGTGCAGTATATCTTTGGCGTCCCAGGCGAAGAAAATCTTGATGTGCTTGAATCCCTCCGAAATTCACCCATAAAAATGATCACCACTCGCCACGAAGCCTCAGCTGGGTTTATGGCGGCTACCATCGGTCGTCTCACCGGCAAAGCGGGCGTCTGTTTATCAACCCTGGGTCCGGGCGCTACCAACCTCATGACCGCCGCGGCCTACGCCCAGCTTGGCGCGATGCCCATGCTCATGATCACCGGACAAAAAGGCATCAAAAAGAGCAAACAAGGCAAATTTCAAGTCATTAACACGGTCGAGATGATGCGCCCGCTTACCAAATTCACAAAACAAGTAATCAGCGGCGATCTTATTGCCAGTATCACGCGCGAAGCTATTCGCTTAGCCGACGAAGAACGTCCCGGAGCCGTCCACATTGAGCTACCGGAGGATATTGCCGCCGAACCCGTCACCACCCTCCCCTATCAACCCCAAATCGTCCGACGACCCATCGCCGAACAAAAAGCCATTCACACCGCCGTCGACATGATCAAAGCGGCCCGCTGTCCCATCTTACTCGTTGCAGCTGGCGCGAATCGCAAACGAACAGCCAAGATGTTACGACTATTTATTGAAAAAACCGGCATTCCCTTCGTGGACACACAAATGGGAAAGGGAGTCATTGATGAGCGCGACCCACGTTGGCTCGGTACAACATCCCTCTCCGCCAATGATCTCGTGCACGCCGCTCTTGCCGAAGCGGATCTCATCATTAATGTCGGCCACGATGCAATTGAAAAACCCCCGTTTATCATGAAACGGGATGGAGCCAAGGTCATCCACATCAACTTCGTGTCCGCGAGCATCGATGACGTCTACTTCCCCCAACACGAAGTCATCGGTGATATCGCCAACACGATCTGGCAATTAAGCGAAACACTCGAACCTCAACCTGATTGGAATTTTTCTCGTTGCTTCGCGTTCCGAGATAGGCTCTTTTCCCATCTCAAAGAAAAAAACGACGACTCGTCATTTCCACTAATGCCACAACGCATTGTGGCTGACGTTCGTTCCATCATGCCATCGGATGGAATCATCTGTCTCGATAACGGCATGCACAAGCTTTGGTTTGCGCGTCAGTATCAAGCCCACGAACCAAACACCATTCTCCTCGACAACGCCCTCGCCACCATGGGCGCAGGCCTCCCATCTGCCATGGCCGCCAAACTCCTCTACCCGGATCGATCCATCCTCGCCATCTGCGGCGATGGTGGGTTTATGATGAGTAGCATGGAACTAGAAACAGCGGTTCGGCTTAAGCTTAATCTCACCATCCTTGTCCTAAACGACAACGGGTACGGCATGATCAAATGGAAACAAGCGGGCATGAACTTCCAAGACTTTGCTTTAGATTACGGCAACCCAGACTTCGTAAAATACGCCGAGTCCTTCGGCGCAAAAGGCTACCGCATAGAACAAGCAACCGATCTAAAAAAACAATTAGAAACCTGTCTTAACAGCAAAGGCGTCCACCTCATCGAAGTCCCAATAGATTATTCAGAAAATGCAAGAGTATTCACAAAAGAAATACCAACTCTTGCGGCTTCCGTATAAATAAAAAAGATATGTTTACTTCTATCAATCCAGCCACCGAAGAAGTGCTCGGCCAATGGCCAGATCACACAGCCGAAGACGTGGAGCGTAAACTCGCGATTGCGGATGCAAGCTTTCAAACCTGGAAACATACAACCGTCGAAGAACGCTCTCGTCTATTTCGCGTTCTTGCAACCAATCTGCGAAACCAATCACGCGCCCTAGGCGAGATCGCTACACGGGAGATGGGCAAAACCCTAAGCTCAGCCATCGCCGAAGTCGAAAAATGCGCGCTTGGCTGCGAGTACTACGCCGATCAAACAGCAAACTTCTTAACACCCGAAGTCGTGGAAACGGATGCTAGTCGCAGCGAAATCCGCTATCAACCCATGGGCCCTATTTTGGCCGTCATGCCCTGGAACTTTCCCTTTTGGCAAGTAATGCGTTTTGCCATTCCCACCCTCATGGCGGGCAACGTAGGGGTTCTTAAGCATGCGTCTAACGTCCCACAATGCGCCCTCGCGCTCGAAACACTCTTCGCTGAAGCCGGTTTCCCTGAAGGAGTTTTCCAAACCCTGCTCGTACGCGCAAACATCATCGAGAGCATCTTGCGCGATCCTCGTATCAAAGGCGTAAGCCTCACAGGGAGCGAAGCAGCCGGACGCGACGTCGGTCGTATTGCCGGAGAAGAAGTAAAACCTTCTGTTCTAGAACTCGGTGGCAGCGATCCCTTCATCATCTTTCCAGATGCCGACCTTGAATCAGCCCTTCATACCGCCGTCACTGCACGCCTCCAAAACAACGGCCAAAGCTGTATCGCCGCTAAACGGTTTATCGTCCATAAAACCATCGCCGACGCATTCCTCCAAAAATTCACACAAGCCTTCGAATCAATAAACGTAGGCGATCCGATGAATGAATCAACGCAACTCGGTCCACTCGCCAACCAGCGCGCTCGCCTGGATCTCGATGATCAAGTCAAACGCTCCATCGCCGCCGGAGCTCGCCTCGTCACAGGTGGAACATTCGTCGGAGACAAAGGCTTTTTCTACGCCCCCACGATTCTCGCCAACGTAAAGCATGGCATCCCCGCCTATCACGAAGAACTTTTTGGCCCCGTCGCTAGCGTCATGACATTTGAAACAGTTCCTGAAGCGATCACGCTTGCAAACGACACCGCCTTCGGTCTCGGAGCTTCGGTTTGGACCAAAGATACAGACATCAAAGAACAATGCATTCGCGATCTTGATGTCGGCGCCGTCTTCGTCAACGGGATGGTGAAATCCATTCCCTCACTCCCCTTCGGCGGCACCAAAAACTCTGGCTACGGCCGAGAACTGTCTTGGGAAGGAATGCGCGCGTTCGTGAATGTAAAAACCGTTTGGGTGAAATAAAAATATCCTTAGGCCTAAAAACAGCAACGCACCCGGGGGACGCAATACGATTGCTGTCCCTTGCGGGCGCGGAAGAAGAAAGCTCAGTCAGTACGGAATCTCGCACCGCTCGACAGAGTCGAGCACGAAACCAGTGCCCATCACGCGGGCCCCGTTGCGGGCCAGGCGAGGCATCCAGCGATCGGAACAGACCGCATCGGGGTTACTGACCCCGTGGACAGGAGCGGGACCGCCACTGTCCTCCTGCGGCCCACCCCCCTCGTAGTGGAAGGTGTGGACCTCCAGATACTGCGCGCACAGAGCAAAAAAGAATGCTGCGCCAGCCAGGTACTGGATCACGGCCGCGAACCGGACCCGAACAGTGGTACGATCGATCTCATCATGGTTCAGTTCAAAGAAGGACCGTCCGAGCTTGCGCCAGACGTAGCGCCGCGCGACCAGGGCGACGAGAAGAAACAGGATGAACGGGGAGGCGAACACGAACGCCTCCACCGAACGAAACTGCAGACCCGCGACCACGAGAAGACCAATGACGACACGCTCCAACATGAGATTTCGCTCCTGGCTGACGGGTTGTTGATTGTCAGCACATACATAAGGACGGCAATCCATACATATCTACTGACAAAAACAATCCAAGGGAGATCCTTTAATCTGCTCTTATTTTAGACAAAAAGCCTCCACATCAGGCAAGCACGTTTGCTCACCCTACAATAATATAATACCAAAAAATGACCATTTTGTCAATCGATCTTTGCCCATATTCGGTAGCCAAAAATAGCCATGAGTTAGCTCATTTCCTCAATGTTCCTTGCCATTTCCAAATCCAGCATCGTAAGCCCACCCGTATCATGGGTCGTCAATGAAATCGTCACTTTATTATAAACATTCCTCCACTCAGGATGATGATCCAGGTCATTAGCAATACCAGCCACTCGCTTCATAAACTCAAACGCCTGCACAAAATCCACAAACATAAATTCAGCTGTAATTCGAGCACCATCGGACACCCAGTTCGGATATTCAAGACAAAGCTGTGTGACAGCTTCAATAGAAGCAGGGGTATAAGCTTTATATGACATAGTCTTACTGAACACACTAGCACAACCAAAAAAAGAATGAGCTCTTTACAGGACCCGACAAGTTTTATTTACTGCATCCAATCCTTTCATAAGTAACCTTATTCATCCTCGTAAAAAACCTGAGCAGCTTCTATGAAACACGAAAGAACAGCTGATATCCACGAACGATTCATGCAGACTGGCCCCGCAAGACATGAGGAAAAGAAAAATGTCGTCACAACCAGAGAAGACTATGATAGGTTCTTTGATGGATATGACGCCCAGCTAAAACAAATCGTGGAAAATACCCCCAAAGAAGTAAAGGCTTTTGAACCTGACGCGTCGTCAGCAGAAATAGAAACATTCGCTGCACAAAAAGCCGAAGATTTTTCCCACTTTCTCGATCGTATCGTAACAATTGGCGGCGAGACGGAGAGAGCGTTTGCCAACTTCAAAGACGAGTTAGCTCCTCCTGATCAAGATAGGATCGAACAACACATCAACCCGCTATCTCTCATAGCAAGCACGGACACCGCTTATCATCAAGCTTTTTATAGATACGCTCCTCCGGATACATTAACCCAGGCCCAAAAAGATGCCTACGAGTTAGCAAATAAACGAATGAGGGAGCCTTTATTCAAACATTCATTACAAACACTCACAACCTATCTAGAAGGCCGTGAGACACTAACGGATGAAGAGAAAAAAGCAGACCCCCGTTTCCAAAAGGAACATGCCAAGACCATCCTAAAAAGACTCACGGAGATCGCTACTCAAACGAAACCTGTAGATCTAGATCGATGTCACGATCTTCTTGCATTTGCCGCAAACAATCAGACAGTCATGGAAGAGTTTGCCCCAGACTGGCGTCAAACAACTCTTTATCCGCTTGCAGAACAAATCATAAAGGCAGGCCATATCGCTGCCCAACGAGCTCAAAATGACTCTCCTCCGGAAACACGGGGAGCGGGCATGGCAGATGCCAAACGAGTGAACCAATGTGCGGATCTCTTTATCCCTTTACTCAGACAAGAAATCGAAGGAGCTACCACCTTGAGCGCCCTCAGTGCCTGGCACAGGCTTGATCTAGCACAAACGAACGCTCGTCCAAAAGGCGTTCCACCTCCTCGCTACCTGAGAGGACTTGAATCACTGGCCAAAGAGCGTACAAACCACCTCTTACAAGAGAAAGGCTTAAACAAAGAAGTATTGGAAGCATGGAAAATCTCACAAAAACCTGAGGAAATGGGAGAGTACTTCACAAAAAACTTCCAAACCATTGAAGAGCTTGAAGTAGCGGCTCCTGGGGCGGCCAAAGCCCTCCATGCAGAATTTGGAATTCAAAACTTCGCCCGTCAATCGTTAGCTTTTTGGGTGAAACAATATCAAGAACGAGATAACCATACGACTCCCTATGGGGTTCTGCTCTCCCCTGGTGATGATTGGAATGGAGCGTTTAGTGACGGACACGTAGCCAAACTCGTAGACCAAGCCGTGGGACAACTGAACGGACAAGCACTGCTTCGCGTTATAGAATGTCGAAATAAAATTGATGCGGTACGGAAGCTCCTTAATCTGAAACAGCGCTATCAAGTGCCTGAAGGAGGTCATGCCATGTCCTTTGCTGTGATTGCAGGTCATGGCAGCAAAAACTCCATCCACATCGGACAACGAGAAGCACCGCCCACAGCCGCACTAGATGAAGCGCCTCCTTTATATGCAAGCGAAATAGGTCCACCACCATTAGATAAAGTAGCCCCAACCAACCTCGACGTAATTACCCCGAACGATATCCTTGGCCCGGGGATGCAACGACTAAAAACGCTCTTTCGTTCAGATGCCCCCATTGTCCTTATTTCTTGCTCAACAGGAAAAGCAGGAGGCATTGGTGAAAAAATGTCTGATATTTATGATGCAGACGTCACCGCACCCACTATTGATAGCTACACAGAAGCGTGGGCCTTTACCATCGGTCCAGAAGGCAAAATAGCAATTAAAGCAACATACGCTTCAAAAGAAACGGGTTCAGATCCATTAAATACCGCTTTCTACGAAAGAAATCGCTCTTCAGAACCACCCCCACTCTAAACCTCAAGAATTTCCGTCCGAAAAAAGGGAACGATAACAATTCCACAAACAAAAACACCGCACCTAAATGCGATGTTTTTGTGGTGGGCAGGGAAGGATTCGAACCTTCGAAGGCGTGAGCCAGCAGATTTACAGTCTGCCCTGTTTGACCACTTCAGTACCTACCCATGGAGCCGTAGACCGGGATTGAACCGGTGACCTCTTCCTTACCATGGAAGTGCTCTACCAGCTGAGCTACTACGGCGAACATGCGAGCATCACACAAACACCTAGCGTTGCATGACCGAGCATTGAGTCTAAATATCGCCTGGTTAATGCGATACGACAACATATACCATCCCTCTCTTAAATCCTACCCCTTACCTCCTAACACCTTATGAACCTCTTCTTTTGCCACCTCTTCCTCCATCGCCTCAATCTTCTCCTTCCAGCTACGGAACCGAGAAGAATCTTGGGTTAAAAGGCGCAACCGATCATAGAGCCGTTCGGCCTCTCTACGATCGCGAACGAGTATAGCAGCCTCCAAAGAAAGTTCAAGGTACCGGGCACTGGTGGGCTCAAACTTGACCGCTTGCTCCGCCGCACCCAAGGCTTTTTTAGGATCCTCGTGACGGAGCCAAAATTCAGCTAATTCCGCATGCCGAAAGGGCTGACGAGGGCTCATATTCACCGCCTTTATCCTGAGAGCGGCCGCTTCATCCAAGCGCCCCTCACTTTCGACGATTTCGGCTAATCCGGCGTAGGTCGCATCATCAGCCTTTTTCATCCTAAGCAAAAATTCAAAGGTTTCCTTAGCTTGTGGATAAAGCTTTTGCTTAATGTACATGTGCCCAAGACCTCGATACGCATCCGCATGACGTGGATCAATCGTAAGCGCCTCCAAATAACGACGCTCAGCCTCTGACCACTTTAAATCTCGAGCCAGAGACTTTGCCTCGGTAAGCAAAGACTTAATGCGCTCACGCGTGAGAGGAGCAACCGCAGTAAACGGCTGCTTGGCGGTCTTATAAAGCGCTTCCATGGTCTGAACACGTTGCTGTAAACGTTGATAGCTCTTATCAAAAAGCTGGCCAAGCTCACGGCCAATCCGCTTAAACGGACGCACCTTTTCCGAACGCATCCGCTCAAACCGACGCAGGATAAGCGCCTCCCGACGCTGACGCTCTTGCTCATCTTTAAGCGAAGAAGGATCAAGCATCGCAATATCCTGCCAATGACGCACCACAAGAGACACAGCCACTCCGACTGCGATAAGCGCCACCACAAGAAAGATGATTGTGAGTAACATGGTTAAGAAACAATCGCCGCTCGACACAAAAGCCCAAAACTCCGCGGGTCCAAAGACGCCGACCCCACCAACACACCATCAATATGGGTCGTCGATAGATATTCTGCCACATTTCGCGTATCTACAGAACCACCATACAAAATCGGCATGGATTCGGCCGTTTTCCCAAACTTTTTAAACAACAATTCGCGAATCGCCTCGTGCACATCGTGAGCATCCTGCGGAGAGCACGCCTTACCACTCCCAATCGCCCACAAGGGCTCATAGGCAAAAGCAGGCTTCGTCTCACTATCGGCTTTCAATTTAGCAATCGCCGCAGCAACTTGCGCGCGCACCACCTTAAGCGTCTCCCCTTTCTTTTTCTGCGCACTCGTTTCTCCCACACAAATCACAGGCTGAATTCCAACCTTTTGCAAAGCCGCCGCCTTCATCCCAACCATCTCATCGGTCTCACCAAGATACGTACGACGTTCGCTATGACCTACCAAACAAAACGCCAAACCAAACTCCTTAAGCATGCTCGGCCCCACTTCTCCCGTAAACGCACCTTCCTCCTCCCAAAAGACATCCTGTCCTCCAAGCCATGGCACACCAGCGCGTCCAAGCGACGAACGAGCAGCCGCGAGCGACACATGTGGCACCGCCACCCCAATATCGACATCCTTCGGCAACCGCTCACGACGAAAGGCCCGCACCCAGGAGCCAGCCTTAACCGGACCATAGTGCATCTTCCAATTGGCGATGATAAGTTTTTGCATACCTGATTGCCCCCTTTCTTACCCCAAACCGGGTTTTTATTCAAGCGGTAACGCAATGATCCAAGCCTCTAACCCCCTTTATTAGGAGCAAACCGTACTCCACGCCTGGTAGACCCCCTCCTCCCCCACCTCTTCCATCTGGGGCTCCGATCACCTACCTTATTTCCTCAAAACCCCATTCACAATCTTCTCCACTTCTTTCTTACTCTTGTACGGCCCCACCACCGATACCCCCATACAACGGGAATCAAAAATCTGTTTTGCTAACTGACGAATATCTGTAGCCGTCACGGCGTCTACCAATTTAATACGCTCTTCCGGTGAAGTAACCTTCCCTTGAAAAATTAATTGTCGGCCATACCAATCAGCCTGATTCGCGGAATCTTCCAACGACAACGTCCATTTGCCACGAATATGATCTTTGGCACGCTGTAACTCATCAAGCGTGACAAGTGTCTTCTTCGTTTTCTCAAGCTCCTGCCAAATCGCGGATAACGCCTCCGGCAAACGGGTTCGATCAAGTCCAGCCGCAACGGTAAACATTCCGGTATCCTCAAATCCATAATGTCCTGCGCTAACCGAGTAACAAAGCCCGCGCTTTTCACGTACCTCCATAAACAATCGCGAAGACATACTCCCCCCAAGAATCGTACCTAAAAGACGCATGGCGGGACCTTGCGCATGACCATGTGGCAATCCATAAAAAGCCAATCCTAACTGCACTTGCTCAATCCTCTTCTGCTGAAACGCCAAAGCATGCACCTCCGTCTCGGGTTTCTCAAACGGCGCAAACGAACCATCAGCCGGCACCTTAGGCTCAACCAATGAGCCAAAGGTATTCTCAAGCAAATCCCAAGCCTGTTTATCAATCTTACCCGCCAGCGTGAGAGTCAAGCGAGAAGGAATATAGTACCGCTTATGATAGTTTTTAAGCGCCTCAGGAGAAATAGTCCGAATTGTTTCACGCGGTCCAGCAATATTCCATCCAAGAGAACTATTCGGAAATAAAGCCTGCTCCAACAGATCACTCATGTGAGAGGCGGGGTTATCTTCATACATGTTGATCTCTTCCACGATCACTCCTCGCTCACGTTCAATTTCCTGTTTATCAAACCGCGAAGAAAACAACATGTCATGCAGCAAATCTACGGCCAAAGCCGTATGCGTCGCATCCATTTTCACATAATATGCAGTTAAATCTTTCGAGGTAAACGCATTATATTCCGCTCCATAGCGATCCAACTCCTTCGTAATAGCTAGCGAGGTTCGTCTGCGCTTTGTGCCCTTAAACATCAAGTGCTCGATAAAATGAGACGCGCCATTAATCTCCTGCTCCTCATATCGAGATCCCACCTTCACAAACACCATAAACGTCATCGAAGCCACCCCATCCTGAGGCACCATGATCACCGGGATTCCATTTTTGAGTCGTTTCAATATAGACATACAATTTATTTCCTCTCCCCTCTCCTATCTAGGACTCGGACAGGTGCGTCTTTTTGTCGACGAGGACTGTCTGAGCTAGGAGCTATTCCGATGCGGTCGTTGCGCCCGAAGGAAGAGCTCCGATTCCGAAGGAAAGCGAGTTCCGCAGGCGACAAAAAGACGCACCTGTCCGAGCCCAGCGCCTAATTTACTTCACTCTGTTTCGCAAAAACTCCACCACCTCATCTATCTTAACACGTTCCTGCGACATGGAATCACGGTCACGAATCGTCACGGTTCGATCTTCTTTTGTCTGATAATCCACCGTAAAACACCACGGGGTCCCAATCTCATCTTGGCGACGATAGCGTTTGCCGATGGAACCAGATTCATCGTATTCAACCGTGAGCCCGGCTGCACGAATAGCGTGAGCAAGCTCTTTCCCAATGTCCGCCAACCCATCCTTCTTTTGCAACGGCAAAACGGCTGCTTTTACAGGTGCAAGCAAAGGAGGTAATCGCAACACCATACGCGGCTCCTTCTCCCCTTCCGTGGTCGTATCCGCCTCATCAATATCCAAATGCTCACACAAAACCGCCAACACGGTACGGGTCAGACCCCACGTTGGTTCAATCACATACGGAATAAAGCGCTCGCCAGTCTCTTGATCAAACCAACGCAAATCTTCACCGGATAATTCTTGCTGGCGAGTCAAATCCCAATCTGTACGATTCGCGAGACCACCCAACTCTTTCACCCCAAATGGAAAGGCATACTCCGGATCAATCGAACGTTTGGAATAAAAAGCGCGATCAGCTTCATCAATTTCATGATACACAACCCTTGAAGCATCCAACTTGAGCACCTCCGTACACCATTTCTTGTATTCATCCAACCACATCTCATACGCGCGCGGCGCGTCTTCCGGCTTCACGTAATACTCAATCTCCATCTGTTCAAACTCACGCGTGCGAAAAATAAAATTCCCCGGCGTAATCTCATTACGAAAGGCTTTCCCAACTTGCGCAATCCCAAATGGTAACTTCTTACGCATGCTATCGCGTACATTCTTCCACGCAGTAAACATGCCAGCCGCCGTTTCAGGACGAAGGTACGCAACATTGGCCGAATCCTCCTTCACACCAATAAACGTCTTGAGCATTAAATTAAAATGCATGACGTCGGTGAGCTCCCCACCACATTCCGGACAACGAATATCTTTAATACTCAATGGTTTCTCTTTATCGTAGCCAGGTTCACACTGCTTTGACTCCAATAAGTGATCAGCCCGAAAACGCTTGTGACACTTGCGACATTCAACCAATGGATCAGAAAAATTCTTCAAATGCCCCGACGCTTCCCACACGTTTGGATGCTGAATCACGGGCGTATCAATACCCACCACATCTTCACGTCCTCGCACAAACCGATTCCACCAAGCGTCGCGAATATTGTTTTTTAATTCAACACCGTAAGGACCGTAATCAAACGCATTCGCAAATCCTCCGTAAATCTCCGAGTCGGGATACACAAATCCACGCCGCTTACAGAGCGACACGAGCAAATCCATTTTTTGTTCAGGGGAGATCATACGGTCAAAATTTCTTGCTCCTTGTCCTTGGTCGTTTTCTCAATCTTTGCATTCCATTCCGCGACGACTTTATCGAGCTGCTCCAAACCCTTCCGTTTTTCATCTTCAGAAATCGTCTTCGCTTTTTCATCCGCCGTGATCGCTGTCTTTATTTTTTCACGGACATTGCGAATCCCTACACGAGCCACCTCCTCTTTTTGATGCAAAATCTTCACCAAGTTCTTTCGACCTTCTTCCGTCATCGGAGGTAAAGCCAAACGAATCACCGTTCCAGCCGTATTCGGCATCATCCCAAGCGAAGCATCAATGAGAGCCTTTTCAATATCCTTCACCACCGATTTATCCCAAGGCTCAATTTGAATGGTTTTGGCATCCGGGGTCGTCAAAGACGCGATCGATTTAAGATCCATGCTCTGACCGCCATACGCCGCGACACGAATATCTTCAACAATCGCGACAGAAGCGCGACCGGTGCGCAGACTTTGCAATTCCTTATGAAAATGGTCGATGACCGACTGAAACTCCGCTTTATTTACATCAAGATGATTAGCCATAGATTGATCTAGATTGCCATGAACCAGAAGAAAAAACAACGCCCCCTAACCCCCTTGCATGATCCGTGGGATCGCTCTCCCTTGTTTGGCTTCATCCGGAATTAAGGCCCATTCCAGCGCTAACCTTGGGGAAATTGCTGATCCCACCAATGCCCAGGCCTTCGTTAACCCCTTGGCCAAGCGCATCGCCATAGCAGGCTGACCTTCAAACGCCTGATCCAATGCCCGCATTAACCCTTCAAGCGCTTCTCGCCAAGCGGTCTCCGGATCCTCCTGACCCTCAACAGACTGAGCCAATCGCTCAATCGCTGCTAACTGCTTTCCCAAAGGCCCACCCAAAAGCGTATTCAATGTCTCATCCCAAACCATCCCTGCCTCCCCACTCCCTTCCGCCGGCTGGCGAACCGCACGCCTAATCGAACCAAACTCAATCTTCGTTAATCGAGATCGTAACGTCGCCGGCAACCGATCCGGTTGTTCCGTAATAAAAAGATAAACCGTTTTGGGCGAGGGTTCTTCAACCGCCTTTAATAATGCATTTGCCGCTTCCTCATTTAATCGCTCAGCCTGCTCAATCAAAGCCACCTTATAACCTCCACGCGCCGAAGTCAGCTGCATCCGATTCAACAATTCGCGGACTTGCTTTACCACGATCTCTCTCGCCCCCTCCTCACGCGTAAGTCGAATAAAATCAGGATGAGAAGACAGCACGCCATCTCCCACCTCTAATAATCCAGTTGCGAATCGCTCCCCCACCGTCGTCTTCCCTACCCCTCTGGGTCCACAAAACAAATACCCATGCGCAGGCTTCTGCAACGCATGTTCCAAAACACGAATAATGATCTCATGACCAACGATCCCCTCGAAGACGGACATGAAGAGTATAAAAGCACGTTCGCATTTTTCCGTCATCCTTAAAAACAAAACTGCTTATAAAACGAAAGAACCCCCGGTACCATGCGCACGTTGCACACGATACCGGGGGGAGCCTCCGACGAACGTCGGAGCGGCAGCTAGCTCACTTTCAGAGCTGCCTTTCAGAGGGGGCCGTCAGGCCTGGTGCGGCGCGGTGGCGGCCTGCGCGCGGGGGGGCACCAGCGGGCGGCCGTCGGGGGCGCGGTCGGCCTGACGCTGGGGGGCCGGGGTCGCGGGCGGGGCCGAGGGCTGCGCGGGGGCCGGCGCGGCGCTGGGCGCGGGGGCGGCCGAGGGCTGCGCGGGGGGCTGGGCAGGGGTCGCAGGCGCGACCACCACCCGGCGGCGGGTGTCGGCGCGCTCGATGGTCTCGCGCACCACGCGGTTGACGTAGACCGTCTGCACCACGGGCTCCGCGGCGGGGGCCGGGGGGGTCGCGACGCTGGCGTCGGGGAGGTGGGGGGTCGGCAGGACCGTGCAGAAGTGCCCGGAGAGCCAGCCGTTCGCGCACATGATCGCCCAGACCTGGGGGGTGCTGGCGTCGTCGCAAGCCCCCGCGTAGCGGCTGTTGTCGCTGCGGCTGACCCGCGCCCGCGCCTGGTAGTACGTCGTCTCGTTGAGGGCGACCTGGCCAACGGCGACGCCGCCGCCGTCGCCGAAGGGCGTACGGTGCACCCACACGACCTCGGCGCAGCGCTCCGCGCGGCCGGAGGCCCACGGGTCGCCGATCGGCTGGGCCTCCGCGTTGGCGGCGCCGGCCGAGATGCCCGCGGCCGCGATGGCGGCCAACATGTATCGAACCTTCATGACTCGTCTCCTTGTGTGGGGCGGTTTGTCCGTTTTCGCCCTCCGTTCAAAGCAGAAGAATGTTCTGTTCTAAACGAAAGACGAAAGCTGTCGAAGGTTCAGGTAGTTTACCCTATCTGTCCACCATCTTGATGATGGACAAATGGAGTTCGGAGAGCGGTGCGCGACAAGACGTGTCAGCGACCGCTCCCCTACGTCAGAGAGTGGTGCCCGCCCCGCGGCC
>CAZLRU010000027.1:0-11219 GCA_964562155.1 uncultured Gammaproteobacteria bacterium
CTTCTCGAACGAGCGGATTTACAACAAGCCCTTGATCAAGCTCTGACCCGCTACCTCTCTCCCGTAGCGCGCTCGATTATCCTGTTGCACGAGACGGAAGGCCTCACGTTTCAAGACATTGCCGATACCTTGCAAGAACCTCTTAATACCGTAAAAAGCCGTTATCGTCGCGCCTTGTTAACCCTTCAAACACGGCTCACCCCCGAAGGGGAAGAGCGTAACTTAGCCCCATCTGCACCAAAACCTCGAGCTCGTACGTAATATCTATTAGCTTACTTACCTATGGCCTCTCCCCTTTTTCTTCTGAGCCATCTACCGGAACCGGAGCCCTCCCCCACCCTGCTGACAAAAACCTTGGCAGCTATCTTTGAGGCGCAATCCCGCGCCCTACGCTCAAAGCTTCTACTCACAAGCTTGGGTCTCGTGACTTCCGTTGCGTATGGAGCATGGTCCCTTCCCTTTTTTCTGACGGAACTGCGCACCTCGGCTTTTTTTGGGTTTTTTCAACTCGTTCTCTCAGATCCGGATATTATGCTTTCCCATCTTAAAGAACTCCTTCTCGCCTTCCTTGAAACCCTCCCCCTCGACGCTCTGTTACTCGGTTCTCTGGCAGGCCTGTGTTTGCTCGGGAGCTTTTATGTAATGAGTGCGCTTCGTCACCTACGCTCCTATCATCACCTCTCTTCCTAACCCAATTCTTCTTCTCGTTCACTCCTATGCAAGATTTTTCCTCCTCTCCGTTGGTTCGACGATTCCTTGTCGTTATGGCGATCCTTCTTGTCGTATTGGCCATCTTTACCTTTGGTGTTCACGTCGGTGAACGTAAAGCACGTCACTTCTCAGGATGGGAACGGAATTACCAACACATGGTGCCCTCACGACGCGGACCCACAATGATGAATGAGCGCGCGCCTTTTATGCGCCCTCCTCTCCCCGGTGCTCATGGCGTGTTTGGAAACATTCTCTCTATGGCAGACAATCACCTTGTGGTTCAAGGCCAAAATGGGATTGAGGAAAATGTCGTGATCACCTCTTCAACCGTGATTCGCGTGGGTCAAGATACGGTTAACATGAGTGATCTTCCAGCAAATCTTGCTCGAGGCAAGGTAGCTGTCTTCGGTACCCCAACGGACCAAGGCCAGCTCGAAGCTCGCTTGATTCGTCTGTTTGTCCAGCCGTAATTTTTTACCTATGAAACCCCTGAACTGGTTGCTCGCGCACAAACTTCTTGTAGGACTATCTGTTGCGGTCTTAGCCGGAGGAGGCATCTGGTGGAAACAAACACATAAACCCACCGAACCGCCGCGCTATCTTTTAACCGGTGTTGTACGGGGCACCATCGTGACCTCGGTAAAAGGCAGCGGACAAGTCTCCGGTCAAAACCAGTTAGAGCTTAAACCTCTGGTATCCGGAGCGATTACAAAAATTCTTGTTCAGTCCGGCCAAGAAGTAAAAGCGAATGATCCCCTATTTGAGATTGATACCAAGGCCGCTCTTAAAACCATTCGCGATGCAACTCAAGCCGTAGCAGATGCACGCATCTCGTTATCTTCTGCTCAGCTTTCCTATAATAAATTAAAGCTCCCGCCTGATACCGTATCCGTTACTCAAGCGCAGAATACGTTAAATCAAGCTCAGCGTGATTTACAAAAACTGTTGGAAGGACCTAATACATACGATGTCCAGCAGGCGGAAACGGAGCTCGCTTCACTGCAACAAAGCACGCGCATCTCGAGCGACGGTAAAACCCCCAACCTTATTCGGAATGCGTATGATACTGCCGTTCCTGTTTTAAAATCGATTGGACAATCGTTGCAGCAATCACTCTATGACGCCGATGCGGTGATCGGGATTGATAATACCAGCGCAAATGATAGCTACGAACACCAATTATCTATTACCGATTCCAGCAAACTTCCTCAAGCCGTCGCTCGCTATCAAGCGGTTAAACAAGCGGTTCAAACATTTACGCGCGAAGCAGATGCGCTGAATGCGACGAATGAAGATCCAAGCAAAATCGATGCGGCGTTATTACATGCTCAAACGGCTACGAATCTCATGAGCCCGTTTTTGCAAGCCGTATACGATACCCTGCTCGCAACCGTCACCTCCCCCACCTTTACCCAAGCCTCTCTGACTTCTTTACAAAACAGTATTCAAAGCGATCATAGCGAAACATCCAGTAAACTCACCACTATTACGACGCAAATTCAGGCTCTGGCCAGTGCGCGCACATCTTTTACGAGTGCAGAGTTTAACGTGCAAAAGTCTCAAGCCTCCTTGGATAAACTTAAGGCGGGAGCGGATGCCAAAGACATTGCGAGCGCGCGCGATAAAGTCACCGCCGCCGAACAAGCTCTCGCAAAAGTGCAAAAAGGTACTGATCAGGTTGATCTTGCGTTGTCGCAAAATTCCGTTGAACAACGTCGCTCCGCCCTCAATGAAGCACAAAATAAATTAGTCGATGCCCAGCAAGCCCTTAAAGACTACGTCGTCCGAGCTCCGTTTGATGGCATTTTGGCAAACCTCACCGTTCATCTTTCGGATCAGGCGTCCCCTTCAACGGTCCTCGCTACCCTCGTCACTCCCACTAAGCTGGCTCAGATTTCCTTAAATGAAGTTGATGCCACCAAAATTCATGTTGGTCAAAAAGCCACACTCACCTTCGATGCGATTCCTGATCTCACGATTGCCGGCAGCGTATTTGAAGTCAACCCGCTGGGCACCGTCACACAAGGAGTCGTGAACTATGCGGTTAAAGTCGCATTTCAAACACAAGACGAGCGGATCAAGTCCGGCATGAGCGCCTCTGTCTCCATTATTACCGCCGCAAAAACGGATATCCTCGTTCTCCCGAATGCCGCCGTCCGCTATCAGGGAGCCAGTGCCTCCGTGCAAGTGTTGGCAAGCACCAAACAAGATGCCACCTCCCAAACCCAAGGCGTGTTGTCTGACACCCCTCCTCAATTACGCATGATTGAAGTGGGTCTTTCCAATGAAGAGAACACGGAGATCATGAACGGCCTTGCCGAAGGCGATCAAGTCGTCCTACGCACGATTGACCCGAGCGCGACTACTGCCCGAACAACCACCCAAACAAATAACGCCCTACGTATCCCCGGTCTTGGAGGAGGAACCTTCAATGCGGGTGGAGGAGTGCGTCCCGCTGGTGGAGTCGGAAGATAATCCGTATGAGTCTTATCGTCTTGGAAAAGATCGTCAAAGAATATGCAACAGGCAAAGAAGTCACGCGCGTATTAAAAGGCGTTTCGTTTTCTATTGAGCAGGGAGAATTTGTTGCGATCATGGGCCCATCCGGCTCCGGTAAATCAACGCTCATGCATATTATCGGGGCGCTCGATACCCCAACTTCCGGCACCTACCTCCTCGACGGACAGAACGTCTCTACCCTTTCCTCTGATGAACTGGCCGTTATTCGTAAACAGAAAATTGGGTTTGTCTTCCAGGCCTTTCATTTGTTGCCACGTGCCACAGTGCTCAGAAATGTTGCGCTTCCCCTTGTCTATGCCAATATTGGTCGTGAGGAGCGCGAGGAACGAGCCCGCCTCTCCTTGCTTGCTGCCGGACTCACGGAAGAACGTCATCAAAACTTATCCAACCAGCTTTCCGGCGGTCAGATGCAACGCGTAGCCATCGCCCGTTCACTCGTGAATAATCCTTCAATTATTCTGGCCGATGAACCAACAGGAAATTTAGATTCTAAAACGGGCGATCTGGTTTTAGGAACCTTTCAACGACTGCATAAAGAAGGGCGTACGATTGTGCTCATTACCCATGAACCCTATGTTGCAGAGCACGCTCAACGCATTCTCATGATTAAGGACGGCCTTCTCGTGGAGGATCGCGTCAACCATAAACCACGCACACAATCCAGCGATGTATGATGACGATTGATCTGTTTGAAGAAATCTACCTGGGCGTATCCTCAAATAAGGTGCGCTCTGGATTGACCATGCTCGGTATCGTGATTGGGATTGGGTCAGTCATCGCCATGCTATCCGTAGGGCAGGGAGCAAAGGCGCAAATCGAAACCAATATTCAATCGATCGGCTCAAACCTTCTCCTGGTTATGCCTGGGGCACAGCGTGGCGTGGGTGCAGCTGTGAACACCGGCCGTGGCTCGTCCCAAACCCTCACAAGCGATGATGCACAAGCCTTAACAGCTCTCTCCAACGTGGCAGGAGTAGCACCGGAATTATCTCGACGCTACCAAGTGATTGCACGCGGAAAGAATACGAATACACAGGTGGTTGGGACAGGGCCCGCGTATCTTGCGGTTCGCAATGTTAGTATTGATACAGGGTCGTTTTTTAGCGATAGCCAAGTTACATCGCGCGCAAAAGTTGCCGTTTTGGGACCAACCACACGGGATGATCTATTCGGTGTTGATAGTAGTCCAATCGGACAGAGCATCCGTATCAATGGGGTTGATTTCACGGTGATTGGCATCACAAAAGCCAAGGGAGGATCCGGGTTCGCGAATCAGGATGATACGATTTTTGTCCCCCTATCCAGCATGCAATTATTCTTAAGCGGAGGAAAATATGTAAGTACTATTAGCGTTCAGGCCAAAGACCAATCCTCCATGACGTCCATCCAAGAGGAAATTACCAATACCCTGCTAGGTCGACACAATATCACCAATCCTACCCAGGCGGATTTTAGCGTCTTAAATCAATCAGATCTGGTCAGCGCCGCTTCGAGCGTGACTGATACCTTCACCGTCTTACTCGCTTCGATCGCCGGCATCTCTCTGCTCGTTGGTGGGATCGGCATCATGAATATGATGCTGACCACGGTGACGGAACGCACACGCGAGATCGGGCTTCGGCAAGCGATCGGAGCAGAAAAACATGAAATCGTGGGTCAGTTCTTGGGGGAGGCCATTCTGCTCACACTTTTGGGCGGAATGATCGGGGTTATCTTGGGCTATGGGGCCTCGCAGATCATTCAACGCGTCACCCAAATCCCAACGGTGGTATCATGGTCATCCGTTGCCCTCGCGTTTGGAGTATCAGCGCTGATTGGACTCGTATTCGGCTTCTATCCCGCACAACGAGCGGCTCGACTTAATCCCATCGAGGCATTGCGTTTTGAGTAACCTCTTGATTCACCATACCATCAATCTTCTTATGCAAAACAATCTTATCGCTTCTTTTATTATCGGGGGTCTCGTCATTGGAGGTGGTTCATTTTACGGAGGGATGCAGTACCAGAAATCTCAACCTCCGACCGGAGCTCGAGGTCAGTTTCAGGCCGGACAAGGGAATGGACCCGGGCGCGGATTTGCTGCAGGTGGGGTAGGCGGGCGTAACGGGGCAGGAGGCCCCGGAGCAGGCGCCGGATTCACAGCCGGAGAAGTCGTCTCCAAAGACTCGACAAGCATTACTCTTAAACTCCGCGATGGTGGATCAAAAATTATTCTTACCTCCAGTTCAACAAAGGTTGGAAAAATGACGGATGGCAGCTTGGATGATCTCAAAGCAGGGACAGAGGTAACCGTGACAGGCGCAACAAATTCTGACGGGAGTGTGAGCGCTTCCATGATCCAATTACGCCCGGCAGGCATGCCAGGCATGGGGACAGGGGCAAGACTGCAGGGACAAGTAGTACCACCGGCCGCACAATAACGTAACTAAGCGAGCTGAACATACAAAAACAACGCTCTGAGGCGTTGTTTTTGTATGGTGGACGTTGGTGGGATCGAACCACCGACCTTACGAATGTGAATCGTACGCTCTAACCAGCTGAGCTAAACGTCCGGATAAAATCTATACCGGTGGCATCTTACAAAAATAGGCCTATTCTGGCAAGATGAGATGCGATGACTATACAGGAAGCCCTACGAGCCGCCCATACGCACCTTGAACGGGTGAGTATGTATCCAGAACTCACGTGGAAAGAAGCAGAGATTCTGCTGGGTTTTGTGTTGCAAAAAGAACGCATCTGGCTTACGGCGCATAGCGATCAACCACTTTCGCAACGACAAGAACAACGGTTTTTTTCTTTCGTTGAACGCCGCACCAAGCATGAGCCGATTGCGTACTTGCTTGGTTCAGGGGAATTTTGTGGCATGCTGTTTGAGGTGAATAAGCACACACTTATCCCACGCATTGAAACAGAAGAGCTGGTCGAACGAGCCGCTGCGAATATGTATTCGCACTCAGACAAAGGCAGTGGCACGAGCCCTCCAAGCATTGTGGTATGGGATGTAGGAACCGGATCGGGAGCGATAGCTGTAAGCATCAAGAAACGTCTTCCCAATGTCACTGTCATTGCTTCGGACCTGAGCAAACGAGCTTTACGGATTGCTCAAAAAAATGCGACACGACTTCTATCCAAAGATCAGCAACCGATCTTCTTCCAGGGCTCGCTCCTGACTCGAGAAATAAAAGAATATCTTCTTTCCCATCGACCAAGCCAGCTGATCATCCTTGCGAATCTCCCCTACCTCCCCCACTCTGATAAGGCTCTTTTGCAAAAAGACGTGATTGCGTATGAACCTTCTTCCGCTCTCTTTGCGGATGAGAATGGAAATGCCCTGATCTTACAACTCATGCAACAGCTCTCCGTATTTGTCACAGAGTATTCCGTGCCCATGCGAGCGTATTTTGAGTTTGATCCACCTCAGGCGCATACACTCCAAGAACAAGCTCGGGAACTATTTTCGAATGCCGTCATAACCACCCACAAAGATACGTGCGGGCGAGCGCGGTTTTTAGAGGTTATTTCTCCAGCCCAGCAAACGATGCATCGTCCGTTGTGACCTGAATCCAGGTTTTGCCTGGTCTGAGCAAAAACTCTACCCCTCCTTCTCCTTCAAAACGAATCATTTCTCCAGGACTACGGCGCCAGCGTAACGAATACTTATTTCCATCGCGGTAGGCCACGGCATCTCCGCTCCCCGTCGTGCGCAATCGTAAACGACCTTTCTCATCAAGTACTTGTGCGTCTGTTTTTATCACGAGCACATTGTCCGCTTCAACGCTATTGCCCTGAGCATCCTTGACCGCGCGTCCGGAGACAAAGCGCGTATATACATCGCGCGCTTTATCAAATCGCCAACTCACACTGTACGAACCACCATACGCGATCGCTGCACGTGTCACCTCACCGATCTTTGTTGAACTCGCCGTTCCGGTCGCTACATCTAAAAAATGCCAAGCCGCTGAAACCGTACTGGAAGTATAGCCTTTACGCTCAGCCAGCATTTGCATGCGTTCACCGTTTGTTATGACATCGTGCGGTGCGGTGCGGTTAGCGGCGCGCCAAAAGGCCCAGCCATTCGCGATTTCACTCACACCTCTAAAGCGTGCGCCAAGGTTTTTGATCTGTTCAAGTGCCTCAGGACTTCCCCCAACATGGAAGTAGGTTGCATTCCACGCGAACGCCCAATCAACGAAATACGGACGCGCACTACGGACGGGGCCAATCTCAGGGAGCGTTGAAGTGGGCGCAAACAAGGCCATGAGACGCGTAATCCCGCCTTCCACGGGAGATTCAATGACCACACTGGCCGCTGAGAGACCGGCTTGGGGGCGAGCATCTAACTGATTATCGATCATGATCGCCCAAGGCGCGAGATTCGCTTGCTCTGGCGAGACTAAAACGCCATCGAGATGACGAGGGACAAGCATCGACGCGGTCGTTGTAACAGCAGAATCAACCGATGGAACCGATGCCATCTGAGACGAGCGACGCGTTTTTCCCAATACAATTAAAACAAAAACACCTATACAGATAAGGAGGAGAATGATCCCTCCTACCACCCAGGGCAATAAGGCCCGATAGTCTTCTTTTGAAAATGTTGGTAAAGAAAATGATCGCATGGAGTGATGATAGCGTATGACGAGAAATAACAGTAGGGGCGGGGGTTACCCCCCGCCCCTACAGATGCAGCGTTATTTAGCCGCTGCTTCCTCTTCTGCTTTCTTAGCCTCTTCAGCCGCCTTCTTCTCTTCTCCCTCGGTCTTAATCGCGGTTACATCAACCGTGGTGCCCTCTTCCATCTTCTTAAGCTCATCTTCCGTCAGAGGACGTGAGACGGTCGCGATCGTAAGCTCTGCATCGGCTGTGGATTTGACCCCTGCTGGAAGCGTCAAACTTCCAATCGTGATCGCCGCTTCGAAGTCTACAAGCTTGCTCAAATCGATTTCGATTTCGTGTGGCAAGTTGCCTGGCAAACATTCGACCTCGATTTCGTCCATAGATTTCATGAGTGTACCGCCCAATGTTTTGACGGCAGCGGATTCGCCAACGAATACAAGAGGAACCTTGGCGGTGATCTCCGTGCTCATGTTGACCTGGTACAAGTCGACATGGATAGGATCCATACGCAAGACATGACGCTGAACTTCTTTGACGAGCACTTTGACAGGCGCTTGGCCATCAATCGTGACATCGATCAAGCTGGAAGAACCGGCAGCTTTTGCCACTTTCACAAACTCGGAACGAGCCAAGGAAAGCTGTTGCGGAGCAATTCCTTTGCCATACATAATGGCAGGAATACGGCTGGCAGCACGAATATCTTGGACACGGCCTTCACGCTTGGTGGCGGACAATGAATAGGAACCCATAAGAGTAGGGTCGACGTACTCTTGTGCCTTAAAGTGGCACTACCATCGTCGACGTTAAAAGTGGCGCTATAATAAGGGAAAAAGGGTTGGATGTCAAGCGATCCGACCCTTGAACCCTCTTCGTGAGCACAGCGGGAAAAAGCTTATTTTTAGCTCTTTTTTGCTGGGTTTAGGAGAGCCTGACAGAGCTCTGGAGCGTGATGTTCGAGGACGCGATGTGCCTCGATGCACTCATCATTGCTGACCGGTTTTGCTTGAAAAAAGCCTAAGGCGTCGTTAATTTCTAAATCAGTCACTATCCCGATGGAGCTCACAAGACCCGCCTGCTCCAAGACCACCGCCATCATGGCGTGACCACACGCTTGGCAGGTGCAGTGATACATATTCGCCCCATTTTGTTCCCCCAAATGACGGACCGCCGCTTCCGGGTAGGTTTTTTTACAGAGCGGGCAATGGGAGAGAATTTTTGAGGCTTGAGAGTTCATACATCCAGCATAGCGTGGATTGGAAAAATTGCCAAAATACGAAGCGCCCACCGAGGAAGAGTCCGGGGTGGGCGCAAGTGGAAGGAAGGAGCGAATACTCACTAAGAACTTGATCTCATATCAGGCGAGGTTCACCTCTCGACGAATCGAATCCGTCAGGTGTGGAGCGATGAGTTCAGCGGCAACGGTAAAGCCGCTGTTCATGATGATGCTGTGAGCGGCGAAGTGCTCACGAGTCGCCTCGAGATCACCCTCGAGAGCGTCGAGAGCGATCTCCACCGGCAACCACAGCAGCTTTTCGCCCCTGAAGAACGAACTGGCGGCAACGCAGCTGTCCACACAGCAATCGTTGAGCCTCACAACCCCCTGAACACAAAAGTCCGCGACCGGCTCAGGTCCGAGATTGACGGTTGCCAGACCGGCTCCGGTCTTGGCATGCATCGCCCACATACCAGGCATGATGATGCCCATGTGATCCTCGACCGCGCGTGCTGCGGTCTGCGCGACACTGTGTTCAGGCTCGACCATATGCCACGGAATAGCGAGCGCGCCGTCGCGGTCGTTGATACCGACGAGCACGTACGGTCGCCGACCATGAATGCCGATCACGACGGTGAACACGATCAGGTTGACACCGATCCAGCGCCAGAGCTCAGCCCTCGCTTCTGCCTGCGAGAGACCGGCGCTCATGAGAACCGTCTCGACCTCGCCGACCGCTTGACCGTCGGTCTGGATGCGCGACGAAGTGATGGTCCTTCTCGTCTCGCGACCGATGGTGCAGTGGCCCCCGTCGAGGAGAGGCAGGATCTCCATCGCGCCGTCGACGTCTGCAGCCTTCGCGAACGATCGAACGACCTTGGGCCAGTCGCTCAGCACCACGAATTCCCGCTCAGGATGCTTCAGTGCGGTTGACGCCCCGCTTCGGCTCTGGAGGATTTCGCGAATCCTTTCCTCCAGTGCGCGCCGCGTATCTTCTCCCAGATCAACGAACCCCATGGCTCGCCTCCTCTTCCCAGCGTTATATGCGATAGTGCTTACCTGGCTGGGAATAATCAAGATTGAGGGACGATTGCTTTTTCGTCAAGCATTATAGCCAAAAACAACAACACCCAACCGAGATGGCTGGGGGTATACGAAGAAGAAAGAATGGGTCAGCTCTACATGTAGAGCTGACTACGCAGCAGGGAGGCGATCGTGGATGAGGGTCCTTTGGCGATTGTGACGCCGGCTGGAGCATGCATTGTTTCTGACGTTGCAGGCACCTGACCGAGCAGCACCCGCTCAAGACTGCCCATAGGCACCCAGAACAGCTGCTCGCCGCTCCACTTGGAGCTCGCGGGCTTGGCGTACTCTCCGCCTCGACCTACCAGCACCCGGCAGCAGAAGATAAGGCAACCAAGCACCGGACTGAAAGACACACCCACCGCCTGTTTGTTGCTGGAAAACAGGTGACGAAAGCAGTAACGAGCATGAGCGGTGTTGCCACGCGCAAACGGCCATTCCGGAACTTCGTCCACCAACAGATCAGCAGCTGCTTCGGCGAGCGTTTGACCGGCTCGCACGAAACGAGTTGGCAGGGTGAGTCGGCTCTTACGCCGACTGGATCCGATTAGGACTGCGCCGTCGTCGATATCCATCGGCAACACACAGACCTTATAGGGCAGCCGAAAGCCCATTTTCATGAGCTCGGGGAGAAGAGCGGGGCCTACCACTCCTTGATTGCACAACCGCTCGACAGCCGTAAGGAGAGTGACACGCTGATCATCGAGTTGTCCGCGCGTCAGCTGGGAACCCTTACGAAACCCGTACCACCGATCATCGACCGCACGAAAGATCTCCATCTTTGGGCGAATCTCGTTGAACGATGGTGCGCAGGAGAACCTTTTAAGAGGCCATTGACCCAGGGTGGAGAAGGCCGGACCACGAGGCCTGGCTTCAACACCGTCTTGAGTATCGACTCGAGTAGTGGGAGATGGGAGAGCGACCGGCAGCGGTCGCTTGAGAGGCACGGGACGATCCTTGTTCTCAACGACACGCTTCATGGGGCTACCACTCCTTTCCTGGACCCATATCTCTATTAGGCCTTATTTTAGCCTACGTCTTAACTGCATACGAGGTCAAATAGAACCTGGTTTTT
>CAZLRU010000028.1:0-6914 GCA_964562155.1 uncultured Gammaproteobacteria bacterium
GGTACCTATCTCTACTTAGGGGATAACGCTCGCGCTCCCTACGGTTCACGATCCCAAGCGGAGATCCTGCAGTTCACGATCGAGGGCGTGAAGTGGCTCATCGAACAAGGGTGTTCTCTCGTGATTCTTGCATGCAACACCGCCTCCGCAAACGCTCTTCGAACCATTCAGCAGGATTGGCTTCCTAAACACGCTCCAGACGCACGCGTCCTAGGTGTTCTGGTTCCCACGGTTGAGGCTATCACGGGTCTGGATTGGTCGAATCAGAGCCAGAGGGCGAATACGGTCTCTGTCCTGCTGTTTGCAACACCTAGCACGGTCGCCTCTGGAGCATACGAGCGCGAAATTCATAAACGTCTCCCGCAGGCTTCCGTTATTTCCGTCGCTTGCCCAACCCTCGTTCCTCTTATAGAGGCAGGGGCGGCACAAGGTGTACTCCAGACGGAAATAAAAAAATATTATGAGCAAGGGATATCTATGCTGATGCATGAGCCCGATGTCGTATTGCTCGGATGTACGCACTACGCCCTCCTAGAAAGACCTTTCAAGGCATTGTTTTCATCTTCCACCACGCTCCTTTCCCAGCCGGCGATTGTAACGAAGGCGCTTCAATCCTATCTTGTGCGGCACCCTGAACATGCAATAGGGAAAGGTGTGTCTACGAGCTACTACACAACGGCCGATCCGCAAGGTATTGGGGAAACGAGTAGACGGTTTATGCCAACCATCATCACCTATCAGCGCGTTGAGCATTAGATTTTTCTAGCACGGATAGCCATAAACAGCGGAATTTCTTGCCGGGCGATGTTCTCGGCTTTTGCGCGTGGCCCAGAAGTACTCACCTTGGGCGAGGTCCATTCTTCCAGCGCATCAATCATGAATCCGGCCTGCGCGAGGGCGGTAATATAATATTCCAACGGTCGATGATATGAATAGGTCTTTACCTCGGGCGCAGAACCTGGATGAGCGATAATAGGCATCTCATAGGTATCTAGGTAGCGATCGACGCGGCGATACTGGAGTTTACGCGCCTCGTCCCATCCCCAGCCGCTCTGGCGGGGCTGACGAAAGCAGGGGTGGTTTAAAACAAATACAAAGGAACCGTTTGTTTTAAGGACGCGAGCCGCCTCTAAAAAAACCTCAACCACCGGATCAATATTCTGCAGCGCTAAAATACAGCTAATGCTATCAAAGACCTGTCCTTCGAGGCTCAGGGCAAAAAGCGTTGCATCTCCTACCTGAAACGTCGTCTGAGGTAAGCGCCGTTGACGTGCGCGTTCAACAAGAGAAGTGGATGCATCCAAACCGGTAAACGCCACAGGCGTTTTTCGTAAAAGAAAGTGGGCAAAACTGCCTTCTCCGCACGCTAGATCAAGATGTTGGCTATCGCGCCGACAAGCGAGTAAACGAGTTACGCCGGGAAAGACGACTTCCGCTTGAATCGTTCCGGGTTTAGCCAAGTAATCGGCGTACCAATCAGATACGCCCTCCCAGCTTGTTTTGTGAGCCTGTGAACCCAAAGAGGGTCGAGAAGATGTGTGAGAAGCGGGGCGTCGGTAAGGCATAGGAATCAAGATGCATCCTAACAGTCTGATGGGGTCGTTAACAAGCGCGCGCTATAATTCCTGGTGAGGAGAGTTTTCGTTCTCTACACAACAGAGTATACTGCTGCATATGACATTTCTCCTCCATCTTTTGTTAGGACTTGCCATCGCAGCGGTGGGAGCTTTTTTTGTGATCCGAACCTATGTCATTATTGATTTTTTTGGTTCGATTGAATGGGCGGAAGCAAAATTAGGCGCAGGTGGGACGAATCTTGCCTATAAATGCATAGGCCTCTTTATTGTCTTTATGGGATTTTTAATCGCCACCAATTTGTGGGAAAAATTCCTCCAAAGCGCCTTTTCGTTCATGCCGGGCATGAGTTAATTCTATGCGTGTCACCGGTCTTGCTCTTATTGATCCCTACGCGCTGTTAGAGCGTTTAGGGGTTGAGGCTGGTTGGGTGATTGCGGATTTAGGGTGTGGTTCGCTGGGGCATTTTGTCTTCCCGGCGGCTGCAGCGGTGGGGGCTGGCGGTCGAGTCTATGCGATCGATGTACAACAGACTGCTATTAAACGTCTTGAGCACGATGTTCGTGATCACCAGTATTGGCACGTACGTCCCATATGGGCGGATATTGAAGCGCCTCGTCCCACCCCCGTTCCCAGCAACTCAGTGGACTTGACGCTGATCGTAAATACCCTCTATCTTGCTCGCGAGCGAACCAGATGGATCGAGGAAGCCTGGCGTATGACTCGTCCTCACGGTCAGCTTATGGTGATTGATTGGCGTCCCGAGGCCGCCCCGTTGGGTCCTGAAGCCTCTTTACGGCTACACCCGGACGCTCTTCGTGATTTTATCTGTGCCTATGGCTGGCAGTTAGAAGCAGACATAGATGTCGGAGATCATCACTTCGGCTGTCTCTTTCGTCGACCATCTCAGGCGGATGATATGCAAATCGAATCCATCTCCGCTCCGCAGTAATATATTATTTTTTTATGTCTTTACTCACTCCACTTCTGCGTCCGTCATTCTGGATAAGTTTTGAAACACAGCCATTTACCCCCTGGGTTAGTAACCTCATGGGCGTCATTCTGCTCGTCCTTCTTGTTGCGACCCTGGGCGTGTACTTCTATCCGCAACCATCCAAAGATAAATTAGTGAAACAAGTACGAGGGAGGGTTCTAGGCTGTCTTGTATCCGCGACGCTTATCGGTCTCGTTCTGTATTTCATGACCTGGCAAATGGTGCCTGTGCTCGGCATGCGAGCTTTTTGGCCTATCTGGTTCATGGCACACATTGCCTGGGGTATTTGGATCTACCGCGATGCTCGTAAACGCTTCCCAGAAGCTCGACAAGCGCAGGCCAGCCGCCAAGCGTATGAAAAGTGGCTTCCAAAGCCAAAAAAATAGGCATTCATCGGTCGACCGCCAAGAGCTCGGACGCCGTGGCGAAGACGTGGCCGCGGCGTTTTTTAGAGCTCAGGGATTTAGCGTCCTTTCTCGCAACTGGCGCTGCCGCCTGGGGGAGATTGATTTGATTGTTGGTCGTGGCCAAGAAATACGGTTTATTGAGGTAAAAATGCGCAAGACACACGCTTTCGGTTATCCCGAGGCATCGGTAACGCCAAAAAAGCTAGCTCATCTACAAGCGGCTATGGAAATTTGGCTAAGATTACAAACGGTTCCTCCAAAAATGTATCAAGTAGATGTCCTGGCTATTTCTTTATTACATCCGAACAAGCCTCCTGAGGTGGTGTGGATCCAAGGAGTTTAAGCTATTTTTAGCAAAATAAAGCCAAAATTGCGCCGTCTCACGCTTGACAAGACCAGGTTTTTTTGATACAAATACGTGTTAATTTATCTAACGATAAAGCCCTATGACCATTGTCATGTTAGGACAAAAAGGCTTACCCGCCCGTTCTGGGGGCATCGAGCGCCATGTCTCGTTGCTCTCTTCAGGGTTGGCGGCGCGTGGTCATCGGGTCGTTATCTATGGACGAAAATGGTACGTTCAAGATGATGTAAAGCAAGAGGGGATGATTGAACAGCGCTTTTCCCAAGGTGTAAACACGAAGCATCTTGATGCGATTACGCATGGGCTGACAGCGCTTTGGGATGCGCGTCGATTAAAGCCAGAGATTTTGCATATCCACGGGGCAGGCACGGCATTATTACTGCCGCTCGCTCGAGTACTTCATCCGCGCGCTAAAATTATTACCACCTTCCACTGTATCGATTGGGAGCATGCAAAATGGGGCGGTATTGCTCGCCTCGCGTTTCGCGTGGGTGAGTGGTTAATGGGACGATATTCCGATCGTGTGATCACGGTCTCGCAAGCGCTTACGCGTTACTGTTTGCGCGCCTATGATGTGCAAACAGAGTATATCGGACATCCATTTTATCCAGCCATCCCCCCAACGAATACTGAGGACATACTCGCAAGCTTTAATCTCAAGCCTGAACGGTATCTTTTATCCGTCTCGCGTCTCGTTGCGCATAAACAACCTCATGTGCTCATCAGTGCATATCGGGAGGCTCAGCAACGATTTCCCGAGTTATTTGAACATATTCCTCTGGTTATTGTGGGTGCGGGTTCCTGGACTGATGCCTATGTGCGTCAATTAGAAGAATTGGCAATGGTGACACCAGGCGTGCAGTTAGTGGGAGAGCAGACGGGGACCGCCTTGGTCGCTCTTCAATCTCAAGCTCTTGCCCATGTATTTCCAAGTCGCAGTGAAGGGTTAGCGTTCACCACGCTAGAAGCTGGTGGGTATGCGCGCTTGGCCGTTATGTCCGATATTCCTGCAAACCGAGAGGTGAGTGGGGGACATGCCTTGTTTACTTCGCTGGAAGACTCGGAAAGCCTAATTCAGGCCTTGATTCAGGCGGCGAGTATGTCCGCTACCGAGCGTCGCTACATAGGGAATGCCTTTGCCTCCCACATAAAATCGCATTACAGCTTCCCGGAGCGAATTGATGAAACAATCCGAGCTTATCGAGAGGTCCTGCAAGGGGACGGATTATTAACGTCGCCGGTCCCCTTGGCTGAGCACTTTCTCCGGCCCTAATCCAAAGAGAGTGTGAGCAGAAAAGAGCCTAATATAAAGGCTTTTTTCTGTATAAAACCATGAAAAACGGTTGTCAAATAGATCAGAATCAGCTAAACTGGTTCCACTGTATTTGGACCGTCTGCTCTCGGTTCCCCCAATGAACCAACTCGTTGATCAGTATCTTTTGTATCGTATTCGTGCCAAGCGCGACCCCGAGGCGTTTGCACGCTTATACGATCATTATGTCACGGCCATCTACCGGTTCGTCTATTTAAAGTTACCTTCCAAGGAAGCTGCTGAAGACGTTACTTCAGAAACCTTTTTGCGTGCCTGGCAATATATCCAGCAGGCCGAGCATATCGATAACATCCGGGCTCTTTTATACAAAATTGCACGTAATCTCATCGCCGATCACTACCGCAAGCAAGATGGCTCCCGGGAGGCGCTTGTAACGTTTTCCCCTCTTGAACCGTCTCATATAGATGAAGGAGATCCAAGTGATCGCGAAGCAGGTCGTTTATTGGTAGAGGCTCGGGCTGATGTGGCCTTGATCCTCGAGCGCATGTCTCGCCTAAAGGAAGATTTTCAAGATGTTCTCACGCTGCGTCTCATTGATGGTCTCAGTTTCGCCGATATCGGGAGTGTGCTAGGCAAAACATCAGGTAATGCGCGAGTCATATTCCATCGTGCCCTGAAGGCCCTGGATACAGTGATGGCAAAGAGCGCTGAGGAAAAATAACAATATCCATGAATTCACGCGAATTTCAGCGTAAGCTGCAATCCATTCGAACCATCGAACGTGGGATCCGTCCGGATCCTGCCTGGGTTTCGCGTACCCGTAAAACATTATTAATGCAGGTTGGAAATGCCGTTTCTGCTGAGCCCGCCCCTTTTCTCGTGCGTGTACGTGAATTCCGTCAACGCTTTCTCCCGACTCAGTGGGTAGAATTAGCTCGCGGTCCGATGCTGGCGGTGCTATCGGTGCTGGCTATCGTAACCGGCGGATCCATTGTTAGCGTATCAGCCGCTGAACAGGCATTACCAGGGGATTTTTTCTATCCAATCAAGCTCGTTCAAGAGCAGACACAGCTCATTCTCACCAAATCAAAGTCAGAGAAGCTCAAGCTGAAAACCGGATTCGTCGAGCGTCGCGTTAGAGAGATCCAGGCCATGGCAGCTTCTAATGAGCCAAAGAAGGGCGAGCGGATCAAAGCCGCTGCCGAAAGCCTTCGCCAAGATTTAGACACGGTAAAAAACCAGCTTACGGATGTGAGTAATCAAAAAGAAAATAACGAATCAGTGACGCAAGTCGTCGAGGTCGTGAAATTAGTTGATCAAAAAAGCGCAGAAGTCGTGGCGAACTTAAAGGATGCAAAATCGGGTATTCCAGAAGAAGCCCAAAATAAAGTCACAGAAGTAGAAACAGCGGCCGTCGCCACAGGGGTCAAAGCTGTCCAGGTGCTCATCGACTCTCACGATCATCCCGAGGCACAAAAAGTCATCACCCCCGCAGAGCTCTCTATCTCAATTCAGGGCAAAGTCGACGGAATCCAGGATCAAATCGCTTCTACGGCTCAAAAAATTATCGCCAATAACCTTCCTATGGGGGAGGGGGCAAGCGGAACGCAAGTCGCCTTATCGGCTAGCTCCACTCTGGCAGCCATCGATGCCCTAGGAACGTCGGCCACGTCACCGCTTCAGCAAATTAAAAACGCACAGCAGTCTCTCGATCAAGCCAAGGTTCTCCTACAGCAAAATAAACTGGAAGAGCTCAAGGATAAGCTTGGGGATGCAGCCAAGGCCGTGAGTGTCGCAGAAACGGTCGCGGACGTGGCCTTCAATGCAAACGCCGCTTCTTCCTCCACTCAGCCGTTACCTCCCGGAGGTTCACAGACCAGTCCCTCGGCTATTCCCGCCTCTTCCTCGACGGCTCCGCTCGTACCAAATCCAAATACCACGTCCTCAACCTCAGCAGCGACATCAACGCCACTGAAATCAGAAAAGCCAAGTATCTAATGGACAAAGCGCGCATACGTTCTCCACTCATCTTTCGGGTTTAGGGTCATAAACCTGAGGAACGAGTGGAGAACGGCTCGACGAACCGTCGAACGCCTTTGCTCGCTTGTGTTCAGTCTGCATTCCGGTGAACCCTAGAAAGGTCGAATGTTGGGTAATAACCAACATGGTTCACCTTCTTTATTCACTCATCATTTCCTTCCCATTTTTGGGAGAAACGAGAACCAATAGGTTCATTATGAGTCAAATTCTTAAGAAAACCCTTTCGGGCGTTGCTTCCCTTACGACCATTTTGTGGTCCGT
>CAZLRU010000029.1:0-6634 GCA_964562155.1 uncultured Gammaproteobacteria bacterium
AACCCACGCTAACGGTTTTGGAGACCGTTGTACTACCATTATACGACGCCCCTAAAGACTCAATCTGTGACGCTAAGGCTACACAAATGAGTCTCGTCTGACAAGGGTTGGGCTTATTTTATGGCTGGTAACGGAAATGGTTGGCACATCTTCTTCACTTCTTGGCGTAGTTCTGCGTAAAACGGATCTGTTTTTAGCGTCTTACGAAACTCTTTCATGACGCCCTTACGTTCCTCTTTGTCTAAAGGAAAATGGATGGCAAGAATATGATCCGAAACACGTTTGATCACATCCGCGATCTGCTGCATCTCCTTTGTTCCCATGCCTCGACTGGTAGCGGCCGGAGAGCCTAGGCGAAGACCGCTGGGAAAAAACGGCGAGCTCTGATCTCCGGGCACCATATTACGATTTGCGTAGAGCCCAACCTTTTCAAGGGCTAGGTGGAGAAACATGCCACGCCCAGCTCCCTGCGGAGTCAGATCCACGAGGACAAGATGATTATCCGTTCCTCCAGATACGAGGCTGAACCCGTGCTCGGTGAGTCGGTTGGCGAGTGCCTGAGCATTTTCGACGACTCGACGGGCATAGTCTTGAAACGCAGGTTCGGAAGCTTCTTTGAGAGCAACCGCAATCCCTGCAATCGTGTTCATGTGTGGCCCGCCTTGTAATCCAGGAATAATAGCTTTATCAATTTTATCTCCCAGCTCTGGATCCTTGGCTAATCCTTTATCCGTCACCATGATCATCGCTCCCCGCGGTCCGCGTAACGTCTTGTGCGTCGTGGTGGTCACGATGTGCGCATACTTGACCGGGCTTTCATGCGCGCCACCTGCGATTAATCCGGCGATATGAGAAACGTCTGCTACTAGTAGAGCTCCGACTTCGTCTGCAATCTCTGCAAATCGTGCAAATGGAACCCCGCGCGGCATGGCTGTGCCTCCACACCAAATCAAGGTTGGTTTATGTTCGCGTGCATCTTTTTGCAAGCGCTCAAAATCAATCTCGCCTTTCGCGGTCATGTAATAGGGCACGCTCTTCCAAAAGATGGAGGTCGCTGATGACTTCCAGCCATGGGTTAAATGTCCGCCATCAAGAAGGTTGAGTCCCATGCTGGTGTCACCTGGTTTACAAGTAGCAAAGTACACGGCCAAATTCGCGGGACTACCCGAATAGGGTTGTACATTTACATGGGGAACGTGAAAGAGCTGTTTGGCGCGTTCTTGTGCCAGAGTTTCCACTTTGTCCACCACTTCATTACCGGAGTAGTAACGCTGTCCAGGATATCCTTCCGCGTATTTATCGGATAAGACCGTGGAAAGCGTTTCAAGAACAGAGGCGGAAGTATGATTTTCGGAAGGAATAAGGGTGAGTCCTTCGTGTTGGCGAACGGCTTCCGCTTGAATAAGCTCCAGGATTTCAGGATCGGATTGTTGTAAGGAGGAAAACATAGCAATAGAAAAAGTGAATAGGGGAGTAGGCAGTAGAAAAGTAGTCAAGAATTACAACATAGGTATGGAAAAAGGGATTGAGGCGATCATACGCGTCCCGTGTCTTAGCGACAAGCTATGCCTTTGCCACAGCTGCTTTCCTACTACCTACTACCCACCCCCTGCTTATTCCTAGACGTTTTTCTTCCCTCATCGTAGGCTGGTTACATATATGTCCGAGATGCCAACCCATGTGCACCTCATCGGAATTGGCGGTATTAACATGTCCGCCATCGCCAAACTTCTCTTTCGAAGTGGGGTGAAGGTAAGTGGTTCCGATGTTGTCGCTTCCGAGCAGACCGAAGAACTGGCGCGCAAAGGTATTCCGGTAACCATCGGACATGAGCAGGCGTTTGTGCCGGAGGACGCAACCCTTATTATCTATTCTTCGGCTGTACCGGAGAGCGATCCCGAACGCCGGCAGGCGCGTGCGCGCGGTTTGCGTGAGCTAACAAACTTCGAGTTTTTGGCTCAGTGGGCCCAGGACCAACGGGTTGTGCTGGTTACGGGAACGCATGGAAAAAGTACCACCACGGCGCTAGCGGGTCTTATGCTGATCGAGGGTGGCCTTGATCCCTTAGTTATCGTAGGAAGCAAGGTCCCTGCATTTACGGATGGAAATGTGCGTTCCGGGGGAGGAAATATTTGGTTGATTGAAGGAGATGAGTACGCACGTCATTTTTTAGCGTTTCAACCGCAGGCCGTTCTGATTAATAATATCGAGCTTGATCACACGGATATCTTTCCCACCCTCGATCACATGGTTGGTGCATTTCGAGAGCTTTTGCATCAGGTGCGCGATGGGGGATTGGTAGTTGCGAACGCGGATGATAGAAACGTGAGCACGTTACTTGGTGGTGAGCGCACGGCGCTTGAAGCTCGCGGAGTGAAGATTGTGACCTATGGATATGGGGCTCACGCCACGGTGCGTGTGTCGGATGAGGCGATTCGTGTAGGGGAGCAGCTCTTTTTAATCAAAGACGAACGGGGGCAAATGATTCGTGGCTCGCTGCATGTCCCTGGACGCATGAATATTTGTAATGCCACGGGAGCGGCTGCGCTTGCGCTTGCGCTAGGCGCGGGTACCGAACCTATTCGTCGAGCGGTAAATGCCTTTACAGGTATTTGGCGACGCTTTGAGACCATCTCTGACAAGGATGGGGTACTGGTTATCTCTGATTATGGTCATCATCCCACCGCGATTCGTTCTACCCTAGAAGCGGCTCGCAGTTTTTATCCGGGTCGAAGGATTGTCTTGTGTTTTCAACCGCATCAACACAATCGCACGCGTCAATTATTTCTCGATTTCGTCCCTTCCTTTGATCTCGCTGACGCGCTTGTTCTGGTAGAGATTTATGATGTCCCTGGACGCAAGACGCATGAAGACGAGCAAGTCTCTTCCAAGGATCTATGTGATGCGATCCGTCACCACGATGCCGATCGCTTGTCTCAACGTCCTCTGGAGTACGCCGCTACCGTCCACGAGGCATCGCCCATTATTGAGCGCTGGAAGCGTAAGGGCGACATCGTGATTGTCATGGGGGCGGGGGATGTATATAAAATAGCGGAAAAACTATAAATCACATGACACCTCTTACTAAGTCTCAAGTTGATGCAGCTATCTCACGTTTTCCGGACGTCCGTCTTAACGAACCCATGAACAAGCACACCACCTTTCGTCTTGGTGGTCCTGCTCGTTTGTATGTCGTGGCCGTCTCTTCTGACGATATAGTACGAGCGATTGAAACAGCTGCCGAACTCAATATTCCCTGGTCTGTCATTGGAGGTGGAACGAATCTGCTCGTCTCTGACGAAGGGTTTGAGGGTCTCGTGATTCAGGTTGCTCATCAGGCGATATCTATAGAAGGGGAGAGAGTCCGGGTCGAAAGCGGTCTTGTTTCTGCTTTAGTCGCGCGCAAAACGGTTGAAGCAGGTCTGACCGGGTTCGAATGGGCGGTGGGTCTACCGGGAACAATCGGAGGGGCGATCTATGGCGATGCGGGTTGTTATGGAGCTGAGATGCGCGATTCCATTGCGTCCGTCGACGTCTATCATATTGCTACAAAAACACGCAAACAGCTCACGAATCAAGAATGTCAATTTGGATACCGTGACAGCCTCTTCAAGCACGATAAGCACGTTATTCTCGGTTGCGACCTTCAGCTCAAGAGCGCAGAAGATCCAATGATAAGTCGTGCTATCATGGAGAAGATTCTGAATGAGCGTAAAGACAAACAGCCGCTCGGTGAATCAAGCGCAGGCTGCGTCTTCAAAAACGTCGATTATCAAAACGAAAGCGCTCTCGATATTCTCCGTCGTGATGTCGATGTCCCTGAAGAGATGCTCAAATCAAAGCGATTACCAGCTGGTTGGCTCATCGATCAAGCCGGTCTCAAAGGAATGGCCGTGGGCGACTTTCGAGTCAGTGAAAAACACGGCAACTTTTTGTTAAATAAGGGTAAAGGCAAGGCGAGTGATGTTCTCGCCCTCATTTCACTGGTGAAAATGAAAGTGCGTGATACCTTTGGCATTGAATTGCAGGAAGAGGTGCAATTACTGGGTTTTTAGACAGGGTTGCCCACTCGCTTCCTGGTCTCTACACTATCTATATATGACCATTAACCTCACCCAAAAGGGACTGGAGTTAACCCCAGCAATAAGGCAGTACGTAGAAGAAAAGATGGAGTCATTGAAAAAGTACCTAGGAGATGTTGATTTTATCGATGTTGAGGTCGGAATGAGCACCCATCATCATCAAAAAGGCGAGGTTTTTTTCTGCAAAATAAATGTGACCTGCATGGGTGAGTTGCTCCATATTGAGGAAGAGCGGGCGGATCTCTATGCGGCGATTGACGGTGTCCGTGATAGCTTAAAAGAGACGGTTCTCCAGCACAAAGACCGCCTCAAGGACAAGCGCAAAGAGGGGGCTGAGTAGATTCCATAAAAAAGAAGGGCTAGACCCTTCTTTTGCATTAGGCTAAGCTGAGCTAACTGTATGAATTTCTTGCAAAAACTGTTTGGAGATCCCAACGCACGGGAAGTCGCAAAAATGGCTCCTGTTATTGCTAAAATCAACGGCTTAGCCGCTGAATATGAAGCTCTTTCGGATGAAGAGCTAAAAGGAAAGACACAGATCTTTAAAGATCGCCTCACAAAAGGCGAATCGCTCGATGATCTCCTGCCGGAAGCCTTCGCAGCTGTTCGCGAAGCGTCTCGTCGTACCACAAAACAGCGTCATTATGATGTTCAGTTGATTGGAGGGATGACTCTCCACCGTGGCATGATTGCTGAAATGCGCACGGGTGAAGGGAAAACCTTGATGGCCACTTCTCCCTCGTACCTGAATGCTTTATCCGGCAAGGGCGTGCATGTGGTCACGGTCAATGATTATCTGGCTCGCCGCGATGCGGTTTGGATGGGGCAAATTCATCATGCGCTCGGTTTGTCTGTTGGTATCATTCAGCACGCGGCAAGTTTTGTGTACGATCCCACCTTTAAAAGTGAGCCCGTCCACGATGAAGCGCGCGATGAAACCGGTTCGTTTCGTGTCGACATGGATTATCTGCGCCCTGTCTCGCGCCAAGAAGCGTATGCAGCGGACATTACATATGGCACCAATAACGAATTTGGCTTCGATTACTTGCGCGACAACATGGTGCAGCGCAAAGAGGAAATGGTGCAGCGCGAATTAAATTTCGCGATCGTGGATGAAGTGGATTCGATCTTGATCGATGAAGCCCGCACGCCGCTCATTATCTCTGCTCCGGCTGAAGAAGCGGCTGATTTGTACTATCGCTTCGCTGAACTCGTTCCGCGCCTGTCCGAAAAGGAGGATTATATTATTGATGAAAAGTTACGTGCTGTTACGCTAACGGAAGCGGGTATTGCCAAGATGGAGGGCTGGCTCGGTGTCGAAAATCTGTATATTCAAGGCGGAATGAAGCTTGTTCATCATCTTGAGCAGGCGTTGCGCGCGCATGCCCTGTATAAAAAAGATAAAGATTACGTCGTGCGCGAAAATGAAGTGGTTATTGTTGACGAATTCACAGGTCGTCTCATGGTTGGTCGTCGGTATTCTGAAGGATTGCACCAAGCAATTGAGGCAAAAGAGCGTGTACCGATTCAGCGAGAGTCTCTCACGCTTGCCACAATCACATTCCAAAATCTATTCCGTCTCTATAATAAATTATCAGGGATGACAGGAACGGCCGCCACGGAAGCGGAGGAGTTTCACAAGATTTATAGCCTGGATGTTTTGAATATTCCTACGCATCGGAACAATCAACGTAAAGATTTAACCGATCGCGTCTATAAAACGGAGCTCGGAAAGTATCAAGCAGTCGTACAGGAAGTGAAGCTTCGTCATGAGCAGGGTCAACCAATATTGATTGGTACCGTGAGCATTGAAAAAAATGAACTCGTGGGCGAGTTGCTTAAGCAAGCGAACATTCCTCACAACGTTTTAAATGCGAAAAACCATGAACGTGAGGCAGAATTTATCGCTCAAGCCGGTCGTAAAGGGGCGGTGACGGTCGCAACCAACATGGCGGGTCGTGGAGTTGATATTATTCTCGGAGGCAATCCTCCCGAGGCAAAAGAGGCAGAAGAGGTGCGAGCCCTCGGGGGTCTTCATGTACTTGGAACCGAGCGTCATGAATCTCGTCGTATTGATAATCAGTTACGCGGCCGTTCCGGTCGTCAGGGGGACCCTGGCACCACGCAGTTCTATGTGTCCATGGAAGATGATTTAATGCGTATTTTTGGCTCGGATCGCATGAAGACCACTATGGATCGCCTCGGTCTGCCGGACAATGAGGCGATTGAGAACAGAATGCTCACGAGCTCTCTCGAAGCGGCTCAGCGAAAAGTGGAAGGACACAACTTCGATATTCGCAAACATTTGCTTGAGTACGATGACATTCTGAATAAGCACCGCATGGTCATCTATAAAAAGCGCCGTGATCTTTTGGATTTGGTTGCTCAACCAACACAGGACGGTGAACGTCCATCGAAAGCGAAGGTCTTAGAAATGGTCCAGTCGGAAATGGAAACGTTGGTCGCTTACCATACCGCCGGAGAAGACCCGAGTGCTTGGGAGCTGGATAAGTTGGAGTCGTTGGTAAAAACGATCTTTCCGGACACGGTAC
>CAZLRU010000030.1:0-6022 GCA_964562155.1 uncultured Gammaproteobacteria bacterium
CTTGTAAACGTCTGGGCGTCTCCTGATATAGGTTTGCAAAAACATCTTGGTCCTATCGATCTCATTATAGCTGCTGACCAAGGCGCGGCTCGGCGTGCGAAAGCCTGTGCCAGCGCGCTCAAACACCCGCTTGTTATATTGGAAAAACATCGCGATAAAGACGGGGTGCAGACAAAGATTGCTGTTAAAGATGTGCGTCGGATAAAAGAGAAACGATTGTTAATCGTCGACGATATCTCTGATACGGGTGGAACCTTGATTACGGCTTCCGCGATGCTACGCGAGCATGGGGCAGGACATGTCTCGGCGCTCGTTTCACATGTGCCGAGCCTTTCTGTTTTGCGAGAACGGGTAGGGGGTGTGTTGCCGGTTGAGGCCCTCCATGACCACGCAACACAAGCCATTCAGCTATGCGCGGTAAAAGCCTTGATTCAGAGCCTCTGAAACGCCACATACGTCACCGCCCCCACCTCGTCAATGCGAGTACTATCACGAAATTCAGCCACCATCTTTGGATGAAGTTTTAGCCATTTATGAATGGCTTGTCGAAGCGTGCCAGACCCACGCCCATGGATAATACGAACAATCGGCTCACGATGATGCCAATGTGCATGTAAAAAATGTTCCAGCTCCCCCAACGCCATGGCGACGGTCACTCCATGCAAATCAAGCTCGGACGCTTGTCCGAGTTCCGCAGAGAAAAAAAGGGGATCGAGTTTCGACACAAAAACAACACGGGTCGACACCGGGGTCGAGCACTACTATACTACCTACCATATGTCCCACCCCTTTGGCGAGCAAGGACCAGATGCATTTGTGAGTATTGGACGTGTCGAAGATTGGCAGGATCAACAGGTGCGTGAGATAAAGGTTCATAAAAAACCGATGTCTGTGGTACGTCTTGGCGAACGTTTTTTTGCTTTAAACAGCATCTGTCCTCATATGGGCGGTCCCATGTCTTGCGGGCCCGTTTCCGATGGCAAGCTGCATTGTCCGTGGCACGATTGGGCGTTCGATATTGAAACCGGCATGTCTCCCAATGGGCATTGCTTGACGCAATATCAAGTAAAGGTGGAAGACGGTGAAGTAAAAGTCGGATGGGTAGTGAAAAAATGATCCATATGACCAAACGACAATGGTCTGTACTTGGAGGAGCGCTTCTTTCTCTGGTTGCGTGGCTCGTGAACAGTTACATGAGTCCGGTTGCTCCCACTCCCGTCCTCCCCGATGTCGTTGAGCAAAAAACGTCCCAGATCCTTGTCCAAACGAGCTCTTCTTCCTCAAAAGAAGGCGCTTCCCTTGCCGTGAGCTCAACGACAAATGCGCTTGTGCTGCATGTGATGGACGGCGATACGATTGAAGTTCAACAGGATGGTGAGTCCACGCCAAAAAAAGTCCGATTCCTGGGAGTGAATACACCCGAGTCCGTTGATCCGCGCCGACCCGTTCAGTGTTTTGGGAAAGAGGCTTCAAATTTCACAAAACAGCTATTGAGCGGAAAACGAATCTTGCTTAAAGAAGATCCGTTGGCTGACGATCTGGATAAGTATGGAAGATCATTGCGGAATATCTTTCTCGATGACGGCACAGATGTGAATGCTCTATTGGTGAAAGGGGGCTACGCCTACGAGTATACTTCGTTTCCGCAAGATAAACGGCGCAAGCTAGAACTTAAGCGTTTGCAGGGAGAGGCGAAACAAGCCAAACGAGGCTTGTGGAATCCGGAAACCTGTGATGGGATGAAGTGATAAAGTATGAAAAAACCCTCTCCTTTTCAGGCGCGCTTCATCATGGCGATCGCGAGTCTCATCGGACTCTTCGCCTCCGCTTATCTTCTCTATACCTACGTCTCCGGTGCACCGATCGCCTGTGGGTCTGGGAGTGGGTGTGATATCGTGCGTCTTTCAAATTGGGCGTGGACCTTTGGTGTGCCTCGCCCACTGCTTGGAGTGATTTTTTATGTGGGAATGTTTGGGGTGTTGGTAGCAAGAGTGGCAACCGACTGGCAGGCACGTTGGTTGTATCGGCTAACGATGGGCGCGGCTCTCCTTGGGTTTATCGAATCCGCCTTTCTTTTTTTGGTACAATGGCTTGATATTAACGCCTTTTGTGTCTGGTGCCTCGCTTCTGCTGTGGCCGCGACGGTTATCGCAGTAGCTGCCTGGTTTGATCATGTAGAAGACCATCGCGCCGTTTCTGCCGAGCGGGAGCTCAAGTATTATTTTATTAGTCTTCTTGTCTTCACGCCCATCGCGTTCGCAACATTTGCCTACTTAATCCAGCCAAAAGACATCGAAGTCATTCAGCAAATTCGCTCAAATGGATAAAAAGAGCCCTCGTATGAGGGCTCTTTACGAAGGATCTTATTCCTTGCGAAGCGCTAAACAGACGGAGTTGATGCAGTACCGCTTCCCTCCGGCATCCCGCGGACCATCGTCAAAGACGTGCCCAAGGTGAGCGTGGCAATGTTTACAAACAACCTCCGTTCGTTTCATGCCATGGCTGCTATCATCGCGCAGTTCGATATTCTCTAGATTGGCTGGTTCGGTAAAACTTGGCCATCCAGTTCCGGAATCAAACTTCGCATCGGATGAAAAGAGGGTGTTCCCGCAGACGGCGCACTGGTACAGTCCTTTTTCATGGTTGTTCCAATACTCGCCTGTAAACGGAGCTTCCGTCCCTTTTTGACGCGCGACCTGATACAGCTCCTCCGAGAGTTCGGTATCAGGTTTCATGGCGGGCATAGACATACGAGAAGAGAAAGATGAATTATAGTTGACGCATGAGTTGTCCAAACCGTTCTTTTACTTTTTCCAGTTTAGGATTGATCACGAACTGACAGTAGGCTTGATCTGGATGATTCTGAAAGTAGTGGTGATGATATGCTTCCGCTTCGTAGAACGTCTCGAGCGGAACGACTTCCGTAACGACCTTGCCTGTCGTACCGTCGGCATTGAGTGTGTTAATGAAGGTCTCAGCTTCCTGTTTTTGGTCATCACTCGTATAAAGGATAATCGAACGATACTGCGTACCCACGTCATTTCCCTGGCGATTAAGGGTAGTGGGGTTATGTGCCGCAAAGAAAACGGTCAACAGATCTTTGAAAGAAATAACGGCAGGATCGTATTCAATCCGTAATACCTCCGCGTGTCCCGTATCACCGGCACAGATATGTTCATAGGTTGGGTTCAGTGTTTGACCGCCCGCGTAGCCAGGCATGACGGAAATCACGCCTCTGAGTTGTTCAAACACCGCTTCAATGCACCAGAAGCACCCACCACCAAAGATCGCTATTTGATAAGTTGAAGACATAGAAGAAATGTTAGCCAAAGGTAAACGTATACGCTTTTAAACCGGGTTGTTCCACGGTCATCTCAAGGGTGTGCGGCCCTGAGGTGGTTGTGTCTTTGAGAAGATGATAGAGCCGTTCTCCTTGAATAATAACGTAGCTTTCGCCTTGTTCAATCTTAACATCATCTCCGGCTTGGGTCGCATCGAGGGCTTTGCCATCTCGATGCAGGATGACCTTGGTTGAGGTCGTTGCGCTTGCTACAAAGAAGATGTTATTCGCTCGATAGGTATAGGCGATCGAGGCACCAGATTTGCTGGCTTCGGCATATTCAGGTTGAAACATCCAAGCCTCATTTAAGCGCAGTTCATTGCCAAGAGATGTATTACGCGCCGAGCCAAAATACGTTTCAGGACTAATCCCGCGGCCGGGCTGCATCGATGCAGTCTGAATAAGTCCTGTCGGAATCATACTTGTCGGCATGCGTTCATGCTCAGCTTTTTCCTTTAGGAGCTCTTGAATTTTTTTCTCGGTTTCATCATATCCGCCCTCTCCGATATGATCGTAGACGACGTACCCATCAATATCGATCAAATATTTGCGAGGCCAATAATTATTGCCGTAGGCATTCCACGTTCCATAGTCGTTATCAAGCACGACAGGGAATTTGATCCCGTAGCGCGCCAATTCTTTTTTGACATTTTCCAGCTTGTGTTCGAACGCAAACTCTGGCGTGTGAATCCCAACGATCTCAAAACCTTGATCTTTATACTTATCATACCAAGCATTCAGATAGGGAAACGTTCGGATGCAGTTGATGCAGCTATAGGTCATGAAGTCGACCAGGATCACTTTTTTGCCAATCAGACGGCTGATCGTAAGCGGGTCCGTATTAACATACCCCGATGGATTGGTGATTTCACGATAGCGAGGAAAAGGTTTGTTCATCCGAGCCAGGGCAGACGCATCCATTGGTGACGATGAAGCAGAGCTAATAGGCATCATGGCTTGCTTGTTAGGTTCGGCGCGTATCAGGAGGGATGTTTCAAGACCGGATGTTGGATAATACCCCTGCTGTACCAAATACGTTTGCAGATCCTTATCTTTCCCCGTCAAAATCAATACCCCCACGAGGATGAAGAGAATGCCAAGTCCGCGTTTGAACCAGCCACGCGGATCAGCAGCGAAGCGCGCCTGTTTGATAAATCGTTGACCAAGCAAGCTGATAAGAAGAAGTGTGAGAGATAATCCCAGCGCGTAGGCAATCAAGTAGATGATGCCCACCCCCACACTTCGTGGCAGGACCGTGGCAAGAATCAAGAAGTAGGTGGGAGAACAGCTTGAAAAGACAGGGCCTAGCGACACGCCCAACAGAACATCGCTCCATCGTCCACCTGTTTTAGCGGATTCAGACAACAGCTTATCGGAGCGATTGCTAAGCCCGAATTTTACGTTAAGCGCTTCCCACGTACCTGGAAACAGCGTGATAAAGCCAAAGCCCAAAATAATGACGCCAGAGATGGTGCTCCAAACGGTCGCAGGAATATTGATGAAGAGCGTGCTGAATTTGAGGAGGATCGTAAATACGACAATCGCAAAGGCGAGTGAGCCGGTAATGATATATGGATTACGTGTATGGGTACCGACGGAGCCGCCGATGATAATCGGTAAGAGCGGAAGGACGCAGGGAGCGAGCACCGTCAAAATACCGGCGATGAAAGAGATGAGGAGAAGAGGCATAGGAAAGAGTTAGGAGGAACATGGCTTCAAAATAAGTATGAAGCCATGACGAATATGTAAAGTATACTTTACATTCGAAAACAGCACAAGGGTTAGGTTGCTTGAAAGATATTACCCTTTCGCTTGCGTATACCAGCGTGTAGCTAGTTTTGAAATAACCATGCCAATCAAGGTCACCACCAACCATGAGTCGAGCTCGTGTCGTACGGTTTGTAAAATAATACCAGCCACCAACAACCCCGCTCCAACCAAAAACCCATTTCTTCCCGCCGTGAGACGATGTTGATTCTCGCGTTCATCGCGAGCCTCTTCCTTCCAAATAAACACCGCAAATGAAACAAACACGGCGACAAAAGCAACAAGCACAAACGAGCTTGCCATCATCGGCATCCAAATGGTTTGTAAGGGCTGAAAACAGAGCGCGGCTAGGAGAATAAGGAGAAAAGCCAGCAAGGGTTCGGTAAAGGAATTATTTTTCATAGATAATAGAAAAAAGATCTTCAACGCGCTGTTTAAAAAAACGGGCGATTCGTAAGGCAAGCAAAACAGATGGGGTATAGTTGCCTTTTTCAATCGCAATCACGGTCTGGCGTGTCACGCCGATCGCTTCTGCAAATTGTTCTTGTGTTATACCCGCCTCTGTACGATAGCGGTAAACATGATTTTTGACGACTTCTTGCATAGTCCGAAAGGAGGGTGGGGGAGTAGAGAGGGAGGGGTTAAGGGTATGGTACGACTATTTCTGTGTTGACGTTGTTGTCTCGTCAGGAATAAAGCGAAGCGCTGCGCCGTTCATGCAGTAGCGCTTGCCTGTCGGCGCCGGACCATCGTCAAAGACGTGTCCCAGGTGGCCGCCGCATTTACTGGTCACAACCTCTGTACGTGCCTCAAATAGAGCATGATCTTCTTTAAGGGTAACAACGGCGGGATTGATAGGGGCCCAAAAACTTGGCCAACCCGTACCAGAATCATACTTCTGCTCGGAGCGAAACA
>CAZLRU010000031.1:0-5020 GCA_964562155.1 uncultured Gammaproteobacteria bacterium
CCTCGATGATCTTTTGGCTCATATAAGGATCGCTTGCATCGATGACGTGGAGTAACAGGTCGGCATCGATGGTTTCATCAAGCGTCGAGCGAAACGCTTGAATGAGTTGCGGAGGGAGATCTTGAATAAACCCAATGGTATCGGAGGCGAGTACAGGGATGAACGGGCTTCCGGCATCACTCGAAGAAGGGAGAAGGATTTTTCCCACTCTGGTATCCAGCGTCGCGAACAACGCGTCCGCGACGTAGGCTCCCTTGCGAGTCAGAGCATTTAACAGCGAGGACTTCCCGGCATTGGTGTAGCCGACAATGGAAACGGTGTTAAGACCCAACCGATCGCGCCGGTCACGGTGAAGTTTTCGTGTTCGGCCAATCTTATCCAGCTCTTTCTTAATGTGCTCTTCCTCTTTTGTGAGGTGACGCTTCATGAGCTCGGTATTCGTCTCGCCTTGTCCTCCTCGGACCCCAACGCCACCTACTTGCTGCATCATCTCCATGCCCATGCCAAAAATACGTGGACCCATGTGATCAATCGCGGCGAGCTTGATCTGTAATTTTGCCTCGACCGTTTTTGCGTGTTGTTGAAAAATCTTGAGAATGAGGTCAACTCGGTCCCAGGCTTGAAGCTTGTGAGGACGTAATTTTTCGTTGAGTTCGTACATTTGACGAGGTTTCAACAAGTTATTCACCACAATCAATGTCGCCCGTTCCTCTGTTGCGAGGCGGATCAGTTCCTCAATCTTCCCTGGCCCAATATACGTGCGATAATTTGGAACATCTTTTTTCTGGAGCAGCTTCACAATCACCATTCCGCCAAACGTCTGCGTAAGAGACTCAAGCTCTAACAACCGACGTTCGGCTACGCTTGGATCTGTTCGTGGCGGAACAACATCAATCAAAATGGTACGTAGCATATGGAGGCTTATGTATTGAGTATGACGAGTGCTAAGAAGGCTGTAAAGCTATAGCAAATCGTGGAAGGAGGGCAATTCTATCCATCTTAACGCTTGAGCTCCTGGGGTGCGTGTCGCGTAAATATATTTTCTGGTATACTAGTCCCAATTATGTTTGCGCATCTTTCTAAGATGAGTGTTTTATTGGGGGCGTTAGCCTTATTTGGAGCTGGTTGCTTTGGGAGCACAGCTCCTGTGCCGGCGACGGGCCCGGATGGAGGGGTCTTTCGTACGAAGACAGATATTTTTGGGCCCAAGGTCGAAGTAGTTGAATGGAAACAATTGAAGCTTTTAAATGCGGGTACTAAATTTGGCAGTATTGCCGACGTGGGCACCGTGACGGGGGCATTCGACCCACAAGATCCTCTCACGATGTACCTGGGTACGGTTCAGAATGGTCTGATGTATACCTCGGATGGGGGAGAATCGTGGCAGTCGGCAAAAGGCATTTCCGTAGGTCGTATTGAGGCTGTGGCGGTGAGTCCAAAAGATAAGTGTGTAATCTTTGTGAGTCGTGCCAACCAAATTTTCAAAACGGAAAATTGTGGACGTGACTGGAACCAATCATTCTTTGATGGTCGTACAGATAAACGGTTTACGGCATTAGCCATCGACCCAAAAAATGATAATGCGGTCTATGCGGGTACAAGTGATGGAGATCTTTTTCGCTCAGATAATGCTGGTGCTACGTGGCGCGCCACCTATCGCGTCGAAGGAATTCGTATCATGAATATTGCGGTCGATCCACATGATTCCAAGATTATCTACGCGGCAAGCTATGGTTCCGGCGTTCTCAAGAGCACGGACAATGGAGCAACCTGGACCTCTATCCGCAAACCATTTCAAGATTTTGATAAAGCGCGCTTCCCACGCGCGGTGGTCCTCGATCCAAACATCGTAAATCGTATCTATCATATCTCCCGTTTTGGAATGTTAAGAAGCGACGACGCAGGAGCGACGTGGAGCCCCGTGACTATCGCTAACCCAAACAACACACTGGATGTCCGAGCAATGGCGATTCATCCCAAGGATTCAAAGAAGTTAACCTACGCGACCGATACCAATATCGCCTTCTCGAATGACGGGGGTGTGACCTGGACATCGCGCAAGTTACCAACGACACGCGGAGCCTCCTTTATCTTGTTTGATCCAAGCACGCAGCCAGCCCTGTTTGTGGGGGCACAGCCACCAAAGGCGCAGTAAATACACATAAAGATGCCCTCGGTATTGCCGGGGGCATCTTTATGTTAGGCCGCAAAACGATCTTATTTAAGTTAAACACGCACCTCTCGTAAAAATGTTTCAAACGGCTGGGTAAAGCAGCTATCCGCTTTCAAGCAGCGCGTGATGCTTTCAAGAAGTGGTGCGTGCACACCTAGGCGCGTGGCGAGTTTTGCAGCAAGTTCGGTGGCATGAATCCCTTCGACGGTCGTCAGTCCAAGATCCTTTGGTTCTTTTGATGAGGCCCCCGCTAGTCTTTCGCCGTAGGTTCGGTTTCTCCCATGAGGAGAAAACCCCGTAACAATCAAATCCCCAAGGCCGGCCAGCCCGTGGGCCGTCTCCGTATGCGCGCCTACTGCTTCCAGAATCGAGCTCATTTCGTCAATGGCGATCGTTAATAAAAACGCTTTCGCATTCGTCGGATGCTTTAATCCATCGCACATGCCAAGGGCGATCGCATAGGGGTTCTTTAACGCGGCTGCGAGCCCTACCCCAAGCAGATCTGTCGATGTCGCAACTTTGACGTGCTCCGTTTCCAGTAATGATTTAATATGGTTTGCGCCATAAGGATCTTTGCTTGCTGCCACAAACGCCGTCGGACTTCCTTTAGTCATCTCGTTGGCAATCGCCGGTCCTCCCAGCGTCGTTAGTTGTTCTTTTAATGAGGGAGGGAGAAGCGCTCCCTCTTTTATGATCAAGGGATCAAGAGTATCCGGGTCTAAGCCCTTGGAAATGCTAGCAATAACAACATTCGGGGAGAGATGAGGAAGCGCTTTTTGCATCACGTCTGCAACCGCAAAAGACGGCACCGCAATGAAAAGGGTATCTGCCCCCTCTGTAACAAAAGCGATGTCGTGACTCGCAACAATAGCGGGAGGCAAAACAACATCCGCAAGATATTTCTGATTTCGATGATGGGTATGAATATCTTCCTCCACGTCCGGCTCAATGCAATAGAGTCGAACGGGTCGCCCGTGGCGAGCTAAATTCACGGCTAAGGCCGTGGCCATGTTTCCGGCACCAAGAATTGCGATAGGGGACATAGTCAAGCTGCTTGAGGGTGCCAACGGTTAATAGGATGTTGATGAAGCCAAGCGGATAGGAGACGTAGATGAGAATCTGTAGAACTTCGTTTTAAATAGGAGGCGGTGTTTATACGTGCCTGTTGGCAGGCACCCTGGGTTTGGGCAAGTTGATCCTGCAGGTCTTCTAAGACCAGCTTAGCGGTTCCATCAATACCAAGTCGCTTACCAACATCCTGCACGGACTCTTTAATCTCTGGGTGATCAACGATCTCCTCAAGATCGCCCAACGCTTGTACAAATATGAGGTTCTCTTCACACTCCTCCATTATTCCTTTTTTGATTGCTTCTCTCGTTTCCGGGATTGAGCGATTTGCCAATCGTTTTTGTGAAATAGCCGCTTCTTTTATATCCCGATGCAAAAAGTAGACGCGGTCCCGCTCATAGGCGGAGCGCCATTCTTTAGTAATTTCTGAAATGATTCTCGAAAAAAGGGCATAAAATCGCACCTGCAGCTGCGGACCCGTTTCTCCTCCATGCAGATGTTCGTGGAGCTCTCTCGTCAATTCATCTCTTTTTATGCGAGTAAGCCTACTTGCCTCCAAAGGAGGAAGGGACTGCACCAGCTCTCGTAGAACGGGAAGAAGGGTGCTGGGTTCGGCATGCCCAATGTCCCACTCATCGACCCGCTTTTCTGAAGAGGAGGGAGGAATCGAAGCCAGCCCATGCGCAGAATAGCGTTCCAGTTCGTCTAAAAATAGATCGTAACTCTCTAGCCTCCGAGCTTTTTCAGTAAACCACTCTTTCTGTGCAGTGGCTTGGTGTTCAAGTGAGGTTTTATCGCCTAGCTTCTCCTCGAGTTCCTGTAGATAAATATCGCGTGTTACTTCTGCGTGTGCGCGCGAAGAGTAGGCGAAAGGATCGGATACACTTCGTGGAAATTGGATGCGCCAACGCGCTTGTTTTTCCAAGAGAGCTATATGAACAACTTCACGTACACCCAAAAAAATAGGATTCTTATAATCGCGTTGCTCAAGATGAATGGCAAGCGCAGGATCTTCTAGGAAAAGTTCTAACTCACGAACAAAACTAACAAAAGGTAGTTCAGTGATCTCGTATAGTCGTTCGGCAACTTCCGGGGCAGTTTCCGCGAGGTGGTAGAGGGCTCCCTTTTCTTCTAAATACTCCCTCCCCGCCTGTTCATGGAAAGTGTTCATTGCGCGTTTAAGATCATCCCCTGCGTATTCTCGCGCTTGGAGAGCGGATAAATGGGCTTCTTGTAAAGCCCCCGAGGCCCGCGCTCGTGTATCCGCATCGCCCCGTCGTTCTGTGCGTAGAACTTCTCTCAACAGCTCATGTTCAGTAAGATCTTTTTGTTCTTTACTGACGTACCCTGTCAAATCTAAAAAAAATAAACCGTTTGGATCCTGCTGATAAGCGCGTTTAACTTCGGCAGCACTCATCACGCCTGTATAGGCTGCTACCGCTTCATAGAATAATGCTTGTGTATTCTTTGCTTTTTGTCGCAAGTGAATACCCCCCTCATCGAAACCGAGTGTGTCTAAAAGTTCGTGTCCGATTTCTCGAATTGATGAACGTTCGTTTTTCAGGGTGTCGATGATGCCTTGTTCTTGCTCAGTGGGACGGACTAGTCCTTTTTCTCGTTTTGAACTCGATGTCATAGCGGTAAGAGCTTCTCTGCCCACGGAAGCAGCTTTCTCGAAGAAATTCATAAAAGATCAAGATGGTTTTATCGCACGATATAGGATTTTCGCAAACGGCACCTTTTTGCCCCAGCGCTTGATCTTCTGCCATCGTTGCTTAG
>CAZLRU010000032.1:0-3361 GCA_964562155.1 uncultured Gammaproteobacteria bacterium
TAACGGATAACGGGAGTGCGGGGCTTCAGCGTTTTAATGGATCCACTCGTGATGTTTGCAAGAAAAATTCTTTGATAATTAAACGTGGAAGATGCTCATGCTCCGAGAGAGAGATGGATGCTTCCGGATGCGTTCCCTTTGAAACGATAACTCGAAGCGGCTGCTTGGTTGGCATATCTGGCTCCCCAAGAGTGATACGTCCTTCTAAAACCATCCTTCCATCGCCTGCGATATGTGCGCTATGGAGCTCCATGGAGATAACACGTTTTCCCGTATCTATCCCCAAGCGGGTACCGGCATGTAATTGCGACCACAAATCCAAAAGATTGCTGGAAGAAGTGATGGATTGTTCGCGATGATCTTTTTTTACGGGTTTATAGTCCTCTGCTAAAAAATATTCAGAACTAAGGGGCGCCCCGTCTTGAATGTCTCTAGAGGGGGGATAATCCGTGCGTAGTAGCCTTAGCGCACCCAGTTCACTACGTACGCGCCGATACGCATCGAGGGTGTGTTTATCGGGCTGAGCCCCCTCTTTCATGCGTCGTCGAAGCTCGTCTCGTTCGCGGAGAAGTTCTGTTTCAAGGTAGGCGGATCCATCCACAAATAAGGCATGATCCTTATATGGATAGACCTTTTTCTGTTCGTCATGACGGATACTGTCCCAAACCGCACGCAGCGTCGCGACGACGCGCTGGTGGTCTTTGAGAGAGGGGACGGGGAGGGGATCTGTCCAGGTATCAAGCGCAGGAGCGGTAGGGGAAATGGCCTCTTGATAGGCCGTCTCAAGGTGGGCGATATCATTTTTCACGCGAGCCAAAAGAGTGGTCCGCCCCCGTACAAAATCGAGCGTTTCTTCCTGATCAATACGTTCCAGGGGTGAATCGGCCAAGAGAGCCGCCTTTTGTCGCAGATGCGCAGGAGGGGATTCAGACATATGTTTGCAATAGTATACCTGGACAAACAAAAACTCCCCAATGGTGGGGAGTGTTTTGAAAAAAACGACGGTTAAGCGGCTTTTTTCACCAACTTTTCACGGCGGCGTTTGGAGACGGATTGCATCTTGCGCTTCTCGCCTTTTACGAGTTTGTGGTCAACAAACAAGTTCCAAGCCGTATCCGAGCACTGAGCTCCCTTGGAGATCCAGTGATGGATGCGTTCGGTCTCAACCTTGAATTGAGGCGGTTCGGTCAGAGGATTGTAGGTCCCCAAGATTTCCAAAGCCTTTCCCCAAGGATCACGCGCTTTTTCGGATACGATAAAGCGGTATTGAGGCTGCTTGGTTTTCCCGACACGGGTTAAACGGATAGTCAACATGGGGCCAAGAGTAGAGTAAAACCCCACAATCGTCAAGAGCCCGCGTCCCTCCCTCTCCTCCCCCTATCTAGGGCTCGTCTTGGGCCGCAGGTATGGGATATTCCATCAAACCCCACACGGGTGACACGGAGGCGGATCCCTTGGCACGCGCAGTCCGCCTCCCCCAGTGATTGGCGGCGAGCATGCTAAGGTGCCGCAGTGGCAGGACCCGTAAGGCAAAGACAAATATCCCATACCTGCGGCCCAAGACGAGCCCGTCGCCTAATTTACACCTTCTAACTTATTTGCTAGCGTAAGCATAAGCCCATCGGGGCATTTACTCCTTATCCTTTTTTATCGCCGTCTCTGGGATCTGTTGAACAGATCGGATGGGATGGCTTCAGCCGGTATGGCCGAACAGTTTCTTGATCAGGAATTTCTTGAGTACGTGGTTAAGTCAATCGTCAACAAATCTGACGATGTGAAGGTTGAACGCACCGTCGACGAACGCGGCGTCCTCCTCACCCTCCACGTCAATCCAGAAGACATGGGGTATGTCATTGGTCGCGATGGTCAAACCGCTCGCGCACTCCGCATTTTGCTGAAAATCGTCGGCGCCAAAGCTAATGCTCGCGTCAACATGAAGATCTACGAACCAGAGGACGCTCGCCGCGAGCACCAAGAGCACAAGGTCCAACGTGCCTCCACCTCTCCTATGGCCGCCGCTCCTACCCACGGTGAAGCGGGCTTGGTCACGGATGCAGATTTGAGCGATTTGGGAATTTAAACAAGGTCTCCCTACAACCTCGTACCATTTGGTGCGGGGTTGTTTGTTTTTCTAAGGAAGGTTAGGCTATGCGCATGAAACGCAAACCCCTCCAAGTCGACATCATCACCATTTTTCCCGAGATGGTTGAACCATATCTTGCGGGAGCGATGCTTGGACGTGGTCAAAAAGCCGGAGCCCTAAAGCTACAAACCCACCAACTACGCCAGTGGACGGACGACCGTCATCAATCCGTTGACGACCGTCCTTTTGGCGGTGGCCCTGGAATGGTTATGAAAATCGAACCCATCCACAAGGCTCTGCAAGCGCTCAAGGTTCGTAAAGCCGACGGGTCCAAAACAACCGCTGGTAAAAAAACCTGTGTAGTTATGACGAGTGCAAAAGGCAAAACCTTTTCGCAAGCCGATGCTCGCCGTCTGTGCGAATATGAGCGCCTTGTCTTTATTTGTGGTCGATATGAGGGGATCGATGAACGCGTAACCGAGCATCTGATTGATGAAGAATTATCCATCGGTAATTACGTTCTCACGGGAGGAGAGCTTGCAGCCCTCGTCATGACGGACGCGATCGCCCGTTTACGTCCTGGCGTCCTCGGAAAAGAGGCCTCTCTGGACACGGAGTCCCACACGGTTGAGGGGTTACTCGAATACCCACAATACACTCGTCCAGAAGTCTACAAGGTCAAACGGGGAGTCGAGTGGAGTGTCCCTGAAATTCTGTTATCAGGTGATCATAAAAAGATCGAGGCCTGGCGTCGCGGACAAATGAAATAAAGTAATATAAAAATGCGTTGCCCAATCGTCTTTTTATCTACAACAGACGATCTTTGTTTTTTAAGCGATATTTTTCAAGGCTTCCTCCAATGACGCGACACGTTTGACGCGAGGATGAAAGAACATAAGCGAACGCCCCTGATGCGGTCCGATCACGAACACATGAGTGACTCGCTCAGAAAAAAGAGCTGCCCCTAATTCCACAAACTGTCCCGTCCCGCCAGTTTGGTCGGGAAAGAGTAAAAAGACATCGCACTCCCTTGCTCCGTTAAGAGCTTTTTGAGCAAAATCCTGAGTTAAGGCGATATCCTTATCATAAGGCTTAAGGATGGGTCCAACTGTCCAGTCAAAGGAAATGGTGTGTCCAAAATCTTCCAGGTTTTGAATGACCTTTTTGAGCTCATTACCTTTATCTAACGATCCGGCAACATAGAAAATCATAATCAAGAAAAAGGATATCATCGACCAATACAAAACACCACCTGGCGGTGGCGTTTTGTATTGGTAG
>CAZLRU010000033.1:0-2052 GCA_964562155.1 uncultured Gammaproteobacteria bacterium
GCCTTCGATGTAGGCGTAGACCAAGAAATCATCCAAGCAAAAGCCAAAGAGAACGGATTAACCAAAGAAGAAGTAAAAATCTTACTCACCACTCGCTTCCCTACGTTCAACCGCGAACGTCGACAAGACCTGGTGCGATTGGCCCAAGGAGCGGCTCGTACCCGATTACCCTTCAGTGAATGGCTACGAACGTCTGCTGCCGTCCATTCTCACCTCCGTCACTTTAGGTTTACCAAAAACAACTACGCACGTATCGGTAGCTATGACGAAAACGATATCGCGGAAGAATTGCGAGTCTTAATGCAGAATCCTGCACAAGCCAAAAACGAAGCTCAATCGATCCATGAACACACACATCACGTCGATAAAGAGGTAAGGGCCGTTCTCAAAGAGAGAGGCCTGCCTGAAAATCCCTTATCATTCTTTCAACTCCTCACCTATTGGCGCGAACACCGCAAAAAAATCAATCTAATGGGCATTCATGTGCTCTTAACGATTCTGGAAGAGTTAGAAAAACACATCGGAATTCCAAAAGAACTGCTAGCCTATCTCGCCCCTGAAGAAGTCGCATCCCTAGCCCGAGGCACTATTAGCAAGGAAACCCTTGAAACACGTCGCAATGAAGGCTTGATGATCATCATGACGGTGAACGGCTATCGACTCGTCGTCGGCAAAGAAGCGCAATCCCTCCGCGAAGAATGCGAAACAGAGACGGAAGGATCAGCAACGAAAGACACCATCCTAAACGGCCAAATCGCCTGCCAAGGCTACGCCAAAGGCACGGCTCGCATCATGTTAAGTGAAGTAGACTTCACGCGTTTTAAAGACGGCGACATCCTCGTTACAAGCATGACACGCCCAGAATTCGTCCCGCTCATGCGCCGCGCCACTGGCATCGTCACCAACGAAGGCGGCATCACCTGCCACGCCGCCATTGTCTCACGCGAACTCGGTAAACCCTGTCTCATCGGCACCCGCCGCGCCACCGAAGTCATCAAAGAAGGCGATCTCATCGAAGTCCGCGCCCATCATGGGACGGTGAGGATTTTAGAACGGGCTTAATCCCCCACCTTCTTTCATCTAGGGCTCGCACGGCACAGCTTTTTGTCGACGAGGACTGCCCGAAGCTATCCAAACCCAATGCGAAGCGAACGTAAAAATGCAGCAAGTTCCGCAGGCGACAAAAAGCTGTGCCGTGCGAGCCCATCGCCTATCTTTCTTCTCTGCCCGAAGGGCCACTCACTCAGCCAAAAACCCACCCGCCTGCAACTGCCAAAGTTTTTTGTATAATCCACCTTCTGTTTTCAAGAGCTCATGATGCGTACCTGTATCAGCAACGGCTCCATCTTCCAACACAATAATCCGATCCATCTGCATAATCGTTGATAACCGATGAGCGATGACAATCACCGTCTTCCCCTGCATAAGCGTCTGGAGCGCATCTTGAATCAAATGCTCCGACTCAGAATCTAAACTCGACGTCGCTTCATCTAACACCAAAATCGGCGCATTCTTCAAAATAGCGCGCGCAATCGCCACACGTTGCCGCTCGCCGCCCGATAACTTCACCCCCCGCTCCCCCACATACGTTTCATACCCTTTCTCAAGACCGGAAATAAAGTCATGACAATGCGCTTGCTTGGCTGCTAGCACCACTTCCTCATCACTCGCCTCCGGTCTGCCATAGCGAATATTCTCCTTCAACGTCCGATGAAACAAAATCGGCTCCTGCGGAACCAGTGAGATGGCGTCACGAAGGCTATCCTGAGTGACTTTCGCAATATCTTGTCCATCAATCAGAATCCGACCTTTGGTAAGATCGTAAAAACGAAAGAGAATCTTCACGATGGTCGATTTTCCCGCTCCAGACGGGCCGACCAGGGCCACCTTCTCCCCAGGCTCGATGGTTAAATCCAAGTACTTAAGCACGGTTTGTCCGGTTGGATACTTGAAGCTTACTCCTTCAAATGCCAACGCTCCCTTTTTCACCTTAAGCGCCTTCGCTCCTGATCGATCAATAATCCCGTGCGGCAACGCCATAAGCTCAACCAT
>CAZLRU010000034.1:0-1541 GCA_964562155.1 uncultured Gammaproteobacteria bacterium
AGGTTTGGGTATCATGAAACGCGGCATCAGGCACCAAGAGATTCGGATTAAATTCAGGCTGCACCGTCAACGCAAAAACCGATGCGGGCAAAAAGACACCCACAACGAATAGAAGATAAAAAAAGCCCTTTCTCATACAATCAACCTTAGCAGAGTAGCATAGGCAGAAGAAATACCGAATCGACCCAACAATACCTACATCGGAACGGTCGAAAAAACGAAACGATCAAACATTGTCCGATTTCTTTTTACACGGTAAAAAGAAGAATAGACGCTTAACCTTAATACCAACTAACCTTTTACCTAAATTATGCAAACACCTCGTCCTGAAAAAGTAACCATCGAGACCACTGTTCACGCTCCACTGGAAATAGTCTGGGACTGCTGGAACAACACGGATCACGTGAAGCAATGGAACGCCGCCTCTGATGATTGGCACACACCGGAAGCTAGCAATGATCTGCGTGTAGGTGGAACCTTCTCCTACCGCATGGAAGCCAAGGACAAGAGCTTCGGTTTCAATTTTTACGGAACGTACAATGAGGTCATCCCCATGGAACGCATCGTCTACACGATTGGAGATGAACGTGTGGTTGAGGTAGGCTTCGAAAAAAGAGCTGAAGGCATCCACGTCACGGAAATATTTGAGGTCGAAGACCAAAACCCGATAGACATGCAACGCGAGGGATGGCAATCGATTCTCAACAGATTTAAACAATACACGGAAAAAATCAGCCTCCGATAAAATCTATGAATACACGTATTCGCTCCTTCGGATATCTACTCGCAAGAAGCATAACCGCTCTCTTCGCGAATTACATGATGGCCATCCTCGGAGGAATCCTTGGTGCTATGATTGGAGGCAATCTCCCCTCTCCCGAAACCTTTCACATGGGCAGCCTCGTCGGCGATGAAGCCGGCGGCATCCTGGGATTTTGGTTAGCTCATAGCCTTTGTATGAGCTTTATATCGGATTGGACGCTCTTGGGCATCCGCAAACTCTCTTTTCATAGAAGCGGCTTGATCATTACGCTGGCCGAAACCGCTATCGTTTACCTTTTGAGCATGCGATGGCTGAGTGCCGTAGCTCAGCCATCCATGGTACTGATAGAAACGATATACGTCGTGTGTTTCTTTGTACTCCCCCTCCTCACGATATACGGATGGTCATGGGTCAAAAAAACCTAACTACTCAACCCTCACACTCCCTATCATCATCTGCGCGAGCGCATCAGGATTAAAAGCGCTTTGCGTATCCTGACATAACGCCCGCTGCGGATCATCATAGTTCTCGCAACGTACTTGACTCACCGTAAATTGGATCGTGACCGTTTTTTGGTCCAGGGGCGAGACGTACGTATATTCAGTATAGACCGTGCCAGCAGCGCCCTCACTCTGGGTCGTCACACAATAAGAACGACCATTTATAATCTTTTTTGTCGTCCGTGCCATACCCGTTGAAGCGGAATCAACCTCCTGACAAGAATAGGTCTCGTCACTCACACGAACAGACGGTGGCCACTGAACCCCCACATACTCGG